>CAILZI010000127.1 GCA_903838675.1 uncultured Verrucomicrobiota bacterium
CCGCATGTTTCTCGCCATGGAGAAACAGGTAATTGGTATCCGTCGTTTGCTCTGTAACGCACGGACAGCTCTCTAAACAACCGCCTTTAATCACAAAGCAGCCATAGCCCATGCAAATCATGGAGATACGAGGATTTTTAAGCTCCGCGATGACGGCATCCTTTCGCAATCTGATCTCCTCAATATTCACCCCGTTCAAAAATTCAGAGTATGAAAAGAGATGCTCATGCTCCACGCTCATTTCACTGATGTAATCTCCCTTGCTTATCTGCCCGGAGAGGAACGCGTTTTTGAGTTGTACTAATTTATTCATGTGTGAACGATGAGCTACCTGCAGCGAACAAATTGACGGATGGTCTCGATCTCGTAATCAAGCATGGCTTTGGAAAGGCCAGGGTAGGTCCCGAGGAATATCGCGGTGTTCATGATCTCGTCGGCACCCGTCAGCGGTGTGGCGATGCGCAAGGCTTCCGGGCGATCTTTTTGAAGCTGAACGAAGGCGGGCTGACGGAGCAGATTGCCGCCGAAGAGCATGCGGTTGCCGATCTTTTTTTCGTCGAGATGACGACCGAGGTCGGCATGGGTGAACGGGGCGCTTTGTTTGACGCGAATCATGAAGCCAAACCAGGAGCAGTCGACGCGACATCCGGTGCTGTCCCAAGTGAATCCATCCTGCGACCAGCCTGTGGCGTGGGTAGGAAGTGAAAAGCTGATAAATTCCTCCAAGTCTGCGAGACCTTCACGAAGGCAGTCCCAGTTTTGTTTGCGCGCCTCGATGAAGGCCGGAAGTTTTTTGAGCTGCTGGCGGCCGATGGCGGCCTGGGGGTCGAGTGGCTTTAGATTATAGCCGAGATGGCTGTAAATGTATTTGTGGTCGTAGCCTTTGGGCAGCTGACCGAGCTGCCAGTCAAAGCGTTTGCCGCAAGTGTTGTCCTTGCCAGAGGCACACCAGCAGTCGCGGCCCCAGTCACGAAAGCTTTCTGCATAGCTCTTGAGCGGGGGACGGTGGACGATGTTGACCGCCCCCCCTTCCCCCATGGTGAGATGATGTGGCGGGTAAAAAGACTGGGTGGAAATATCTCCCCAGGTGCCTGTGTAACGGGTGATGTGAGTGCCGTCTGCTGGGATGCCGGGTGAATTTTCTTTGAAGCCGAGAGCGGCGGCCCTTGCGACGGGCATTGAATAGGTGCAGCCGAGGGCGTCGCAGTTGTCCTCAATGAGCCAGAGATCATGCCTGCGGCAAAACTCGATCACGGCACTGAGGTCAAAGGGATTGCCCAAGGTATGGGCCATCATGACGGCTTTGGTTTTGCCTTCAACGAAGGCGGCTTCGAGCTGCTCGACGCATGCGTTGCCGGTGTTTGGATCGTTGTCGATGAAGACGGGGACGGCACCGCACTGAATGATCGGAGCGACGGTGGTGGGAAAGCCTGCCGCTACGGTGATGACTTCATCTCCGGGCTGGATGCGTTTGTGCGGCGGCAATTTGTGCGTGGTGAGAGCAGCGAAGGCGACCAGATTGGCTGAAGAGCCGGAATTGACGAGCAGGGAGTGTTTGACGCCGAGGAAGCCTGCGAGTTCTTTTTCAAAAGCCTCACCTTCAGGACCGAGCGTGAGCCAAAAATCGAGCGTGGCACCGACGGCTGCCTCGACTTCATCTTCGGTGAAGACGCGGCCTGCATAGGGCACTGTTGTCTCTCCGGGGATGAATGGGGCGGCGTTTTCAGCACCGGGACGGTTGGCGGTGTGCATGAGTGCTGAGTACTCACGTGTAAGCCGGAGGATTTCTTGTTTGAGGTCTGAGGGGGAACGTTTCACGAAAATGAGTCAGTTGGCCCATGGGAGGCGCGCGGCAGAGGCGGCAGCCGTATAATCGGAGATCTGCTGGGCAGTCAGGCCGGGGGCACTGGCAGGATTGAGATGGCACTGATGATACCATGCTACTGTACGAGCGACGGTCTGCTCAAAATTCCAAACGGGCTGCCACTGGAGCAGGTGCTTGGCCTTGTCGGTAGCGAGATTGAGCAAAGTGGCCTCGTGAACTGCGTGCGGGTCTGACTTGTCTTTCCAGGTGCCGGGCCAGTGTTTGAGGGCTTCGTTGACAACGTCTGCGACGCTGCGATTGGAACTTAGCGCAGGACCAAAATTGAAGGCGCTACAGAGTTGATTGAGTTCCGGCGATTTTTTATCAGCGGCCTGATGAACGGAGGCGGCGAGGTGCAAGTAGCCGCTGAGCGGCTCCAGTACGTGCTGCCAGGGACGCGTGGCGATTTTATTGCGCACGGCGATCGACTCTCCCCGCGCGAGAGCACGAATGCAGTCGGGCATGATGCGGTCCAGCGCCCAATCTCCACCACCAATGACATTGCCAGCTCGTGCGGAAGCGAGGTGCACAACGGTGTCTGCACCGGAGAAAAAGGAGCGGCGATAGGAGCTGATGGCGATCTCTGCAGAACCTTTGGAAGCACTGTATGGGTCGTGCCCGCCGAGCGCATCCACCTCCCGGTAGCTATGCACCCACTCGCGATTGTCATAACACTTGTCCGTCGAGATGCACAGCAAAGTGCATGGCCGGGCAGCCAGGCGCACAGCCTCCATGACATGCACTGTGCCCATCACATTTGTGGCAAAGGTGTCCACCGGCTGCGTATAAGAAAGCCTGACGAGTGGCTGCGCAGCGAGGTGAAAGACAAAATCAGGCTGCGTTTTTTCGACCAAGCGGCAAACGAGCCCCAGATCGCGAATGTCGCCGATGTGATGATTGAGACGACTGGCAAGTTTCAATTCATCAAAGATCGCGGGCTGAGTATTGGGCTCCAGCGCAAGACCTGTAACCTCGGCACCTAATGAGAGCAGCCATTCAGCAAGCCAGCCGCCTTTGAAGCCTGTATGACCTGTGAGCAGGACACGCTTTCCGCGATAGGTGTCGGCGAAATGCATAGGGCCTACCAGATTTTCCAGGGCGCCCTGCCTTGTGCCCATAGTTCGTTGAGGTGCTGCATCTCCTGGTAGGTGTCCATCGGCTGCCAGAAGTCTTCATGCCTAAAGGCATTGAGCTGACTGTCGCGAACAAGATCATCGATAGGCTGGCGCTCGAGCATGACCTGAGGGTCAGCACTGAGGTAGTCAAACATCTGGTGGCTGCACACCATGTACCCCCCATTGACATAAGCCTCTTCATACTGCGGCTTTTCGTTGAAGACGTGAATGGTATTGTCATTCTCGATGCGGAGCGAGCCGAAGCGGCCGGCGGGATGCACGGCGGTGAGGGTGCAAACTTTGCCCGAAGCATGATGCGCAGCAATGGAGGCATTCACATCGAGGTTGGAGAGGCCGTCACCGTAGGTGAGCAAAAACGGCTCGCCATCTGGAATGTAACGCTGGATACGCTTTACGCGAGCAGAGGTCATCGTATGCTCACCGGTTTCAGCGAGGGTCACAGACCAGTCTTTTTCATCATTTTTGTCATGAAATTGCAGCGCAGCATTTTGTCCGAGGTAGAGCGTCACGTCGGAGGTGTTCCAAAGATAGTTGCGGAAGTACTCCTTGATACACTCGCCCTTGTAGCCCAGGCAGATGATGAATTCCTTGTGCCCGTAGTGTGCGTAGGTCTTCATGATGTGCCAGAGGATGGGCTGGCCACCGATCGAGGCCATCGGCTTGGGACGAAACTCAGTTTCTTCACGCAGACGAGTGCCTTTACCACCGCATAAGATCACAACCTTCATATTTTTATGAACGTAATTGACGCCAATCCAAGCAAGGGTGACTAGATTTTTTTTGCTACCTGTTTGTAAAAGTCCAGCGTTCTACGGAGCCCTTCCTCCCAGGACACCTGAACCTCATAACCCAGGCCATCTTTTGCCGCACTGATGTCTGCCAGAGAATGCAGAACGTCCCCAGCGCGTGCCGACTCGAACTTTGGCTGCAGTTCCTGGCCGGTCAGCTGGTTGATGTCTTTCACAAGCCGGAGCAAATCAATCGAGTGGCCGGCTGCCACATTGAAGACCTTGCCAGCAGCCTTCTCCGCAGGCGCCTCTGCAGCGAGCAGATTCGCTGAGACGGCATTGTCCACATAGGTGAAATCGCGGGCCTGGCTGCCATCTCCAAAGATCACCGGTGGTTTTCCTTCCAGCATAAAGGTGCAGAACTTCGCGATCACACCGGAATAGGGCGAATCAAAAGCCTGCCTAGGCCCGAAGATGTTGAAGTAGCGCAACGCTATGGCTTCAAAGCCATAGAGCTGATAAAAGAGCTGGCAGTAACGCTCGCCACCGTACTTTTGCAGCGCGTAGGGTGACAGCGGCTGCACGGGCAGCCCTTCATGCTTTGCGGGCACATCTGCGTTCCCGTAGATCGAGGATGATGAAGCAAACATCAACCGCTTCACCCCGGCGTCTCTGGCAGCGAGCAGCACATTCAGCGTGCCGTCGAGATTGTTCGCATTGCTCTCCAGCGGTGCGGCGACAGAGCGAGGCACCGAGGGAAGCGCACCCTGGTGAAAGACCCAGTCGATGCCGGGCATCAGCTTTGCCAGCAGTGCCTGGTCACAGATGTCACCCTTAACAAGGTCGATCTTGTCTCCCGTTTTTTTCCAATCAAGATTGGCGGGATTGCCGAGAGAGAGATTGTCCAACACGATGACTTCAGCGCCTCTACGACAGAGGGCCTCGGAAATATGAGAGCCAATAAAACCTGCACCACCTGTGACGAGAGCCTTCATGCTTTAAAATAATTTGGTTTGCCCTTCATCAGGGAACTTAGTGCATTGCGTGAATCCACCACCAGACGTGCGTGCTCCGCTATGAGCGTTGCATCCACCGCCTTGTGGTTCGTTGCAACGAGCACCAGATCGTATTCAGCCAGCGTACCGGCCACCAGCGCCACGCTCTTGCGTCCAGCGAAATGCGCATGCTCACGTGAAGGGCGTATCACCGGCACATGCGGATCGTGGTAATCCACTTCCGCGCCCTGCTGTTCCAGGAGATCCCACAGAACATAGGCAGGGCTTTCACGATCATCATCGACGTTTGACTTGTAGGCGATACCAATCATGAGAATGCGGCTGTCACGGATGGTCAGGTGCAACGAAGCCAGAGCCTCACCCACACGCTGAATCACGTATGCCGGCATGGAGGTATTGACCTCACCAGCCAGTTCGATGAAACGTGTCTCCTGACCGTATTCACGTGCCTTCCAGGTCAGGTAAAAAGGATCGATCGGAATGCAATGGCCTCCGAGCCCAGGTCCGGGATAAAATGGCATGAAACCAAAAGGCTTTGTCTTCGCAGCCTCGATAACATCCCAGATATCGATGCCCATCGCGGCATAGACGACCTTGAGTTCGTTCACCATGGCGATGTTCACAGCCCGGAAAATGTTTTCCGTCAGTTTCACCGCCTCTGCCACACGGCAGGACTCCACCGGCACCAGTGTCTTGATCGCCCGGCCATAGACACTCAGTGCATGTTTCTGGCATTCAGGGGTGAATCCACCGACGATTTTTGGAATCAATGCGACATCACTCTGAGGGTTGCCTGGATCCTCTCGTTCTGGCGAGAATGCGAGATGAAAATCCACCCCCGCCTTGAGGCTGGAACCTGCTTCAAGCACCTCTCTTAGTTCAGTGTCCGTTGTCCCAGGATAAGTGGTGGACTCCAGCACTACCAATTGACCACTTTTGAGGTGAGGGGCAATGGCGCGGCCGGTGTCCAGGACATAGGTGAGGTCAGGTTCGCGGTGTTTCGCCAGCGGCGTGGGGACACAGATAATGATGGCCTCACATTCGCAAACACGAGAAAAGTCCGTGGTGGCGGAAAAGCGCCCAGCATCGCGCTGTGCACGCACGGCTTCAGAGGAAATGTGAAGGATGTAGGTCTCTCCTACCTCCAAGGCATTAATTTTGGCAGGATCAATGTCGAATCCCAGCACGGTGCTGCCAGTACTGGCAAACTGAAGGCTCAAAGGCAGGCCCACATAGCCTAAGCCGATAATGCCGATGGTGGATGGCGTCATGTAAAAATCAGAGATGTGAAAATTGGATATGAAGGCAAGGCAGGAGGCTTGCGAGAACTTTTTTCCAAAAAGGAGGGCCACCCGATAAATGAAGCGCCAAACATGACATACAAATTGGGTCGATAGTCCAATGCAATTTTCCTAAAATCGTACCAAACTGACAAAATCGGTGTCGATTTTTATAAATCGCCCACCATTACAGCATGTTGGCATTTTTATTCTAAGCTTATTGCCGATATATGGCATTGATCTATAACATGTTGATCCGCTGTAGGGCAAAAGCTCTCCGATCCCAGGAGCACCGGTATTTGCATGAACCAACGCCACAAAAAAAGATTTGGCTCAACGCTGCTTGAGTAATAGAGCAGCGTTGAATTCATGGCTGATCCCATCCTCCCCCAACGCATCTGGCGTATTGCCCACTCCGAAGCCTCCCTGGGCTGGGGAGGGCAGGAACACCGCATTCTGGCTGAAATAAACGGATTCCGCAGCCGCGGCAGCGAAGTTTGGCTGATCGCTCCCATGGACAGCCAGATTTATCAACGCGCCAGTCAGGCCGGAGTGTCGATAGTGGCCCAGCGCTTTGATCAACGCTACCTGATGCCGTACCATATTCTCAGACTTGCCTGGTGGCTGCATCGCCAGCGCATCGAGATCGTCAATCCACACAGTTCACGAGATGGATGGCTGCTCACCATCGCTGCGCGCATCGCACGCGTGCCTCTGATCATCCGCAGCCGCCATTTCGACGTCCCCATTCCGAACAAATCACTCAGCCGACTGATGTACAAAGAGTGGAGTCATCACATCCTTACAACCAGCCCCAAGATCACCTCTTCACTGGCTTCCACCTTTGATCTAGATCTGGATGCGATCACCACCCTGCCAACTGGCGTTGACCTCCAACGCTTCAAGCCCGAGGGGCCCAAAGCAGATTTCTCCGCTTTTGCGCTGCCTCCTCAGACGCCGCTCATCGGCATGGTCACGGTGATTCGTGCCGCCAAGGGCATTCAAATACTGGCAGAAGCGGTTCATCTGCTCAAAGCTCATCACGGCATTCAAGTCCACTGCATCATCGCCGGGGAAGGGCCGGCTCTAGAATATGTGCAGTCAATGGTTTCCCGGTTCTCGGTTGGAAATCAATTCACCTTTTTAGGGCATCGGGAAGATGTGCCCGAAATAATGCGAGCCCTCGACATCATCGCAATCCCCTCATTTCACGAAGCAATACCCCAGTCAGGCTTGCAAGCACTGGCCATGGGGGTTCCTGTCGTAGCCAGTGACGTCGGCGGTATTCCCAGCATTATCAGGCATGGAGAAACAGGCCGGCTCGTGCCACCTCATGACGCTGCTGCTCTTGCCGCTGCAATCCGTGAAATCTTGGAACAAAAGCTCCAAACTCAGGCCATGAGCCACGCCGGAAGGGAGTTTATCATGGCTCATCACAGTCTTGATACGATGCTGGACCGACTGCACGCCCTCTATCGCCGTCATCTCGGCGAGTCATGATCCTTGTGCGAGTGACAAGACCTCAGTTAGTTTGACATCCAGTATTTTCCACCCCCTGCTACATCATCGTTCATGCACCATACGGAAGACCTTCAGTTCTCATTACTGGTCAAAAAAACTCTCACTTCCATATGGAAATATGTCGTTCCTTATCGTGGCCGTTTCGCATTGAGCATCCTGCTTGGAATGCTCAGCGCTGTTTTCAACGGATTCATGCTTATAGGTTTTCAACTGATCTTCTCATTGGTTTTGAAAGGCAAGACACGAACCTTGGGAGAGGCCACCGATCTGCCTTTGATCGGCACCATTAACATTGCAAAAATGTTCGGGCTCGAAGAGGACGCCCCGATTGGTTTGACAGGTGTCATGATCGCCTGCTCTTTCATACCAGTCCTGATCTTTCTGCGCGGCTTCTTTGGCTATCTTTCCAGCTACATGCAAGCATGGGTCACCAGCAAGGTGGCCTATCAACTGCGCAATGACGCCTTTCATTGCGTGATGCGGCAGTCACCCGTCTTTTTCAACTCCGCCAAAACAGGCGAGCTGATGCAAACGGTCACCAACCAGACTGCCACGGTCCAGCGCAACGCCATGCAGCTGATTCAAATTCTTGCCCAGCGCCCCTTGACCATCATATCGATTCTAGTCGTCCTCTTCGCCCAGGATTGGATTTTCACCCTCATGTCACTCGTCGTCTTCCCGGCCTGCCTGCTTCCGATCATTCGCATCGGCAAACGAGTGCGTAAAACCGGAGCGCGTGAGGAGTATGATTCCAGAGAGTTGATGGTGGCCATGCAGGAATCTTTTTCAGGCATCAGGCTGGTCAAAGCCTACGCCGGTGAAAAACACGCCGAACAGCGCTTTGAACGCACTAATGCCAGCATGACTCGCAACATGGTACGGTGGGCCAAAGCCATCGAATTTGTTGGCCCAAGCGTGGAAACCATTGCCTCCCTGGGTATCGCCGCCGGACTGGTGTACGCATGGGATCGTGGACTTGAGGCGGAAAATTTCTTCCTGCTCGTCATGGCGCTCACGCAGATCTATCCACCCGTAAAGGAATTGAGCCGTGTGCAGATGATGCTGCAAAAAACCACCGTCGCGGCAGGCATGGTGTTTGAACTGCTCGAACGCACTCCTGACATACTGGATGCAGATGATGCGGTGGATGTGGGACGTGCACGTGGCGAAATCGGCTTTCAGAACACGGCTCTTTTCTATCGTGAAAGCAATGGTGAAAAAAAGGAGATCCCGGCTGTAACGAGCATCAGTCTCAAACTCGATCCTGGCAAATTTTATGCACTCGTTGGCCCCAGTGGCGCTGGCAAAAGCACGCTCTTCTCCCTTCTGCTGCGCTTTTACGACCCCGACGAAGGTTCGGTCATGCTGGACGGACGCGATATCCGCTCCATCACTCAAAACTCCCTGCGTGCCAACATCGGCATCGTCAACCAGGACACCTTCTTGTTTCACGATACCATCCGTGAAAACATCCGCTATGGCAGGCTCAATGCAAGCGAGGAGGAAATCATCGCCGCTTCGAAAAAGGCACATGCGCATGAATTCATCGAACAAATCAGCAACGGCTACGATGCCATCGTAGGCGAAGGCGGGTGCAATCTTTCCGGCGGCCAAAAGCAGCGTATTTCCATCGCCCGCGCCATTTTGCGCGATGCGCCGGTCCTTCTGCTTGATGAAGCCACTTCAGCGCTCGACACCGAGAGCGAAAAAATCATCCAGGATGCCATTCATGCTCTTTCTGCTGGTAAAACAGTCGTCGCCATCGCTCATCGGCTCTCAACTGTTCTTCAAGCTGACCAGATCATTGTCATGGATCAAGGGCACATTCTTGACCGTGGCACGCATGCGGAGCTGCTTAGCCGCAACCCGTTGTACCAAAAGCTCTACCATCTGCAGTTCAGCAGTGACGAACGGCGGGAAAACTAAACGTTTATTTCCAATCACCAAGGTGACTCGAGAACCACGTCACTGGGTGAGGGCGTTGCCATCTGACGAGTCACATGCCGTGAGCGGTCCGATATTTAAGCGGCGGGTAAATGATTTCTTTACCTCACTTCATTCATCCGTTTGAGGCGCAATGCCTGCATCAGAACTTGATCTGTCACGCCTGACCAGCGAAGGAGAATTGTCGCATGATTCAAGGCTTCACCATCGCATCAGCCACCATCCCGCCGCTGTTTGCGTTGCTGGCGCTGATGCTCGCAGGAGTGGTGCTGGTCTCATTGCTGCTGCTTCGATTGAGGCAGTCGATGCTGGCCGGCTATTTTATCTGCGGCGTCTTAATCGCCAACTCCGGCGTTCTGGAGCTCCTCGGCGGCGGTGAATCGCATGAGCAGGTCTCGCAGATGGCGGAGTTTGGTGTCGTGCTGCTCATGTTCACTCTGGGCTTGGAATTCTCGCTGGGTGAACTGCGCTTTCTCCGTCGGCTCGCGTTTGCGGGCGGCGGCTGGCAGATGGGACTCTGCATGGCGGCGGCTGCGGCAGTTTCGACCGCGCTGCATTCAACGTTATGGCAGGGGGCTGTACTTGTATCCGTCGCACTCGCCATGAGTTCCACGGCGGTCAGTTTGAAGAGCTTTCAAGATCTCGGCCTCGAAGCAAGCCCTGGAGCACGCATGGCGCTGGCGGTAGCGATTTTTCAGGACCTATTCATCATCGTCTTCTTTCTTTTTCTGCCTCTGCTTTTGCCGCACGAAGGTGTGGCCACGGCGCTGATGCCAAGGCTTGGCTCGCTGGCTTTGCGTGGAGGGGCCTTTGTCATTCTGGCAGGTGTGGCCGCACGATGGGTCATTCCCTGGCTGCTTAACGCGGTGACACGCACACGAAGTCGTGAGCTCTTCACGCTCTCAGTCATCGGCAGTTGCGTTGGACTGGCCTTTGTCGGCGGCTTGCTCGGGCTGGGGCTCGCACTGGGTGCGTTCGTTGCGGGACTGGCAGTCAGCGAATCCATCTTCAAACACCGCATCCTGGCCGATGTGATGCCTCTCAAGGATCTCTTCCTCACGTTGTTCTTTGTTTCGGTCGGCCTCATGATTGACGTCAGGGCTGCCATTATTCTTTGGCTGCCTATTTGCACCCTCACAGCGGTGCTCATGCTTTCCAAATCAGGGCTGATCACCCTCATCGCGCGGCGTCTAGGTCTAGCCCACAAGCAGGCGCTGATGGCGGGCATCGGCCTGTGCAGCGCAGGGGAATTTTCACTCGTGCTGCTCCAAAACGCAGGCGGTGCCCATCTTTGGAGCAATGACACCCAGCAGACCCTCCTCGCAGCGAGTGCTCTTTCCATGGGACTCCTCCCTGCCCTTCTAAAATTTGGCCTGCCGCTCGGCGACTGGCTGGTGAAACGTGGCTGGGGTCGTGGCAAACCGGTCAAAATCGATGCTGGCAACCTGCGCCAGCGCATCAGCGGTCTCACCGACCACGCCATCATCTGCGGCCATGGTCCGGTCGGGCAAAAGCTCAACAAAGCGCTGCTCGATTCCGGGGTGCGTACTCTCGTGGTGGAGTTGAATGCCGAAACCGTGCAGAAACTCAAACGCCAGGGCCAGGCTGTGCTGTTTGCGGATGCGAGCCACGAGGAAACCTGGGAACTCACCCAGTTGAAACATGCCCGCATGGTCGCACTGACCTTCCCAGACGCCACGGTCAACGCCCAGGCCCTGGCCATGATCCGCGAGCATCGTCCCGACATCGCGGTGCTGGCCCGCGCGCGCTTCAGCTCCGATGTGGAGCGCCTGAAGCGACTCGGTGCCACACAGGTCGTGAACGACGAGACTGAAGCCAGCCGCGCCATGGAAGATGCGGCGATCACTTTACAGGGAGCTTGAGCATCATTTGCGCAGGCCCCCATGCCGCCTAGTCTAAGGGCGAATGTCCCAACGCCTCTTCCTCCTCGACGGCATGGCGCTGCTTTACCGCGCGCACTTTGCCTTCATCAAAGCCCCCATCCGCACCAGTGACGGATTGAACACGTCCGCGCTCTACGGCTTTGCCAACACGCTGCTCGACATCCTTAAAAACCAGCAGCCCACGCATCTGGCGGTAGCACTGGACACTTCTGCGCCCACGCCTCGCCATGAGATGTTCCCGGCTTACAAGGCGCAACGCGAGGAGATGCCGGAGGATATCAGCATGGCCATCCCGCAGATCAAGCGTCTCATGGAGGCCATGAACGTGCCCATTCTCGTACGCGACGGTTACGAGGCTGACGACATCATCGGCATCATGGCCAAACGCGCCGAGAAGGAGGGCATCGAGACCTTCATGGTCACACCGGACAAAGACTTCGGTCAGCTCGTCTCTGAGCATGTGAAAATCTACAAACCAGGCCGCTCCGGTGCTGAGGTGGAAATCCTCGGCGTGAAGGAAGTCTGCGAGCGCTGGGGCATCGAACGCCCGGAGCAGGTCATCGACATCCTCGCGCTTATGGGCGATGCGGTCGATAACATCCCCGGCGTGAAAGGCTTCGGTGAAAAGACCGCCACCGCGCTCATCCAGCAATTTGGGAGCGTCGAAAACCTGCTCGCCAACACCGAAAAGCTCAAAGGCAAGCAGAAGGAGAAACTCGAAGCCAGCAAGGAAGATGCGCTGCTCTCCAAGCAGCTAGCCACCATCTTCGTGAACGCGCCTTATGACGCGCAGGTGACCGATCTCGTTCTCAAGCCACATAACGACGAAGCGCTGAAGGCTTTCTTTACCGAGTTCGAATTCAACGCCCTCGGTCGCCGCCTTTACGGTGACGAGTTCAAAGCGGGCCGTGGCCGGAAAGCAGAACAAGCCGTCACCACGCCGTCTGAAGCACCGTCTGCTTCAGAGGACCTCTTTTCGGCCCCCGTTGCAGCGAAGCTCACCACCATCGCCGACACGCCGCATGTTTATCACCTCGTGCAGACGGCCGACGAGCGGCAGATACTCATCACGCAGATTGCCACGCTGAAGTCATTTTGCTTCGACCTCGAAACCACCGGACTCGACCCACGTGATACGCAGATTGTGGGCATCGCCTTTTCATGGCAGACGCACGAAGGCTGGTTCGTGCTATTCCCGCGCGAGAAGGCAGCCGCGAAGGATGTGCTGGAAGAATTCCGTGCCGTTCTCATGCAAGAAGGCGTGGAGAAGATTGGCCATAATCTCAAGTTCGACCTCAGCGTGCTCCTCGCGCACGGAGTCGAAGTTCGTGGACCGTATTTTGATTCCATGCTCGCACACTCGCTGATCGATCCGGATCAGCGCCACGGCATGGATTATCTCGCGGAATCGTATCTGCAATACACCCCAGTTCCGATCACTGCACTCATTGGGACGGAAAAAGACGATCTTTTCAGCCAGTCCACCATGGCCGATGTCGCGGCGGAAGATGCGCGCAAGGTGGCCGACTATGCCGCAGAAGATGCTGATGTGACATGGCAGCTTGCCGCAAAAATGCGCTCAGAATTGAAGGAGCAGCAATACGTCTTCGACACGGTTGAATGCCCTTTGCTGCCCGTGCTCACAAAGATGGAAAACTACGGTGTGAAGATCGACGTGCAGGCACTGCGCGAATACGGCGTCGAACTCGACAAGAAAGCCGCCGAATTGCAAAATCGCATTCAGGACAACGCAGGCGGCCCCTTCAACCTCAACAGCCCCAAACAACTCGGCGAAGTGCTTTTTGACCGCCTCAAGCTCATCGACAAGCCGAAGAAGACCGCCACAGGCCAATACCAGACGAACGAGCAGGTGCTGCAGTCTCTGATGGGTCTGCACCCCATCATTCAGGACATCCTCGATTACCGGGAAGTGACCAAGCTCAACAACACCTACGTTGAAGCTTTGCCGCATGCCGTTTCACGCGTGACCGGCCGCATTCATACCACGTTTCATCAGCTCATGGCCGCCACAGGACGCATGGCATCGAGCAATCCGAATCTGCAAAACATCCCGATCCGCTCCGATCTAGGCCGCGAGATCCGTAAGGCTTTCGTCCCCGGCGAGGAAGGCTGGGTGCTGATGAGCGCCGACTACTCGCAGATCGAGCTCCGTGTAATGGCCGCCCTCAGCGGTGACAAGGCCATGATTGAAGCCTTTGCCAACGGTCTCGACATTCATCAGGCCACCGCCGCCCGCGTCTATGGCGTGGAACTCGACGGCGTGCTGCCCGAGATGCGTCGCACCGCCAAGATGGTCAACTTCGGCATCATCTATGGCATCTCTGCCTTCGGTCTGAGCCAGCGCCTTGGCATTCCCCGCGGCGAGGCAGCGACCATCATCGAAAACTACTTCAAGCAGTTCCCTGGTGTGAAGCGTTTCATGGAAAAGGTCGTCGAGGATGCCAAGCAATGCGGCTACGTAGAAACCCTCACTCACCGCCGCCGCATCATCCGCGACATCACCAGCGGCAACGCCACCGTACGCGGTGCCGCCGAGCGCGTCGCAATGAATACGCCCATCCAAGGCACCGCCGCAGACATGATCAAGCTCGCCATGATCCATGTCGATGCCGCACTGACAAAAGCAGGCCTGCAAACCCGCATGCTGCTCCAGGTTCACGATGAACTGCTCTTCGAAATGCCCGAGAGCGAAGTCGAACAGGCACGAACAATCATTCTAGAGGCGATGAAGAATGCGCTGCCCCTAGAAGGTGTCCCGGTGGAAGTCGAAGCGGGAACGGGCTTGAACTGGCTGCAAGCGCATTGATCTGCGTCCTCACGCTTGATGCTGATGGTTTTAGAAGCTACTTATCTCCATGCAAAAGCAGCCGGTCATAAATGCTGACGACGCCCCGCTGTTGGAGCGGTTGCAGCAGATTTCAGCCGCAGGCGGGCTGGACACACCTCAGCGGCTGGCTCGATTGGTCGCACGAGTGCTGGTGAGCAAGAGGCTGAAACAACGCCGGAAATGGTGCCAGCTTGCGCGCGTGGTAGCGGCTGATTTGTGTGTGGAAGACAGACTTGTCAGGCAGGCGATGCGCTGGCTGTCGATTCAACCTGGGAAAACGAAGACTTCCTAATGAACTGGAACGTGCCGCAGCCGAACTGGTCGTGTCCTGCTGGTCATGTTCTGGACGCTTTCTTTGCTGGCCTGCATGCAGAGCTGCCCGATTTCGCGGAGCCACTGACTTTGTTTGGTTCCGTTCCCATCCAGCTTTGCCTGGATGATGCCTTCACCAGTGCGGATGCGGACATCATGGTTTCAGGTGATCCGACGCGGCTACGCGCAGTGGCACGGAAACTGGAGCTGTCAGGAGGCGGCACACTGCGTCCCGTCTTCGGCCTGCAATTGTGTCCTCGTTATTTCTTTCGGACCACCGCTCACTACCTCCAGCGCGCCAATGTCGAAATGCGGCATGGCATCAAAGTCATCGTACCACACGTGCGCGATGTTCTGATTGGTAAACTCCACCGTTCCCGCAGGCCGGAACAAGATACCCTTGCGCCGAAGGACCTGCGTGCGTTTCAGCGTGTGCGCCAGCTCTGCAGCGGACATCCGAATGAAGACGACCTGATCGAAGATCTTCTGGACTGTGCGCCGTACTTCCGCCTGCCAGAACATGATGATGTGAACTATTTCCGTCTAAATGTCGCAGATCTATGGCCCAGCCTGTTTGGACACGCGTTGGATGTGCAGGAACGCATCCTCCAGCCACTGCGTGCCATGGAAACCGCAGCCAGAGATTCAGACGGCAAACCAATCTCTGAAATGCTGGATGAACTGGAACCCACACGAGACTGAGGCTTGAATTGCACCACCCAGAGTATTTCTTCTCTCCATGGCCTGGCGACCCGACAAATGCATCACCCACGGTGAAATCGACAACACTGTCAAAGGACGGGTGACAGGAAGCATCTGGCTGCTCGGACGCGAGCAGCCAATGATTCTAGAATTGAGTGGTGATGCATGGCCGGATGTGGCGGGGACCAAACTGACCTTTGTGAATCCCAGCCCCGTGCCGCAGCCGGAGTATGATGAGGGGAGGGGCTGCGCGTGAATCAGACAGGCTCGGTGGGAGACATCACGGCCTCGCAAAAGGTGAAGAAGTTCACAGTGCCCGACGAAGAATGGATGCAGGCCCTCAAGGAGAGGCGCCTGCATGAAGTGCCCTGGGAGATGAAGAATGCGCTCTATCTGGAATGGTTCAGCGACTTCAACGGCCGCATTGTCGTGCAGACGACCGATTACGAGATCACCATCTCAGAACGGCAGTGGGAACTTGATCCCGATGAACATGCCGCGCAGCAGGCGCTCAACGAGGCGGACATGGAGGCCTATTTGGAACAGTTGGAAAAGTCCTTGGATCAGGAGATCCCAGAGAATGAAGAAGAGTCCAAAGATGAGCCTTGAGGACTCGGTCTCCGGAGTCCGTTCGTCATTCAGTTACTCCCCGCTCTTTGGATCAAACGCATCGCGCAGGCCGTCGCCGAGAAAGTTGAGAGCGAGGAGGCTGGCGGCCATGAGGAGGGCGGGAAAAACGAGCAGCCACCATTTGCTTTCGAGCGGGTTGATGACCTGCGCGCCGTCCTTGAGCAGCGAGCCCCAGCTGGCGGCGGGGTCCTCGATGCCAAGACCAAGGAAGCTCAGGAAGGATTCATCAAGGATGACGGCGGGAATGGTGAGCGTGAGGTAGGTGAGGATGATGGTGCTCAGGTTCGGCAACAGATGCCGGCGCAGCACGCCCCATGGGCTCTGCCCCATCGCACGTGAGGCGGTGACGAAGGTCATCTCCCGAAGCACGAGCACCTGACCACGGACCATGCGCGCCATGGTGAGCCATTCCACGAGACCGAGTGACACGATCATGACCAGCACCTTCGAGTAGGCTTTTACTTCACTGATTGTTTTTGCCAGCTCAGGCCAGTTGCGAGCCTGTGCGGCAAGACGCCAGCCGTCGATCCATTCCTTCACGTAATCATCGAGGGCGGCGATGAGAATCATGATGAACAGGATGCGTGGCACGGACTGCAGCACTTCAACGGTGCGCATCATCACGCCATCGATCCTGCCGCCCGCATAGCCGCTGATCATGCCGTAAAGTGTGCCAATGCCGAGACTGATCAGTGCGCCAACCAGCCCCACCCCGAGAGACACACGGGCACCCGACAGAAGGCGGTAGAGCATGTCCTGACCGTTCACGTCGGTGCCAAGGAGGTGCATGGCATGAGTTTCCAAGGCATGCTGCAGCGGTGGCACAAATGAGGCGTTGCTGGTGACTTTCAATTCCTCCGGGAGAAGAGTCGGTACGACGATGGCGATGATAGACAACCCCAAAAGAAAGTAGAGCGCTATGAGAGCCGCCCGGTTGCGCTTCAAGACCTGCCAGCCGTCTGGCCGAGCGATGCATGCTGGAGCGGCGGCCTCAGGCATAGAGTTTGATGCGTTTGTCCAGCAGCGTGTAGATCACGTCCACGAACAGGTTGAAGAGCACAAGCAGCACGCAGTAAACGATGACGGCTCCGCCGAGCAGGAAGACATCGCGGTTCTGAATCGAGTTCACGAAGATCATACCCGCTCCGGAGATGTTAAAGACGCTTTCAACGATCATCGAACCGGTGAGCAGATGCGCCGCGAGCGGGCCGAGGAAGGTGACGACGGGCAGTATGGCCACCTTGACGGCGTGTTTGACCACGGCCTGCGTTTCAGTGAGACCTTTGGCCCGAGCGGTGCGCAGGAAGTCGCTCTTCAGCACATCCAGCAGGCTGTTGCGCATCAAACGAGCAACGTAGGCGATGTATGGGGCGGCAAGGCAGATCGCGGGCAAGATCATCTGCGACACAGTCCCCCAACCGCCGACAGGCAGCCAGCCGAGCCACAACGCGAAAACTGCGATCAAGAACGGCCCGCTTATAAAGGAGGGAATTGAGATGGAGAGCAACGCGCCAAACATCGCCGAGCGGTCGATCCAGGTGTCCTTCTTCATCGCTGCGAGACTGCCCAAGACAACACCCGCAGAGCTCGCGATCACAAAAGCCAGTGTTCCCAGCGCGAACGAATTTGGCATCTTCTGCTGCAGCAATTCTGAGACACGCCAGTCGCGGTAACGCGTGGACAAGCCGAGGTCAAAACGCACGAGTGAACCGACATAGGCAGTGTATTGCTCCCAGACAGTACCGTTGAGCTTGTAGCGCGTGAGCAGCGCCTCCTTGATGTGCGGCGGCGGTTCCTTCTCCTTGTCAAACGGCCCGCCTTTCGTGATTCGCGCGAGCACAAACGTGATCGAGATTACGCAGAAGATCACGATCACGCTGCTTAAGGCGCGGCGGAGGAGAAACGGAAGCATTGCAGAAATGTCGAATGACGAAGGCGCAATGTCGAATGCTCAATCACGCCAGCCACCACGCAAAGCTGCCGCTGGGGAGGGGCAGAACGCCGGCTGCACCACGGAGCTGCATCTCACCATGCTCCACTTTGCCGCCATTACGGCCAAACTGCTGCTGGAGCAGATGGTGCAGCGAAATGGGTGTCAGTTCCGGTGTGTGGCAGGACAGCAGCACACCGAGCGGCTGCGGTGACATGAGCTTGCCTAGAAGTGCGAGCAACGGTGGCAGGTCGTTTTCGATTTTGAAGACCTCACCCTTTGCACCACGGCCATAGCTCGGTGGATCGAGTATGAGCAGGTCGTACTGCCGGTCGCGCCGCAGTTCACGCTCCAAAAACTTGGTCACGTCATCCACGATCCAGCGCACCGGTTTTTCTTCGAGGCCGTTGAGCGCTGCATTCTTGCGCGCCCAATCGACCATGCCCTTGGAAGCATCCACATGACACACTTCCGCCCCAGAGAGTGCTGCTGCCAGTGTGCTGCCGCCAGAGTAGGCAAAGAGATTCAGCACCCGTGCAGGGCGATTGTGCCGCTTGGCATATTCCGCGCAGACTTCGCGAATGCGCCGCCATTGATCGCGCTGCTCGGGGAAAATTCCGAGGTGTCCGAAATCAGTCGAGCTGAGCTGAAACTTGGTGCCATCGACCTCGATGGTCCATGTCTCGGGCAGTTTGTCGCGGCCGCGCCATTGATTGCCACCGTCGCGGAAGAAGGTTGCGGTCACTTTCTGCCAGTCAGCTTTGGGCAGTGTCTGCTGCCAGACAGCCTGAGCGCAGGGCCGTGAGAGCACAACGCTGCCAAAGCGCTCCAGCTTTTGAAATGAGCCGCTGTCGAGGAGTTCGTAACCGTTTGAATCAGCCATGGGAAAATTAATCTGCCTCCGGTCGTGGGTCGCGTGAAAGCAGAGCCTTCATTCCCTCCTTGGGGGATTTGCCCTGATGAAGCACGGCATTGATCTCATCGAGCAGTGGCATGCGCACGCCACGTGCCTGGGCGGCGCGATGCAGGCTGGCGGTGTTCAGCACGCCTTCAGCCACCATGCGGGTGCTGGCAATGATCTCATCAAGCGGCCGCCCCTGACCCAGCATGACGCCGACACGATGATTGCGGCTGTGTGTCGAGTAGCAGGTGCCCACGAGGTCTCCCACGCCGCTGAGGCCATAAAATGTTTCCACCTTACCGCCTTCCGCCACGCCAAGGCGCACCATTTCAGCCAAGGCACGGGTGACGAGCGCCGCAAGGGTGTTATCGCCAAGTTTCAATCCATGAGCGATGCCTGAGGCGATTGCATAGGGGTTCTTCATCGCTCCTGCCCATTCGGCCCCGATGATGTCGTCGGTGGTGTAGGTGCGAAAGAACGGCAGCGTGAAGCATGCCTGCACCGCCTTGGCGATTTCATCATCCGCGCATGCCACGACGGCTGCAGTGGCAAGCTGGCGCGACACTTCTTCAGCATGATTGGGACCGGTCAGCACCGCTAGAGGAACGCCAGGGATGGATTCACCGATCAGTTCACTCATGCGGCGACCCGTTTCGAGCTCGATGCCTTTGGAGCAGGAAATGAGCACCCGTGCCTGGGATGCCGCCCGGCTTTGAGCGACGAGTTCCGCCGTGCCACGCATCGCCTTGGAAGGGATCACAAAAACGAGCATGTCCGCAGGCTGCAAAGCGCCCAGATCTGAGGTGACGGAGACCTCTGGCGGCAGCACCAAATCAGGCAGATAGCGCGCATTGCGGCGGCTGTCACAGATCTGCGCCATCAGCTCGGCATCGCGTCCCCAGAATTGCACTTTCAGTCCGCGCCAGGACAACAATGCGGCAAGTGCGGTGCCCCAGCTCCCGGCACCGATGACTGTGGCGGATTGAATCATGGCTGCGGCTTCTTTTTGGTGAAGACCTTGCTCTCCGTGCCTGCGATCAAGCGCTGAATGTTTGAGCGATGCCGGATGAAAGCGAGGATCATCACCACGATGCCAAAGCCGAGCAGTACAAAGTCCCAGTGCCCCTCACGCCACATTTGCACGGCCATCGCCGTGGGCACCCCCACAGCGGCCGCCAGTGAACCGAGCGAGACATAACGAAACGCGAAGAGAAAGGTGAGAAAGCCGATCCACCCGCCGATCATTCCGGCAAGAGAGATTCCCAACAGCACACCACCGGTGGTGGCGATGCCTTTGCCACCTTTGAAGCCAAGCCAGAAAGTGAACATGTGGCCGAGCACGGCGGCGAACCCTGTCAGCACCTTGCCAATCGAGATCATTTCAGGAGCAGCGCTTGTGTGGGCGATCCAACCTGCCGCCAGCCAGACTGGCAGCCAGCCTTTGAGCATGTCCAGGATAAACACCGGAATGCCGATCCCCTTCCCCAGCACGCGGATGGCATTGGTGGCGCCGATATTGCCGCTGCCGTGCTGGCGGATGTCGATGCCTTTCAACCGCCCGGCGAGATAGCCGAACGGCACTGAGCCGCAAAGATAGCCGCAGGCGATGCTGAGGAGAGTGGCGGTGGTGGTGGTCATGACTTGAGCAGGCTCCTAGTAGCCGAATTCAGCGCTCTCTGGCAAGCATTTCATCGGGCCGAAACTGCCGGATGTCATTTCGCCCCGTACTTTTCTTTCAGGTACTGCACGGTTTCGTCCGCCGTGTCGGCCTGAATCATCAGCAAATCTCCCGCCTGTGCAGATTCGAGAGCCAGATCGACCGACTTCAGGTGACCGAGAATGGACTCGACACGGCGGGTGCGCGAAGCGTTTTCCAGACCGGTGGCGAGGAGTTTCATGATCTCGCCCGATTCACGACCACGCACATAGTCACCTTCATACAGCCAGGCTTCATCAAATTCCGCGCTGAGCATGCGACCTTGCTCAATGATGTCGCTGTCACGGCGGTCGCCAGCGGAGCTATAAACGACGATGCGACGCGCATTGTCGAACTGACGCAGACCATCGAGCAAGGCGCGGAGGGCGTCCACATTGTGGCCGTAATCGACGATGACGGTGATGCCCTTCAGATCGAGCACATTGAAACGACCGGCGTTTTGATCGAGGCTGGGGACAAAGGTGCGAGCGCCCTGGCGGATGAGTTCGTCATCGATGCCCAATGCCCATGCGGCCGCCACGGCAGCGAGGGTGTTTTCGACTTGAAAGCCGATGCGCCCGCCATGGGTGAGCGGGATTTCACTCAGGGGCATGAAAACATCTTCATTCGGGCCGGTGGCACGAATAATCTGCCCAGCACGAACGAAAATAACGCGTTCCCCCTGAATGCGATGGCGCACGATGATGGCGTTTTCGCCATCCAGGGCAAAAAAGATCGTCCTACGGGGATAGGTTTCCGCCATTTTCACGACGAGCGGGTCAGCGGCATTCAGAACGGCCGTGCCGTCTGCAGGTACGGCGGCGACGATGCACTGCTTCACCTCGGCAAGCTGTTCCGGCGTATCGATATCATTGATGCCCAGATGGTCGCCCGCACCAATATTTGTGACGACGGCGACGTCACAGTGATCAAAGGCCAGACCTTCGCGCAAGATGCCACCCCGGGCGGTTTCCAGCACGGCGGCATCACAAAGTGGGTAGGAAAGGATGCTGCGCGCGCTTTTGGGACCACTGCAGTCGCCGCTGTCAATCATGCGTGAACCGACGAAAACACCGTCCGTGCTCGTCATGCCCACGCGCCAGTTGTTTTGAGTCAGCAGGTGCGCAATGAAACGTGTCGTGGTGGTTTTGCCATTCACGCCCGTCACGGCAACAATGGGGATGCGGCCACGGCAATCCGGGGCAAACATGGTGTCGATCACCGCCTGGCCCACGGGACGCGGCTCTCCTTCAGAAGGATACAGGTGCATGCGCAGTCCTGGGCGCGCATTGAGTTCGATGATGACGCCATTTCGTGCGCTCAGTGGCTGCGTGATGTCGGGTGCGATCATGTCGAGACCGCAGATGTCCAGCCCAACCATCTGGGCAGCTTCGACAGCGGCTGCACAAATCGTGGGATGCACCTCGGCGGTGCAATCTACGGCGGTACCACCCGTGCTGAGGTTGGCATTGCGGCGGATGAGAATCATCCGGTCTTTTTCGGGGATCGAATCGGGGGTGACCCCCTGCTCGGCGAGAACTGCCGTGGCAACGGCATCGATGCGGATGCGGCTCAAAGCGGCGGCATGATCTGCGGCACGACGCGGGTCGCGGTTTTTTTCCGCAATAAGCTCCTGAATGGTGTGCTCACCATCACCAATGACATGTGCGGGGTAACGACGAGAGGCGGCAATGAGTTCGCGACCGATCACGAGAACACGGTAATCCTCCCCCTCGGCAAACTGCTCAACAATAACCGACCTGCTTTCCTCACGGGCGGCGGCATAGGCGGTGACGACCTGCTCGCGGGTATACAAATTCAAAGCAACGCCACGGCCTTGGTTCCCATCCAGGGGTTTCACGACGACCGGCAGGCCGATTTCGTTGGCGGCGGCCCAGGCGTCGTCAGCATTTTTCACCGGGCGGCCCTGCGGAACCGGCAGACCAATTTCATTGAGCATGCGCAGGGTGAAGTCTTTGTCCTGAACGATGTCTTCAGCGATCGCGCTCGTCTGGCTGGTGGCTGCAGCGAGGATTTTCTTTTGTTTGGAGCCCCAGCCGAGCTGAACCAGGCTGCCTTCGGTGAGCCGATGCACAGGGATGCCACGCAGGCGGGCCGCATCCACCATGGCACGGGTGCTGGGGCCGAGACAGACACTCTGGGCGAGTTCGCACAGTTCAGTGATGGCGGCATTAACGTCCATGGTCTGGCCAAAGAGGGCGGCGTCAATCAAACGCCGTGCGACTTCGAAGGCTGCACGGGCGACGGCTTCCTCATCGAACTGGGTGATGATGCGATAGGTCAGGGGCTGCGATGTCTCCATCACTTTGCCAAAGCTGACCTGAAGATCGGAGCGGCTTTGCAAATGCAGGGTGATGGACTGCAACAGGGCCGCGAGGGACTCCGCCTTCGGAGTGACGCTGGTTTCGCTGAGCTGCTGCTCCAAGGCCGGCATCCAGGAAAGGAGCCAGGAACGCCAGTTGGCGACGTGATCGGTCAGTTCAGGAAACTCCACTTTGCATTCCAAGACGGTCTCACGCGCCCAGAGATTCGGGCCGCGCAGCGCAAGGATTTTGCGAACAATGGTGGAGCGGAGTTCGCTAGATGGAGCAGAATTGGGCAAGCAAGAGATGGAACGCTCGGAATTGTCCCCAGACCTGGGGAAGGTCAAGGGAAACATGGGGATGAAATGAGATGACCTTGACGATTCTGGCATTCCTGCGACCCACGTTGTGGAAATAACCGCCCATGTTTGACAAGCTCATGTAACATCGGACTTTTGACGGATTCCACGATCAGCCTTCATTTTGCCACGCCCTCTCATCCAAGACCTTCCCGACCTTCTGCTGCAGCATGCCGAGTCCAAACTGGCACCTGGCGAGCGCATGGTCGCACGTTTGATGACGGATTTGGACGCAGGGTTGCATTTTCGGCATGGGCTGATCGTGCTGACCAACACGCGCCTGCTGAATTTTGAGGATGCAGGCACCAGCCAGCCGCGCTTTCTGGCCTGGAAGCTGGCAGATCTGCAGGATTTCAAACTTGAAGAAATGGGTGCGACCGTGGCTCTGCAGCTCATGGGAAATGACACCCTTATCGGCCAGTGGCGGGTGACTTCCGGCACCCTGCGTCAGGCGGAGGCCTTTCTGGCACGTTTTCGGGAGCAGTGCCGCATCCTGACCGGCGAAGATGCCGGCGCGGTGGCCCGTGACCATGAGATTGAGGAGGATGAGGAGGAAATCTTTTCCGCCGAGGATGCCGAGGGGTATGTACCGCCCGGAAAGCCGCTGCTGCGCCTGCTGAGCTTTGCCCGGCCTTGGTACCGGCTGCTGTTTCTCGGGCTGACGCTCACCATGGCGAGCACTGGCGCGCAAATGATCGCCCCCTGGCTGACCATGTCTCTTGTGGATGACGTGCTCATCCCGCTGCAAAGCCAGACCGAACTGGTGCAAGTGCACAAGGTCTATATTTTCATCACCGAACTGGCGCTTGCTGCACTGCTGACCTGGGCCCTGAACTGGGGAAAAACCTTCGTCGTGGCGCGCATTGCCGAGCATGTGACCAGCCGCATGCGAAGGGAGACCTTTGAGCATCTGCAGCGGCTTTCGCTCACTTACTTCAACCGCAAGCGCACCGGCGACCTCATTTCGCGCATCAGTTCGGACACGGAACATCTGTCACTGTTCATCTCGGTGAACTTCATCGACTTCTTCTGTGACGTGCTGCAGTTCATTTTCACGGCGGTCATTTTGTTCAGCATCAATCCGGTGCTGGCCATTGCCGCGCTGGGTCCTGTGCCCATCGTCGCCTGGCTGGTGCAGCGAGTGCGTGAGCATCTGCGCGGCGGGTTCGCCGCCGCCAGCCGTGCGGGAAGCCAGCTCACCAGCGTGCTGGCGGACACGATTCCCGGTGTGCGCGTGGTCAAGGCATTTGCGCAGGAGAAGCGGGAAATCGAACGCTTCCGTGTGGCGGACAAGCACATCTTTGACACCAACGACCGCGTGAACAAGACGTGGTCGTTTTTCACTCCGATGATCAAACTGCTGACGGATCTGGGACTGCTGATCGTTTGGGCGGTCGGTGCCTGGAGTGTGGCGCATGACAGCATCACGGTGGGGGTGCTGACGGGATTCGTGCTCTACATCAGCAGCTTCTATGAGCGCATGGACTCGATGAGCCGCTTCACTGCCTCCATGCAGCGTGCCGCGGCCAGCGCACACCGCGTTTTTGACATACTGGATGTGAAGCCAGACGTGCCCGTGCAGCGCAATGCGATCAAAGTGGGCCGCCTGCGTGGCGAGATCGAGTTTCGTGATGTGAAATTCCGCTATGGTTCGCGTGAAATCATCCGCGGCATCAGTTTAAAAATCGCGCCGGGTGAGATGGTAGGATTTGTGGGACCGAGCGGCGCAGGCAAAACCACGCTGGTGAACCTGGCCTGCCGCTTCTTTGAAGTGAGCGAAGGCGCGGTGCTGGTGGACGGCTTCAATCTGAGTGACGTCGATGTGATGGACTACCGCAGAAACCTCGGCCTCGTGCTGCAGGAGCCGTATCTCTTTTATGGCACAATCGCGGAAAACATAGCCTATGGAAAACCAGAGGCGACACGGGCCGAGATTGTCGCTGCAGCACGTGCGGCGCGTGCGCATGACTTCATCATGCGCCTGTCAGACGCCTACGATTCGCTGGTGGGAGAACGCGGCCAGCAGCTTTCTGGCGGTGAGCGTCAGCGCATCAGCATTGCACGTGCGCTGCTCGTCGATCCGGCCATTTTGATCCTGGACGAGGCCACGTCTTCCGTGGACACCGAAACGGAGCGTGAAATCCAGGCAGCGCTGGATCACCTCGTCAAAGGCCGCACCACGATCGCCATCGCGCATCGCCTGGGCACCTTGCGCAAAGCAAGCCGGCTGGTGGTCATCGAAGAAGGCCGCATCAAGGAAATTGGATCGCATGAGGAACTCCTGCACAGCAGCGGCACCTATGCGCGACTGCATCAGGCCATGTTGGAGGTGAACAACGCATGAGCACACCGAAGCAGCTGAACATCGAATTCTTGCAGGATGACCATGGCCGCCTGGCGCTCGTGGACACCAACGGCATCCGGCATGCGAATGTGCATCCGGCCAAGCTGTTTCCACTGACCGAAAAAGACCACTGGATCTCCATCCAGTCCGAAGGCGCACGTGAAATCCTATGCATCGAGGATCCGCAGAGCCTGCCCGAGCCATCGCGAACCCTTCTGCTCAACGCCGTGGCCCGGCGCAACTTCGTCCCCATCGTTCTGGTGATTCACCGCATTGTGCGTCTGGCAGACGGACATGAGTGGCATGTCACCACGGACCGTGGCGACACAAGTTTTGAGGTGGAAACGGATGAAAGCATCCAAAACCTCGGCCATGGCCGTCTGGTCATCATTGACCGCCGCAACACGCGCTATCTTATACCTAACGTCGCCGGCCTGGACCGTATCAGCAAACGCAAGCTGGAGCATTACTACTGATCTTGATTCTCGTGAACAACCCGCTGGCCAAGACTACACGTATCGGTTCGCTCGATGTCTATCGTGGCATTGTGATGTTCCTGCTCGGCCTTCGCCTGCTGGAGCTCGATGAAGTGGCCAAACACTTTCCAGACAGCTCCGTCTGGCAGTTTCTTGGCCATCATTCCTCACACATACCATGGGTGGGCTGTTCGCTGAATGATCTGATCCACCCTTCGTTTGCCTTTTTGACTGGGGCATCGCTGGTGTTCTCTGTTTCAGCGCGTTCAGGCAAAGGCCAGTCTCAGTGGCACATGACGCTGCATGCCCTTTGGCGGTCGGTGGCGCTGATATTTCTCGGGATTTTCCTGCGCAGTGTGGACCGTGATGCGACCCACTGGACCTTCGATGAAACTCTGACCCAGACTGGACTCGGCTACATGGCGGTGTTTGCCCTGGCTTACTGCAGCACACGCACACGCTGGATCTGGTTTGGAATTCTCCTGACCTCATCCTGGCTGTTCTATGTGTGCTTTCCCATTCTGCCGCCACATCCCAACCCTATGGATTTCAACACTCCCGAAGGCTGGGAGCATGATTTCACCGGCTTTTTTGCCCACTGGAACCACAATCGCAATGCGGGCTGGAGCTTTGACCGCTGGCTGCTCAACGAGTTCCCGCGTGAACGCCCTTACGTGGGCTATATCGGAGGATACACGACGCTGAACTTCATCCCCACGATCGCCACCATGATCTTGGGACTGATGGCTGGCACCTGGCTCAAGAAGGATGATCAGCCGGCCAGGCGGCTAATGATCGCGAGTGTGGCCTGCCTCGCCTTCAGTTTTGTGCTGCATTTCGGCGGCATCTGCCCAATCGTGAAACGCTTGTGGACACCTGCCTGGGTGTTCTTCAGCGGCGGTGGCTGCCTGCTGATTTT
The DNA here is from genome assembly GCA_903838675.1 of uncultured Verrucomicrobiota bacterium. GTDB lineage: Bacteria > Verrucomicrobiota > Verrucomicrobiia > Verrucomicrobiales > Verrucomicrobiaceae > Prosthecobacter. The sequence goes on from CAILZI010000127.1 coordinate 26,835, forward strand.
AGCGGCGCTGTATCAAATCATCGATGTTCGACAAATGCGGCGCTGGTCTTTCCCCTTTGTGGTTATTGGTGTGAACTCGCTCGCCATGTATGTGATGCGCCACACTCTGGACATCTGGTTTTCGGAGACCCTCCAGAAACACTTCGGCACCCGGGTGTTTCAGGTTTTCGGTCCGGAATTGCAGCCGGTCATGATCGGGGCCTGCACCTTTATCATATTCTGGCTCGTTCTGCTGTGGATGTACCGCCGCAAGATTTACATCCGGCTATGATGCCGTCAGCGCTCGGATCAGATCCGTGTGCGGTGGCAGCACAAACTTCGGTGCTTCCCGGGTGGCGTCCATGCAGCCACCCTCGTCATAAATGCCCTGGCCGTCGCGCAGACGGTGCATGCGCTCAAACACACGCGCGGTGAGCTCCGGAGATTTCAGGGTCTGCGCCACGAGATGCTCCACTTTTGTTTCATCCATTTGCAACGCACCGTCCCCATCCTTGCACGCACCATCACGCCAGTGATGGATCTCCAGGCACTTGGTGAGCAGGTTGAATGGCTGGTTGCATTTCCAGAAATTGGCAAACAAACCACCTCCGAGATAGAAAACCCACGAACCCTCAAAGCCGGGCACGTCCGACGAGTGTGGGTCGGGATTGCGAAACCAGACGCGGTCCCCTGGCACATAATAATGGAGCGGCAGAGGTTCTTCCAAAGTGCCCAGCTCATCCATGAAGACATCGTGAAACCGGCCGGATGAGATCGCTTTTTTCTCCCACTGCGCCTGCAGCAGGGTCAGCAGCTCGGGGTTGCTGGCCTGCGCCTCCTCGGCAATGGAGAGCAAAATCACATACTCAGTGGCACGGTAACATGAAAAAGAGTACAACTGTTCCCCCAGAAGCTCGTCATCCTGTCCTTCCAGCATGGCAAGGCCGTTCGAAAAAAGACGCCCTCCTCCTCCCGATTTCGGCTGGCAGGCTTTTTTCAGTGAAGCGATAAGCGGACTGCCGGGAATCAAAACGAAGCCCGTTTCCTCCGAATAACGCCAGCAGTCCACCGGACGCTCGATGGCGGACGTGTGAAAGTTCAAGCAGGTACGAGCGGCATTGACCGCGATGTTTCTGCGAATTCTGACCGCAGCCATCAGTTCCTCTGCGCTTGGAAACTCCAGCAGCACCGGGCAGTTCAGCAGCGTCAGCCAGATCTCACGCAGCAGGTGATCTTCTGATTGGGTTGCATTAATCTTGGCCGTGTCTGCCAGGCTAAGTGTGTCATGGCCAGGCATCCATTCACGAGCGCAATTCTCCGCAAGCCTCAAAATCCTGCAGCTTCCGATGGAGAGAGTTTCCTCCAGGCACTCCACAAAGTCACCAATTTCAAGACGACGCCATTCTTTGAATAATTTTTCCCACCCGCTGCCATTTGTGGCATCGGGGGAAAAGGGAATGCGGATGCCAGCCTCCATCTTCAGCCAAGCGCTGGGTTAGTAGCCTTTGTGAAGGACGGCCATGATTGACCGGCGGGCTTGGGATGTATGAATGGCATGAATCGAAGTCGTGTTCAAATAACAGCTCGGCTGCTAATAGAACACGCAAGTTCGGCTCCAATTCCTTCCTAAAATTCTATTTTCAACTGTAACTGCTCAATCCCTCGATGATCGCCTGATCCTCCAGTCCATAGGCCCAGGCGGCACCGATGGCAGCGAGGACATTCTGCACGTTAAAGCTAAAATGACCGGTGAGCGGCATGGCAACCTCACTCAGCGCGCAGAGGCGGCGCTCTTTTTCACCTTCGGCCAGATAAACCACATCGTCTCGCACGATGACTGCGTTCCCGCCTTTGGCCCGATGGGCGACCACCACAGGATTATCCGCCACATGCGAGAAGAACAATACGCTGCACTGGCAGTGCTCCGACTCCGCCATGCCGGCCACCATTACATCTTCGGCATTGAGCACCGCAGTCCCTTCCGGCAGCACGACGTCCACCACGCAGCGCTTCACTTTGGTCATTTGCTCCAGGGTGTCGATGTAGCCCAGACCGAGGTGCTCGGTCCCCACATTGAGCACCACGCCGATCTGGCAGGCGTCATAACCGAGGCCCTCAAGAAGTATCGATTCAGCGCTGCTCTCGCATATGGCAAGCTCTGTCCATGGATGCAGCAAAATCCCATGCGTACCGCTGGTGCGGTCGCCTTTCTTTGAGGAGGCATAACGTTCGCCCAGCTGCAATCCACCGCTGTGACACACCCCGAGAAATTTCCCTGTGGCTTTGAGCAGATGCGCCAGCAGCCGGGTGGTGGTGGTTTTGCCATGGGTGCCGGTGATACCGATCACTGGGATGCGGCCGTTTTTCCCGGTCGGGAACATCATGTTGATGATCGCCTCCCCCACTGGCCGCACCTCTCCCGTCGCCGGCCGCAGGTGCATGATGAGCCCCGGGCTGGCATTCAGTTCCACAACAGCACCGCCCTGGTCTTCCAGGGGTTTGCCGATGTCCGTGCACACCACGTCAACACCGCAAATATCCAGCCCAGCCACCTGCGCGGCGATGGTAACGTATTCGCGGTTGCGCGGATGCACCAGTCCGGTGACCTCGGTGGACCAGTTGGCAAAACGAGAGATCAGCACGCGATCTCCGGCACTCGGAACCGAATCTGGCTGGTAATCCTGCTTTTCCAGCTCCGACAGGATCGCAGGATCCCACTCTTCGGTGTCAATCTTCGACCATGGGCAGAAGTCACTCACACCGCGCAGCGGATTGGTGTTCAGCTGAGCGTCCACCAGCACGCCGATCGTATCGGAACCGTTGCCGATTACGACGGCGTGATCACCACGGCTCGCGGCGATCAGTTCCCCACCGACAACCAGCAGACGGTGGTCATTGCCAGGAATGAAGCGCTCCACCATCACCCCTTCTCCTTCTGTCGCGGCAGTTTGAAACGCGATCTCCACCTGCTCACGCGTGGTGAGGTTGATAAAAACACCGCGTCCATGGTTGGCGTCCTGAGGCTTCACCACCACGGGCGTGCCGATGTCCTCCGCCGCCTCCCAGGCATCATCAGGATTGGCAACGACCCGTCCTTCAGGCACGGGCACTCCCGCTTTGCTTAACAGCGTACGGGTCAGATCCTTGTCCTGCACGATGTGCTCTGCAATAGCTCCGGTTCGGTCGGTTTCTGCGGTCCAAATGCGACGCTGATTCACCCCCTGCCCAAGCTGAACCAAACTGCGGCCCTCCCGAAGCCTCCGCCATGGGATGCCGCGCTCTTCAGCTGCGGCAATGATGGAGTTCGTGCTTGGTCCGAGCGCATTGCGGTCCACCACACGCTTCATGCGCGCCACGGCGTCAGCAATGTCATAGTCTTTGCCGGCATATCCGGCCAGGAGGATCTCGCGTGCCTCACGCATGCAGGCTTCAGCCACAATTTCATCCAGATATTCGATGACCACTTTGTACAGGCCTTCCACACAGGTTTCCCGCGCCTTGCCAAAACCGACGGTGTGCCCTGCCAGGGTCTGCAGTTCCAAGGTCACATGCTCCAGGATGTGTCCCGGCCAGGTGCCGGTGTCGAGCCGCTGGAAAAAGCCCCCGCGTTCGCCAATGCTGCAACGGTGCTCAATCATGCCGGGGAACCACTTTTTAAGCTGTTCGGAAAAACCGGGAACGATGTCTGATGAGGTGTCTTTGAGGCTGCCTAGATCCACCCAGGCTTCCAACACACGATCGTTTGTCCAAATATTGGGGCCGCGGAGAAAGTGAATTTCACGAATGTCGAGATCGGTCATGACGCGCCGATGTTACTTGCGAGTCTGCCGGAGGCAAGAACTCGCCGCAGACAGTTTACGCTTTGGTTTGTGCCGGGTCGGTGGCACATAGCTCTTGCCATCGTCGTCAGAACGCTTTGAATCGTAAGCCATGCCGCTCCCTCTCGAAGACCTGTTTAATGATGTAATCGCCAAGTCCATGCGTGGGCTTGGCCTCAACGATGCCGCCCTTGCCGCCCAGTCCGGTGCCAGTGTCGAGGACATAGCCGACGCCAAGTCAGGCAAGGTGGATGACCGCGTGCTGCGTAAAATCGCGCCTCAACTGCGGCTCGACGGCCTGTCGCTGGTGGCCATGGCGCACGGGGAATGGCAGCCACTCCCCGTCAGCATACCCTGTTTGGAACAGTTCAACACCCCATACCATGACATGACGGTGAACGCCTACCTCGTGTGGGATGCAGAAACGAAAAATGCCGTTGCTTTTGACACCGGGGCCAACGCCACCCCCATGATCGACTTCATCCAGAAGAAAGGGCTCAATCTCAGCCTCATCTTCCTCACGCACACGCATCCCGATCACATCCTCGACCTCGCCAAATTGTCCGCCGAAGGTGCGGTCACCGCCTTTGTACACGAACAGGAAACCTGCCCCGGCGCGAAGACCTTCAAACTTAGTGAAACCGAAGCATGGGAATCCGGCGGGCTGCGCATCGAGGCACGCAGTACCTGGGGCCACTCGAAAGGTGGAATCACCTACCTTGTCAGCGGTTTGAAACAACCCGTCGCCATCGTTGGAGACGCCCTGTTTGCCTCCAGCATGGGGGGGGGCATGGTTTCCTATGATGAAGCCCTTGCCACCAACCGAAAGGAAATTTTCACCCTTCCAGACAACACGGTGATCTGCCCCGGACATGGCCCTTTGACGACGGTCGGTGAAGAAAAAGCCCACAATCCCTTTTATCCCGAGTTTAAATAATCCCAACCCGCCCAACCCATCATGTCCCAAACCGTTGCTTTCGTAGGAGTCGGCAAAATGGGGGCCAACATGGCCCGCCGCCTCAAAGATTGTGGTTATGTCGTCACTGCTGTGCTCGATGTGAACACTCAAGCCGCCGCCGATCTGGCTGCTGAACTCGGCTGCAAAGCCTGCACCCGGCTGGCGGAAGTCACGGCAGCCGCTGATGTCATTTTCACCGTCGTCACCAACGATGCCGCCATGCGCGGCATCTTCTTTGGCAGCGGCGACAGCCTGCTCACGAACGCCGGAGGGAAGGTCTTCGTCAACTGCGCCACGCTTTCTCCTGCGATCCATCGCGAAGTCTATGCCGCAGCCGCCTCAGCCGGCGCTCACAGTCTGGAAGCCTGCATGGCATCATCCATCAGTCATGCCCGTGAAGGGAAGCTCTACCTCATGCTGGCCGGTGACGAAGCCACCTACCAGCGCGTGCAGACCATGATCGAGCAGATGAGCATGAACCGTCGTTTCGTCGGTGGGCCGGGCAGTGCCGCCGAAGTCAAAGCCCTCGTCAACATGGTCATGAACATCAACACCGCTGGTCTTGCCGAAGGTTTAGGGCTCGCAGCCGCTCTCGGCCACGATCTGGAAATGATCCGCGAGGTCTTCAGTCAGACCGGTGCCAATTCACGCGTGCTGGAAACCGACAGCGCCGACATGGTGGCCCGTGAACACGACTGCTGGTTCTCCGCCGAGCATGCCGCCAAGGACAGCGGCATCGCCGCCGAAGTGGCAAAGACCGTCGGTCTGCATCTGCCACTCAATGACGCCACCCAGGCGCAGTATGAGAAGATGGTCTCGCTGGGGCTCGGCGGACTCGATAAATCAGGCATCGCCGAACTCACCTTTAAAGGACGGCACGCGTAGACTGATTACTGCTGCGGCGGTTCACCTACTTTTAAAACTTCCAGCTTCTTGCCCACCTTGTGACGTTGCAGTTCACGGCCACCATTTGAGGTCTTGATGATCAATGTCTGCCCGATGCGGACCGAAATCATGGCTTCATCTTGAGCTTCCAGCGAACGTACGAACAGCTCATTGTCCGCTCCAGGTGAAAGTCCAAAAATTCGCACAGGCCCCGTCTGGTTGTTGGTGACGACGACTTCAGCAGGATCGCCGATGTTGGGCGGTGGTATGGCGGCAGGCGCAGGCAGGGGCTTGAGCGGCGGCATGCCGGCACCTTCGGATGCCGGCTCCGCACGCCTGACTTGCGGTGCCGAAACGGGCGCAGCCGGGGCCGCGGCATTCATGGCAGGACGCCTGCTGCTGGTGAAGGCAGGCTCCTTGATTTCAGCCGCCGGACCGCCGTTTGCGAGGCGTTTTGGCTCCTTCTCAGCCCCGCAGTCGTAGTGGTTGAGCACCTCCTCCCGGCGCACCTCCAGCGGCAGGTTGTGGTAGGTCTTTAACAAACGCCCGCGCTGCACTAGAGCATCTATCTCTGGCGTACTGTAGGCCGCAGGATCAAACGGCGTGGTGCGTTGTTGATCGAGCGTTTCAAACTCGCTGGCCAGCACTCCCCTGCGCTGCAATTTGAGATTGAGATCCGCCTGGGCGGGGCCGGCATTGCGATTGAGCTGCGTCTGCTGATTGGCGATGTTTGCACCCATCTGCACATCTTGGTTTTGAATGACCTGCATCTGCTGCCGGATCTGCAGCATCTCCGCCTGATGCTGCTGTATTTCCACCACGATGGCCTGGTTGCCCGCTCCCGGCTGCATCATTTCCGGGCGCATTCCTGGCCGCATGCCCGGCTGGATCGTGGATGGCTGCTGCATCTGCCGCTGTGCCGCCTGCAGATTCCCCTCATCCCGCGCCATGCAGGCGGTGATCTGCTGCAATCGCGCATTCAGCGCCTGCAACTGCGCGGCGTTCGCCTGCCGCTGCTGCATGAACCCGGCCACCTGGATGCGATACTGCTGCTCAAACTGGTTCACCGTGGCCTGCAGCGCCTGAATGTCCGGATCAAGCGCCGCGACCTCCTGGTGGATCGCGGCCTGACGCTCCGCCAGACGTGCGATATCGGCGTTGCGTTTTTGGGTGACTCCCGCCATCAGCGTCGTGCGCGCGGCATTCTCCGCTGCTTTGAGTCTGCCGTGTTCGGCGGCCACGTGGTCGCGCCCCTTCGCGCATGCGGCCTGCAATTCCCCCTTCAAGACGGTCAAAAGTTCACTCTCCAGCAGTGCGACGTCCCCAGCTTCTACCAGATCATGCCACGGCCCCTTGATCAACCCCAGCCCAATGCCGCAGACATAGGCCGTGTCCTGTGCAGCCGGAGTGGCCGCACGCGTGGCATAATGATTATGCGCCAGCGAGCGCATCTCACGCACGGCCTCCGCCGGCTGGTGCAGGCACAGGTTCATCCACAGCCGCGCCTCGCAGGCACGGTCCCAGGTGCTGCTGTCACTCTTCTTTCCAATCGCCGCCGCGAGGCTCTGCTGCGCGGCGGTGTACTCCCCTGCGCTCAGCAGCGCGAGCGCACTGGCGTAGTTCACGCCGCCATCCTGGGCATCCGCTTTCATCGCCCGCAGATACGCCCCCTCTGCCGCCGTCCGCGCCTGCGCGGAATCTCCCCAGCCTTGGTTCAGAATCGCGCGCACATAGCCATGCAGGAGTTCGTTGCAGGGCTGGAGTTCAAAGATGACGTCGCCACTCTCTTTGTCGCACTTCGCCGTCAGCGCCCCGTTGAACGGATTGCACCCAGGGGCGTCAATCGCGACCGTGTAACTGCCCTCGGCAAGATCCTTGGCCGTGAATTCGCCCTTGGCATCTGTCACAAACGGCTGGTTGAGCGGCGTCGGCAGATGTCCCGCCGGGTGGAGCACCAGCCTGGCACCTGCCACAGGCACCCGCGCATCATTCGCCCGGTCACTGGCGCTGCTGATGCGTTTGACCACGAGCACCGCGAGATCACACTTCTCTCGTCTGGGGGGCTTCTGGGTCAGCAGGAAATCATGCACGTATTCCAGCGTCCCCTGCGGCACCTTGAAGCCGCGTCCGGCATTCTCCGGCGCAAAGCCCTCAGCCGTGACGCGATACGCGTAATCCGCAGGAGGCAGTTGCTTGATCTCATAGTAGCCGCCGGGCGCACTGGCCGTGGCTGTCGCCACCACCCGGCCTCCTGGTCCCGCCAGCAGTTCCACCTTCGCTCCGGGCAGCGGCCCGAGGTTGTCGCCTTTTTGCGTCTGACCATACACCCGGCCATGCACGGCAGGCTGCACCAAATTCGCCTGCGCCGGAGCGCTGCCGGGCTTGGACTCACGCGTGAGGAGGAAGTCATGCGCATACTCGCGAGTGTCCTGCGGCATGGCAAAGCCGCGCATCTGATCTTCATCACGAAATCCGTCCGCCGTGACCTTGTAACGATAGGCCCCCGCCGCCAGCGTGGCGATCTGGTAGTAGCCGTTCTCGTTCGTCGTCACCTCTGCCACCGCACCACCGGTCGCCGATTTCAGCTCGATCTTCGCATGCGCCACCGGGCCGAGGTTCTCGCCCTTGGCACTCTGGCCGTACACCCGGCCATGCACGCTGCCGTCCGCTGCATTCAGCAGCGACGCGCCCAACATCAAGAACAGCAGCAGGAGCGTTTTCATGGCGTGTTGTCAGGTACGAGGCGGACTCCCAGCACACCGACGGCATCCGTCGCATCCGTGGTGTTCAGTTCCACCATGTAGGTGAGCGTGACATACATGCTGCCCGTGGCCGCTTGGGCGGCATAGGCAGCGGGATTGAAGGCAGGCGGACCTGCGAATGAGTAACTGGCACCGTTCACCGGATCGAGCGGGTAGCCGACAAAGTTGTTCGCTGCCATGCGATCAAAACGCAGAGGCATGTCCATCAGCAACAACGGCTGAGTCTTGGCCAAGGGGGTGGTCGGCACCGGGCTGGTGGTCTGCAGGGTAAAGAACGGCTGCGCACCAAATGGCAGAGGCATCACGCTGCCAGCCAGATTGCGCCGGATCGGCCCGCTGCTGAGCTCCGCACGTGCGAGCACCTGGCCCGTTGTGACAGGCGAAGAACCGCCCACAAAAGCAATGTGCGCCACGGCGCGGAGTCCATTGGCACCCGACGGTATCGGCACCAGACCTTCAAACCTCACGGTGATCAATTCACTACCGTTGCCAGTGGGGCGCGCCGCCGTGCTCCACGCTGGCAGCGTGACCGCACCGGGGATGGTTTCAAGACTGGCAAACAAGAGCCCGAAATGAGTGCCGTGCTCCGCAGTGAGCCGCCATGCCGTGCGCACCGCCAGCGGGTCCGCCGCCGCCATGCCCTGCCATGGCAAAAACGGTGGCGTCACTGCGGGCGTGACCTGAAAACTCGGCGCGGGCGCATTGCCCAAGCCGAAGGGCGGCAGAATGCCCCCGCGTTTCAGGCCCACAGCAGCCGTGGTCGTGCCAGCCGGAAACAATGGCAGTAGCGAGCCATTGGCCGCCGTGATCACATTGCCGCCAGGGTCCAGCGCGGTGACACGCGGCTGCACAAACAGATACAGAGCCTCAGCAGAACCCGGCGCCAACAGACCCGCCACTGCCGCTCGATTGATCGCTGGCATCACCACGCTCGTGGCTCCTGCGAAACCAAACACCTGGGTGGCCATGGGAGTGATCAGCACCGGCGCGGCTTTGTGCGGCAGCACGGCAAACAGATCCACGCGCCAGGCGGCGACGCTGGAGGGATCGCCCCCCACAGTCCAGTTCACTGTCACCGCATCGCCATCACACACGATTGCAGTGCCGGGCGCTATGCGGACGCCGCTGATCAGCGGCGCGGTGGGTGGCGGCAGTGGCACGAGCAGTTGCGCCAGTGCGTTCAGCAGCGGCCACAGGCCACCTCCTGGAGGTGGCAGTCCTCCTGGCAAAATCGTGCGCACGGGAGGCCACAGCGGAGGCGGGGGCAAGGGCGGCAGCGGCGGGACGTTCACCAGAGGTGGCAAGGGCGGCAGTTCAGGTGGCAGCACTGCCACGGCACCGGCAGGCAGCGCCATGCCAGCCGTCCACACCGGCACTTCAACCGCTGCGGGTGTGGGTAGCATCAACGCACCCGTCTCATCAATATAAGCCGCAGGGGTCAGCCAGAGGGCCGCCAGCGTCTTCTGGTCATTGGGCTGGCTGTCGCTGTCATAGACTACCTGGCCATCCGCCTCGATCTTCACACTCTGCAGTTGTGCGCGGTCTGGAATCTTATTTGCAGGCGCACCACTGCCCAGGATGCCCACCCCCGGCATACTGAGCACTTCTTTCGTCAGCGGATTCAGCGCCAGCTCAAACGGGGCCAGTTCAAACATCTGCGGCGCATTGGCATCGGGCAAAGGATCTGATTCAAAAGAGAGCAGAAATTTCCGTGCACCTGCCACGAGATAGAGCGGATTGTGCGTGCCCTGCTGCGGCCCCTTGCCGCCGGTCAGCGTCACTCGCAGACTCTCCACTTTCGTGCCTGCGGGTGGCGCAGGTTTGAAGGCCTCATTGCTTTCCTCATACCACGGCACAGCTCCCACGACGCGCCCGCTCAGTGCGCGCACCAGCACATGCTGCGCCTTCAGCGCCACCTTGTCATCCTCGGTCAGATTCGTGGCATTCGTCTTCGCCTCATACTCCGGCAGCAGTTTCGTCAGGCTGTCACGGCTGGCGGCCAGCTTCTCCTGCGCCCGCGCCGCCACCTGACCGTTCGCGGCAAAGAGCTTGCCGTTCACCTCGATGCGATAGCCCGCCAGCACCCAGTCACTGCGGCCCTGTGAGGCAAAACCAATGCGCTGCAAATCACCGCACTTCACCCCGGCCAGCAATTGCGGGGAGGTGCGCAGCACATCCAGCCCGGCATCACCGCCCTTGGCAGAAAACTCAAACGTCGCCTGCTGTCCCGGCTGAATGGCATTCGCCGTGCCTGCCAGCGTGGACGTGCGCGGAAATGCCGCAAACGACGGGTCCCTCTGCACCCCGCCCAGCGGGTAGAGCCGCAGCGGAAAGCCGAGCCCCAGATGCACATCCACCGGCTCGCTCAGCGCCGCGCCATCAGTGCCAACTCCGAGCGTAATCTTGATCGACTCCACCGCATCATCCGGCGGCAGCTCGCTCTTTTCAAACGGCGTGTGCGGCAGCCCAGCATCCTTAACCGGCACATCCACCTCGTCCCCTGCTGGAGCAGCAGCGCTCGGCTGTGCAGAAGTCTTCAACTTTGCCAGCAACGACGGATCCACCTTCGCCACATATATGGCCCCGGCTCCGATCACTCCGCCGAGCAGCAGCCCCATGAAAAGTTTGCCCCAGCCGGATGCTGGTTTGGCCGCAGAGGATGAATCGTCAGGGGAACCGTCGCGCATATTGAATCGAGGTTGAAAGACCTAAAGCATCCACGCAGACCAGACCGCGTTGAATCAGTTCAATAATTGTCCCCCAAAATGCACGGGCGCAATCCCAATCTCAGGGCAGCATCAGCATTATACTCAAAACTCCCAGTGCAGCCTCACGCCAAAGACGTTCACGGGTCCACGGTCGCGGTTGTAGGCGGGGTTCATCGCAAACTGGTAATCAAAGGCGACATGCAGCCACCCGCGCACCGCGAAGTCATAGTAGGTCTCGATGATTTTTTCAGCACCGTAAGAAAGCCTGCTGTCCCCCACAAGGATGCCGGTGCCGCCCTGCTGCAAAAAGGTCGCATGTATTTTCGAGATGCTGTTGTAGATGCCGGCAATCGCGAGCGTGTCATTGGGACGGTCCCAGGCGGTGCCTTTCGTGCTGATGCCAAAACTTGCCGAGCTGTCCACATCCGTGAATGACCACGGCTCCGACTTGCCATCACTCCAGCCAAGGCGGGTGAAGACACCGATGCCGTTGGCAATCTCCTGATCGGCGTTTAAGCAGAGGCCATACTTGATGCGGTAGGCGCGGCTGTCGGTGATGTCCGCCGGGCGAATCGGATTGTTCAGCGTTTGCTGGAAACTGCCCATCTGCGCGCGATTGGCGTACACCAGAAAACGTACCGCGCCGGGATGACCGCCGATCTGATGCTTGTGCTCCAGCTCCACCACCTGCGCCCAGGCTTTCCAGATATGCGGGTCCAGGGCGATGCCGTTGGAAACATTCGGCACCTGGAAGAAGCCGTAGCGCATGACCCATTCGTGCAGGTACAGCTCCATCGCCCCGCCCGTGGTGAAGCCCAGACTGTCCGCTGGATAATCCCACGCGCCATTGGCCATCAGGCTCCAGTTCATGAACTGCGTGCGCGCATCATTGGCGTAGGCATTGGCGTCAAAGATGTCTTTCGCACCGAACCGGCCCAGCGTGAATGTGAGGCGTTTCACATGCTGCCTGCCCTTGAGAAAGAGCGAACTTGAAGGAGCATCCTCCATCTCAGTGCCAAAGCCAAAACTCTGCCGGATGAAGGCACGGGAGAAGTTTTCATTGGGTGGGCCGACACCTTTGCGGAAGGCCTCGCCGTTCGGAAAGCCCGCCATGCCCAGCGCATTGCTCATGCCATAGCCTTCCCACATCATCCCGTCCAGATGTGCCTCCGCCCCGCTCCACAGGCGCAGGCCCAGCAGCAGATCCAGCGAGACCGTCTGGCGCATCTGCGGTGCCTGACTCAGACTGTTCATCCCATAGTAAGGCGATCTGATTTTCGTATGCCCCTGCAGCACATTGGTGTTCTGCATGTGCACGCTCCAGTTTTCCACGCCGTCGCTTGCTGCCGCAGCCTCAGCATCCAAAGTAGGCGCAAGCAAACCCGGTGCCTGGTGCCCGTGCCCGTTGGGACAGCAGGCCAGCAGCACCCAGGATGCCAGAAGTAGAAATGTGCGCGTTGGAAGGTTCATGAACCCCACCTCAGGTGGGCGCGGAGGTTTCGCCCCGCTTTCAAACTTAGTCCAGACTAAGTTTATGAAATTTACGTTGGTCGAATCTGAGGGCTGTTAGGCCAGCCGAACCAACGCAGACGGATGAGAACGCACTGAAGAAGGTTGCAACAGTTCGGCCTCAGCATGTCATCTTTCCATCGGAACGATTCTCTCAATGAGAACATCGGTTTCGAATGAGATATGACCCTTCACATTTTTCACAAAATCGGCGACGGGCATGAAGAAGCGTCCGTGTTCAGTGACGTAGCCGTTCACCGGTCCCGGCGGCCCCTCTGGGCGGTGTGTGGTGCCGTGCGGATTCCACAGCAGAAACGCGTCATTCTGCCGATCGTACCCCAGCAGTGCATACGCGTGATGGCAGTTCAGTTTCGGCGGTGCCTTTTCGCCAAAGGCTTCGATGCCAACGCAAATGATGCAGTGATGAGTGCGCGCCGTTTCCACCGCCTGACGAATGGCATCTGCACTGCCATGTGAAGTGAGCTCGATACGAACAATCTTGTGGCCGGTCAGTTCCGCCATCGCGAGAGACGCACTGCCGCCTCCTGCGACGCTGTCGATGGAGGCGATGCCATTCACCTTTCCCCTGCCCTCGCGGGCTTCCTCGCGCAGCTCGTTTTGCAGCTTTCGCCCCGTTGCGAGCTCGAGCGCCGTGAGCCAGAGCCCCTCTTTGCCTTCACTGCTGGTGATCGCAATCTGTACGTCCGTGATCCGCGAGTAATGCTCCCGGCGGTCGCCAGGGAATTTAACATCGAACGAACCATCGTCGTAGGTGACGAATTTGTGGCGGATGAACTCTGGATCGCGATGAACCAGCGCGCCCACCGGAGCGAGAAAAAAACAATCTCCCAAACTGCCCTGATGAATCGCGTCCAGCGTCGGCGCACCGGGCGTAAAAAGCACGCGTGTCGCACCAGAGATGCGTGATTGCGCCGCGAGGAAATCTTTTTCGAAGTTCGGCGCGCCTTCGCCCTTTGGCGGATGCAGCAGAAAATCGAAGCTCAGCCCGCTGTGCTGGTGCTTGACCAAATAACGGTGCAGCACCGCGATTGCGGCCGAGGCTTCGGCAGGTATGCCCGGAAGCGGGATCAGCCGGTCCACTTCCGCCAGGGTGACTCTTCCATCATGGTCAAAATCCCAGCACTCGAAATGCTCCCGGACCACCGACTCGAATGAATCACCGGCAAATTTTTCCACAGCCAGCCCCAACGCTGGAAGCGCAGCGATCATCAGCAATTGCAGCAATGGTAACCAGGATCTCTCGTTGGGCCTCATGTTCATGGTTGGTTGAGGTGTTTAAGGGACTTCATCTCCGCAAGCAGTTTGGCAAGCCCGTTCGAGCCTGCAATGTGCGACAGAATGATTGCACCCAATGCAAAGCAGAAAGCCAGCTCCTCAAAAATGGCGCTGCCGTTCGCATTGCATGCGGCCTCAATTGGCAGTCAATTCCCTCATGAACTATCACCACCTCTCCAGCCTTCTCTGCGTTCTCGTTCTCGCATCCTGCGCCACACCACCGGATTCGGAAACCAAGCCAATGGGTGCTAACGTGCTGAGCCAAGCCGCGATCCACGCCGCCAAGACTGGCCCCGTCGATTTCGTGGCGCACGTGAAGCCAGTGCTGGAGGCCAAATGCGTGATGTGCCACAATCGCAAAGCTCTGCCCGGCCATGGGAGTCTGGAAAACCGCAGTGAGGCAGTGCGCACGGGGGAACTGGGCGCCTACATCGAGCCAGGTCATCCGGAGTACAGTCTGCTCGTGGCGAATGTGAAGACCCTGCATCAAAAGGTCAGTGTCATGCCGGCTGTGGGTGAACGCTTGACGCCGGATGAGTATGTGATCCTCAAGAAGTGGGTCAAAGAAGGAGCACCGTGGCCTGCGGGCAAAGCGGGAACGCTGAAAATCATTCGGTAATCAGATTTTCCGATAGGCGGCATTCGCAATTCGTCTTGGCCCCTCGGAGCGGTCATGCTCTACTGGCCGCATGGCAGACCACCGCGCCCTCATTTCCAATCCTGCAGACCTGAAGCCCTCCACCGCGTGGAACGAAACGGTCTGGGCCTACACGAGCGAGGAGGAACTCGTCGATCACACCACGAAGGCTCGCCTCTGCGTGGCCACGCTTCTGCCCTTCAAGGACAAGAAGCCCGACTGGGACGGCTTCACCAAAAGCGTGCGCTGGATGCAGCAATGCGCCGAGTACTATGGCGTGGAGATGGTCTTCGTACTCAATGCGGACACGGGCTACATCTTTGATCTCAGCAATGAATTGTATGCCGAGGTACTGAAACGTTTCCGTGCGGAGTTTCCGGAGCAGCGTTTCATCGCGGGCGTGACTGCGCGCGGTGCAGAGAATGACACCGCATTCAATGCCGAGCGCTACTGGCCGCTGCTCGACATCGCCCAGGAGCATGACAACTGCGAGATGATGATCATGACGAGCAAGCTGCTCAACACGCTGGAAAACGAGCCGCGTCGCGATGCCTACTTCCAGATCGCCGAGCATCTCATCCGCCCGGGCATCGCGCATGCGCTGGAGCCTTCTTTCGTGCCCTGGGCCACGCCGTTTGATCCGTGGCTGTTCCATGAGATCGCGCAGCATCCGACCTACGTCGGCGGCAAGGTCAGCACGCTCGATGAGCCGCACTTCCACTACTGGGCCGCCATGTGCAAAGGGCTGAACCTGCCCTTCTCCCCACACAGTGGCGATGACTACGGCATCGCCACCGCCATCAAGCTCGGTCTGCCCCTGCTCATAGGAGCCGGAGTCAGTGCCTGCCCGCTCATCTGCGCCGCCCGTGACATGTGGCTGCTGGACAGCGTGGCCGACAAGAAATTCAAGACCGGCACCGGCCGCTTTGACACGCGTGTGTATAAACTCTTCGAAGCCTTCCAGTCCTTCGAAGACCTCGTCTTCCGCCTCGATGACCGCATGAGCGCCTCACCCTACAAACACAGCACCGCTCACGTTCTGCACCAGCTTGGCCTGATTGAGTCTCCGGAAGCGCATCCGGATTGCAAAGACCTCCGCGGTGCGGATGAAGCCCAGCGCATGGCCGAGGCTATGCGCAGGCCGAAGCGTTTGGCGAAGAAGCTGGGCGTGCCTTATTTTGGTTCCTGAACCAAAGGGCCGTTTGGCTCTTGTCCAAGAGGATCGCTTGCCGGCTGAGCGAAGGGATCGTTGGGGTCTTGGTCAACCGGGGCAAACGGATCAGTGCCCCTGAATGGCATCTTGGCCAGGTCATCCCACCATCTGATGTAGCGCTGGAAAAGCAGGCCCAGATATTCGTGGGTGAAGAGCGGCTTAAGCGGACTGTAAACGATCATCACGGCGTTGATGAGGCGCGGGCGCCGCCGACACCATGTCGATCCCTCAAGCAGGCAGCTAACAGGTCCGACGCTCAACACATACAGCAGTGGCAGGGCCACGAGAGTCGCGGCGATTGCTGTCGTCTTGGAGCTTCTGCTTGTGGGTGCGTCATTCATCGCGGGCCATTCTGCCAAGCGGTGGGGCAGCCTTTCTCATATCTTCCTGGCCAGTCGCACCCACCACTGCGTGTAGCTGGCAATCGGCTGCTTCAAAGATGTATGGTCATGCAACCAGAGTACTGGAGCATAGAATGCCCCGGCATATTTCTCCATTGGTGCCAAAGATGGGTATTTGTTTAAAATGAAGGCGAATGGGCCAATGCTAAGGGTATAGAGCAGAGGCAGCGCCACTAGCATAGCCACAATGCCCGACGCATTGGAGCTCTGTCGTGATCTGTCTGTTTCGTCGTCGTTCATGGCTAGACAATGAATTCACGCTCAACCCATAGAGGCAGGCATCATCTTCAAATATTTGGCAGTGACAGTTAGCATGCTTGATGTCGTGTTTGTCTCGATGGTGAACTTTCGATAACTATTCAGCTCAGGCTCCTCATGTCCCTGAAGGATTGAGTTGGGGCCTTGAAATGCGAGATTAAGTTGTAGGTCGGCGGAGAAGCAGTCCTGAAAAACCAGCCTGTAGAGGGCGGTTTTTTGCGATGAATAATCGAGGATATAGTCCACCAGCAGCTCAACATCGTAGGCTGAGTTGACTAGGGTTTGAACGATCACGGAGTCGTTCAAATTAAGTTCGGCTATGTCGGATACATCCATTTGATTTGAGCGACGGCAATCAAGCACTTCATTCTCAACTCTCGGCTGCAAGAGGCTCCAAAATCGCCTCCATCATCCTTAGCGCCTCTTTGTTCGGCTTCACATCATGCACGCGCACAATGCGCGCCCCATGTTCGCGAGCGTACGCGCTGAGAGCGATGGTGGGCCAGAAGCGGTCTTCCATGGCTTCGGAATGAACGACACGGGCGATCATGGATTTACGTGACACACCCACCAGCAAGGGCCGCTGCGTGGCGAGCTGCGGCAGTTCGCGCATGAGAGTGAGGTTGTGCTCCAGGGTTTTGCCGAAGCCGAAACCGGGGTCGAGCACGATGCGCTCAGGATCGATGCCTTCGTTTTGGAGCACGCGCAGGCGGCTTGCAAAGTAGTCGGCCACGGCAGCGACGACATCGTCGTACTGCGGATGAGCCTGCATGGTCTGCGGCGTGCCGGTCATGTGCATGACGACGAGGCCCGCCTTGGATTTCGCTGCGACGCGCGGCATGGCGGCATCGCCGCGAAGGCCGGTAACGTCGTTGATAATGTCGGCCCCGGCATCCAGAGCGGCACGGGCGACGGCGGCCTTCATGGTGTCGATGGAGATGAGAGCCTTTGTCTGTGAACGCACGGCGCGAATCACGGGCAGCACGCGGCGGAGTTCCTCGGTTTCATCCACGGGTTCGGCCCCCGGACGGGTGGATTCGCCGCCGACGTCCAAAATGTCCGCGCCTTCCGCCAGCAGCGTGAAGGCATGTTCGACGGCCCGGCCCGGATCATTGAAGCGCCCACCGTCTGAGAAGCTGTCGGGCGTGACATTGACGATGCCCATGATGAGACCGCGATGGGTGAGATCGAGATCGTGGTTGCCGAATCGCCAGCGGTACATGGGTGGTGCGGGCGGCTGTGCCCGGTGTCGGGAGTGTTGAGTTAGAACTGGAATCCGCCAAGTGGAAAAGTACGCTGAAAAACAGCGGGTGATATTGCCCGCGCCGATTTCCCGCTGCATGGTTTGATGATGAAGCTCAACCCGGCCACCCTGCTGATCATCCTCCTTGCCCTCGGAGGTGCGGCGGCGTTGTTGCTGGTGGGATCGAAGCCTGAGGCACCGCCGGTGATCAGTACACCGCCCCCGGTGGCCGCAGTGAAAAAGGAAGCGGCACCGATCGATGTCACCAACAAGGCGGTGGAGGACCTCAAGAAGCAGATCGTGCTGCTGGAAGGCCAGATCGAATATCTCCAGGGGCAGAATGACGCCCTGAAGGATGAGAATGCGCAGATGATTCAGAAGCTCGGCATGCTGGGCATGAAGGGCGCGCCGAAGATGGCGCCCAAGGATGAGGATGTTCCGCCCGACTTTGTGGGCATGGGTTTGGAGATGATGAAAATGCGCAAGCTGCATGCTCTGCCTCTGGTGACCACGGCTGTGAGCCAGGAGGAAATGGAGAAAGTGATCCTGGCCTGGCTGAAACGGCAGCAGCCAAATGAGGAGGGCAAGAAGTTCGCACGCGGACTCGCAGCTCTGGGCTGGATTCCTGAAGCCATTGATCCGCTGCCGCTGCGCGCCGCCGTGCTGGCCCGCCAGCTGGGCGGCTGGTATGACGACGAGTCGGAGACGATGTTCACCATCGAAGCCTCCACAGCTTCCGGCCCTGCAGTGACCTCGAACGAACCGCTGGGAATCGCCTTCGGCCAGCTGCTGCGCGAATACGGCGGCATTTTGTATCAGCCCCAGCATGGTCCTTTGAAGACCGACATGCGGCTGGCGCGAGATTCCTTGATCGCTGGAGATGCGGCGCTCACACGTTTCCTGCATTCGCTGCAAAATCCTGCTTCAGAGCTGAAGGATGACCTGCCTGCGGAGGATCCAGATCATCCGCTGAACCAGGTGCCCATGCCGGCTTTTCTGCGCGAGCTAGCACTGTTCCCC
Organism: uncultured Verrucomicrobiota bacterium; assembly: GCA_903838675.1. GTDB lineage: Bacteria > Verrucomicrobiota > Verrucomicrobiia > Verrucomicrobiales > Verrucomicrobiaceae > Prosthecobacter. The sequence continues at coordinate 45,522 of CAILZI010000127.1, forward strand.
TTCAACCGGGGTTTTGATTTTGCGCAGACGCTGCACAGCGCGGGCAGCTTCCCTCAACTCAATTCCGCCTACAGCCGCCCGCCCATCAGCACGGCGGAAGTCATTGAACCGGAAGTGTACCTGGATCCCGAGCGGCCCGCACCGGTCGAAATCCAACTGGATGACGTGAAGCTCAAAGGCGTGCTGCCGTTTCTCGACGATCGCCTTGGCAAGTTCGCCTGTGTGACCGCCCTGCGCACTTACAACGATGATGAAGAAGCGGCTCTCGGCGCCCGTGGGCTGGTGGCGGATCGCCTGCTGGCCTGGACGGCGGATGGCGGAGCCAAACGTGACCACGCCGCATGGCAGACGCTGTTCATGGACAAGTCCTCCGCTGATGCCTTTTACAAAGCGATGCTGAACTGCCTGAAGGAACGCTACGAGACCAAGGGGGAAAACGAATTCACCGCGCAGGGCCGGTTTGTGAGCCTGCTGCGCAATCGCGGCGAGGCGGGCGTGGTGTTGATCGAAGCGGCAAGCGAGGAAGCCAGGGCCGCATTGAAACTTTTGATGAAGTGATGACCGCAAAAAATGTTCTCTATTCAGGCCGCGTCCAGGGCGTGGGCTTTCGCTACAGCACCAAGCGCATTGCTTCGGGCTTTGACGTGACCGGGTGGATCAAAAACCTGCCCGACGGTCGCGTGGAATTGCTGGCGCAGGCGTTGGAAGCCGATGAACTGGAAGCCTTTTTGGAGGACATCCAGCAGAGCAGCCTGGGCTCTCACATCAAGCAACGAGAGGTCAAAGCCATTGCAGCAGAACCAAACTTGCGTGGATTCAGCATTCTGCGTGATTAACTTGTCCCAACCCTTATGAGCGACACACCCGCTGTTTCCGTCAACCATCTGACCAAGGTCTTCAAAGGCAGCCTTGGCAAAGGCGCGTTTCGCGCTGTGCATGATGTGTCGCTCACGGTGAAACCCGGCGAGGTCTATGGCCTCATCGGGCCCAATGGATCCGGCAAATCCACCACTATGAAGGTCATTCTGGGTCTGCTGAACGCGACCGAAGGCGACACCCGCATCTTCGGCATTCCGAGCACGGAAGTGGCCAGCCGCCGCAGTGTGGGTTTCCTGCCGGAAAACCCCTATTTTTACAAGCACCTGAACGGACGCGAGACCCTGCACTTCTACGGCAAGCTGTGCGGCATGACCGGCGATCATTTGAAATCACGCGCGGAAGAGATGCTGGCGCTGACCGGACTCGAAGATGCTGCGACGCGGCGTGTCGGCGGTTTTTCCAAAGGCATGCTGCAACGCCTCGGCCTTGCCCAGGCATTGATTCATGAGCCGCAGCTGCTTGTGCTGGATGAACCCACCGCAGGGGTGGATCCCTCCGGCTCGCGCATCATCCGGGACCTGATCATCGAGTTCCGTTCCCGTGGCATCACGGTGCTGGTGACCTCGCATCTGCTGGAGCAGATGCAGGAGGTGTGCGACCGCGTGGGCATCATGGCGCACGGGCGCATGGTGCGCGAAGGACGGCTGGATGAACTGATCGCCGTGGAAAATCAAACCGAGATGGTGCTGGAAAACGCCTCCCCTGACCTGCTGGCCAAGATTAATGCGCTGGTCAAAGCCGAAGGCGGCGGCACGCGCCTGCTGCGCAGCGGCCACCCACGCACGACGCTGGAACGCCTGTTTCTCGAAGCCACCAACGAACCGAAAAAGCCATGAGTGAAGCCACACAAAGTTCCGCCGCCGTCAATGTGGCCCCGGTGCGCTTCTCGCCCCGGCGCGTGTGGACGCTGGCCTATGCGACGATGACGCAGCTGATGCGGATGAAGATCCTGCCCTTCCTGCTGCTTTTTTGTGTGCTGGTGGCGGCCATGGGCTTTGGCTTTTCCACCATCAATCCCGAGCAGCAGCTCAGCCAGTTCAAGACCATGTCTCTGGGCGTCCTGCAGGTGTTCAGCATCGTGTTCGGCATCGTCGCCACCGCCCTGCTGCTGCCCAAGGATCTGGACGACCGCACACTGTACACCATCCTGTCAAAGCCCGTGCCACGCTTTGACTACCTGCTCGGCAAGCTGCTGGGAGTGCTGATGCTCATCGCCTCAGGCCTGGTCATCATCGATGCCGTGCTAAGCCTTATTTTGTGGTTGCAGCAATCCATGCTGTTTGACGCAGCCGTGTCCCAGCTGCACTCGGAAAAGCAGGACACCCCTGAAGCCGTGGCGCAGATGCGCGAGATCGTGGCCAGGCAGGGACTGACCTGGAACCTGCACTGGGCGGTGTGGGCCATTTTCCTGAAGGCCGCCGTGGTGACAACCGTGGCCCTGCTGCTGTCATGCATCGCGAGCTCAACGCTGTTCACCATTGTGATCGCGTTTTGCATCACCATCATCGGCCATGGTCACGCGATGATCCGCGAGTTTGTGCTTCAGCCTAATCTCAGCAGCGCATCGGTCCGCATCGCATCATTCCTGCTCGCGGCGATCTGCCCAGACCTGGCGCAATTCGACGTCGTGGACAGCGTGGCCAACGGCGAGGTCATACCCTGGACAGCGGTGTATGAAATGACCGGCATCGCCGCGCTTTACATGACTGTTTACCTGTTCGTCACTCACTTGGTCTTTGTGGAGAAGGAGCTATGAAACGAAAACTTCAGGCTGCCGCGGTGCTGCTGATCTTCGGTGTGCTGAAAATGCCCCTGGAGCAGCGGGTGACGCATGATCTGCGCACGATGCATCTGGTGGATGAGCCGCTGCATCTGGGCGTGAAAGGAAACATGGGGCAGATGGGCCTCGCGGCAGCCTTCGGCGGCTTGCGCGGGCTGATCGCCACCGTATTCCAACTGCGCGCCCATGTGGAGTTCACGCGGGTGAACTGGGCCCAGGTGGACAAATACTATGGGTTTGTGACGCAGCTGCAGCCGCGCAATGCCCGATATTGGGAAGAGGCGTCATGGCACATGGCCTACAATGCGGCATCCTATTACCTGTATAACAAAGAGCTGAAACCGGCGCTGCGGGGGCAGTTGTTCCATGAATATGTGCAGCGCGGCACTACCATCCTGAACGAAGGCCTTGCGCTCATGCCGGACAACCCGCGCCTGTGGCAGAAGCTGGGAGATCTCCATTGGAACCGCAGCAAGGATTTCAAAGCCTCTGGCGATGCCTACTTGAGTTCGTTTCAGCATGGTGGTCTGAACTTCACCGAACGCTTCGCCGGCTTTGCCTATGCGCAGGCAAACGACCCAGACTCATGGACCAAAGGGTATGCCATTCTAAAAAAGCTCTACGATGAGAAAAAGGCCACACCGGGATTGATCGAATTCCTCAAAATGCTGGAACAAAATCTCCACATTCCTGCAGCGCAGCGCATACCAGATGCGGGCCCCGTCAGAAGGGCAACGGACCCCCAAGCTGGCCCCCTAAGGCAATAGGCTGGCAGCCTAGCGCGTTTGACATCCGAGTTTTTCGGGTGAAATTTCACATTGTTCCAAACAATGCCTGCCAAGATAGACATTCCCCGCAAGTCGATCTACCGCCTGTCGATCTACCAGCGCTGCCTGCAGCGTCTGCGTGAGAACCAGGTGGACACCGTATCGTCTGCCGCGCTGGCGAAGGCTGCCGGAGTGAAGTCGACTCAACTACGTAAAGATTTGGCGTATTTCGGTCAGCTTGGCACCCGTGGTCTAGGATACAACGTGGATGCCCTGAGCGGCACGATCGGGGATGTGCTGGGACAGAACAAGCTGCAGCCTGTTATCCTGGTCGGCGTTGGCAATCTCGGCTCCGCACTCCTGCGCTACGGTGGCTTTCGCAAAGAGGGCTTCGAAGTCGCGGCGGCGTTTGACCTCGCGCCACGCAAGGTGCCTCAGGTCAATGTACCCGTGCTGGCGATGACAGAAATGGCGGAGTTCATCCGCCGCCAGAATGTAAAAATGGCCATCCTCACCGTGCCCGCCAGCAACGCGCAGTCTGTGGTCAATGATCTGGTGCAGCATGGCATTCAGGCCATCCTGAACTTCTCCCCCACCGTGCTCGATGTGCCTGAGAACGTCGTCGTGAACAGCGTGGATCTGGCCGTGGAACTGGAGAATCTGAGCTATTTCATCCGCTAAGCGCACTGAGCGCTTGAGCAAAGAATGAGTTGAAGCAATCGCGCTGTGTCATGCGTTGATGTCGGACTCACCATCCGAGCTTTCATCATGATCCGACTCCTCGCCGTTCTCTTCGCCTTCGTCTCCACCGCCTCTGCGGCACATCCATTTCTCTGCTGCGACTACGGTGGCGGCAAGGTCTGCGTGGTTTCTGCCGAAGGCAAAATCGAATGGCAGTGGGACTGCAAAAGCCCGCAAGACTGCTGGAAGCTGCCGAATGGAAACTACCTCTTCTGCTTTGTCAGCGGTGCGTTGGAAGTGACACCCGACAAGAAGGTCGTGTGGGAATACAAGGCACCGACGGATGTGAAAGTGGAAGTGCATTCCTGCCAGCCGCTGCCGGATGGCAACGTGATGATCGTGGAGTGCGGCACGAGCCGCATCATCGAAGTGGATCAAGCTGGGAAAATCGTGAAAGAGATCAAGCTGACCACAGCCCCCGAGATCAAGCTGCACAACCAGTTTCGCGGCACGCGCAAACTCGCCAACGGCCACTACCTCGTGACCTTCAAAGGCGAAGGCAAAATCGTCGAACTCGATGGTGACGGCAAAGTGCTGCGCCAGATCAAGGTGCCCGGAGATCCGCATGAAGTCGTGCCACTCCCTGAAGGCCACCTGCTCATCACCTGCGGCGACGGCCATCAGGTGCGTGAACTCGACGCCCAAGAAAACATCGTCTGGGAACTCGCCGAAAACGACATCGCTGGCTACACCCTGCGCCTCATGGCCGGCTGCCAGCGCCTACCGAATGGCAACACCGTCTTCTGCGTCTATCTCGGCCACGGCCACATCGGCGAACAGGCCCAGGTCATCGAAGTCACCCGTGACAAGAAGATCGTCTGGAACGTGGCCGATCACGCCCAGTTCAAGACCATCAATCAGATCATGCTGCTGGACGTGCCCGGAGACGTGACGAAGGGCGAGATTTTGCGCTGAGGCGGACTAATAGCTCCGCGCAAACACCACTCGGCGTGAGCTCGGCTTGCCGGTGAGGAAGCACTTCCCTTCCTCGGCAAACTGATCGCCGTGCGGGATGCAGCGGATGGTCACCTTCAGGTCTTTGCTGAGGGTGTCCTCATCATCGCTGCTGCCAGCCCAGTTCATCATGGCGAAGCCGCCTTCGGAGTCTTCAGCGAAGAAGGCTTTGAACTCTTCGAGTGTTTCGAGCTTCTTCATGTTCGCATCCCGCAGGGCGGTGGCACGTGCGAGCAGCGCATCCTGAATTTCCTGCAGGCGCTCTGTCACAGACTGGATGAACTCTTCCTTCGGCACGAACTCCTTGGCCTTCGGTCCCTGATCGCGGCGGCAAACGGCCACGCTGCGGCTGGTGATGTCGCGAGGTCCCATTTCAAGACGCATTGGCACGCCCTTTTTGATCCATTCCCAGTTCTTCGCGCCGCCCTGGAGATCGCGCTTGTCCACATGCACGCGCAGCGGCTCGCCGGCGAATGATTGCAGTCGCAGAGTCTGCGCCAGCGCTTCGCAGGCGGCAATGACTTCATCCCTTGTGTCCGCCTTTGGTGTGACAGGCAGGATGACGATCTGGTTCGGGGCCACGCGTGGTGGAATGATGACGCCGTCGTCATCGCCATGGGCCATGATAAGCGTGCCGATCATGCGAGTGCTGACGCCCCAGCTCGTGGTGTGGGCCAGCTGACGCGTGTTGTCACGGCCAAGGAACTGGATGTTCGCCGCCTTGGCGAAGTTTTGACCGAGGTAGTGCGACGTGCCGGCCTGAATGGCCTTCTTGTCCTGCACCATGGCTTCAACGGTGAAGGTCTGCACGGCACCGGGGAAGCGCTCGCGCTCCGTCTTCTCGCCAGGGATCACGGGAATGGCCAGATGATCGCGCATGAAGTCCTCGTACACTTTGTGCATGGTGCGCGTTTCCGCGATGGCCTCCTCGGCGGTTTCATGCGCGGTGTGGCCTTCCTGCCAGAGGAACTCGGCGGTGCGCAGGAACAGGCGCGGGCGCATCTCCCAGCGCATGACGTTGCACCACTGGTTGATGAGCAGCGGCAGGTCGCGGTAGCTTTCCACCCAGCGGGCGAAGGCAGCGCCGATGATCGTTTCCGATGTCGGGCGAATCACGAAAGGCTCGGCAAGTTCACCGGTGGGGATCATCTTCGTGGTGCCGTCCGGCTGCTTCTGCACTTCCAGGCGATGATGCGTGACCACGGCGCACTCGGTGGCAAAGCCCTCGGCATGCTGCGCTTCTTTTTCGAGATAGCTCAGGGGGATCAGCAGCGGGAAGTAGGCGTTCACATGGCCGGTGGCCTTGAATTTCACATCGAGCTGACGCTGGATGTTTTCCCACAGGCCGTAGCCCCAGGGCTTGATCACCATGCAGCCGCGCACCTCGGAGTTCTCCGCCATGTCGGCGGCACGAACGACCTGCTGGTACCATTCGGGAAAATCTTGGGCGCGTGTGGGGGTGATGGCGGTGGCGTTGCTCATGGGGGTAATCGGGCAGCAAGAGTAAGGAGAGAGACGCAGAGTGCAAGGCTCAGCGCGAAGTTCAAGGCTGCCCCACTCAGGACACCCTCCGACTGATCGGACTGATCCGACAAATGCTGACGTGCGATTCACCCCGCGAAAAAATCTTCATTGCCCTGCAAGACTCGCCCCGCATAGACTGACTATCTCGAACCTATGCGCTCCCTTCTCTGCCTCGCCTTTCTCACTTCCGCTGCTTTTGCCGCCGACACGCACAAGCTGACCCGTGTCTATGAAAAGCTCCCCACGGAGCGCCCCATCGCGGTGGTGATCCCGGAGGACGGCAGCGGGCGTGAATTTCTGGCGCTGCAACGTGGTCAGATTTTGATCCTGCCGAAGGATGAGCAGGGCGCGGAAGCCAAGGCCTTCCTGGATCTCTCCCCACGTGGCATGGAGGCGAAGGACGGGCTGTTTGAAGAAGGGCTCAATGGTCTGGCCTTCCATCCGAAGTTCAAGGACAACGGCCTCTTCTATCTCTGCTACACGATGCAGAAGCCGAAGCGTCTCGTCATCACCGAGATGAAGGCCAATGGCGACAAGGCGGACGAAAGCACCGAACGCTCGCTGCTGGAAATCCCTCTGGTGAACTGGAACCACCACGGCGGCAACATCGTCTTCGGCCCCGATGGCTTTCTCTACATCGGTGTGGGTGACACCTCAAAGCGCAACGGTGAACTGAAGATGTCCCAGCTCAACGCCACGCTCTACGGCAAGATCCTCCGCATCGACGTCAACAGCCGCGAGTACTCCAAAGCCTACGGCATCCCTGCCGACAACCCCTATGCCAGCGGCGTGAACGCCCTGCCGCAGATCTATGCCAACGGCATCCGCAATCCCTGGGGCCTGAGCTTTGACGCCAAAGGCCACCTCTGGTGCGCCGACGTGGGCCAGGACATCTGGGAAGAAATCAACTGGATCACCAACGGCGGCAACTACGGCTGGAACTTCCGCGAAGGCCCCGCCGCTTTCCCTCTGAACACTGACACACCTCCTGCAGACGCCAAGTTCATCGAGCCCATCCATGCCTACAGCCACGCCGACGGCCTCAGCATCACCGGCGGCATCGTTTACACCGGCAAGTCTCTGCCCGAGCTGCAGGGTGCCTACGTCTATGGCGACTTTATTCTCGGCAAAGTCTGGGCGCTCAAGACCGACGACAGCGGCAAGGAAGTGAGCAATGCACTGCTCTACACCAGCCCGCAGACACCCGCCACGGATCCCAAGAAGAAGCCCACCGTGCTGGTCAAACCCACTGCCTTCTGCGCCAACGCGGCCGGAGAGATGCTCGTGCTCGACTGGAATGGCGCGATCTACAAGCTTGGGAAGTAGACGAACCATCCCCTCGACATGAGTCGCTCCAGCTCAGCTAATGAGCATGGAGCGGACGGCCGTCGAGGAGATTGTCGATGTTGTTGGCGAGCATCAGCATCACGACAAGGACAACGACCGCCCACAACAACGCCAGCAACACGGCCTCTACGCAAAACCTCCTGATGTCCCGTGAAGGCCGGCATATCCACCGCCAGCTAAGGAAAGGCAACCACGCCAAATAGACAAAAAGCAGGGGATAATAAGCCACCAGCACCAAATCGCGCAGGTAGATTGGATACCCGCCAGCATTCGTCCAAAAGTCCGGGGTCTCCCGCAGCCACACAAAAGGCAACAACAGCCCGGCCATCAAAAAGGCCGCTGCGTAAAACAGCAGCTTTAAGATGGGAATTGGCTGGCTCTCGCTTTTTATCATCCTCGTAAAGAAAGCACGCTCATACAACTTGGAAACCGCCCATTGATAAGGATGAGCCCACTGCCACGCTACGCATACCTTTACCGCAATCTTCGCCGCCAAGGGAGAATGAACGCCAGGATTGGCCTTCTTGACACATTTCTTGGCCGCCTCCCCTCTGACGAAAGTCTTCACCCCCCACGTGCGTAATTCACCCCATCATCCAACTATGATGTCCAAAACCACCCTTTCGCTGACCTGTGCGGCTTTTGCTGCAGTGTCCCTTCATGCCCAGGATTCTGCCGAAAAAATCACCTATCAGGATCACATCCGCCCGCTGCTGGAGAACAAATGCTTCTCCTGCCACAATCCCGATAAAAAGAAGGGTGACCTCGATCTGACCAGCTTTGGCGCGCTCATGAACGGCGGCGGTGGTGGTTCCGTGGTCGATCCGGGCAATGCGGACAGCAGCCGCATCTGGAGCACCTGTGCGAAAAAGGAAGAGCCCTTCATGCCGCCGGAAGGTGCGCCGCTGGGTCAGAAGGATCTCGATCTCATCGCCGCATGGATCAAAGGTGGCATCCTCGACACCAAGTCGAGCCTCGCCAAAAAATCGACCAAGCCGAAGGTGGACATGGCGGTCACCGTCACCAGTGGCAAACCAGCAGGCCCCATCGCCAAGCCGGAGCACGTGCTGCTGGAGCCCGTCATCGTCACCCAGCACACCACCGCCATCACGGCCATGGCCGCCAGCCCGTGGACCTCGCTGATGGCACTGGCCGCGCCGAAGCAGATCCTGCTCTACGATACTGACACGAAGCAGCTCGTCGGCATTTTCCCCTACACCGAAGGCTATGCGCGCAGCCTGCGCTTCAGCCGCAATGGCTCCCTGCTCATCATGGGCGGCGGTCGTGCGGGTAAAAACGGCCACGCGATTGTGTGGGATGTCAAAACCGGCAAACGCATCACCGAAGTCGGCAAGGAATTCGACCAGGTGATGTCCGCCGACATCAGCCCCGATCATAAATTGATCGCCATCGGCAGCCCATCGAAAAAGGTCAAGGTGTACAACACCGCCAACGGCGAAGAAGAATACGTCATCAGCAAGCACACCGAGTGGGTGATGAGCACCGCCTTCAGCCCCGATGGCGTGCTGCTGGCCACCAGCGACCGCAATGGCAACGTCAATGTCTGGGAAGCTGACAATGGCGGCGAGTTTTACATCCTCGGCCAGCACAAAGGCTCCTGCGTGGACCTCGCCTGGCGCGCTGACTCGAACATTCTCGCCTCCTGCTCCATGGACGGCACGATCAGCACCTGGGAAATGAATGAAGGCAAGCAGGTCAAAAACTGGCCCGCCCACGGTGGTGGCGTGCAGTCCGTTTCCTTCACGCCCGATGGCAAGATCGTTTCCTCCGGCAACGACGGCCTCGTCCGCGTCTGGGACATCAACGGCAACAAACTCGGCGAAGCGCCGAGCCAGGGCGACCTCGTCACCAAAGTGGTCGCGCTCTTCGACTCCAAATCCGCCATCTCCGCCAACTGGCGCGGCGAGATCAAGCTCTGGAACCTCGGCGCTCCAGCGCTCACGGAAGCTGGGCAGCTCACCAGCAATCCTTCGCTGATTTCCCAGCGCATCGTGCAGACTGAGCAGCGTCTGGCCGAGCTCACCACCAAGCTGCCTGCGCTGCAGGGAGCCATCAAATCCGCCGAGGCAGACGCCAAGGCACGCGATGAGGCACTGGCCAAAGTCCGTGCTGAAGTCGCCGCCACCGAAGCGCGCAGCAAGAATCTCCCCGGCGAGATCGCCAATGACGAGAAAGCCCTCGCCGAGCTGAAGGCCGCCCGCACCAAGGCCGAGCAGGACAAAGCCGCCCGCACCGCTGCCATCAAAGCCTACGCTGAAAAATCCACCAAGATCGCCGCACAGGAAAAAGAGCTCGCCCCTGTCGCCGCAGAAGCTGCCAAACTGGCCGCTGCCGACAAGGCCGTGGCAGACAGCAGCGCGGCGCTCGAAGCCGCCAAAAAGGAACTCGCCGCCAAAGCCGGTGATGCAGCCCTCACTGCCAAGGTCAAGGACAGCGAAGGCAAGCTCGCCGCAGCGAAGGCCGAGCAGCAGAAGATCGCCCCAGCCAAAGCCAAGGCCGATCAACTCACCGCCGCCATCGCCAAGGCAAAGGCTGAACTGGGCGCCTCACCTGCTGCCCCGACGGATCTCGACAAGCTGATCACGGAGACCGACGCCAAGATCAAAGCCACCGCCGATGGCATCGCGGCAAAGAAAGCCGAACTGCCAAAACTGCCCGCACTGGTGAAGGCCGGTCCAGATCGCATCAAGAATGCAGAGTCCAATGCCGTCACCGGCAAAAACAACCTGGTTGCAGCACAGACCGCCGCGAAGTCTGCGAGCGATGAAATCGGCATCCTGCAAAAAGTCCCCACTGAATTGAAGGCCGCCCAGTTCAACACCGGCGTGCTCGTCGAGAAGGAAAAACTCGCGAAGCTCGAAGGGGATTTCAACGACTTCACCGAAGCCAAAAAAGATGCCGAAGCCGCCAAGGTCTCTGCTGCAGCACGCATTGAGGAATCCAAAAAGGCCATCGCCGCATCCACCGCCGCGCAGCCCGGACTGGAAGCCGCGCTGAAGAAAGTGCAGGGAGAGCAGACCGGTCTCGAAACCAGCATCAAACCCACGCGCGACGCCGATGCCGCAGCCGCCGCCAAGGTGAATGAGCAGAAGGCCATCATCACCACCAAGGAAGCTGAAATCGCCGCTGCCGCCAAAGCCAAGGATGAAGGCATCGCCGCCGCCAAGAAAGCCGCCGAGGACATCGCCAAGCTCATCGAGACGAAGAAGAGCCTCGCTGAAGTGGCAGGCAAGCTCGCCGCCCCGGAAAAAGCGGTGAAAGCCAAGCAGGATGCTGTGGCACCGAAAGATGCCGCTCTGGCTGCCGCCAAAAAAGCGCATGCTGACGCCACCGCTGACCTCGCCAACAAAGCTAAGGCCGACAAAGATGCTGAAGCTGCACTGGCTGCTGCGACTGCCGCCCAGGCCGCTGCTGAAAAAGCCCTGACTGACACCCGCGCCAAGCAAAAGCCCGCTGCTGACGCCGTGGCCGCAGCCAAGAAAGAACTCGCCGCCAAAGCAGGCGATCCCGCCCTCACCGCCAAAGTCGCCGAAGCTGAAAAAGCAGTGGCAGACATCGCCAATGCCATCAAGGCAGCGGAAGGCGAAGCAGGCGCTAAAAAGAATGCCCGCAATGAGGCCGCGAAAGCCCGTGACGTGGCCAAAACCGCCAACAACCCGCAGAACGTGAACAAAGCCCTGGCCGCGATCAAGACCGCCGAGCAGCAGCTTGCCCAGGCCAAGACCGAACTCGCCAATGCTGAGAAAGTAGCCGCGACGCCGCGTGCGCAGCGTGATGCCATTCAGAAGGAGATCGAAGCCCAGTCCAAGGCCCTCGCTGAGAAGCAGGCCGCTCCGGCTGCGCTCGAAAAGGATTTGGCCGCCAAGGTCGCGCCACTGAATGCCGCCATCGCCGCCGCCAAGACCGCCCTGCCACCGCTGGAGCAGGCCTACGCCGCCGCCCATGGTAAGCTGGAAGCCGAGCAGAAAGTGCTCGACGCCAAGAAGGCTGATGTCGCCAAAGCGAACGCCGATTTCGAAGGCGCCAAGAAGAAGAAAACCGACGCCGAAGCCACCATCGCCGCCGCCACCAAGGAAATTCCCGAGAAGGACAAGATCATCGCCGAAGCCACCGCCGAACTCGCCAAGCTCCAGCCGCAGCTCGAACCGATGCGCACCAAGGTGAAGCAGATGAACGACCAGTATCTCACGATGCTGCCGAAGTAACGCTGGGAGCGACCCGCTGGGACCGCGGCATTCCAATGCCGCATTCTCGACGCTCCCGCCACGCCTCAGGCAGCCGTTAAAAACCTCTCGACACCCGGGGCCGGTCACCATTAAAAACCGGCACCTATGAGCGCCTACCAAGTCACCCGCGAAGGTCAGAATCTTGGCTCCTTTGAAATGAGCCAGATCCAGGAGGGGCTGCAGACTGGCTCCTTGCTTGCCACCGACTGGGGCTGGTGCGAGGGCATGTCCGGCTGGCAGGGACTGGCTGAGATTGCCGCTGCAGCCCCGCCACCGAAGACCAAAGGCATTTCATCCCCGCTGAGCGCTCCGGTCAAGAAAGGCGCAGGCGTGAAGAATGACAGCCTCAATCCCTACGCCGCGCCCGCATCCAATACACAGGCAGCCCCCAGTGGCACGGTGCCAGCGGCCATCATCTCCGAGCTTAAAGGCACCAGGCCCTGGGTGCGATTGATCTCCGTGGTGATGTGGGTCGGCTTCTCACTGATGATGCTGCACTTCCTGTCCTTCCTTGTTTTTGGGGCCGCCGGGGTGAGTTCACTCGCCAAAGTTGGCTACCAGGGGCTGGGCGTCGGGGTGATGATCTGCGTAGCGATTGTCTACGGGATTATTGCCATGCTCATCATCTATCCCGCCATGAAACTGACCAAGTATGCCACGAACATTTCCCGGCTTGCGGATTCGGTGTCATTTGAAGATCTGGCTGCAGCGCTCGCTGAGCAGCGCCGCTTCTGGAAGTTCCATGGCATTCTCCTGACCATCAATCTGAGCATGATCGCACTGTTTTTGCTTCTGATCCTGGCAGGTGCCGGCTTCGGCAGCCTCTCACGTTGATGAAAGGCGGCGGTGCAGGCGGGAGTCGTGCTCGCAGGACATGAGAGCCTTCCGGCCAAAACACCTCGGCATCTGGGCACGTTCACTGCTTGGAGCCCGGCACGTATGAGCGCCTATTTGGTCACCCGCGAAGGTCAGGAGCTTGGCACCTTCAAAACCTCCAAGATCGAAAAAGGTCTGAAGACCGGTTTTTTCCGGGTGTCCGATCTGGGCTGGTGTGATGCTTCCGGCTGGCAGGGGCTTTTCGAGATCGCCGGCTCTGCCGATGCTTTAGCATCTCCTTCAAATGCTGCTCTCATGAAATCTGCAGGCGTGAATCCTGATGACTTCTATCCCTCTGCCTCATCCATTGCCAGTGCCCGGGCAGGCACCAGCTTCATGGTGCCGCCCGCCATCATTGCGGCACTCACCAACACCAGGCCGTGGGTGCGGTTCATCGCCGTTGTGATGGGAATGGTCTGCGCTTTGATGATTCCGGCCTGTCTTATCCTGGCAGTGGATGGAGCGCATTTCTTGAGTGCCACCTCCGCTCCCTGCCTCAATGGGGGCACTCAGAATCTGATCCTGCCGGGCACCTGCCTGCTCGGCACTCTCCTAATCCTCTACCCTGCCGTGAAGCTGAGCAATTTTGCTTCAACCGTTGCCCGGCTGCCGAAATCGCAGTCGCTCGCAGATCTGGTCATGGCTCTCACGGAGCAGCAGCGATTCTGGAGGTTCTGCGGAATCGCTCTGCTCATTCTCGTGGGCCTGGGCCTGCTGCTTATCATCGGGAGCTTCTTTGTCACCCGGGCGCATTGAGCGACAGCGCCCCCCTGGGAGCGCGGCATTCCAATGCCGCATTCTCAGCGCTCCGCCAGCTCCCCCGACCCCAAGGGGCAATAAAGTCTAAAGCGCCATGAGCAAAGCGGCATAGCAATCCGGTGCTGACAGGGAGACTCGGATCAGAGCGGCATTGGAATGCCGCGCTCCCAGGAGGCGCAGGGAACACTTGAATTGCAGGAGGAAGGGAGGCATGGGAATGGCGCGCCCAACCCATGAAGCCCTACTACATCACCACCGCCATCGATTACACCAACGCGCCGCCGCACATCGGCCACGCTTATGAGAAGGTGCTGGCAGATGTCATGGCCCGCTTCCAGCGGCTGAATGGGCGTGAGGTGTATTTCCTCACCGGCGTGGATCAACACGGGCAGAAGGTGCAAAAAAGCGCCGACAAGGCCGGGCAGTCGCCTCAGGAGTTCGTGGATGGCGTCACCAAGCATTTCACGGCGCTGTGGGACAAGCTGAACGTGCGCTACGACGGCTGGGCCGCGACAACGGACATCAAGCACAAGCGCGTGGTGCAGGCCATGCTGCAAAAGCTGCACGACTGCGGCCAGCTTTACAAAAAAAGCTACGGCGGATTCTACTCTGTGCGTCAGGAGCAGTTCCTCACCGACAAAGAACGCGGCCCGGATGGCAGCTTCGGCGAGGAGTGGGGCGAAGTCGTCGAACTGCAGGAGGAGAACTGGTACTTCCGCCTCAGCGACCACGTGGAGTGGCTCAAGAACTACATCCGTGGCAATCCCGATTTCATCTACCCGCCGCACCGCGCCAACGACGTGCTCAATTCCCTCGATGGCAACGCGCAGGACCTCTGCATCTCGCGCCCGCTGGAGCGCCTGAGCTGGGGCATTCCCCTGCCCTTTGACGAGAAATTCGTGAACTACGTCTGGTTCGATGCGCTGACGAATTACATCAGCTTCGCCGGTTACATGGCGGATGAGGTGGGCAACGAAGGCCTGCCGCAGTTTGAAAAAATCTGGCCTGCGGATGCCGAGATCATCGGCAAAGACATCCTCGTGCCTGCCCATGCCGTCTATTGGCCCATCATGCTGCACGCGCTCGGCTTCCCCGACGACCAGATCCCCAAGCTCATCGTGCACGGCTGGTGGAATGTGAAGGGTGCGAAGATGAGCAAGAGCATCGGCAATGTGATCGACCCGAACGTGCTCTCCGACACCTTCACGCCGGACGGCCTGCGCTACTACCTCATGCGCGACATCGCCACCGGCTACGATGCGGACTTCAGCGACGAGCGCATCATCATGTCCTACAACAAGGAGCTCGCCGGTGGTCTGGGCAATCTCTTCAACCGCTCCATCAACATGGCGCAGAAGTATCGCGCTGGGGTGCTGACCCCGGGCGACTACGATGACGAAATCAATCAAGCCCTGCGCCAGACCGTGGCCGAGGCCACCCCGCTCTACCTGGAAAAGATGAACGGCTGGGACATCCACGAGGGCATCGCCGCCGCATGGAAGATCGTCACGCATGCGAATGCGTTTGTAGACAGCACAAAACCCTTCTCCCTCGCCAAAGACCCCGCACAGGCCGCCCGCCTGGACAGCGTGCTCTACCACCTTGCCGAGGCGCTCACGCATGTCAGTGTGCTGCTCAATCCCATCATGCCCACCGCCATGGCCACCGCCCGTGCCCAGGTCGGCTGGACGCTGCCGGACGGCTTCAAAGTGAGCGATCTGAAGTGGGGCCTGCTGCCCAGCGGCCACCAGCTCGGTGCGCCCGTGCCGCTGTTTCCACGGTTGGAGATTGCTGAGGAGAAGTAAGGCTCCGCACTCCGGCCGTAGGTTGGGTGTGTTTGGCGCACGGTGATTTCTCAAGCACCACCGCTCCCTTCGCCAAACCGCCCGACTGCGAGAACGTTCGTACGCCATGAAGTTTGCAGCGCGCTCGCAGACGGACGGCCTGTCGCCACATCCGTCCTACGACGAAAGGCTCGTCTCGTCATTTTTCCCCGCCTGCCCGTGCGACGCTGAAGGATCGAGGACGAGGACGAGGACGATCAAGCCCCCGCTTTTCGCCCCTTTTTTCATGTTTTTGCGCTCCTTTTGCGGCCATCCCTCCGTCATTCCGCCCCTTCCCCCTTGCACCCCCCGTCCTTCTGGCTATGACCAGCGGCGCAACCTTGATGAAGAAAGCCCTCCTCGCCCTCGAAGACGGCCGAGTGTTTGAAGGCACGGCGTTCGGCGCCGATGCCACCCACACCGGCGAAATCTGCTTTAACACCTCCATGAGCGGATATCAGGAGGTTCTCACCGATCCCTCCTATCGCGGTCAGATCGTGACCATGACGTATCCCATGATCGGGAACTACGGCGTGAACCCGCTCGATACGGAAAGCGACCAGCCCCACGTGCGCGGCTTCGTCATCGAAGAACTCTGCGAGGTGCCCAGCAACTGGCGCAGCACCCAGAGCCTCGACGCCTACCTCAAGCAATGGAACATTCCCGGCATCCAGGGTGTGGACACCCGCGCCCTGACCGCCCATCTGCGCACCCGCGGTGCCATGCGTGCCGTCATCACCACCACGGCCACGGCTGAGGAAGCCGTGAAGCAGGCCGCCAGCAGCCCGCCCATGGAAGGCAGTGACTACGTCAAGGAAGTCACCACCAAGGCCCCCTACCTCTGGGACCCTGAAGGCAAGGAAAGCGGCGACTGGGACATCCCCAGCCCTTCGCAGAACCGCGAACCCGGTGCCGATGGCATCGTGCGTCATCCCCTTCCTGAAGCCAAGCACCACATCGTGGCCTACGACTTCGGCGTGAAGCGCAACATCCTGCGCCGCCTGCGCCAGCATGGCTTCCGCGTGGATGTCGTCCCCGCCACCACCAGCGCCAAGGACGTGCTGGCCAAGAATCCCGACGGCATCTTCCTCTCCAACGGCCCTGGCGATCCCGCCGCGCTTGACTACATCCACAAGGAAGTGAAGCAACTCATCGGCAAGAAGCCCATATTTGCCATCTGCCTCGGCCACCAGATTCTCGGCCACGCCTACGGCGGCAAGACCTTCAAGCTCAAGTTTGGCCATCGCGGCGGCAACCAGCCCGTGAAGGACCTGCGCAATGGCCGGGTGTCCATCACCAGCCAGAACCACGGCTTCGCCATCGATCCCTCCTCGCTGCCCAGCAACGTCGAGGTCACGCACATCAACCTCAACGACGGCACCGTCGAAGGCATGCGCCACCGCGAAGCCCCCGTGCTCAGTGTCCAGTACCACCCCGAAGCCGCCCCCGGCCCGCACGACGCGAAGTACTTCTTCGCCGAATTCGCCCGGATGATCGAGACGGGAAGGTAGGAAGAGGCTGACTAGGAATGCTCAAGCATCATGCCCATTGGCAGATATGTGAGCTCATGCCTGCGTAGCACCAGCCTGCGGCTTGTGGATTCGCACGTCAGACACTCCTGCCTGTCGATCAGCGCTCCCGCCACCGCCCTGCGCTCAAGGCACTTGAGCGGAAAAAGGCAGGCTTTGGAAATCAGGACGCCGGCTGAAGCTGGTAGGTGACGCCGTTGATCTCAGCAGGCACGCCGGGAAAGAAGGTGTAGATGAAGCGCTTCTCATCGGTGCCTCCGTCCTTCGGGCTGGATGGGATGCCGAAAAACTTCGCGCAGGCGACGGAGGCCTCGCCGAGCTTGGCCTTGGGCCCGAAGTCCAGAACACCTGCGGCCATTAAGACTTTGCCCGTATTTCTGTCGGTGATGGTGGCCTTGCAGCCCAGCACCACGCCCACGGCCTCCATGCGCCAATGCCCCGGCAGCACGATGTAAGGCACGCTGGCCGCGTCCACGTAGGCCAGCGGATCGATGCGGGCGAACTGCGGCCAGCGATAGCTCGTGGCGCTGACGTAGGCCCCCGGGGCTGGAGCGTTCGGCCCTTGCTTCACCGGCTTGCCGTCCTTTTTGCCAGTATCGGTGACCACTCCATACCAGTTTCCCGGTCCACCCGCATTGGCAAGGTAGTCCAGCGCGGCGGGAGTGTAGCCTTTGGGCGCATACACCGGAATGCCGCCGCTCTGCCCATTGGCACCGTCGGCATCGATCTGCATGCCTGCGAGCGGGGTGGTGTAACTGCCATCAGCGTTGCGTGGAGGAAGTGGTACGTTTGGCATGATGATTGATGACCTTGGGCTGCCTTGTTGGATGCTCTACACAAAGCCAATAGTAAAAGCCTCAGGCAAATTGCAAGCTGACTTGTGCTTTCACAAGTTCTCACCGCACCAACCGCCCAACTGTTTTAAGCCCCCCACTTGAATCGATCCATCACAGAACCCCATGGACCGCCGTAGCAAAAGACTCCGGCTTGTGATCTGAATGACAGGCACTACTGCCTGGCATTTAGCTCCTCAGCCTGCCCCACCCCGGTCCCATTCACCGTCTCTGCCAATCCCCCTCCTCCACCTTCGTTTCCATTTTTATGCCTTTAGGATGGAAACGGGAATCGAGCCCATCCCACCCTTTTCACTTCTTCCTCAGCCGCTCCATCAAATACGCCCCCGCATGCTTCACCTCTGGCGCTCCGGAGGACTGAAGAATTGATTCTCTTCGCTCACCCTTCGGGCCACCTGCGGCTGTCTATTTGCATGCAGAGGGCTTCGACCAGCTGCACTCCGGTTCCAAAAGGCAAAGCGCACACCTCACACCGCGATCTCCGCCTTGATCACCGGATGCGGATCGTACCCTTCCAGTGTGAAGTCCTCGTACTTGAAGGCGTCGATTTCTCGCACCGCAGGATTCAACTTCATCACGGGCAGCGCGCGACACTCGCGGGTGAGCTGGAGCTTCGCCTGCTCGAGGTGGTTCTTGTAGAGGTGGAGATCGCCAAAGGTGTGAATGAACTCGCCGGGCTGGAGGTCGCAGACCTGGGCGGCCATCATCGTGAGCAGGGCGTAGCTGGCGATGTTGAACGGCACGCCAAGAAAGAGATCCGCGCTGCGCTGGTAGAGCTGGCAGCTCAACTTGCCGCGATCGACAAAGAACTGAAACAGGCAGTGGCAGGGCGGCAGCGCCATCTTTTCAATGTGCGGCACGTTCCAGGCACTGACAATGTGGCGGCGGCTGTACGGATTCGTTTTGATGCCGTGGATGAGGCGGGCGATTTGATCGTGCGTCTCCGCCTCGGGCGCGCCCTGCCAGCGGCGCCACTGCGCGCCATAGACGGGGCCGAGGTCGCCGTTTTCGTCCGCCCATTCGTCCCAAATGGTGACTTTGTTGTCGCGCAGGTACTGCACGTTGGTGTCACCCTTCAGGAACCACAGCAGCTCATGAATGATGGAGCGCAGGTGCAGCTTCTTGGTGGTGACGAGAGGAAAAGTGGTGCTGAGATCGTAGCGGCTCTGCTCGCCAAACACTGAGTACGCGCCGGTGCCCGTGCGGTCCTCACGGTAGCTTCCGTGTTCGAGCACTTTGCGCAGCAGGCGGTGGTATTCTTCCATCGCCCAGTCATAGAGGGGCGCTGGAAGGATGCAATGCAAACGCGGAGGTTGCAGCAAGGCTCCCCTGCCCCGATGCTGTGCCATGGCCGATCTGCCTGAAGACAATGCCCTGCGCACCCGCATGCAGAAACTCCGCATCCGTGAGGAGGATCTGGAGGAGTCGTTCATTCGCGGCGGCGGCGCGGGCGGCCAGAAGATCAACAAGACCAGCTCCACCGTGGTGCTGCGTCATATCCCCAGCGGCCTCGAGGTGCGCTGCCAGCGCGAGCGCTCGCAGTCACAGAACCGCCTAATCGCCCGCCAGGAGCTGTGCGACCGCCTGGAGGCAGCCTTCAAGACCGCGCAGATGGAAATCCAGAACGACCGCGAAAAAGTCCGCCGCCAGACCCGCGCCCGCCCACGGGGCCTGAAGAGGCGCTACGTCGCGGGCAAGAGACACCGCGCGGGCATCAAAGAACGGCGCGGCAAGCCGGGTGGCGACGACTGAGCTGCGAAGCTTCTTGCCTCCGGCCACACTCGGGGCATGATCCGCGCTCCCATGAAAGCGCTCGTCCTCACCGCCCCCTCCGAGTTCAACTACGACCTCGAATTTCCTGAACCCTCCGCAGCCAACGGCGAAGTCCTCGTCAAGATCGCAGCCTGCGGCATCTGCGGCAGCGACATCCACGGCATGGACGGCCGCAGCGGCCGCCGTCAGATGCCCATCGTCATGGGCCATGAGGCCGCCGGAGAAATCGTCGCCGTAGGAGAAGGCGTGGAAGGCTGGAACCTCGGCGACCGCGTGACCTTTGACTCCACCGAATACTGCGGTGAGTGCGAGGAGTGCAAGCTGGGCTACGTCAATCTCTGCCCGAACCGCAAGGTGCTCGGCGTCTCCCCCGGCGAATACCGCCGCCACGGCTGCTTCGCCGAAAAGATCGCCCTGCCAACGCGCATCCTCTATCGCATCCCTGACGACCTCTCTTATGAAAAGGCGGCTTTTGCAGAGCCTGTCTCCATCGCCCTGCATGCGGTGAATCTGGCCGATGGCATCGAAGTGGGTGAAGCCTTCCAGCACGCGCATGATGAAAGCTGTGAGCATGACTGCGAACACGGAGCTGCGGTGGAAGACGACACGGACGAAGCCAATGGCGGCACCGCCGTCGTCGTGGGGGCTGGTTTGATCGGCCTGCTGGTCATTCAGGCGCTGAAGGCACGCGGCTGGGAAAAGGTGATCGCTGTGGATCTCGATGACAGCCGTCTTGAACTCGCCCGCAAACTCGGTGCCGAGGAAACCTTCAACGCCAAGCAGGAAGGTCTGGCCATGCACATCCGCCAGATCTGCGGTGGCGATGGCGCAGACGCGAGCTTTGAAGTCGTGGGCGCAGGCGCACCGCTGGATCTCGCGATCCGCAGCGTGCGCAAAGGCGGCCAGGTGGTGCTGATCGGCAACCTCCAGCCCAACACCCCCTTCCCGCTTCAGGAAGTCGTCACCCGCCAGCTCACCATCAAGGGCTCCTGCTCCTGCGCTGGTGAGTACCCGGAAGCCATCCGCCGCATTCAGGACGGCAGCATCCAGGTGGAGCCGCTGCTCAGCGCTGTGGCCCCGCTGGCTGAAGGTGCCGGCTGGTTCAAGCGCCTGTATGACAACAAGGAAGGCCTGCTCAAGGTCGTGCTGCAGCCCGCCTGAACATTGCCATGATCCGCCTCTTCCTGCTCCTCTCTCTGCCTCTCTACATTCTCGACCAGCTCACCAAGAGCTGGATCGTGAAGCATTTCAGTCTTTACGAGACCGAGCAGGAAGTCATCCCCGGCATCTTCTGGCTGCACCACGCCTCAAACACCGGCGTGGCCTTCGGCATGTTCAACGGCACGCAGTACGCCAACTACGCTTTCGCCGCCGTGTCTCTCTCCGCACTCGTGTTCATCTACGTGATGCATGGGAAAGGCCTGTTTCCAGGCAAGCTGAGCCGCACCGCCGTGGCGCTGCTGGTCTCCGGCATCTTTGGCAATCTCACCGACCGGCTCTTCCGCACCCACGACAGCGGCCAGCTCTTTGGAGGCACGTTTTTCGACGGCTACGTCGTGGACTTCCTGCGCTTCGACTTCGGCTTCTGGCCCTTCCACCCCTGGCCTTCCTTCAATGTGGCGGATTCCTGCGTCGTGTGTGCCGCGGTCTTGCTGGCGCTGGCCTCGTTCTTTGAAACGCCGACGCCGCCGGTGAAGAAGAGTGAAAAGTAAAAAGGGCTAAGTGAAAAGGACCTGAGGTCCGGTTGTGCAGGGGCAAATTCGACTGATCTGTCTTATGGCCCCATCAGTACCATTCTCATCTCACTCCTTCGGCATCTCCGACCAGCGGTAGATGCCGTCAAACCAGGCGAAGCTGCCGGGAGGGGTCGCTTTACGTTTGGTCTCCACCCACAGGAAGCCGCCTTTGCGCTTGAGCGTGATGCTGACTTCCTTGGCATTCTCGGGAACATCCGTCTCGGTGAAGACGGCGGCAGCGATGAGCTCATCGTTCTGAGTTTTCACCGCCTCGGCCGGAATTTGCCCCACGAGATCGGCCCCCTGGTTTTCATTCACGCGTGTGCAGTTCATGTTCACGCGCAGCTTGCCGTCCTTCGCACGGCGGATGCTCACGTGTCCGCCAAAGCCATCGTCATACTCGCCATCCCATGAGGAGCTCTTCAGCACAGCAGGCTGCTGAATGAAGCCAAAGGCAGCCGCTGTGGCTTGCGCGAGTTTGAGCCAGTATTGGACATCCTTTTCCGATGCAGGTGCGTCTTTAACAGCTGGGAATGGCTGCGCGGGCTTCACCTTGGCAGGCTCCGGGGGCTGATAGGCGATTTTCATCCAGCGGCCCAGCAGCGCCGGCCAGCGCGCCTTCCAGTCTGCGGGCACCAGCTTGTCCGCCCCCGACCAGGAGTGTGAAGCCTCCTTCAAGGCCACATTCAGCCGCTCATCCGCCGCCTGGGATTCTTTGCGGGCCAGTTGCAGCCGCTTCTCATCACTCACACGGCGATAGATGCCAAGAATGCCAGGATCCTGCGGCATCTTCTGCCCCGGCTTGAACAGCACCTCCATTTTTGACTCCCCGCCTTTGGCGATGAAATACGAACCGCGGTCCTGCCCCTCTTCCACCTGGGCCGCAAAGGTTGTCAGATTGTCTTTGCGGTTCCCCTGCCCTGTCCACATGCCGGTCGATCCCGGTTCAGAGGCATACCGAATGATCACTTCCATGCCCGTGGCAGAAGTCTGGCGCAGGGTCAGGAAGCGCTTGCTCTCCTCATCATAATAATGCGCCGTGGTCAACGTCTCAGCGCTACGACCGCAAACAACAAGGAGAACGAAGGCCAGAACGGAAATCTGGAAGGGCTGGAGTCGTGAGTTCATGGAGCCCCACTCTCAAAGAAGACGCTCCAAGCGCAAGAATTAGAAAAGGGCGATTTTATTCCTTCTCTATAATGATCGTATTTTCCGCCAAATTAACGGAAACAAACGGCATTTTGGCTCAAGAACGTGTTTTTTCGCACTCAATTGGCCGCCCTTCGCAACTATGCGAGCTCCAAACACCCACTGTAAATCATTGATTTTGAGTTTAGTATATAATTTCAATACAGTTTAGTTTATCATTTTTACAAATATTTGAGTTATTTCTGATATGCTTGTTGCACTTTCTATAATTTCTGTTATAAATACTAGCAGAAACAAGAGCCACACACGCAGCCATGAAAACACTCATCCGCCTCGCACTCACCGTCAGCCTCCTCACCGTTGCTACCGCGAACGCCCAGAATGGTTACTCTGCCGCCGGTTACTATGCCGCTCCTCAGGCACAGGCTGCTTACGCTCAGGAACAGGCCAATGCGCAGGCCTGGGCCGCCTACAACGCTCAGCAGCAGGCCAATGCCGCTGGCTGGGCCCGCTACTACGCTGACCAGGCCGCCGCCCGTCAGGCTGCAGCTCAGCAGGCCTCCGCTCCCCGCGCTGCCGTTGGCAATTCTCAGATCCGCTTTGACGGCCGCTTCGCTTCCGTCGGTCAGACCGCTCCTCAGGCCCTTCAGTTCGCCGTGTATGCCGCCAACACCCTCCAGAACAAGCCCTACGTGCTGGGCGCCGGCCATCGCAACATCGAAGACAGCGCTTATGACTGCAGCAGCAGCACTTCTTACGTCCTTATGAAGGCAGGATTGCTGAACCGCTGCCTGTCCAGCAAGGAGTTCTCCAACTATGGCGAAGCTGGTGTGGGCCGCTTCATCACCATCTGGGTGAAGCCCGGCGAGCATGTTTTCATCACCATCTGCGGTCTTCGCATGGACACCTCCGGCCGCGTCACTGGCGAAGGTCCCCGCTGGCGCACCCAGGGCCGCAACTATGCTGGCTTCAGCCCTCGCCATCCTGTTGGCTTTTAATTCTCATTTTTGTGACTCGATTATCACACGCGTAAACAAAGCTTCATTCAAATCTGAATCTCACCGCCTAAGTCACCTCGAAACTCTCAAATCTACGAATCATATGAAAACCAACACCACCTCCTCCACCGCCTCCAACAAAGAAATCACCCTCGGCTGGTCCTCGATGCCTGCTTACGGCGAAGTGATGAACCAGGTCATCGGCACCGCCCACACCGATGTGAAGAGCAGCATCAGCCTCGGCAAGAAAACCGTCTTGACGACCTTCTGGAGCACTCTGAGCAACCTCAAGTAAGCTGCAGACAGGGCTGGCCCGCCCTTCACCTTGCGCTCTGCATGGCCGCTTGGTATGGCTCCCCTCCCACGCATGCAGGTCCTTCGCTCCATCGACTCCCTTTCCTCACTTACCGGTCCACTCGCTCTTGCCGTGGGCGTTTTTGATGGAATCCACCTCGGGCACCAAGAGGTCATTCGCGCGGCTCAAGAGCACGCCACGCAGCACCACGGCACAGCCGTCGTCGTTTCTTTCGACCCGCACCCAACTCAGGTGCTTCGACCCGGCTCCGCCCCCAAGCTGCTCTGCGGCCCGCGCCATCAGCGGCTCCTCCTTTCTCAAAACGGCATTGCCTGCCTGCTGGCCTGCCCCTTCACCGCCGAGACCGCGAAGACGCCCGCACGAGATTTCATCCAGCAGCTGGTGCGCGCCTCACGCCCGCTGGGCTGCATCTCGGTAGGCTACACCTGGAGCTTTGGCCACCGGCGCGAAGGCAACATCCACCTGCTCATGGAAATGGGGCAGGAGCACGACTTTGCCGTGTATGGCGTGCCGCCGTTGAAAATCGAGGCGCAAGTCGTCAGCAGCACCCTGATTCGCGAGGCTGTCTCCAACGGAGATTTTGCCAAAGCCGCCCAGTTTCTGGGCCGCGATTACACCGTCTTTGGCACCGTCATCGAAGGTCAGAAACTGGGGCGACAGCTCGGATTTCCCACCGCGAATGTCGATGTCGAAAATGAACAGCTCCCTCCGCTCGGTGTTTATGCGGTTGAGGCGCGTATCGACACCCAATGGATCCCCGGCGTGGCCAATCTCGGCCGCCGGCCCACCGTCGCGGCAGCCGCCGATCCCTCCCTCGAAGTGCACCTGCTCGACTGGAACGGAGACCTCTATGGCAAAGACCTGGAGGTGCGCTTCATCCGCCACCTGCGCAGCGAGATGAAGTTCAGCAGCCTGGACGAACTCAAAGCACAGATCGCACGCGACATCGTGGCTGCGCGGTCCTAGCCCTCAGGGCTTCTTCGGCTTCGGCGCTTCCTGCTTTGGATAACCTTCCAGCTTCACCACGCTGACGGCGGCTTCCGTTGGGAAATCCGCCGGCACTGCTGCGGTGCGCTCCACATTTCCGGTGGCCGCCCATTCAGTGCCGCGTTGCAGGATGGTGTAAAAGCCGCGATCAAGCATGGAGTAGTCCGCATGGCCAAGCGTGGTGTGAAACACCCGGCCTTTGTGATAACTGAGCACCAGGTTGTTGGGCTCGTTCACCGCAGAGAGGTCGGAAAGAGAATAGCTTAGAATCTCGACATTTTCAGCCGGGCCGCGCAGCTTGCTGTACAGCTCATCCTTCGCGTGCAGCCAGCGCTTGGGGAGCCCCTTGGTGATGGGATGGTCTGGATTCTGAATTTCGACGATGAACTCATGCTGTGCACCGTGTGCACCGCCATTCCCGGCCACGGTGTCGCGGAAGAGTTTGCCGTCCTTCACATAGAGCCAGGGGCCGGACTTCTCATTGCGCCCGCCCCAGCCGCCGACACCGATCATGTCATTGTACTCTTTCCACTCGGGAAACGAATTGTTTGCGGCATGGATGGAGACGAAGCCGCCGCCGTCCGCCACATACTTGGTGAAGGCATCGCGCACGTTCTGCGGCCAGGGCTCGCCGTTGTAATTGCTCACCACTGCCTGGTAGTCGCTGAACATCGGCTTCCACGCATGCCAGGCTTCGGGTGGCGATCCTTTGGGCGGTGTGGTGCTGACATCGACGGTGAAGGCGCCGCAGCTCTCCAGCGCATTGCGCAGCACGGGCGTGGTGATGTCCCACTTGTGGTTGTTCTGACCGTCCACAATGAGGACTTTCAGTTTGTCGGCGGCGTACAGGCTGGCTGCGGCACAAAGGAGGAAGGTAAAGAGGATGGAGCGCATGGCTGCGCCGTTGCTATCAGTACGTCACAAATTTGGCAAGAACGAACATTCAGAAGACTTGGTAATTCACCTTGACCCTCCGTGCTGCCACCAACCACAGTGAGTCGTCCTCAATGTCCCTGTTCGTTGCCTTCCTGCTCTACTTCGCCCTGCTGCTGCTGCTCGCGGTCATTTCTGCTGCGGAAACGGCCATACACAGCGCGCACGACGTCGAAGCGCAGCTGCTTGCCGCTGGTGGAGGGGCCGTGGCCCAAAAGCTGCGCGACATCACTGCCAATCCTTTCGACCAGCTGCACCAAACCCTGCTGCTTTCTGCGGCGCTGAATCTTGCCCTCGCTGCGCTCGGCTTGTGGATTGTCACCGGTCCTCTTCTGGCATTGGGATGGAATGTGTGGATCACATCATCCGTCATATTCTTGGCAACGGTCTTGCTAGGAGATATGGCTCCCAAATTTTTTGCCGCCCGCAACCCCTCGGTGGTTTTGCTTGGCAGCCTGCGTTTGCTGCACCCGCTGCGTAACGTGATCGACCCCCTCGCCCTGCTCGTTGATCGCACCACGGATGCGCTGCTGCAAAAATTCGTCACCCGGCACATCAAGATGCGCATGCCCGTGACGCGTGATGAATTCGAAACCCTCGTCGAAATGCGCCAGGAGCAGGGACTGCTGGACAGCGATGAGAGCGCCATGATTCATGAGGCGCTCGACATCGAGGCGCTCACCGTGCGCGACTGCATGATCCCGCGCGTTGATCTCGCGCTCATGAGCAGCGAGGACTCAGCGCAGAAGACGACCGCCATCCTGGAAAAATCTGCCGGTCGTTTTGTCATCGTGTATGGCGAGACTCCAGACTCCGTCGAAGGAGTGATCGACACCAGCGCCTGGAAGCTCGCAAACCGTCCGGAGTGGCGCACGCTCATGCGCGCGGCGGCCTTTGTTCCTGAGACCATGCCTGTGCTCGAAGCTTTGGAACACCATCTGCAAAATGACGAACAACCGGTTCTCATCGCCGATGAATACGGCGGCCTCGAAGGCATGATCACCCGCCGTGAGATCGCCGACTGGCTGCTCTACGAAGCCGCGCCCTGGCATGGTGAGACTTCGGAGATTCGGGATCTTGGCGGCGGTCGCTTCCTCTTGGATGGCGGCACACGGCTCGATCACCTCAAAGAAGAACTCGGTGTCGATCTCATGGCTGACGGCATCGACACCATAGGCGGGCTGGTCTTCAATCAGCTCGGTCATGTCCCCAAGCCGGGCGAACGCATCAGCATCGACACCACCGACATCAAGGTGCGCCGCATTGTGCGTGCCCGCATTCAGGAAGTTGAACTCAGACTCAAACCCAAAGCAGCCGTCGAAACCAGCGACCATTAATTTCATCCTTCCCACATGACCTGGCTCCTGCTCATCCTCTGCCTCGCTCTTTCCTTCATGCTCTCCGGCCTGGAGAGTGCGGTGATGGCCGTCAGCCGCGTGCGCGTGCGCCATGCTGCAAGCGGGGGAGACCGTCGGGCACGCGGCCTGCTGCCGCTGCTGGAAGACCGGGATGCTTTGATCGGCTGCATCACCGTGGCCAATCACCTCACCAATCTCGCCGCCTTTCTGCTCGTCGCGTTTCCCGTCATCCATCATGCGAGCTTGTGGGGCTACGTGCTCGCCTTCGCTCTCGCGCTGCCGGTTTTCCTCATCGGGCTTGAGGTCATGCCCAAGAAGCTTTTCCGCAGCTATCCTTTCCGCTCCATGCGCAGCGTCTCGCCGCTCGTCCATCTCGTCGGTCTGGCACGCCCTCTGTTCCGTGCTGTGGCGGGCAAACAAACCACTGATGCCTGCGAAGTGCCGAGTGAAGCACGTCAGACACGCGGCCGTGACGATCTCAAGGCACTGGCGCAGGAGCTCGCCGCCCAGCATCAGCTTTCCGCCAACGCCACGCATCTCATTGAGCGGGTGCTCGACTACAAAAAGCTGCGAACCTCCGACATCATGCAGCCACTGGCTCGCAGCATCGCCCTTTCCGCTGAGATCCCGCTGAGCACGGCCTTGATTGTGGCCCGGGAGCAAAACTGCACTCTGCTTCCTGTGCTAGGTGAAAAGGGCAGCTTCATCGGCCTCCTCGACACCAGCGACCTACCCGCCGTCATTCCTCCCGACCGCCTCGTGCGCCACCACATGCGTACGCTTGACACCATTCCCGCCAGCCTGCCCGCCCTGCACACCCTGCAGCGCATGCGCAAATCCGGCCGCCGCCTTGCCATTGTCGTGGATGAACGCCAGCAGCCGCTGGGTCTCATCACGGAAGAGCGACTGCTGGAGCCGCTGATGCATTGAGGGGAATTTATGATTTACGATTTATGATTGATGATTTCCCGGACGGCCAAGCCGCCTTTCGAAATCGGTTTCCCCAAATCATAAATCGTAAATCATAAATCATAAATGGAACGTCCCTGCGGTTGAAAACATCCTCCGCCACCGCCATTCATGGCCCACCATGCCTCAGCTCGTCTTCGCCACCTCCAACGCCCACAAGACTGAAGAAGTCGCCGCCATTCTCGGAGATGATTGGCGGGTCGAAGATCTCCGTGCTCATCCAGGCGTCACGCTCGATGAAGAAACGGGCGACACCTTTGAGGCCAACGCCATCATCAAAGCCGTGAGCGGCAGCCGCAGCGTTCCCGGTCTGCTCGTGCTTGCAGATGATTCCGGTCTTGAGGTGGATGTGCTTGGCGGTGCGCCCGGAGTGCGCAGCGCGCGCTATGCAGGAGAGAATGCCAATGCCGCTGACAACCGAGTGAAGCTAAAAGGCGAACTCATCAAGGTGGCACAGACCGAACCTTTCACCGGGCGCTTTCATTGCTGCATGGTCCTCGCCCGAGATGGAGAAGTACTGCACGTCACGAACGGCAGCGTGGAAGGCCGTCTGCTCACGGAAGAAGTGGGTGCAGGTGGCTTTGGCTACGATGCGCTCTTCATTCCAGACGGCTTCACCGAGACCTTCGGCGTCCTGCCTGCTGAAACCAAAAACCAGCTCAGCCATCGTGCGCGCGCCCTCGCAGCGATGAAGGAACAACTCGCCTCACTGGCCTGAGCTTATGCGTTTTCTTGCCCTCATCCTCACCCTGGCGCTGATTGGCTGCAGCACGCCGCCAAAGCCCGCCCCGAGCCAGCCTGCAGTGGAGCCATCGCCCCTCGTACCGGGCTATCCTTCGGCGGAAGAGGTGGCTGCGCAGGCTCCGGCCAAGCCGTCCAAGGCATCGAGCTGGACCGCCATCTCCGATTTCAACGGTCAGCCGCTCTTTGGCAATGCCTCGCTGATTCAATACAAGATCGGCCGCGAGCTTTACTCATTCAAGGTCCAGCTCGTGGTCTTCGACAGCCGCCAGTTTGATCTCAAGGTCATCGACCAGCCTGAAGACTGGTCTGGTGGCAGCCGCATCACTGACAGCATGCGCGGTGCTGCAGCTGTTGCAGGTGTGAATGGCGGATTCTTCACACCCGAATTCAAGCCCATGGGCCTCATGGTCGCCAGTGGAAAGCGCACCGGTGCCTGGCAGTCAAACCCGCTGCTCACGGGCGCAGTCGTTGTCACATCACATCCGCAGCTGCTTTGGAACGCCGAGGTGAACCCCGCTGAAGCAAGCGAGCTCGTGCAGGCCGGACCTCGTCTGGTCGATGGCGGCCAGGCCGTGGCAGGACTCGACCACCGCAAGCGCAGCACCCGCAGCTTCATCGCCAACGATGGCGGACATCAGTGGCTCATTGGCCTCGCACAAGACATCACTCTGAGTGAACTCGCCGAACTCCTCGCCACGCCCGGACTCATGCCTGCATTCTCCGTGCACCGCGCCCTCAATCTCGACGGCGGTCACTCCTCCGCCCTTTACTACCGCACTAACGATGGGCGTGAACACACCCATCCCGGCTGGAGCACGGTGCGCAATTATCTTGGCATCGTGCCGCGCTGAGGAGCGGAGTTTACAGTGGTTGACGGTTGTTGACGATGGTTGACGGTGGTTGTGCCCAGCCACCCATGATCTGTCAGTCAGGTCGTTCCTCATTTCCCACCCATGTCTCCATCTTCCAAATCCTTCCTGCTCGATCTGCTCGCCACACCCAGCCCCAGCGGCTTTGAATCCAAGGGCCAGAACAAGTGGGCCACGTATGTGCGTACGTTTGCTGATCGCGTCGAGTCAGACGCCTATGGCAATGCGTGGGCCACGCTGGATGGCGGCTCCCATGGACGCAGCATCATGTTCGAAGCCCATGCCGATGAGATCGGCTACATGGTGCGCTACATTTCCACCGAAGGTTTCATCTATGTCGATCGCATTGGCGGCAGCGACGTCGCAATCGCACGTGGCCGCCGGGTGGACATCTTTGGAGACAAAGGCACCGTGCGCGGCGTCATCGGCAACACCGCCATGCACATTCGCAATCGCGAGGACGAAAAAGTTCCGAAGGCGCATCACCTCGCCATCGACATCGGGGCTTCCAGCGCCAAGGAAGTCGCCAAGGCGGGCATCCGTATTGGGCATCCAGCCGTGTATGCCGACGGCGTCGAAGAACTTGGCACCAACAAGCTCTGCGGTCGCGCCCTGGACAACCGCATCGGCGGCTTCATCATCGCCGAGGTCATCGCCCGCCTCAGCAAGCGCAAATCCCGCCTGCCTTCGACCGTCTATGCCGTGAACGCCGTGCAGGAGGAGATCGGTGGGAATGGTGCCGCGATGATCTCCAACCGTCTCATGCCCGATGTCGCCATCATCCTCGATGTCACCCACGCCACCGACACCCCTGACATCAATGAGAAGAAACACGGCAGCATCACCCTCGGCGGCGGCCCTTCGCTGACGCATGGCGCAGCCAATCATGTCGAGGTGGTGAAGCGGCTCATTGAAGTCGCTGAGAAACACGACATCACCGTGCAGCACGAAGCCTCCTCCCGCACCACCGGCACGGATGCCGATGTCATCTTCACGCAGCAAAACGGCATCCCCAGCGCTCTCGTCTCCCTGCCCCTGCGTTACATGCACAGCGTCGTCGAAATGGCCCACCTCGATGACGTCGAGCACACCATCCAGCTCCTCGTCACCTTCGCAGAGAGCGTGAAGGCGAAGGATGAGTTTCGGGTGAAGCTGTGATCGCGTTCGCTACAACTCTGCGGGCACCCAGGCCTCTCTCAGCCAGCCGTTGCACCATCGCCAACTTCAGCTGGCTTCAGCCATGAGTTCGCTCGCTTTAGAAATCGATCAAACCATGCAGCAGCTTGATGCGGCCACGGCCTCCCGGCTAGAACGTCTCGTTCGCGATGCTCTGGCCTTGGTGAAGTCCAGCACCGTCAATGATGGGAAGAGCCAGAGCATTCGCTTCCCGCTCGTTCTGGGTGCAAAACCCATCACCAGTGAGGACGTGGCGCGCCTCCAAGATGAAGTCTGATTTCCCTCAGTGCTTCTCTTCCGGCTTGAGAATGGCTCCCATCCACGTGGGGAACTGGGTCATGAAATCCGGTGGGCGGGTGTGCTTGGAGACACCTTCGTAGAGTTTCAGGGTGACGTGGGCGCCCAGGCCCTTCTCCAGATGTTGCGCATAGGCCTTCGTGAGGCCGACGTTGCCTTGATGCTCTTCAGCGCCGCAAAAGCAAAAGTAAACCTGGGTGGCGTGAACCGGAAGCCTCCGCTCTGCAGCCTTCGGCGCCCCCATGCCTCCGGGAGACATCAAGATGGCTCCTCGGTAGGACTCTGGATACAGCGTGGCAAGATCCGCAGCCACCATCGCACCCTGGGAGAAACCAAACAAACCGACCCGGGTCAGATCCACCTTCAAACCCGCCGTGAGTGTTTTCAGCCGGTCTTGAATGTAGGCGTGGTCTGCCACCGGCTCCTCGGACCACTGCTGCGTGTCATCTCCGAGGTCTGTCGTGGCGGGAAAGCCGAGGATCACCGCGCCAAGTGCATCGGCCAGTTTCTGCATGGATTCCGCCGCCTCGCCAGGCATGGGGCCCAGAGGCGAATAACCACGGTAACCCTGCAGCCATAGCGCCACGGGCATGGGCTCCGTGGCATCTTTGGGAACGAACATGAAAGGCTTCGGCTTGGCCGCCTCTGAGACTGCTACGAGGAGAAAGAAAAGAACCGTGGCAAAAAGGTGTTTCATGGGGGCAGGACGCCAAACTTAGCGATCCTGAAGATGAGATGCAACCATGGCAGCCGCGAACCCTTGTACGCAAAACCGCCTCCGACGGTTTGCACCGAGGGAGGCGGGTAAGGTTTGAACTGACGGGCTGGATTACGCTGCGTCTTCGTCCACGATGGTCGGCAGCGCAGGGCGCTCGGTCTCGTGGAGTTCGAAGTTGCGGTTGGTGATGAAACCAGTGCCAGCAGGGATGAGGTGACCCATGATGACGTTTTCCTTGAAGCCGCGCAGGAAGTCGGACTTGGCAAGGGTGGCGGCTTCGGTGAGCACACGGGTGGTGTCCTGGAAGGAAGCAGCCGAGATGAAGGATTCGGTTTCGATGGAAGCCTTGGTGATGCCGAGGAGGACGGGCTCTGCTTCCGCAGGCTTGCCGCCTTCTTCGGTGACACGGTTGTTTTCCTTCTCGAACTCGCCGCGGTCGATCTGGTCGCCCCAGAGGAACTCGGTGTCGCCGGTGTCGGTGACCTTCACCTTGCGCAGCATCTGACGGATGATGATCTCAACGTGCTTGTCATTGATTTCCACACCCTGGGCGCGGTAAACTTCCTGCACTTCGTTGACCAAGTGCTCACGGAGAGCCTGGGGGCCAAGAATTTCGAGGAGGTCATGCGGCACGACTGGGCCGTCGGTGATCTGGTCGCCTTTGCTGACGTGGTCGCCGTTGAACAGCAAGATGTGCTTGCTGCGGGGGATGAGATGCTCTTCCTGCTGGCCGGTCTTGCCGTCGGTGACGATCACGCGG
>CAILZI010000128.1 GCA_903838675.1 uncultured Verrucomicrobiota bacterium
AGCACGTACCGGCGAGCCATCGACGACCACCTTGTCCTCAGGCTGGACCTTCGTGGCAAGTTCGGTGATGACGTGGCCGTTGATCGACACACGTCCGCCGAGGATGATTTCCTCCGCGCCACGCCGTGAGGCAATGCCGCACTGGCTCAAATATCGGTTAAGGCGCACAGGGGGAAAGCCTTACTCCGGCTTGGTCTTCGGAAGGTTCGTCGGAAGACGTCCTTCTTTCCACTGGCCACGGGATTTGAGAAGCTTGACGCGCTCACCACGCTTCAAAACGCTGCGCTTGGTGCCGACGGAGCCGGAAGTCTTGAGGCTGCTATGCTGGGACATGATTCTGAGTGGTCTGGGGGTGAAAAAGGGCGCGAAGGATAGCAGCCCAAACCCCGGGTGCAAGGGGTTTTACGCTCCAGCGTTCCGGTAAAACCACTGTCAACAACCGTCAACCATCGTCAACAACTGCAATCTCAGCTCACCCCAGCACCTTCTTCCTCACAATCTCCGTCACCATCTTCGGGTTCGCTTTCCCCTGGCTCGCCTTCATCGCCTGCCCCGTAAACCAGTTCATGGCCTTCTCGTTGCCAGCCTGAACTTCGGCCACTTTGTCGGGGTTGGCCGCCAGGATCTGCTCCACGATGGCCTCCAGCGCGCCCGTGTCGCTGACCTGCTCGAAGCCTTTGGCCTTGATGATTTCTGCGGCAGGTTTGCCGGTTTCAAACATTTCGGCAAAGACTTCCTTGGCCTGATTGTTGGAGATTTTGCCAGCTTCCACGGTGGCCACGAGGGAACTCAGCGCCTGCGGCTGCACCGGGCAGTCGGAAAGGGTAAGTGAGCGGTCATTGAGAACACCCAGCAGGTCATTGATCACCCAGTTCGCGATCTTTTTGGCCGGCACCTTCGTGTCAGCAGCCACGGCGGTCTCATACCACGCGGCAAGTTCCTTCTCACTGGCGAGCACTCCGGCATCATAGGCGCTGCAACCGTAGTCCTTTTCAAACCGCGCACGCTTTTCATGCGGCAGTTCCGGCACCTGCGGCCGCATCTTGGCCACGAGATCTGCCGTACGCACCGGCAGAAGGTCGGGATCAGGGAAGTAGCGGTAATCATGCGCATCTTCCTTCGTGCGCATGAGTGTGGTCTCGCCACGGTCATCGTCCCAGCGGCGGGTGCTTTGAATGAGTTTCTCTCCGCGATCCAGGCAGTCGGCCTGCCGCTCCGTTTCAAATTTGATCGCGCGGCGCACGGCAGACATCGAGTTGAGGTTTTTCAGCTCAATCTTCGCCCCCAGTTCCTTCTGCCCTTCGGGCCGCAGGGAGATGTTCACGTCACAGCGCAGATTGCCCTTCTCCATGTCGGCATCGCTCACGCCGCCGTAGATCAAAATCTGCCGCAGGCTGGTGAGGTAGGCAAAGGCCTCCTCCGCGCTGTCGATGTCCGGCTCGCTCACGATTTCCATCAGCGGCGTGCCCGCGCGGTTGAAGTCGAGCGCGCTGAACTTGTCGTAGTGCGTGGACTTGCCCACGTCCTCCTCCAGATGAATGCGCGTCAGCTTCACCACCTTGCCCGGATTGGCGATGCTCTTCTGCGCATCCTTCGGATACGCCAGATCATACAGCGGCACCCCGCCACCCAGGCAGAGCGGGAATGGCATCTGCGTGATCTGGTAATTCTTCGGCATGTCCGGATAAAAATAATTTTTGCGGTCCCAGTTCACCACCGGCGGCGTTTCGCAGCCCAGCATCAGACCCGTAAGAATGGTCTTCTCAATGGCGGCCTGGTTCAGCACCGGCAGCGCTCCCGGCAGCCCCATGCAGGTGGGGCAGGTGTGCGTGTTCGGCTCTGCACCATACTCGACCGGGCAGGCGCAGAACATCTTGCTGCGCGTCGTGAGCTGCGCGTGAACTTCAAGGCCGATGGTGAGGATGTATTTGGGCATGCGAAAAGGAAAAGGCGGAAATTAAAATGACCCGGGACGCAGTCAGTCCAAGTACAAAAAGGCAGGAAATCAAAGCGTGAAGCGGAGGCGGAGAAATGTGGGCTCCGCGCTTTTTACACGTGGTTTACACACGCAGACAAGCCCGCATGTTAAAACATTCGCATGAAATCACCTTCCCTTCTCGCGGCCCTCCTTCTAGCCACAGGAATAGCCCTCGGAGGTTACTTTGTGGGCAAGGGCATCCTCGGACATAACAAAACCAGCAAGATTGCCGTCAAAGGCCTCGCCGAGCGTGAAGTCCCCGCCAGCATCGCCATCTGGACCCTGAGCTATTCCGCCACCGATGACAAGCTGGCTGAAGTGGACCACAAACTGGCCGAAGGCGCTGCCTTGGTGAAGGAGTTTCTCAAAGCCGCAGGCTTCCAAGAAACTGACATCGCGCTGCAACCACCTTCCCTCCGCGATCACAGCATGGAAACACCTGACAAAGGATGCACAGGCCCCTGCCGCCCGCTTCAGCGCCTCCCAGTCCGTGCTGCTGCGCACCAAGTTGGTACAGTCAGTCAAAGCAGCCGTCTCCGCCACCAGCACCCTGATGCGTCAGGGGCTGATGCTTGGCACCATCAGTGAGCCCCGCTTTTTCTTTGAGGACCTCAACAGCGTCAAACCCGGCATGATCGAAGAGGCCACCAAAAATGCCCGTGTGGCCGGCGAGCAGTTTGCCCGTGATTCCAATACCCGGCTCGGCAAACTGCTCAACGCCAGCCAAGGCTGGTTCCAGATCATGGATCGCGACGAGGCCACGCCAGAACGCAAAATCGTGCGCGTCATAGTTGAGGTCGAATACGAGATTGACTGAGGCCATGCACGCCCAGCCCGCCAAGTCACCAGCAGCAGGTTGGTTCCGGTTTCAGCTTGCCTTCCCACACCCTTTTTTGGGGATGCCTGATGCTCCTCACATCCCGGACGTTCATCGCGCTCTCCAGAGCCACGCCCGGGGCAATGTACCATTGCCCTTTTTTTCAGGTGTCGAAAACCAGCTAGGGTGCCTCGACGGCCACCACACGGAATCCGAGGCCTATGCGCTCGACCGGTTTGTGGTGATCCCGAAAAGACGAAAGCAAATTCTCTCGCTCCCAGTGGCTCCATGAACTGCCTCTCAATACGCGATCAATTTTCGCGCTGTCGAACCAGTCTTCGCACCACTCCCAGACATTGCCTCCCAGATCGTAGATGCCAAACTTGTTGGGCTTAAAGCTCATCACAGGTGATGTGGAGGGGAAGCCATCGTCATACCCATCGAGATACTGGGAATTCTTTGCGGGCGCCTTGTCTTTTCGGCTCTGGTCAGAGTAGTTTCCACTGTCTTTAGGAGGCGGCCACTTGTTGCCCCACGGAAAGTCAGTCTCGCTCCTGAAGACCGTCGCAGGCGTGGTGTCCTTCGTCCATTTTTCCTCACGCCCGATGCCAACTGCATAGCTCCACTCCTGATCTGTGGGCAGTCGATAGGTCTTGCCCTCCTTCTTGCTCAGCCATGCGCAAAAGTTTTGGGCATCTTCCCAACTCACTCTCGTGACAGGATGGTCTTCCGGACGATCCAGGACGAATCCTTCTGTTTTTTGGTTTTTCCATGCGCTGTCGGCGCCTGGAGCATCAACAGCATAGGCCGCATAGTCTTTGTAGCGAGTCTCATGGATGCAGAACAGGACTTTGGTTCCCGGCACTTGGACGAACTTCATTCCGAGGCTGTTGGTAAAGGATTTACCACTCGGATCAGCTGTCATGTCTGCTCCGCTGGCATTTGTGTTTGCCATCAAATCCTCGCGCATTTTCTTCAAAGCCATCGCCTCCTCCAGCCTGCCGCCTTTCGTCATGGTCAGCATCAAAGCTTCGAGCGACTTGGCATACGCATCCTTGAGCGGGCGGAGCTTTTTATCACGGTCCAGTTCCAGCCTTGCCAAGGCCGCACGGTACGTGGAACGCATGGTTTTCAGGCTGGCGGGAGTCTTCGCGTCATCCTGCGGCGGCATGTATTTGCCGGACAAAACAGCCTCTTTCTCCGTCTTGATGCTAATGGCATCATCCAGATTCCCTGCTTTTTGTGCATTCTCCTGCACACGTTCCAATGCGGTGGCAAACTTGGCATTCAGGTCTGCCACCACAAGTTCATGCGGGCGCAGCACATCCAGCCTCACTTTTTCATCATATTTGGCCTGCAGCTCCGCCACTTCTGGAATGGCTGCAGTTTGCGAATAGGAGTGATTTGCGAAGACGATTACAGCTATGGCGGTGAAAAGGGCTGCTGATTTTCCCATGAGATGCTTTTGAAACATTTGGATTGAATATCGTATTTTAATACATCCTCACCCGCTGCGGCGGCTGCTTACGATACACGACGATTTTTCTCCCCGCTCAAGTTAAAACATTCCACCAGACAGTTCACCTCGCTGCTCCCGCATCAATACAGTCTCACCAGCTGCGGTAGCTGACGGCGCACCACGGGGTCCATCGCCCTCTAGGGTGCCAGATTGTTTGGAATGGGTGCAGGTCGTGGTGGTTGGCCACGTTCCCGGTCTTGTGCAACTAGGGTGCAATCTCAATGGCACAACGAAAACCCTGGTTGGCGCCCCGGCTGCCGGATGAGCTGCGATAGCGAAAGGATGAAAGCAGAAAAATGCTTTCACCATCATACCACGAACCACCACGCAAGACTCGTTGTTTCTGCTCGGCATTAAACCATTCTTCAACCCATTCAAAAACATTGCCGCTTAGGTCATGGAGTCCGAGCTTGTTCGGTTTGAAACTCATCACAGGCGCAAGCGTTGGAAACCCATCGTCATAGCCGGCAATGTAATGAGTTTTGGCATTCGGGGCCTGCGTTTGCCGGCTTTGGTCCGAATAGTTTCCTGACTCTTTTGGCGGCGGCCATTCGTCTCCCCAGGGATAGCCTGCCTGGCTCTTGAAGACATTCTCTGGCGTTGTGCTCGCCGCCCATTTTTCATCACGGTTGATGCCAACGGCATGACTCCACTCTTTGTCTTTGGGCAGCCGGTAGGTTTTACCCTCTTTTTTACTCAGCCAGGCACAGAATGCTTGGGCGTCTTCATAACTTACTTTCGTCACGGGATAATCATCCTTGTTTCCAACCCCGCCAAAACCGTCTGCAGACTGGTCTTTCCATGACGCACTGATTCCAGGAGCTTCCGCCGCGTACTTAACATAGTCTTTATAGCGCGTCTCATGGACACACAGGAGCACATTCGTTCCCGGCACCTTCACGAACTTCATGCCAAGGCTGTTGGTGAAAGATTTACCTGCCGGATCGACTGACGCTGCCAGCGCACCGCCCCCCTTGCTTGCGAGCAAATCTTCGCGCATTTTCTTCAAAGTCATCGCCTCTTCCAAACGTCCGCTTTTGGTGAGGTTCACAGTCAAAGCCTCGAGGGACCTCGCATAGGCGTCCTTCAGAGGTAGTAGATTCTTATCGCGGTCCATCTCCAGCTTGGCCAGCGCCGCTTGATAAGTAACGCGCATGGATTTGAGACTTGCCGGGGCTTTTGCTTCATCCAGCTGCACCATTGGCTTGCCTGACAACACCGCCTCTTTCTCCTCTTTGATGGCGATGGCGGCATCCAGATTTCCTGCTTTTTGCGCAGACTCCTGCGCACGTTCCAATGCGGCGGCATATTTGGCATTCAGGTCTGCCACAGTCAGCTCATGTGGGCGAAGCACATCAAGCCTCACTTTTTCCTCATATTTGGTCTGCAGCTCCGCCGCTTCCGGAATGGCGGCTGTTTGCGAATATGAACAATTGGCGCACACAATCGCGGCTATGGCGATGACAACGGCGGCTGATTTTACCATGGGAATCACTAGAATTAATCTCGTTTTTAATTCAACGAAATTAATCACGTTTTTTAATACATCCTCACCGGCTGCGGTGGAGGTGGCTGGTGATACACCACGGAGTCCATCGCCTGTTCCAAAGCCATGCTTGCCAGGATAGGCTGCAGGTCGGGGTGGTTGGCCACTTTCTCAATCTTCGGCATCTGCATCAGCCCCGCAAAGTCTTTGTTCTTGATCGCATCGCGCACAGCTGGATCGTAGCCGAGTTCAACGATGAGCGGGTTGTTCAGCGCGTTGGCGGTGGCCGGGCTTTGCTCCGCCAGACGCTGCCACATGGTGCCCTCAGGCCATAGAATCAGGAGGCGGGCCAGATTGGCCGTGGGCTTGATGTCGTAGGGGTCCAGCTTCTTGGCCAGACCGCCGATGAAACTGTTGTCGATCTTCTGGCTCAGGGTGTAAAAAACGGACTTCGCCTGGCTCTCGATCGAACCGCCTTTTTTGACGATCTCCGCGGCATTCTCCATGCCATACAGGCTCCCCACCACCCGCAGCACCATGCTGCCAAGCCACAGCAGCCCGCCTGAGGGAATGACGCTGACGATCAGCCCCCTCCAGCCCGTCAGTCCGCCCAGCATCCGCATCAGTCCAAAGGCCGCCAGAAAGTACGTCCCCACCTTGCAGACACCGAACATCAGCAATGCCGCAGCAAAAGACATGACGATCAGCCGGTTCGTCGTCATGTGCATCCCCGCTGCACCAAAAATCTGCACCCGGTGCATGAACACATACCACGCCGCCCACGCGCATGCAGCCAGCGTCAGCACATTCATGATCTGCTGCACCACCCCCTTCGCAAACGCCAGCCCCGCCGCGAATGCGATGAACCCCACGATCGCGATGGTGGCCCACATGCTGTGAGGCACCTTCTGGGCATATTGAAGCACTTCGCTCGGGTGAAGCATAAAAAGGAAAAGAGCAATATTAAGGACATCTTAACATTCTTCCCCTGTCTGTCGTGCAAGAAAATGCCCCTGGCCTGATCTATTCATGAAAGTCGTCGCGAGACGCAGCGAAAGCACTCAGTGGCAAGGCGGGCGCAGTTTTGAAAGACGGAGTGTATGGATGCATGCTCGATGTCTTTCAAAACAAGCCCAACGCCGCCAATGGGGGCTTGCAGCAAGTCGCAGTAGAGTTTCTTGAATAGATCAGGCTAAATCAAGTCCTGCATCGCCCGTAGCCTTGCATGGGCCGCACCACGCTCCAGCAGATCTTCGGCCAGAGCTTTCCCTGCCGCAAGATCCGCCGCTATACCGGTGATCACGAAGCCCGCCGTAGCGTTCAGCACCGCGATGTCACGCTTGGCACCTTTGATGGTACCCGCCAGCACACCTTCAAGGATCAGGGCGTTCTCCGTGGCATCTCCACCCACCAGATCTGCGAGTGCGGCCCTGCCAAAGCCGAGCTCTTTAGGGTCAATCCGGGTCTCGCTGAGTTTCCCGTCCACCACCTGACATACATCATTCATTCCGAGTGTGGAAAGCTCATCCATCCCCTGCCCGGCTCCGGCGGTGCCATGCACCACCCAGGCTCCTTTGCGGCCCAGTTGAACCAAAATCTCGCCAAAAGCCCGCGTCAATTTCGGGTCAAACACACCAATGAGCTGGTAGTCCGGCCGTCCCGGATTGAGCAGCGGCCCGAGCACATTGAAAATGGAACGCTGCCCCTCCGCCGCGAGCAGCTTGCGCGCTTCCGCCACCGCCTTGAACGCCGGATGATACAACGGTGCGAAAAAGAAGCCCAGCCCAGTCTTCTCCAGACCTGCGACGACTCTTTCCTTCGGCAGGTCGATCTTGATTCCCAGCGCCTCCAGCACATCCGCCCCGCCCGCCTTTGAGGTGATGCCACGGTTGCCATGCTTCGTCACGCACACACCGCCGGCGGCCAGAATGAACATCGCCGTGCTCGACACGTTGAACAGATGGAGCTGGTCCCCGCCCGTGCCCACCACATCCAGCATCGGCCCCGGCAACTTGGCCCGATCAATGCCCGGATCGACCGCACGCTTCAAAAATTCCTGCACAAACATCGCGATCTCCGCCGGCGTCTCGCCCTTCTTCGCCAGGGCGCGCAAAAAACTCGCCTTTTCCGCTGCCGTCACCTCAGGATCAACCAGCTGCCCCGCAGCCTCGGCAATCTGCGCGCCGGTGAGATGAGTTTTGAGGGTCAGTTCTTGGGTCAGTGATTCCATGATTTGATTTTGACCAAAGCGCAGTGTTTAGCAAGCCCCCCCGTGTGAACCTCTCGAAACGTTGAATCCAAACTCCCCCATCCTCGGCATCGATCTCGGCACCACGAACTCCCTCGTCGGTGTCGTGGACAGCGGCTTCCCCATCCTGCTGGCAGATGAGCATGGCAGCCGCAGCACCCCCAGCGCCGTGTGCATGTCTCAAGATGGCAGCATCTCGGTCGGAGCCGTGGCCCTGCGACAAAGAGCACTGCATCCCACGCGCACGATCACCTCGGTCAAGCGCCTCATTGGTCGTCGCCCCGGCGAAGCAGGATGGACACCGCCTTATTCACTCAGCGAACTGAAAACCTCCCCAGTCGAAGTTTCGGCAGAGATTTTAAAACACCTCAAAGCCGTCGCCGAACGCGCTCTCGAACAATCCGTTTCACAGGCCGTCATCACCGTTCCCGCTTACTTCAACGACGCCCAGCGCAATGCCACCAAGCGTGCCGGTGAACTCGCAGGTCTCGATGTCCTCCGCATCCTCAGCGAGCCCACCGCCGCCGCTCTCGCTTACGGACTCGACAAGCTCTCCGAGCATCAAAAGATCGCAGTCTATGATCTTGGCGGCGGCACCTTCGACATCTCCGTGCTCGAAATGCGCGACGGCACCTTCCAGGTGCTCTCCACCGCAGGAGACACCCAGCTCGGCGGCGATGACATTGACCGCCTGCTCGCCGAATTCATCGCGCAAAAACTGACCCTGCCCTCACACGACATCCGCGTCCTCGAAGCCGCCGAGTCCGTCAAAAAACGCCTCTCCATCGATGATTCGGCCTCTTTCAACGGCCTCGACATCACCCGCGCTGATCTCGAAAAAATCGCTCGTCCATGGATTGAACGCACCCGCATCCACTGCCTGCGTGCGTTGAGCGATGCCGACGTCAAAGCCACGGACCTCGATGAAGTCATCCTCGTCGGTGGCAGCACCCGCATGCCGCTGGTACGCGATTACGTGCGCGAAATCTTCGGCCGTGAACCCAACACCTCGCAGAATCCTGACGAAGCCATCGCCCTCGGTGCCACCATCCAGGCGGGCATCCTCGGCGGCAGCCTTCGCCAGGTGCTTCTGCTGGATGTCACCCCCCTCTCCCTCGGCATCGAAACCTTCGGCGGCTTGATGAACATCATCATCCCGCGCAACACCACCATTCCCGCCAAAGCCGGCGAGATGTTCACCAATGCCGTGGCCAATCAGGACAACATGCTCATCCGCATACTCCAGGGCGAGCGCGAACTCGCAAAGGACAACTGGGAGCTGGGCCGCATCGAAGTCCCCTTCCCCGCTGGCCCCAAAGGCAGCGCTCGCGTCGGCGTGCAGTTCAGCATTGATGCCGACGGCATCCTCCACGTCCTAGCCCGCGACACCGCCACAAATCAGGACACCACCCTGCAGATCAGCGGCACCGCCGTCGATGTCGAAGACGAACGCGTGGAGCAGATGATCGCCGAGAGCGTCGATTTTGCCTTCGAAGACATGAACGAACGCATCTGGACGGAAGCGAAACTCAAGGCGGAAGAATTGCTGCCCGCCGTCGATGCCGCGCTTGATCAGCTCGGCGATGCAATCAGCACAGAAGAGAAATCGACCGTGGTCAGCCAGGCCGCCGCCGTCCGCTCATTGCTCGTTGCCACCGATCACGACGCCAAGGCCCTCAAAGCCGCCACCCAGCTGCTGGATGACGCCACCCAGTCGCTCGCCGTGATGCTGATCGACCGTGCGATGGAAGAATCTCTGGTTCGTCGGGGGCTGGTTTGATTTTCCTGTTCCCATTTTGGGGCAGACGGCTACGATCCGCGCAATGATCGTTTCTAGAGGACATGAATGAGAATTCTCGACATGACGGAGCCGTGAGGTGGACGCCGCCAGCTCCTGAGCATTTGCAGGCCATGCTGCCTCAATATGATCAATGGGAGATGCTCGGCTGCGGTGGCATGGGCGCTGTTTACAAAGCACGCCAGACTTCACTCGATCGGCTTGTGGCCATCAAGGTGCTGCCACCCCAGGTGGCGGAACACGAGGCGGATTACATCGAACGCTTCAAGAACGAGGCGCGCACGATGGCCAGGATGAACCATCCCGCCATCGTGGCCGTTTACGACTTCGGCGAAACCCGCGATGAACTGCTCTACATCGTCATGGAGTACATCGACGGCACGGACGTGGCCAGGATGATCCAGTCGCAGGGGAAGCTGCCGGTGGATCACGCGCTTGCCATCACCGCTCACGTCTGCGATGCGCTGGCTTACGCCCATGAGCACGGCGTCGTTCATCGCGACATCAAGCCGGCCAATATTCTCATCAACATGGAAGGGGCTGTGAAGGTGGCTGACTTCGGTCTGGCCCGCATGCATGATCCTGGACAGTCCGGCAGTCTGACCCAGGAAGGCACCACGTTGGGCACACCCGACTACGTGGCACCCGAGGTGCTGACCATCGGCATGCAGGTCGATGGCCGTGCCGATCTCTACGCCGTCGGCGTGATGCTGTACAACATGCTCACCGGCAAAATCCCACGCGGCACCTTCCAAATGCCCAGTGAAAAAGTGGGCTGTGACACACGCTATGACGCCATCATACGCAAAGCGATGGAGCAGGATGTGGCCAGACGCTATCAGACCTCTCGCGAACTTCGCCGTGATCTCGATGAGATCCTCACCGTCCCTGTCGCCAAAGAAAAACCGGCCCGGCAGGCGCC
Organism: uncultured Verrucomicrobiota bacterium; assembly: GCA_903838675.1. Taxonomy (GTDB): domain Bacteria; phylum Verrucomicrobiota; class Verrucomicrobiia; order Verrucomicrobiales; family Verrucomicrobiaceae; genus Prosthecobacter. The sequence goes on from CAILZI010000128.1 coordinate 10,769, forward strand.
CGCAGGCGGCATGCTGCCGCGCCAGCCACCGCCGCCACCGCCGCCACCTGGCACCCCATGGGGCATGATCGCCGCTGGCGTGATCGTTCTCGGCGCGGCCGCCGTCTTTCTCATGCCGCGCGGTCAGCCCCCTCCGGCCCCACCCGCCCCCGAAGTCGCCAAGGTCGAGCCTGCCAGACAAGAACCTGCCCAATCAACACCTGCCTCAAGACCACCGTCCCCTCCGGCTCCCGTCCCGCTCGTTGTGCCAGCCGATCCCAACGCCCCCAAGGGCAGCCCTATGTCCAAACTCCCGGTGCTGAGCTACAACGGGCACCGGTATCAGGTCGTAGCTCAGGAGGCAGGCAAAGGAATGAACCAGGCCAGCGCGCAAAAGTACGCCCAAACCCTCGGCGCGCATCTGGCCACCATTAACAATCAGGCTGAGCAGGACTGGATGAACCGTGCTCTGCCTCCCTATATAAAGCAGGTTTCGCGCGAGATGGTCACTACCGGCGGCGTGCGCGAAAAGGGTGTTTGGAAATGGCTCACCGGCGAGCCGTTTGACTTCGTGCAGTGGGAGCCAGGCACTGACGCCGCATCTGAACCAGAGAAAAACTTCATTCTGAAACTCACCAACCGCTCGGCTGACAAAGTGGTCTGGGGCCTGGGCGGCGACAATGGCGAGCGTGCCTTCATCCTCGAATGGGATTCCCCACTGCCGAAACCAAAACCACCCGCGCCAGCCTCTTCACCTCCACCCTTGGCCGAAAGCGAAGGCACGAAACGTCTGCGCGAACTGGACGCCAGATTCCATGCAGCGCTGGATCGTGATGTCCTGGCGGTTCATCGCACTGCGCTGGGAGACTTGAACACCAAATACCTCGCTGCGCTGGATCGTGCTCTGTCAGCAGAGACGGCGGCGGCGCGCCTTCCTGAAGCGCTCGCACTGCGTGAAGAACAGCAGCTCATCAAAAGCCACGGCCCGCTTCCAGCAGAGGATGCCCCGAATCTGCCTGCGCCGCTGAAAACACTGCGCACCACCTACCGCACCAGTCTGCGTCCCATCGAAACAACTCTTCACAACGGGATCATCACCCTCTTTGTAAAGTATGAGGAAGTGCTGAAGGCCGAACAGGCGGAATGGACCAGGGCCGCGAAGCTGGACGACGCCAGACTCGCCGCTGAACGGATCGCCAGTCTCTCCCGCGAACGTGCCGCTCTCCTCGCTGAGTCAAAGGAACTCCTGCCTGGAGGCCATGAGCTGGTGCTGCAAAAAAACGACCACTTCACCTCCGCAGAATCGTTCACGCCTCCGGTGGAGTTCACCCTCGTGGTGAAAACCAGCAAGGATGACCTGCGGCTCGCCTACACTGCCAGGCAGGTGATTTTCAACTGGGAAAGAAACCAGGATGAGCTTCGCATCGATGCCGACCCCGGCGGCGGCCGTCATGTTCCCGGCATGGGACGCATCCCGGAGGACACCTTTGTCACCATCCACTGGCGCATCCTGCCGCACATGCAGAGCATCAGCGTCGATGGCAAACGCCGTTTCCTGCACTTTGGTGACTACTCCAAAGTGGACAGACCGCTGGAAATTTTCCCGCTCAATCACGTCGTCACGATCAAGTCCGCCAAGGTGAAGGCGTTGGATCTCCAGACCGTCGAAGACCAGGTCACCAGCAATCCGGCAATGCGCGACCTCTTTCTCGACAAAGCCGAATGGACTGGCAGGCTCACCATTCCTGCGGGCACCTACCATCCCCTGCGCCGTATCGACATCGGTGCACCCGGTAGGAAAGACTCGCAGGCACAAAATGATGAACTGCGTGGCGATGTAATAAGCCTGCCCGGCATGCGCATCGAAAACGTACGCTTCCATCTCCGCGAAGGCTCATGGCAGGCCTCTGGCGGCCATTTCCGCGATGTAAAGATCACCGCAGACCTCGGTGGCAGCTTTGAGGCGCGCGACAGCATTTTTCAGGATTGCCTCTTTGCCAAGGAAGGAGCCTGGTTTGTGTCCTTTTTCACTTCCAAATGGCATTACACCAACTGCGTGATCGCAGACTCCTTCATGCAAGGGTGGAAGCTCCTTGATGTGGGCATGAAGCTCGAATCCTGCACCCTGGCAGGCATCGATTTGGTCCCCATCGGGTATAAAGATGACGCAGTTGAGGAAGTGACCAGGGAATGGCTCAGCATCCAGAACTGCCGCTTCATCAACTGCCGCGTGCCCGAGAGCTTTGCCCTCGCCACCCGGAACTGCATCTTTGAAAAATGCACCTTTGGCCCCGCCGAGGAAAAGCTCCCGCTCAAATCACCCCTGAAGGCCATCATCTATGTGCTGGATTGTAGCAACCTTCCCCAGACGGGTCCGGGGCGCACCATCGAGGCGAAACCAGCCGCACAGCTCAGCACCAAAGCCGGTGCCTCGCTGCCCTATGTGATCACAAACGGCCAGCTCGACTTTCAAAGTCCCCCGCAATAAGCCGTTCCAACCATGGCGGAGCCATCAAAGCCTGGAGCGCAGCGACACCCCTCCAAACACGCTTCTCGTCCACCAAACACCTCGGATCAAACCTCAACGCGCCGCCCCGGTGCCGCCCTGCTGGAAGTAGGCGTCACGCATGCGGCGCAGCTCTTCAAGGCGGGAGGAAATCTCCGTGTGTTCACGCGCTTTTTCGGCCTTCTGCTGCGTGACGAAGTGATTGTTGCTGCCCAGGCTGCGCCAGGGGCCGGCCGGGACTTCACTCACATCCACAAATCGCCAGTCACAGCGCCCGCTGCTCGAAATGCCAAGATAGTCACGCACGGCGGGAGAAATATCGAGCCCCGCACCACGATTGCTCGTGTTCTTCGGACGAGAATTGCCGAAGACATACTCATGGTCATCGGTCACGAACGGGCCGCAGTCCTCCCACTGGGCATAGCAGACGCGGTTGCCATAGCGAATGGCGATCCACTGCCCTTTCAGCACCGTTTTGCCAGAGCGCACAAAGCGCTGCTTGAACCATGGGATGACCCTGGAGGCCTCCGGCTTGTGGGAGTCAAAGTCGATCACGTCGTTGTAGGGCAGCGCCACGTAGAACGGATTCTGTTTCGGAATGAATCCAACGGGGGTGAAATTGTCTTTCCGCTTCGTGGGATCGGGATCATCATAGCCGCCGAAGTTTTGCATCCACTGCGTGTCCCAGGAGCTTTTGTCATTGGGAGTAGGATTGTTTTCTGTCGGCTGCTCGCCCACCCAAAACACCGTGGCCACGATGTCCAGCTTCCACGGATAGCGGGCGTAACCCAGATGCGGCATCGAAGACGAGCTGAAGCTGGGTATCGTTGCGGAAACGCTGCGGGGAGGTGACGTTTGAGTCTGCGCAGGCGCTGCGGATTTGCTTTGGGCAGCCGGCGCTGCATTCCCTTTTTTCAATGCCGCAGCAGCCCCCGTGGCTGAAACCGAGGATGCCCCCTGGCCAAATGCCGACACCGCCGCCACGAGAGACGCGACGACGACGAATGAACTGAGAGAACGTTCAGCGGGCATGGGGGTGGGACCTAGTTGAGAGAAGTGTAACAGCTTACCATGGTAAACTGCAATCTGTAATTCACCACGTAAGGCCCGGCGCTCTGGCGGAGGAAACAATCTCGATCCACGAAACAACGGTGCTGAATCATGGACAGAAGCAGACGCTGCACCGTTCAAAACACCCAACGGTTCACCTGCAATCCAAAGCCGTCCCCAGTGCCAATAATCTCAATAGCGGCGCAGGGTGGAATCCTGCGGCGGCCGCGTGTCGTCCGTCTTCGGGTAGTCCAGCGTGTAGTGCAGCCCGCGGCTTTCGTGCCGGCGGATGGCGCATTCAACGACAAGGGAGGCAGTTTCGACGAGGTTGCGCAGTTCCAGGATTTCACTGGTCACATGATTGCTCCAGTAGAACTCCTGCACCTCACGCTTGAGGTTGCGCAGACGAGCCGCAGCACGCTGCAGACGCTTGTTGGTGCGCACGATGGAGACGTAATCCCACATCAAGCGCCGGATTTCGTCCCAGTTGTGGTAGATCACGACGAGTTCGTCATTTTCCACCACCCCGCTGGTCTCCCAAGGGCGCAGTTCGTAGCTCTGCTCGGCCACTTTCCCCTGCGGGATCTTTTTGATCAAATGCGCCACCGCACGCTGGGCCGTGACGCAGCATTCGAGCAGCGAATTGCTGGCCAGGCGGTTCGCCCCATGCAGCCCGGTGCAGCCCACCTCGCCGACGGCGCAAAGCCCCCGGATGCTCGTGGCCCCGTTCACGTCCGTCAGCACGCCACCGCATTGATAATGAGCGGCTGGCACCACCGGTATGGGCTCCTTGGTGATGTCGATTCCGACATCAAGGCAGGCTTTTTGAATGTTCGGAAAATGGCTCGCGATGAACTCAGCCGGCCGATGGCTGATGTCGAGATATACGCACGGGCCGCCGGTCTTCTTGATCTCATGGTCAATCGCCCGTGCCACAATGTCACGTGGCGCCAGGGAGCCGCGCGGATCGTAGCGTTGCATGAACTCCTGTCCGTCACTGCCGATCAAACGCGCACCTTCACCCCGCATCGCCTCGCTGATAAGGAAGGAGCGTTTCTGCGGATGGTACAGGCAGGTCGGATGGAACTGGATGAATTCCATGTCCGAAATCGTGGCCCCGGCACGCCAGGCCATCGCCACCCCGTCACCCGTCGCGACGCGGGGGTTCGTGGTGTACAAGTAAACACGCCCACAACCGCCGGTGGCCAGAATCACCCGGTCTGAGCGGAAGGTGTGAACTTCGCCACTGGTCTCATCCAGCACATAAAGTCCGAGCACACGGTCCTCGGAGACCAGACCAAGCTTGGCCGTCGTCAGAATGTCGATGGCGTAATGGTTTTCGTAGATCGTGATGTTCGGATTGGCACGCACGGTGGCCAGCAGCTTCTCCGTGATCTCCCGCCCGGTGGCATCCGCCGCATGCAGCACCCGGCGTGCGGTATGGCCACCTTCGCGGGTCAGATCAAACTCCAGATGCCCGTCCACCGCTTCACGCTGGTCGAAATGCACGCCCCACTTCACCAGATCGGCAATGCGCGCTGGTCCTTCGCTCACGATCGTACGCACTGCCGCCTCTTTGCACAGGCCCGCTCCGGCAATGAGCGTGTCGCTCACATGCTTTTCGATGGAGTCGTTCTCCGCCGTCACACAAGCGATGCCGCCCTGCGCCCAGTTCGAGTTGGAGTCCAGCGCTCCACGCTTGGTGATCATCACCACTTTGCCATGCTCAGCGGCATGCAAGGCCGAGACCAATCCCCCTGCTCCGGTTCCGACGATGATGAAATCTGTCTCAATCATGAATGATGGTGACTCTTTCGTCGCGGAACCGGCAAGATGCAAATGCACTACCAGCTCGTTCCCAAACTCCAGCGCGTCGCAAGGTCCAGCAGATCGGGGCGCAGCGGCCATTCATCCGCGCGCGGCTCCTGGCCTTCGTGGCGGTGGCTGGCTCCCTTGAGCGCCATGCAGCCCGTGTTGTCACCGATCTGACGGATCGTTTCGATCTCTTCAGCAGACAGACACTGTTCTGGCAGGGCCGCCAGATCGTCCAGCTTGCTCTCAATCGTGCGGGCACCTTCACCGTGCTCCTGGATGAGGGTCGGAACGACGCTCTTCACCGCCGTGTTGCCCAAGGTCCACAAACAGGCGAGCTGCAGCATCGACAAGCCATGCTTCTCGGCGAACGGGCGCACTTTTTCCAGCTTCTCGACCCCGTGCTCAATCCAGTCGCCGGGACGGTGCGTACGATGGTCGCCATCACGGAATTTGTGCCCTGGTTTCACGTCATCATGAAAAAGACCGCCGTAGTCGACCACTCGGGCCAGAATATCCACGTTGTTCTTGGCCGCCGCTCCCAGCACATGCTGACCGGGCCAGGGCTCCAACGGATTCAGAATGATCATCGCCCAGTCCATGCGGTCGCCGAACCGCTCAAAGCACTCGATCATGTCGAGGGTGAAACCGTTCGCAGGTCCAGGCGCGATGCCAAGGCGATCCGTCAGCCCGTCCGTCTTGAGCGCCGTGAACGCATCCCACACCTTTTCACTCGTGTAGCTGATGCTGTCCGGATTGTGCAGCATGAGCAGGTCGAATTTCGAAGTCTGGCAGCGCTCCAGGCTCTTCTCCGTGGCCATCTTCAGGTAATCATAATACTTCTCCGGCCCGCGCAGCGTCGGATCGGTGAAGCGCGGATAGCCCCGCGACCCCTGGCGGATGCCTTCGTAAATGTCATGGCCCACGATGCCGACGAGACAGTATTCCTCACGCGGGATGCCTTTCAGCGCCTCACCGAGCAGCGAGTCCGCACGCCCCACTCCATACACATCCGCCGTGACAAAAGTGCGCACGCCCTTTTCAAACGAATCGCGCATCAGCTGCATGTAATGCTCCTCGGAGAGCTGTTCTCCGTAATGCATGAAGCGTCCGCCGCTCCAGGTGCCGTAGGCTGTTCGTGTCAGATTCATAAAGGGGTCAGGTTGGAATTTTGAGGGGGAAGATACATAACGACTCCGCCCCGTGTTTCAAACACGGATCATGCCCGGGGTGGATGAGGCGCAGAATTTGGCAAAATCGGCAGCCCCCCTCACTCCGCCGCCGTCTTCACCAGCAGATCCGCAATCTTCTCCGCTGAATTCTTCACGGAGAGCTTCTGCGCCGCCTTTTTCATCTCGCCGGCTTTACGCGGGTCATTGAAGATCTCACGCACGGCGTCGGCCAGGGTGTCGGCATTCAGATCGCTTTCACGCATCAGTCGGGCGGCTCCGGCTTGGTCGAAAATCTCCGCATTGCGGGTCTGATGATCCTCAGCGGCATGCGGATACGGCACCAGCAGGCTCGGCACGCCAAAGTAGGCCAGCTCCGACATCGAGGAGGCCCCCGAACGCGCAATCGCCAGATCCGCCACGCGGTAGGCCAGATCCATGCGGTGGCAGAACGCCGCCACATGCTGCTTGAGCATCGGAATCTTGGCGTACACGTCCCTCACCTCTTCGTAGTCAGTCGGTCCGGCGATGTGCAGCACCTGGATGCCCATTTTCTCAAACTCTTCGAGCGCCATGCCCACGGCACGGTTCACTCCGCGTGCCCCCTGGCTGCCACCCATGATGAGCAAGGTGCGCTTGTCCTTGTCCAGCTTGAAGAAAGCCCGCGGGTCGTCGCTGTTCTGCTTGCGCATGTTGCTGCGGATCGGTGTCCCGACCACGCGCACATCCTCATGCTTCGGGAAGTGCGCCTTGCAGGCTTCGAGACCGCACAGCACAGTATCGCTGTAGCGTGCGTTGAGGCGGTTCGCCTTGCCGGGGATGGCGTTGCTTTCGTGAATGAACGTGTGGCAGCCCTCTTTGCGTCCGGCATACAGCGGGGCAAAGGACGTGAATCCGCCCATGCCCAGCACCACATCCACTCCTTGATCACGGATGATCTTACGGCAGGCCTTGGTGCCCTGCCAGAGCCCCTTGAGAAAGCCGAACATCTTCGGCGACCACGGTTTCGGCATCGCAAGAAACGGCATCTTCTCAAACCGCAATTCCGGATGCCCCGAAGCGGCCAGGGTGTCGATCTTCTTTTCGCTAATGAGCAAGGTCACTTCATGACCCCGGGAGGCAAGAACCTCACCGACGGCAATCCCAGGGAACAAATGCCCCCCGGTGCCACCACACGCGATAAGCACGTGGATGGACTTCGAATTTTTCTGTTTCACTAAATTTCAAAAGGCTAAAGCTGTGGGGTCCAGCGGCGCTTTCTGCGGATCACGGGGAGCTGATCCCAGGTCAGATGCACGCCCTGGCGGTGGATGTTGATCAGGATGCCCACCGCGACCATCGCGGCGACGAGACTGGACCCTCCGTAACTTACGAAAGGCAGCGGCAATCCCTTATTCGGCAGCAAAGCAGTGGTCACGCCCATGTTCAAGAGCGCTTCCATTCCCAGCAAAAATGTCAGTCCTGCACCTAAAAGCTTGCCAAACCGGTTCGGCGCGTACGCGGAAACGACCATTCCAGCCATCACCAGCACCGCAAATGCCAGCACCACGGCCGCCGTACCGCGCAGTCCCAGCTCCTCCCCCACCATCGGAAAAATGAAGTCCGTGTGGGCTTCAGGCAGGTAGGAAAGCTTCATGCGCCCCTCCCCCAGTCCGCGCCCTTCCAGCCCTCCGGAGCCAAACGCCAGCTTCGACACCCACTGCTGCAAACCCAGGTCCTCCTTGTGGTTTTCGAGGTCAAAAGTGACCATGATTCGCTCAAACCGGTTCGGCAGAAACTTGATCCCAGCCGCGAGGCCGCCCCCGCAGAGGACAACGATGATCGCCAGATAGCGCATCTTGGTGCCTGCCACAAACATCACCCCCAGACCCACCGTCGAAGCCAGCAGGGCACTGCCCAGGTCAAATTCGCAGCCGATCAGGGCCACGATGCCCAGCAGAATCAGGCCCGGCAGCACAAAACCACGCCAAAAAGTGCGCGTCAGCGCCTGGTTCGTACCAAACCAGCCCGCCAGTGCGATGATCAGCGCGATCTTCGCAAATTCGGACGGCTGCACACGAAACCCGCCCACCCCCAGGCCTTGCAGGCCGATCCAGCGCCTCGATCCGTTGATTTTCACGCCGATCATGGGCGCATAGCACAAGGCTAGCAGCACTGCGGCAGCGATCAAAATATGCCAGCGCCAGCGCATCCAGACATTGTAATCCACCACCGCCATGATCACACACACCACGATCGAAGCTCCCAGCCAGCCCAGCTGCCGCCACAGAGTCACATAATCCTCCCCGCCCTCATGCGCGACTTGAAACGTCGTGCTCGCCAGCATCGTGATGCCCAGCGCGACCAATGAGATCGCCGCCAGAATAAGCAGGAGGATGGAATATTTGGCCATGAAGCCGAAAACGAGAGGTTACTTCGCCGGAATCACCACTTTCATCCCATCACGCATCGAGTTGGGATTCTTGATGTTGTTTGCCTTCTGAATGGCTGCCACTGAGACACCATACTTGGCCGAAAGACGGTAGAGCGTTTCCCCTGACTTGAGCGTGTGAGTCCGGGCTGCCGTTGCCTTGGCCACGGTTTTGGGTGGTGCGTCAGCCGCAGCTTTTTTACTCGGCTCGGCCTTCTTCGTCGCCGGGGGGGCATCAGCGATCTTCTTCAGCATCTGCGTTGGCGGCGGCACCGGATTCGGCTTCACCAGCGGCTTGGGCTCCGCCTTGGCCACGAGCTTTGGCTCATCCCGGTCCCGAGGTCTGACGGTCTCCGGCTTGCTCGCTTCCACCTTCGGTGCGTTCTCCTGCAACAACGAAACGACGTTGGGTTTTGTGGGGGGGGGCAGCGCGGCGGCGGCTCTGGCAGGCGGTGCCGAGGCGGTTGCCGGTGTGTCAGCAGCAGCCACCAGCGAGGTTGTCGCGGGTGGGGCTTCATTCGGCGCCATCAGCGAAAGGGGCGTCATCGTGGCCGCAGACAGACTGGCTGGCGCTTCGGATGGCTTGACGGCCTCACTGGGGACTTTCGTGGATGGTGGCTGATGGCTGACCACGGGCACTGCCTTTGGCACTTCTTCCGTGGCCGCCATCGGCTTCAGTGTCTTCGGATTCACCGGAATCGCGCTCGGCACGGCCTGTTTGGGCACACGCAGCGTGGTTCCAGGTCCGATATGCAAACCTTTGTCGATCAAATTCAGCCGCGTGATCTCCGTTTCGGTGGAGCCAAATTTGGCCGCGATGGATTTGATCGAGTCACCCGAACGCATCTCATAGCTGTCAAACTGCTCCGTGTCCGCCGCCGCATGCGCCTGGGCGGTGATGACTTCGGGAGAGGCCACAGGCAGTCCGTTGCCCCTGCTCTGCGCACGCTCCGCCTGGGTCACTGTCTGCTGCGGCTTCTCGTTATCTCCCATGAAATCATAGATGATGATGCCGCCGATGAGGACGACGTGGATCAGCAGCATGACGACGAACATGCGCGCCATGCCTGAGTTCGGCTCATGCTGGTTCCACTCCCCCTCTTCCGTTACGAGCGCCACCCGGTGGCGGTGCCGCTCACCATCCATCAGGTTGAGCAGAAGCTTGGTTTCTTTGGTCTTGGGTTTCATCTTCATAGAACCTTGGGTCTAGGATTGTCGGGATTTCGGGTCTTTAAATTCAATTCAGTGCGTTCACGGCATCACGAAAAACGTCGCCGCGCTGGGCATAGCCCGTGTACATGTCGAAAGAGGAGGTGCCGGGGCTGAGGATGATCGCATCCCCAGCCTGCGAAACTTTCGTCGCCAGACGCACCGCGTCCGCCATGTCGGTGGCGCACTGGCAGGGCAGCAGATCGCCAAACGTGCTCTTGAGCTGCTCCGCAATCTCGCCGATGAGCACCATCGCGCGCACCTGGCCGTTCAACCCAGCGCGCAGCGGCGTGTAGTCCAGCTCCTTGTCCTTGCCTCCGGCGATCAGCACGATCGGCCGCTCCTGCGAACGCAGGCAGGCTTCCAGCGCGTGCAAATTGGTCGCCTTGGAGTCATTGATGTATTCGCGGTCATGCACCGTGCGCACCAGCTCGCAGCGGTGCCGTGGCGGCTCATAGCTCTCCATCGCCTTCAGCATGCTGGAAAACTGCAGCCCAAACACGCGGCCGGTCATCAGCGCAGCGAGCACGTTTTCCATGTTGTGCTTGCCTCGCAGTTTCAATCCGCCAGCACTGCCGATTGCTTCGCCAAGATAATAAAAGCTGCCGGCACTGTAGGTGTAGCCAGCCTCCTCGCCATAGGCGGAGAACGTCCAGCGCTGCGCTGCACCTGACGACACGCTTTCACCTGCGCGCACGATGGCCACATCGTCTGCTCGGACGTTTTCAAACACGCGCGCCTTCGCGGCAAAGTACGACTCCATGTCCGGATAGCGGTCCAGATGATCCGGCGCAAAGTTGAGCCACAGGCTGGCCCGCGCACGGAAGTCACGGATGGTTTCGAGCTGGAAGCTGCTGATCTCGAGCGCGAGCACATCGTAACGAACGCCACTGGCTACAACCTCGCTCAAGGACACACCATGATTGCCGCAGGGCAGAGATTTCATGCCGCAGCCGTTGAACAGCGTCGCAATCAGCTCGGTGCATGTGCTCTTGCCATTGGTTCCCGTAATGGCGGCCATCGGCATGTCGGTCAGGTGGAAGGCAAACTCCGTCTCGCCAACCAGCGGCACACCTGCCTCCGTAAACTTCTTCGGCAGCGGCCAGTGCTCATCCAGCCCGGGGCTGATGATGACCTGCTGGAACTCGCCCGGCTTGACCACGAGATCACGCGCAGCTTGTCCGAGCACACACTGAAAATCTTCCACCGGCTTTGCCTTGTCACCCTCATCAAAAATCGTCACCTCCGCGCCGTGCAGGCGCGCCAGACGCGCAGCACCGAGGCCGCTGCGACCAGCACCCAGAATGGCGAAATGTTGTGAGGCGAAACGCATGATTTATCGAAGCTTGAGCGTGGCAAGACCGAGCAGGGCAAAGAGCAGAGAGAGGACCCAGAAGCGCACGATGACCTGGTTCTCATGCCAGCCGCCGAGTTCGAAATGATGATGGATCGGAGCCATGCGGAAGATGCGCTTGCCGCGCTTCTTGAAGCTCCAGACCTGCAGAATGACGCTCATGGCCTCCATCACAAACACGCCACCCACGAGGGCGAGCACGATTTCCTGCTTGCAGCCGATGGCCAGCGCCGCGATGCAGCCGCCCAGAGCCAGCGAGCCCGTGTCTCCCATGAACATCTTGGCCGGGTGCGCATTGAACCACAGAAAGCCGAGGCAGGCGCCCGCCATCGCCATCGCAACGATGGGCAGTTCATTGGCCAGACTGTTGTGCGCGACACCGAGGTAATCGGAGTACTTCGCATTGCCGCAGATGTAGCCAAACGCCGCATAGGCCAGCGCGGTGGTGATCGAGCAGCCCGTGGCAAGTCCGTCCAGCCCGTCGGTAAGGTTCACCGCATTCGAAGCACCGACGATGATGATGGCAAACAACGCGACCGCGAAGAGATGCATGTCCGAGATCACCGCATCTTTCACAAACGGAATGTACAGCGCGCGCAGCGTGATGCCGTTCTCTCCTGGCACCGCATAGGCAAACAGCAGACCCGCCACCACCGCCACCGAGGTCTGCCAGACCAGCTTGGTGCGGGCGCTGACGCCTTTGGAGATCTTCTTGCTGATCTTTAGATAGTCATCGCGGAAGCCCAGCGCACCGAGGCCGATGGTGGTGAACAGGACCGTCCACACCATGATGTTGTCCCACTTCGCCCACATCAGCGTTGAAATCACAATCGCCGAGAGAATGAGGATGCCGCCCATCGTCGGTGTGCCGGCCTTCTTGCCATGCAGCTCATGCAGCTTGTGCACTTCCTCGGCGGTGCGGATCGGCTGGCCGATCTTCAGTGAGATCAGTTTGCGGATGAGTCGGTCACCATACATCAGCGAGAGCGCAAACGCTGTCATTGCAGCACCTCCGGCGCGGAAGGTGTGGTACTTGAAAAGATTGAGCACCTTGTACAGTGCGGCGTCATCGCTGATCCATTGATGAGCGAAGAGCCATTCCCTGAATTCGTAAAGCCAGTACATCATGAGGCGGAAAAATGCGTGAGAATCTGTTCCATGCGCGCGGAGCGGCTGCCTTTGAGCAGCACCACGTCCCCTTCGCGCAACCATTCCCGCAGACGTGCGGCACAGGTGGCATGATCGGGAAAATGTTCGGATGACACGCCCTTCGCGGCGTCGGTGATCCATGCGGCTTCACTGCCACCCACGCTGAAAACCGCGTCAAGCTTGAGCGAACCGGCGAACTCGCCCACCCGGCGATGTTCCGTTTCCGCGATCGGCCCCAGCTCACCCATTCGGCCCAGCACCGCCACGCGGCGGCTCCCGGCACCTCCCAGCGTGCTCAGCGTGCGCAAACCTGCGATCATGCTGTCAGGGTTCGCGTTGTAGGAATCATCGATGAACTGGATGCCCTTGATGACCTTGGGCTCCACACGTCCGCCGGTGAGCTTCGCTTGATTCAGAGCATCCGCGATCTCCGCAGGCGCAATGCCCTGCCTCCAGCCCATGCATGCCGCCAGCGCAGCATTGCCGACCATGTGCTCGCCGAGAATGGGCAGGCGCGTTTCGACTTTTTCGCCGCCGAAGTCGAGCGTGAAGGTCGTTCCCGTCGCATCTGCGCGAAGATTCGTGGCAGCCACATCACCGCAGCCGACTCCTGCCATCGAGACACTGGCCTGGCAGTGGCGTGCGATCACCTCGCTGTATTTGTCATTGGCATTCAGCACCACCACGCCGCCGGCGCGCACATTCGCCGCCAGCGTACCTTTTTCCCAGGCAATCGCGTCCTGCGTGCCCAGATACTCGATGTGGGCCATGCCAACGTTCGTGATGATCCCGGCATCCGGTTTGGCGATGTCCGTGAGCACTTTGATTTCGCCCGCATGGTTCATGCCCATCTCAGTCACGCAGCACTGGTCCCCTTCCCGCAGCGAAAGCAGGGTCAGCGGCAGGCCGATGTGATTGTTCAAATTGCCAAAGGTCGCACGCGTCTGGCATTTGCGCGCCATGATGACTGCCGCGAGGTCTTTGGTCGATGTCTTGCCATTGCTGCCGGTCAGTCCAATGATCAGCGGCGCATGGTGCTCACGGTAACCACGCGCCATGTACTGCAGTGCCAGCAGGGTGTCTCCCACTTCGATCACGGCGCATGATGGCGGCAGTCTGAAGGCTGGTTTGGTCCTGCTTATGACCACCGCAGCCGCACCCGCCGCAGCCACCTCCGGGATGAAATCATGCGCATCAAACTTGTCTCCCACCAGCGCCACGAACACCTCACCCGCCGTGATTTTGCGTGAGTCGGTGTTCACGTTCGTCACCAGGCGCGTGCCATCACCACGCAGCGTACCTGCGGCGAATTGAGCAAGGGTCTGGAGTGAAACGGGAATCATCTGTCAAATCGGTCAGGGCGGTCGAAGCCACCACGCATGGCCTCGCGTTCAGCGGCTTTTTCTTCGCGCTCGGCAGCACGGTCAGCTTTGAGTTGGTGAAGGAAGATGCGGGCGATTTTGCGATCATCGAATGGATGTTTCTGGCCCTGAATGTCCTGATAGTCTTCGTGTCCCTTGCCTGCGATGAGCACCAGGTCACCTTCCCACGCATTTTGCAGTGCCGTCTGGATGGCCTCACGGCGGTCCACAATGATCGCGTGTTTTTGCGGGCGGGCGAAGCCAGCCTTGGCGTCGTTCAGAATCTGCTGCGGATCTTCGGTGCGCGGATTGTCCGAGGTGAGCACGCAGATGTCGCTGCCGGCTTCTGCCGCAGCGGCCATCTTCGGGCGCTTGGTCCGGTCCCGGTCTCCACCGCAGCCAAACACCGTGATGAGGCGGCGCGGGCGCAGCGCACGTGCGGTGCGCAGCGCATTCTCCAGGCCGTCTGGCGTATGCGCGTAATCGACGAAGACCTGAAAGCGTGAGTTGTCAGACACTCGCTCCATGCGGCCCGGCACCTGCGGCGCGCTTTGCAGGCTCTTGATGGCTTCACGCAGGTTCAGGCCGACTCCCTGCGCCGCTGCAAGAGCACCCAGGGCGTTGTAAACATTGAAGTCGCCAATAAGCGGCAGCCGCACCAGGAAGCTGCGGCCTTTCGCCTCAAGCTCAAACGTCGTGCCCGACATGTCGTAGCGCACGTTGATCGCACGATACTCACAACCGACTCCGAAGCCGAATCGCACCACGCGGCCGGTGTGCTCAAAACGCTGGACGAGCTTGCGCCCCCAGGCGTCATCACCATTGATGATCAAGGCCGAGCGCGGCGATGAATCCGCGGTGATCTGAAAAAGGCGCACCTTGGCCTCGAAGTACTTCTCCATCGTGCCGTGGTAATCGAGATGGTCCTGAGTCAGGTTGGTGAAAATGGCGGCGGCAAATGGCAGGCCATAGATGCGGTCCTGATCCAGTGCATGGGATGACACCTCCATCGCACACGCGCGGCAGCCATTGTCACGCATGCTGGCCAGCAGTCCCTGGATTTCGAGCGATTCGGGCGTCGTATGCGTGGCAGGCACGTGCTCTCCGTCACCCAAATCGTAATACACCGTGCCCAGCAGGCCGCTGCGCATCTGCGCAGAATTGAACAGATGGTGCAGCAGAAACGCCGTCGTGGTCTTGCCGTTGGTCCCGGTCACGCCGGCAATGGTCAGCGCTTTTGCCGGGTGGCCGTTCAAGGCGGCAGCAGTCTGGGCCAGGGCGATGCGCGCATGCCGCACATGCACCCACGGCACGGCGCAGTCATCCGCAGGCGCCTGTTCGGCGATGATCGCCGCGGCACCAAGTTCGATCGCCTTGCCAATGTAGTCATGGCCATCGGCATGCGTGCCACGAATGGCGACGAACGCGATGCCAGGACCAATTTTCCGTGAATCGTAAGCCAGACCGGTGATTTCAGTGTCGAGACTGCCGGAAACAGCAGGCTTGTCGAGATTAGGGATGAGATCGCGCAGTGTCATGGTTCGGCTCCTTTCGCCGCCACTTTGACGGGACGTTCGTTGCGAATGGCCAGATGATCGAGGGTTTCCCGCACAATTTCAGCAAAAATTGGAGCTGCGATACGACCGCCACGAACCATCGCGGAGCTCTCGGCTTTCGGGTCATCGAGCATCACGAGACACACAAGCTTGGGATTGTCGATCGGGGCCATTCCCACGAACGAGGTAAGGTAGGTGCCGTCGATATACTTTTTCTTTTCGGGATCATAGCGGCGGGTGGTGCCGGTTTTGCCTCCGACTCGAACTTCAGGCAGCGCACCACGTTTGCCGGTGCCCTCCAAAACGACCCCTTCAAGGAAATCGCGCAAGGTGGCGGCGGTCTTGGCCGTGCAAACCTGCCAGACCGGCTGCGGCGGCACGACTTCGGTTTCGCCACTGGGTTTGACAAAGCGGTCGATGAGGCGCGGCTTCATGAGCACGCCGCCGTTGGCAATGGCTCCGTAGGCCATGCACATTTGCAGTGGGGTGACTTTGACTTCATATCCGATGGGCATGCGTGAGTAGGTGGTGTTGCTCCACTTGCCGGTATTGAAACGACCAGCTTCTTCGCCGACGAGACCGATCCCGGTGGGAGCACCAAATCCAAACCTTGTGGCATAGTCGAGCATCATGTCCTGTCCAACACGTTTGCTGATTTTGTACATCCCAATGTTGCTGGAATGAACCAGCACGCCCTTCACAGTCTGCATGCCCAGCGGTTCATCGTCACTGAGCTTGATCTTTCGCACCGGGTCTTCGTAATGCATGTTGCCGCAGTCGATCATCTCCCCTGGGGTCACTTTGCGGTTGTCCAGCGCCGCCGCCAGGGTCACCACCTTGAAAATTGACCCCGGCTCATACGCCCCTGCGATGACGTGGTTGGTCCACGTGCTCTCGTCCGGATTGTTCAGATCGCGGTGCGGGCGTGCCGCCATGGCCAGCACCGTGCCGGTGTTGGGTTCGGTGACGACGATGACCACCCGGCGGGCGTTGTTCGCCTTCCACGCACGCTCACAGATCGCCTCCACGTTGTCCTGCAGCTGCATGTCGATGGTGAGATGCACATCACTGCCATGCTTGGGATCATTGACCTGACCTCGGTAGGAAGGGAGTTCATGCCCCGACTTGTCACGTTCGATCAACTGCTCACCTGGAATGCCCGTGAGCTTCGCATCCATGAGTTTTTCCACCCCCCAGCGCCCCTTGTTGCTGGTGTCGGTGTTGCCAAGCACCAGCGACAGACGATCCTGGGCAGGAAAGCGGCGTGCCACGGTGGGGCGCATGTGGATTCCGAAAATGTGCTCGTTCTTGAAAAGCTCGCCCCACTTCTTCGCGCTCTCTTCATCCACCTGTTTCGCCAGCACGATTTCAGGTTTGTCCGAAGCAATCAGGCTGCGGATTTCTTTTTCCGGCTGCGGCAGGATGCCTGCCAGCACCTTGGCCACATGGTCATGGTAGGCGGCCAGTGTCTGCGCCTCATCAAGCTGCTCACGCAGCTCGACGGCTTTCACTCCACGAATGGCCGCCAGATGATGCCTCACCGTGATCACCTCACGCAAATGCGTGCGGTCCGTGTAGACCTCCTGCACATCTTCATCATGCGCCAGGTATTCACCGCTCAGGTCCTTGATCGCCCCGCGATGCGCAGGCAGCACGATGTGGCGCTGATACTTCTGCGCCGCCAGCGCTGCCAGTCGCGGTGATTCCTTGATCTGGATGACTGCCAGACGCCACGTCACCAGGGAAAATCCCGCCAGCAGCACAAACAGCAGCAGCAGCATGCGGCGGCAAACCGGACGATCGCGGCGAAGCTGGATTTGATTTGGCAGTGGTTGACTCACGGGGCCTTGGGCATGATTTGGGCGACAGATGGGTCCGCTACGGGTGCAGCGGCTTTCGCCGGCTGTTCAGGCAGCGGTTTGAGAAGGAGAATTCCATGCTTCGTGATCGGACGCAGCAGGGTGCCTGCATTGGTAAGGCGCGGCTGCACGCGGTCGCGTGTCAGCATCGTTTCAATGCGGTTGTTCAGGGCCAGAATCTCGGCATTCAGCAGCCGCATGTCGGCTTCGACCTTGCGCTGCTCCTCACCCAGCGCACGCACCCGGTTCTTGCTCACGACTATCCCGAGTCCGACGAGCGCGAGCGAGGCGACCACGATCAGGATCGCCGTGATCGTGGAAAGGCCAAGGCTGTTGCGATAGCGGTTGCGCGTGCGTGGTTTCATACGGGGAGTCGTTCGGCGACGCGCAGCACCGCGCTGCGCGCACGTGGGTTCATTTCGATCTCTTGCGGCGTCGCCTGCACAGGCTTACGCGTGATAAGTTTCAGCACGCAGTCCGGGTTTTTGCGCGCCTCCGGCCACTCAGGGCGGTCAATGAACGGCGCAGCCAGGTGCTGCAGCGTTTGTTTGACGATGCGGTCTTCCAGCGAGTGAAAGGAGATCACCGCCAGCCTGCCACCAGGCTTCAACCAGCGCGGCGCTGCGGCAAGAAAATCGTGCAATGCGGCCAGCTCATCATTCACCGCAATGCGCAGGGCCTGAAACACCAGCGTCGCTGGATGGCGCTTCCCACGCTTCGGCGCTGCGGCGGAAACGATGTCAGCAAGCTGGAACGTCGTGCGGATGGGCTTCGCCGTGCGCGCTTTGACAATCGCCCGTGCAATGCGGCGGCCATTCGGCTCCTCGCCATACTCAAAGAAAATGCGCATGAGTTCTGCTTCATCCTCGGTGTTCACGAGATCTGCTGCAGTGCGTGACGATTCCGTGTCCATCCGCAGATCCAGCGGGCCGTCCCTCATGAAGGAGAAGCCGCGCGCGGCATCATCGAGCTGGTGGCTCGACACTCCAATATCAACCAGCATGCCGTCAAAACCCGAAACCCCGGTCTCTTCCACGATCTGCGGGAAGTTGCGGAAGTTCCCTCGCAGCGCGCAGAACTGCGCTGCAAAGGGCTTCAACCGTTCGGTAGCATGTTTAAGCGCATTTTGATCCTGATCCATCGCCACCACTCGTGCCCCATGCTGGAGCAGCGCCTCCGAATGCCCGCCACCACCGAGGGTGCCGTCAAAATAGAGCTTGCCTGGGGCAGGCTCCAGCAAGGCCACGACTTCGGCCAAAAGCACCGGTGCATGGTAAAAAGGCAGATTTCTCACAGCAGCTTCAGATGGAGCAGGTTCGGGCGACTCCCCTCCTCCCCCAGCGCCTTCTCTTGTCACCAACGTGCCACGCCCCCAGGGCATCAGGTCATCCATGGCGTCTGTCGCACCGAACCAAGCCCAGCCTCCCACTTGAGAAAATTCAATCAGTCTGGAAATCCCAGCAAACCATTTCCTCACGAACGCCCACTCCCGTCGGACTGGCCGGGGGGAGTGTCGCGACAAAGGGAAACCTATTGTTGAGAGCGCGTTCATCAAAGAAACGGAATTGCAGAGCTGTCGGATTTTCGAAGTGTGACAGAAAAGCCGCAAACCTAAAATTCTAACCAACCTTTATAATCTAGAGATCGTATTCTTGGCAATCGTCTATTTTCAGAATTTTCACCTTTTTATAGAATGGCGAGAATACTGTTCATTCGATCAACTAGAGGTTTTAGAGATACCCTCAAACTGAGTCTGGCACTGACTCGCTCCTCAACAAGGAAAGACCGTATCTTTCTACCGCAGATCCACCCAAACAGGGAAACAAGACGCTCTTACAACCTTCTTTAACTTTTTTCGACGCCATAATATTTGCGCCTCCATCCCAAGAGGAATCTCGACAGAAGGGAGGAAGTATTGCTAGCCTCGCAGAAATTGAAACAATTCCGCCCCACTAACCACCATGGCCAAAAAACCTGCTCCCAAGAAGGCACCTGCTAAAAAGCCTGCAGCATCCAAAAAGCAGGCCATGGCTAAAAAGAAGATTCTCACGGTGAAGAAAGCGGCTCCGGCTAAGAAAAAGGTGGAGGTGGTAAAACCCAAGGCCGTTGCAAAGCCGGCACCCGCCAAAAAGGCTGAGCCCGCGCCTGTCTTTGAAACTCCTGCTCCGGTTCCTGCAACTCCATCTGTTGCATCCGTCGCAAAGGTTGTGATGAAGAACGGCGAAGGTGGTGCTGCGGCGCTGACCATTGCCGCCCAGGCCTCCGCAGGAGCCGCCGCCAATGGCAACTCACATCCCGCCAACATCCTGGTGCTCGTCAGCAGCAGCGGCTGGCCTGTCACAGATCTGACGAAAGATCACTTCACCCTGATGGAGTACTTTGAAGTGCCCGGCCAGCAGGCTCCCTTCAGCAACAACATCACCTCCTTCCGCAACGTCGGTACCGGTGCCTACCTGCTCCAGGTCAAGCCCATCAATGGCGCCCCCTGGCGCAGCGGCCACCACCTCGCCCAAATCCTCGTCTCCTCCGCCGATGATCGCCAGGGCCAGGGTGCGGTCAAACTGATCATCCGCTAGCACCTGCGACGAGTAAATCCTACTCGTCCTCCTACTCCTACTCGTCCTCGATCAATCTGCGCCGCCACACCCTGCGAGCCGAGCCCTCATAGCAACTCGGTATCCGCAAAATCGTTCTCGATCACAGCGAAGAGTCTCAAGTCACAAGCTGCTTCCGGTCCTGCGCCAGCCTCTTCGTACGTAGTTCGGGTTTCAGCCCGTTCCGGGCTCCTCCTTTTCCTCCTTGAAAAACAGGATGAAAGAGGCCTCCCCACCTTTTCACTTTTTACTTACCCCTTTTCACTTTCTCCCTTTCCGCTAGCATGCGCCGCATGAACCGCCGCTCCTTCCTCGCGCAATCCCTCGCCGCCACCGCTGCCGCATCCCTTTCCCAGGCTGCCACAGGCGCCAAACTCGCCCTCGGCCTCGATCACTTCGCCGTCCGCGCCACCGGCTGGAAAGCCGCGCAGTTCATCGACTACGCCGCGTCCTTGAAGCTCGACACCATGTTCATCTCCGAACTGCATGTGTTTGAAAACTTCGAAGAAGCGTATCTCAAAAGCCTCAAAGAACAGGCCGATCGCGCCGGACTGAAACTCTACGTCGGCACCGGCAGCGTCTGCAAAACCTCCAACACCTGGAAGGACATCTACGGCACCCCTGAAGAGCACCTCAGCCTCACCATCCGCATCGCCAAGACGCTCGGTTCACCTGTCGCACGCTGCTACCTCGGCAATCAGAAAGACCGTAGCACCGACGGCGGCATCCAGAAACACATCGAAGAAATCGTCAAAACCATCAAGGCCTGCCAGTCCAAAGCCGAAGGCGAAGGCATCAAGATCGCCGTCGAAAATCACGCCGGCGACATGCAGTCCCACGAACTCAAAGCCCTCATCGAAGCCGCCGGCAAAGGGTACGTCGGTGCCAACATCGACCCCGGCAACGCCGTCTGGGCCCTCGAAGAACCCATGCTCCACCTCGAAGCCCTCGGACCCCTCACCATCTGCAGCAGCGTCCGCGACAGCATGCTCTGGGAGGACGAAAACGGTGCCGTCGTCCAATGGACCGCCGTCGGTGAAGGCCTCGTCGATTACAAAGCCTACGCCAAACGCTTCGCCGAGCTCGCCCCCGGCGTCCCTCTTCAAGTCGAAACCATCTCCGGTTTCGCCCGCCCCTTCTCGTGGAAGAAAGACGAGTTCTGGAACATCTTCCCCAACCACCGCGACACCCCCATGTTCAAAGCCTGGCTCGACATGGCCAAACGCGGCCACAAGATCGACAGCTTCAAAGCCCCCGACGGCCCCGCCAAAAAAGACGCCGAGATCGCCTACCAAAAAGGCGAAGCCGAACGCAGCTTCACCTGGCTGCGCGCCAATGCGTAAGCAGCGTTGAATCAAAGCAGGCTTCTTCACCCTTCCCTCCTCTTCCTCCCTCGGCATTTTCGTTTGCATAACATTGGCTCCCGGAGGGAGCTGAGAGACAAGCCGGTGGTGAAGTGAGCCTTGCCGAGCGAGAACCACCGGATCGCGTACAAGGCACGTACCCGATCAAAGTCGCATGCCGGAGGTATGCGAGAAGCTTTCAACCGTCCAGCGTTCGCGCACGGCTCTCGCCTAGGCTCCGGGGGCGGCAGCGCTTCCACCTCGCCCGCAACGACTGCAATTCAGGACCTGAGGCTAAGTACAAACTTTGCGAGCTCCATGACTTGCTCATCATTCAAAGTTTCGTGCCCTGGCATGTCCGTTCCAAAGATGCCAAACTTGATGATCCTCTGAATTTTGAGTTCTCGGTCGGCAGACTCTGGCGACCAGATGAAAGGCCCCTTCACCAGATTGGCCGGCACTTTGCCCAGCTTGGCTGCCATGACCCCGTTGCCAGTTCCATCGGCACCGTGGCACAGCGCGCATTGTCGGTTAAACAAATCCTTCCCCATCATGCTTGGGGCATGGCTCTCGGCAGGCTGCCAGGTCGAGGCCTTCGCCACGATAGCAGGCGCATCGGCTGTTCCCAACTGCCGCAGATAGGCCACGAGATCGTCTCCTCTCTCAGTCTCAAACAAGCTGGCGTAAGATGGCATGGCGCTGCCCGGTGAAAACAACTGCGGATTGATGAAGTGCTGCTTTAACCACACCGCCGACCTGCGCACCGCCAGGGTGGAAAGGTCAGGCCCCTGGCGCCGGTTGCCAATCAACACCGGCCTCGCTTCAACCATGTTGGAACGCGAGGGCCCCCAGTATTCATCATCCCGTGTTGCGGGCCTCACAAACTGAGAATGGCAGTGGATGCAGCCTTCCGAAAGATAGACCTGCCTGCCACGCTCGGTCGCAGTGGCAGAAGAATTCGCCGCGTGGGTCCGTGGCCAGCAGGCGACAACACCAACCAGCAGAACCGCTGCTGCAGATCGCCAATGCTTCACCGATGGAAAAAACATCACTCCGCAAACAACCACACCTGAGATGAAAATAAATTCGTGCGGCACGCGATGCAGCGATTGCGCCATCCCAATGCCATTCGCTGAGCCAAACCAGCCTGCGACAGCAAAGACCCATGCAGCTTTCCAGGCAGCATCACGCGGATTTGCAGCACCTGAAAACCACCCCGGCCATGCCACCAAAGCCACCGAATAAAGCGAAACCGCAATCGGATAGAGCAAGCCACCCAGCATCCTTGATGAGTCATGATTCACCGCCAGTGCTGCAACCGCCAGAAGGCCCCATGCAATGGCAGGCAGCAGCCGTGCTGGCCCGCGCTGCAGCCAGACACCAGCAATCAGTGCCGCGAGAAGATGAATGACAGCGTTTCGCCACAGCAAAGTCTCTCCCCAAGTACCCTGCTTCAAATCCGCTGCATGCTGAATGATGAAGAATGCCGCTGAGTCCAGCCACACCAGTGCCGTGAACAGCAGCACGGCCAGTGAGAAGGGCATCTCTCGGGCCTTCGGCTCGCATGAGTCCCCCGCCTTGGCTGGAACACACACAGCCCCAAGGAGAGCGAACACAGTGGCAACACCAGCCTGCTGAGAAGGAGGCAGTGAAAACACCCACGGCAGATTGCAGCACGCATAGCCGATTCCCGTTCCGATGCCCACATGCACCAGGCTGCACCAAGAACGAAGCATCGTCGCAAGACTGACCGTGCAAAGCCCAACCGCGACTCCAGTAATCATGGCCACGACAATCAAGCAAGGAAGCCCCGTCACCCAGGGAACAATGCCTGCTGCAGCCGCCCCAAGCAGCAGACCCGTTTGAACCTTGCGCGCAGATGCTCCCTTCCACGCCACCCAAAAGCCGGAAGCAATGCCCATCAATGCCATCAATCCGAGGGCCGTTTTCTCGAACGTTTCCGCATCATGTCCTGCCACCTGACCACGCAGCAGCTCCACAAAAGCAAACTGCGCAAAGAGGAGGAAGTAGCCGTACACAGCCGCTGTCACCACGGCGGCTCTCATTGCAGTGGCTTTCATCCTTCCCCTCCTTTCCACCATCCGGCGCGCAGCACGGCCCCTTGGCCCAGCGCGACCACTCCATCGGTCACCGCCACCAGCAGCCACGCTGATGGCAGATTTCCCGAAAAGATCTCAGCCACCAAAAAGCACGCAACTGCCAAACGGACCACCGCTGTAAAAATCCACACCGTTTCCGCTTCACGACTTCCTTTCAGCACCAGCGCATAACTCAGCCCCACAGAGCCGATGAAGACCCCCATCCAGCTCAAAAAAATCAATGCTGCAGGCGCGACCTCCGGCACCTGCATCAAGCGCAGAGTCTGTGCGGGAGCAAACACTAGCATCAGCCCGGTGCATGCATCCATGCCGCCAACAGCCAGACTCCAGAGACGTAGAAACTTGAGACGATTCATGAGTTTTTTCGTTGCTTGATCAACCAGCTTGCCGATGCCGCCAGCATGGAAGCTCCACAAACGGCTCTGATAAACATGCCAGCCTGTCGCCATGTGGTGGGGACAATCATCCACTCCGCATTCTGTCCCTCACGCCACCCCATGGTGGCCAGCGTCATGAGCATGATGAAGACGGCGAGATTCCACCCCCCCACCGTTCTTGGACTGCCGACAGACCGCCCCGTGATGACCGAAAGAATCATGGCGCAAAACGAAGTCGTAAAAGCCGCCATCGCGAGATGCGAGTGCGCGACCAGCCCCTGGGTGAATTTGATGTGGTCCAGTATCCCCGGGAAATACATCCCCACGGCCGTCAGCGACAGCAGCGTCCACCAGAAGAGCACCGGCTTGCGCCACACCCTGGCACACTCAGGCCATTCGAAGCCGGCCCAGTCGTAAATGATCAACCCAATCCACGGCAACTCGATCAGCATCGCTCCAATCTGCCACCAGTCATAATGCCCTCCTCCCTTCGCCTCCGCCAGACCGAAGACCACCAGCGCAAAGCCAAAGAACCACCACGTGCCCGAGATCGCAGCACCCCGCCCCTTGATGCCAGCTGTTCTCGGCAGCATCAGCATCAGCACCACCACCAGCAGCGTCGATCCCATCAAACTCGATCCCAAAGGTCCTCCTGTGGTTGGATCCACCGGCGGATAAGTCTTCGGTGACGATGCCATCACCATCATCAGCGGGACCATGGCCAGCACCACCAAACCTGCGAGTGCCACACGAACACGCATTCGGCTCCACTCTGACGCGCGATCCCACCACGACGCAAAGAGAACTGCCCACAGGATCACGAGCGCCACCACAAACGCCTGCAGCGATCCTCCACGCCAGTCCAGGAAGATCTTGCCGGACGATTCTCCCTTGAGCCACAGCAAACAAGCAAAGCCCAGCGCTGCTGTCCATGCCCAAACGGCCGCAGGCCCCCATCCGCGAAACCTGGATGAATCCACCTCGTAGAGTTGCAGCAGCCACGCGACCAGCGGCAGCGCCGTCCAGCCATAAAGCTGGGAGTTTAAATGCAGCGGCACCCATCGGCCGTAGCTCAGCTCACCCAGTTGCCATTGAGGCTCCACGAGAAGGATCGCAAGGAACAACCCGACACTGTTCCCAAACACCAGCCAGCCAAGCGCATGCCGTGTGGCAGTCTCAACTCCCGTCGGAGATGTGCCAGGTGCATGCATCGGGCGTCAGCGTATCTCTCCCTCAATCCGCCCATCCCGCATCTTCATAGTGCGGTCACAGCGTTTTGCCAGATCCAGATCATGCGTTGCCATGATCATCGTTCGTCCACGCGATCGCACCAGATCCATGAGCAGCTCCATCACGTTGTCCCGGTTCTTTTCATCCAGCGCACCGGTGGGCTCATCACACAGCAAGATCTCCGGGTCATTCATCAGCGCACGCACCAAGGCCCCGCGCTGGCGCTCTCCACCCGAGAGCTCACGCACCTGCTGTTTGAGCCTGTGGCTCAGCCCCGTGGCCTCGGCGAGTTCGGCCAGTCGTTCCAAGGCGCCTGCCCGGCTGCCTCCTGCGGCAATCACCGGCACCAGACAGTTTTCCGCCAGCGTGAGGTCCGGCATGAGGTGATGAAACTGAAACACATACCCAATGTGAAATCGCAGCAGCTTCACCCGTGTTTTCTCATCCACCACATCATGTCCCAGCACCGCGACCTCGCCGCGATCAATGTCCTCAAGACCGGAGACCACGTTCAGCAAAGTTGATTTCCCACAGCCTGAGGTGCCGCAGAGCGCCACGAGTTCGCCTTTGCAAACGTCAAGGCTCACGCCCTTCAAAACCTCGATGCGGCCACGATCAAAGCTCTTCCAAACGTCTTTGACTGCCACCTGCGGATTCGTGGAATGCTCGGTCTTCATTCAAATCGGAGGGCTTGTGCCGGATTAAGTTTCGCTGCGTACCATGCAGGGTACATCGCACCGCCCAGCGCGGTGAATGCTGCCAAAGTCATCGCACCGGTGATTTCCATCCATCCGATGCGCGGCTCGATGTAGCCCTGCATCTGCGGAATGGCTTTGAGCACATACAAACCCAGCGCACTGATCCCCCATCCGCCCAGAGTGCCAATGGCAGACACGAGGAGAGACTCGCCAAAAATCATGCCCGCAATCTGCGCACGCGAAAATCCGCACACCCGCGCAATCGCCAGATCCTTGATGCGGCCAAACACCGATAGAATCATCGTGTTGGTCACACTCAGCCCGCCGAGCAAAAAGGCGCAGCCACCCACCACCCACGCCGTCGTCTTGAGAATCTTGAACTGCGAGTAGCTGCGGCTGAACTCCTCATTCTCCAAGGCCGTCAGCCGGGGGTGCTGCTCCTTCATCCAGCTTTTCACCTCACCGGACTCATGCCCGTTGGCCAGCGCCACCGTGACCACCGAGCACACACCTTGCTTATGAAAAGACTCCTGGCAGGTGGCCAGCGGCATGAAGACCCCGCCGTTTTCAAAGCCGTTCTCCATTCTCACCACCCCGGCCACCGGATACTTCTCCTGCCCCAGCTCCACCCTGCCATCTACTAATATAGTGATGAAATCGGCCGCTCGCTCACCCAAAACAACGCCGCGTCCGTCATCCTTAAACGCCGCCGCGCTGCCCTTGAGCCATTCACCCTTTTGCAGCCGGCTGTCAGCAGCCTGAATGCCGAAGCACGTCACAATCGGTCGATCAGGAGCACTGATGATGGCAAACAGCACCGGGCGCGCTTGCTTCACAAAAGGCTGCTTCTGCAGCTCCTCCGCCACCTCCACCGGCACATTGCTGAAAAACAAATCGGAAACGTTTTTCTCAAACACCACCATCTCCGCGTCACTGCGCAAAATGCGCTCGAACATCTTCACCGCACCTCCGAGCAGGCCGACCACACTCAGCATCGTCGCCACCCCCAGCGCAATTCCGGCTGCGCCAATGATCGTCCTCACTCGGTGACGCCGCAGGTTGGTCAGGATCATTCGCCAAAGGCTCATCGTTTCAAAAAAGTTAGGTGATTGAGACCGGAGCTGCCACGCGCAAATTCTCCAGCATCTTCCAGCGCGAGGCCGGACCAGGCAGTTTGCCCATGACACGATCACCAATGGCAATCAAACGCCTGCATCGAATTTTCGCACCATCGGCACCTTCGGAAGAAAGCAGGTTCGGCCGCTGCAGCTCCTGATCACGTCCGCCGCTTTTGCCAGATTGCGTTTCCGTCGCAAAGGCATCCTTCAAGTCATCTGCCGCCTGATACGCCACTCCTCGCAGCAATGCCAGCCGGTCGAGCAAGGTGATCTCACGCCGCGTCCCCTGGCCCACGATGGCCGGAAGCACCAAGGTCAGCCTGAGAAGATCCGCCGTTTTGCGGGCCGCGATTCGGCTCACATCCGCAGTAGTGGATGATTCACTCGAACCGTGAATATCCCACGCCTGGCCTCCCAAAACGCCATGGATGCCCAGCTTGGACTGAATCCACTCGCTGGCTTCCAAACGACGGGCTGGAGCCGCGTCGTTGATGCCCTTCCAAAGCAAGGTGTATCCCCGGTTGACCAGTGCCAGCGCAGCCAGGATGGAGACCGCCTCACCATGCGCTGCATGAAGACTGGGCGCTCCACGGCGCAGTAGGGCATTGTCCATGCTCGGCAGGTCATCAAACACGAGCGATGCAGTATGCAGATACTCGATGCCACAGCCCAGACATTCAGCCGCCTCCTGCGACAATCCCATCACAATCCCCAGCAAATAGGCCGTCACCGCCCGCACCAGAGAGCCCGGCCTGGAAAGCAGGTCTTTCATGGCCGCAGCCAGACGCGGCTCGGTTCCTTCCAGCTGTCCGATCCGCTCCGTAAATTGCTTTGCCATCAAAGCATGTGCGCCCCGAGTAATCATTTCCTGCTTTGATTGCGCGTCCTGACGGCGGGATTTCGATCTGTTGAAGATGCGCGGCGACCTCTCTCTGCCAGACATCTCGCACCACTCCAGGCCAGCCCAAAGAGGCTGTCCATCGGCGGAGTGGATTTCATTATCTTTGTCACGGCAGAAAAGTGTCGTATAAGATACGTGTCCAAGTCCTTCCAGTCACCTTAGTTATAGATTAAATTACGTACACAATCTGATGAAAATGAATCTCATTACTATCTTGTCGGTGTTCCTCACCGTTTCTTTTTTCAGCACGGCATCAGCCATCGCACAGCCTTACGAAACAGGCCAGACGGTCGAGACTTTCACTGCCGCAGATCAGCATGGCACCGCCTTCACTTTGAAGCCTGCTGAAACACACTATCTCTTGGTCAGCCACGACATGACCACAGGCAAGAAGGCAAACGCCGCGCTCACCGCACTTGGCAAAGATCATCTGCCCGGCAAAAAAGCCGTCTACATCGCCAACATCCACGGGATGCCTGGCATCGGTCGTTTCTTCGCCATTCCCAAAATGAAGAAATATGCCCACCAGATCATTCTCGGCGATGACGCAAACTTGATCGCGAAATTTCCACAGCAGGAAGGCAAGGTCACCGTGCTCAAGCTCGCATCCGGCCGCATTCAATCCATCTCCTACTGGACCCCCGAATCCGAACCGGTCGATAACTACCTGAAATGATCCGCGCGAGTTTTCCTGGTTGAGTTCGTCAGGCTCGAATCACACTCCGTTAATGCAGGCCATCGCTCGTTTCGTTGGCCTGCCTTTAAATCCCAGTGCCAACGCGCACGCGAAGTGTCTTGGACTGCGTGCGGCAAGCCTAGGCGCGACGCCGCTTTCGCAGGCTGAACCGTAGGCTGCGGCCAAAGAACATTCTCCACCTCGCGAAAGCAGTTCCGTCGAGGCAACAGCGTTGCCCTTGCCTCTCTGCCACCGCATTCCAAGACGCTGACGCGTGTCTTGAACGTCCAGTTTGCAACCAGTCGGTGTTTGAAACACCCTTACTCAATGACCGTGGCAAGTTCATACCATCTTATGGCAGACTTAAATCGCATGCCCTCTCCCTCAGAAAGCCCGTAGGGCTGGCACAACAGTAGCCGTGGGTGCCAACCCACGGAACCGCATCACCCACGTCTCCCAATTTCGTGGAACCGCGTAGCGGTGACACAAAACGCCGCCACGCCCACATGCAGCGACTGCCCTGAGCTCAACCACACGCCTCCGGCCAATTTTCAATTCTCAGTTTTCAGTTCCCAGTTTACAACCCCAGTCCTTAGAAGCCATGGCGAAGAAGGATCCCCACACCCGCCGCCGCGCTTGACGCCTCCCTCAACTGCGCGCCCTCCATCTCAGCCAGCAACTTCCCTCGGCAGCACCCGCCACGCATGCCCCACCGCCTGCGCCGTAAACACATCCTCAGGCAGACCTCTCCTCTCCATCTCCCGCCGCAGCCTCAGCACCGGCTCCTGCATCGGCTCATCCGTCAAAGCAAACGTCCCCCAGTGCATCCCCGCTGCCCGCACACACCGCGCCTCCTCAAAAGCCTGCACCGCCTCCTCCGGATTCATGTGAATCGATTTCATGATGCTCCGCGGCTGGTACGCCCCAATCGGGATCATCCCAAAATCGATCGGTCCATGCGCCTGCCCCAGTTCGCGAAACGCCGGACAGTAGGCGCTGTCACCCACATGCCACAGCTTGCAGCCCGCCCCCTCAATCAGCCAGCCACACCAGTGCGCCTGGTTACGATCAAACGGCGTTCTCGCCGTGAAGTGCTGCGCCGGAGTCGCCGTCAGCTTCACCTCATCATTCAATAGAAGCGACTGCCCCCATCGCAGCTCCTTCACCGGTCGCGAAAGCTTCTTCGCCAGCCACGCCCCATGCCCCTCCGCAATGACGATTTGCGGCTTGTCCCCCAGCTCCCTCAGCGTGCCCAGGTCCAGATGATCATAGTGACTGTGCGTCAGCAGCACCGCATCAATGCGCGGCAGATCCTCAATCCCGCACGGCGTCGGCACCTTGCGCCGCAAGAACGGCACAGGAACCGGCGAGCAATAATCCGCAAAAACAGGATCAATCAAAAGATTCAACCCCGCCCCCTGCACCAGAAATGACGCATGCCCCAGCCAGATCACTCGCCATCCGCTCCCCGGCATCTGCGCCAGCTCATCCGCCCCCACTCGCAGCCAAGCCGCCGCCTCATTTCCCGCCTCAGGCATCAGCGCATGTTCCTTGCGCGAGAGCCCCAGCTTCCACCGCAGAATATCCATCACCCCATTCACATCATGAGGCCATGGGTTGCTGAATCGTTCGTGCGGCATAGTTCAATCGTACTCGCTTGCTGTACGTGCCCAAGCAAATCTTCAGCTTACTATGATTGAGACTTTCGTAACAGACTGACATCCATGTCATGAAGGCCAACGGGCTTCCAAAAACGACAGCGGGGACAAGGCATCAAATCGCCTTGGAGCCCTTATTCTATCAGGTTCCCATGCTGTTCAGGGAGTCTCGGTTGACACTCCAACCGAGGATATGCATGACAAAAGCATGACAACTCCGGCCCGAGCCTCTCGGGCCAAGGGCAGACCAGTGGCAGTGGTCAAGCAAGGCTCAGCGGCGG
>CAILZI010000129.1 GCA_903838675.1 uncultured Verrucomicrobiota bacterium
GATCTTCCACGACGAGGATGAGCATGTGCTCGGCCATCCAGACTTCGTCGCGTGCCATGGCGGAGGCGATGGGGAGGGCGAAGCTTTTTTTGGCGAGGAGGGCATTGCCGCCGTAGCCGGAACGGTAGCTCCAGATTTCACGCGATTCAGGAAAGTGGACGATGTACTTCTCCTTGTTGCAGGGCCATGGCACGTCCTTCTGGCCTTTCTTGAGCGGTGCGCCGACGGAGTGCATGCAGGGAACGACGCGCTTCTTTGACTGGTCGATCTTCTCAAACACTTTTTTGCCGATGCGGGCCATGATGCGCATGTTGACCACGACGTAGGGTGAATCGGTGAGCTGCACGCCGATTTGAGACATGGGGGAATCGATGGGGCCCATGCTGTAAGCGAGCACGTACATGGTGCGGCCACGCATGCAGCCGTTGAAAAGCTTGCGCAGTTTTTCCTTCATTTCGAAGGGGTTCATCCAGTTGTTGGTGGGGCCTGCGCCGTCTTTGGAGTTGCTGCAGATGAAGGTGCGCTCTTCCACGCGTGCGACATCGCTCGGATCGGACTTGGCATAGAAGCAGCCGGGCCACTTCTTTTGATTGAGGCGGGTGAAGGTGCCGGCCTCGACCATCTCATTGCAGAGACGGTCGTATTCACCTTTGGAGCCGTCCACCCAGTGGATGCGGTCAGGTTTGCAGAGCGCGGCCATCTTTCCGACCCAGCGCTGAAGGTGGATGTTTTTGCTAAGAGGTTTGGTGGAGGGGATCGGGGTCATGAGAATGGTGTTGGGGGTGACGTAACATGCCGAAAGCATGCCAACTGTCACGGCGCTAAATACTACCATTTTTGGCGGATTGAACGTGTCTACGAGCCCAAGAGGCATGCACGCCATCGTCGAAAAAGAAGGCAAGTCATTCCCAACATGAGAAGCCAAATCTGGGCAGGCTCAGGAGCGAGGGAAGTGATGGAGATGACTCCGGTGCTGGTGAACTGGGAAGTGTCCCAGGTCCATGAGGCGTCGAATCCCGTGGTGTTTAGACTCAGCAGGCCGACGCTTAATCCAGACACCGCGGACCAATCGAGCAGATCGAAGGAATCATTCAGAGAGGGAGTGTAACCTCCCACAAACGCCAGGCTCAGGCTGCCAGCCGTCATGGCTGAGAAATCCAACCTGCCTGCGCCAGAGGCAGCAAAGACGATCTTGTCGTTGGTGTGGCTGGCACTGAATTCAAAAATGATGGAGCTGCCACTTTGAAACGTCACATTGCCGTCCACGGGGGTGAAAGTCAGCGTGCCAACGCCGTTGTTTGTACCAGCGACACCTGGAGCGACCGTGCCGCCTATGAGGATACCACTGGAAGCCGTGGGAGCGATGATTCCCGTGCCACCCAGAGTGGTGCCAAAGGACATGAGCAAGGAACCAGAGCCCGTGGCTGATCCAGTGCTGTTGCTGACAAGAAGAGCTCCCGACGACAACGTGGTACCACCGCTGTAGGTGTTGGCATTCGACAAAGTGGTGGTGCCAGCGCCGGATTGCGTCAGAGAGCCGGTACCGCTGATGAGATTGCCCAGGGCATAAGCATTGCTGCGATTTACAAGCAGAGTGGAGTTGTCGATGACATTGCCCGAGCCAAGACCGCCGGTGGTGCCGCCACCCGAAGCGCCAAGCTGCAAAATTCCTGAAGAGATAGTGGTGGTGCCAGAGTAGCCCGTGTTGTTGTTCTCCAAGCGCACGGTGCCAACGCCGGTCTTTGTCAGGTTTTTGGAACCTGAGATGGAGCCGGTCAGACGCACGGCAAAGTTAGCGGCAGATTCGCTTTCGAGCACCAGATTGTCGTAGAGAGTGATGTTGCCGCTGAAGCGGGAGGTAAAGGCGCCCGCGCTGGTGTAACCGAGCGTCAGAACTCCGCCGCTGCCGGCGACCACATTGATGTCATTGGCAAAAATGTAGCCGCCCAGGTAGTTGATAAGCGAAGCATCTCCGCCACCGATGCTGCCGAGATATACGACACCGGCTGAAGCCCCCAAAGCACCGCTGACTCCCACACGCAGCGTCCCGCTGGCGATGGTGGTGCCGCCTGAATAAGTGCTGGCGGCTTCCAGGGTCAGGATTCCCTGACCGGTTTTAGTCAAAGCGCCAGACTGACCGCTCAGATCGGCGACAATGCCTGATATGGAATAGCTTCCCGCGCCGGAAACGCGAATCGTGCCGCCGTTGCTGCCGATGGAAAAGCCGCGATTGGCCGCAGAAAAGGTATTGGATGCGGATGCGTATTCAAAGGTGCCACCATTCAGAACGATCTGATCAGCGACGTAGATCGAAGGACTGGCTCCAAAGCCGGTGCTACGCGTCATCTTGAAAGTTCCCGCGTTGATCGTGACGCCTCCGGTGAAAGTATTGGCGGCATCCACGATGACCGTTCCCAGGCCTTCTTTGATGATGCGAAAAGCACCGCTGACCACCACTGAGGAGCCAATTTCCAAGGTGGATCCGGCGGAGGTGGTCCAGGTATTGTCTGCAGCAAGCGCCACTGAAAGAGTGCCATTGGCTCCCGAAAAAAGGACCGAGGTGGTGGTATTCTTCAAAGTGATGCCTTTGTACAAGATGAGCGAACGAGAGGTAGAACCGGTGCTGTTGGTATCGATGGCCAGGCTGGCAGGAAGTCTGGCGTTGATGTTGTCAAAGGTCATCAAACCAAACACCCCGGTGCCGTCCACTGTCATGTTGACCAAGGCTCCGGTGCCGTTGCGATTATTGAACACGACATCTGAATCCGCCGCACTCGGAGGCACCGAACCGCCAGACCAATTGGAGCCGAGACTCCAAGAACCACTGTCACCGTTGGAACCACCATCCCAGAGGGTGGTGGTCTGCGCCCTGGCCTCGAAGGCCACCAGCGCCAGGCAGGCGAAGAGCAGCGCACCAAACGATAATGAGTCGAGGATTCTCATGACTCAATCAGCAAGTGCTGCACTGCAAGTGGAGCAGCGGGGCCGAAATTTTTGAGCAGGGATAACAGGAAAGTGATGGGAGAATCGAGTCTGCGATGAAGAGGATGTCTAAATCGAACAGGGCAGAAGGCGTGTGTCGATAGAGGCTCACCGATCTTCCCCGAAACCGGGACGAGAGGCGGAACCAGCCTGCGAAATGAGCAGCAGGGCGCGTGCTAACAATCTGTCGATTTTCCAACAGGCCGCGCATGCCCATGAAGGAGAGCCAGCGAAGCAGCAGGAAACCAAGGCCGCAGTGGATTGAATGTATTTAGGACATGAAGCGAGTCACTTGAGCGCTGCCTCAATGGATCTGGCCACCTGCTGGCCCATGAGTTCGTAGCCTTTGGCGTTGAAGTGAACGTCCTGAGGATTGGCAATGCCCTGGAGCTGAGGAGCGAGGAAGGCGTAGAGGTCGTCGATGGCGATGCCGTGCTTTTTCATGACGCGCAAAGCGATCTCGTTTTTCTCGGCGATCTGGGTGACGATTTCAGGGCCGTCTTTGGTGTCTGCTGGCACGGGCGTGGTGGTGGCGAAGATAATCTTTGCACCGGTTTGCTGCATGCGAGCGATGAGAGTTTCCAGACGGGCCTCGTAATCTACAGCGGGTGTTTTGCGATCATGGATGCCGAAATTGAAGTGGATGACGTCCCATTTGCCGTCGCCGAGCCAGATGTCGATTTTCTTCACGCCATTGGCGGTGGGGCCTCAGTTTTCGGGGGCACGATGCACGTTGGCTTTACCAGCCATGGCCTTGCGAACGTCCTGAGTGTAGCCACGGGAGATGGAATCGCCGATGAGGAGAACTCGGGGGAGCTTGGGGTCGTCCTGCACGAAGTCCCAGGCATTGGAGCGACCAGCGATTTTGTCCTTTTTGTGCAGAGGGAGGTAGAAGCCGTTGCCGAGATTCTGTTCGAGCACGGTTTCCAGGCCTGCTGATCTGGCGGAAGCGTGGCTTTCAAGGCCTGATATTTTTCATCGACCGCCTTGTCCTCTGCGGCTTTTTTGGCGGCGGCTTCGGCGGCATTGGTGGGTTCGTTCTGGGTTTTGACCTGGGCGTGGGTCAGGCTGACGAAGGCGAGGAAGAGGAGGGTGTATTTCATGCTGGAGTGGTTTTGGTCATTGGGAGGAGGCGCTGGATGATCGGGGGATATGCGCGGCGGGGCGTGTTGCAGATGCTGCTGGTGAGCTTGGGATGTGGCGAAGTTTTGGGTTTGCTTCCCGTTATGATGCATGGTCCCCAGGGCGATGCCCTGGGCTACGGTAGAACGCACCTTTGGTGCTGATGAGTCAAGCGCTTGGGCTATAGCGAGGCTGAAAAAGGTTACTGGTAGAAGGTCAAGGGCTGAGCGCCATTCAATGCGTGCTCATTTCTTTGGCAGGTTTTCAGCGATCACGGAAGCGACTTTTTCGGCGAGGTAGTGATAACCGGCGGGGGAGTAATGGACGTTGGCTGGGAGCTGCACGTCCTTGAGCTTGGCGGCTGCGTGGGCGCAGAGATCGTCGGTGGGGATGCCTGCGGCGGTCATGACGCGGGCGGCGGCTTCGTTGTATTTCTTTTCATCGCCTTCGACACGGCCAGCGGAACCGGCGGGGACGGGGGTGGTGTTGCACCAGATGAGCTTGGCACCGGTGGCCTGCATGATCTTCACGAGTTCGGCGAGGTTCTTTTCATAATCGGCCAGCGGCACCTGGAGATGCGAGCCGGGAGCTGTGGGATCGGCAAGCTTGGAAGGATCTTCGGCGATGTATTTGAGATCGTGCAGGCCCCAGTTGAAATGGATGACGTCCCACTTGGAGTCGCCGAGCGAGGCCTTGATGTTTTTGAGGCCGTTGGTGGTGGGGCCGCCATTGGTGGGGATGCGGTGGACGTTGGCCTTGCCTTTGAGGAGTTCACGCACGTCGAGGGTGTAGCCCATGGAAATGGAATCTCCGATCAGCAGCACGCGCGGCAGGCCAGCGACGTCTTCGACCTTGGCCAGAGAGGGATGGGGTGCGCGCTTCGGGGCTTGCTTGGGCGCCGGGGTGGGGGCGTCGGCGGCCAAGGCGGTGCTGGCGATCAGAGCGAAGAGCAGGATGGATTTCATGAGGCGGACTTAAACGCTGCGGTGCGGCCGGATTATCAGCGTGATAAAAAAGATGCTGGCAACGCGGCCATCACGACGTTTGATGTCGCCAGTCCCCTTTACCAACCACCATGCGCACGCTGCTTACTCTCCTCGCCCTCGCTTCATTCGCCACCGCCGCCGAGCCTGTCACTTTGACGCTCGCTGATTTCACAGATACCAAAGACGCTGCTCCGTCCGGTGGCTGGACGACGGAAGGTGACACCATTCATCTGGTGGGCAAAGGTGGTGGCGCGCTGATCTCAAAGAATGAGTACTCGAACTTTGAGCTCGAATGGGAATGGAAGGTGAATCCGAAGGGCAACAACGGCATCAAGTACTGGGTGACGAAGGTGGGTGGCAAAGAGTGGCTGGGCATTGAGTACCAGATGATCGACGACAGCGGACATCCGGATGGCCTCCGTGGCGGCTCACACACAACGGGATCGATTTATGACATCAAGGAACCTGTGGCAGGCAAGCTGGTGAAACCGGCGGGTGAGTGGAACACGAGCAAGATCGTGGTGCAGGATGGGAAGATCCAGCATTGGCTGAATGGTGCGCTGGCCTGTGAAGCGGACACGACGACGCCGGAATGGAAGGAGCGCATCTCGAAGAGCAAGTTTAAGAGCAAGGAGGGTTTTGCGCCGGGCAAGGGCAAGATCATGCTGACGGAGCATGGGGACGAGACTTGGTTTCGGAATATCAAGCTGACGGCGAAGTAGGCTGTTGGGTGCGGCGGGCACGGTCGGTGATTTTCCGGAACCGCACATGGAATGTGCGGACCACTCCACGCTGGGCCGGCGCGAAGTCGTGAAGTAATTGCGTCACGATTGCAGACGGCGGGCTGTCGCCACACCCATCCTGCGGTCTGCTGGCACATTATGCCGGCTAGGATTCTTCGGCGCGGCTGATTTCCCAGCCTTTGTCGCTGTCGTCGGAAAGTTCGGCGAGGTCTTTTTCGAAGAGCTGAGTGAGTTCGATGCGGCGTTCGCGGACGATGCTGGCGTAGGCGTCTTCGTCTTCATGGACAGGGACGAGGAGGTGAACGGTTTCTTCGTCGTAACGACGCCAGCGGCGGGCGGCGCGCTCGGTGGCGTAGGCGGGTTTTCCCAGTGCACGCAGGGCGCGGACGGCGAGATCCTGGGCGCTGCCCATCTGCTCGTGCACGGTGTCTTCGGAGGCGAGGCCGAGGTTCATGAGCTCGAAGCGTTGATCGTAATCATGGGCGCGGGCCATGATGCGGAGCTTGGGGAACTTGGCGCGCACCTCGGTGACGAGTTGGGCGACTTTGGCCTGATCTGCGAGTGCGATGATGAGGAGGCAGGCGTGCTCGATGCCTGCGGCGTGGAGGAGATCGAGCCGGGTGGCGTCGCCGTAGAAGACCTTGAAGCCGAATTTGCGCAGCATGTCCACGTGATCGGGATCGCTTTCCAGCACGGTGACTTTGACGCCCTGGGACATCATGAAGCGGCCGACGAAATTGCCGAAGCGGCCGAAACCGGCTAGGATCACTGGAGCATTTTCATTGATGCGGTCGGGTGCGCGCTGGTCCTTGCTCACTGCGGTGTAACGCGGCGCGATGATGCGCTCGTAGATGATGAAGAGGAGGGGCGTGACGGCCATGGACAAGGCGACCACGGCCACCAGGAGCCGAGAAACTTCGGCTTCGAGGATCTCCTGCTGAATGGCCATGGAGAGCAGGGCGAAGGCGAACTCGCCGCCCTGCGCGAGAGCGAGAGAGAGGAGCCAGCGATGACTGCCACGAATTTTCAGAAACGTGGCGATCACAAACATGACCACGACTTTCAAGGCGATCAGAGCGAACACGAGTGCCGCGACGAGGAGGGGCTTGCCGGCGATGACGCTGAAATCGAGCGAGGCACCGACGGCGAGGAAGAAGAGGCCGAGGAGGAGGCCTTTGAAGGGCTCAAGGTTGCTTTCCAATTCGTGACGATAATGGCTGCCCGCAAGGACGACGCCTGCGACAAAGGCACCGAGTGCGGGTGAGAGGCCGACCTGGGTCATCAACAAGGCAACACCGACGATCAAGAGGAGTGCAGCGGCGGTGAGGAGTTCACGCAGGCCGGTCTTTGCGAGAATGGCGAAGCCGCGAGGGACGATGAACTGGCCAGCGATGACGATGGCGACAACGGCACCTAGGGTGACGAGGGGCTGGGCCCAGTGCGGGAGCTCATGCAGCCAGCCGTGGTGCTCCATTCTGGCAACGCTCGCAGCGAGGAGTGGAAACACTGCGAGCATGGGGATGACGGAGATGTCTTGAAACAGGAGCACGGCGAAGGAATCGCTGCCGCCATCGGTGCGCATGAGGGCTTTTTCCTGCAGGGTCTGAATCACGATGGCGGTGGAGGAGAGGGCCAGAATCATGCCGGTGGCGATGGCGGGTTTGATTTCCAAACCGAAGGCCATGGCGATGCCCATGACTGCCAACGCGGTGAGCAGCACCTGCAAACCACCGAGGCCAAAGATGGGGCCGCGCATGCGCCAGAGGCGGGCGGGTTCGAGTTCGAGGCCGATCATGAAGAGCATGATGACGACGCCGAATTCCGCGAAGTGCATGGCTTCTTCACCTTGTGTGCCCCCGACCCAGCCGAGAACGAAGGGACCGATCATGGCCCCACCGATGAGGTAGCCCAGCACACTGCCAAGACCCAGGCGATGCGCCACGGGAACGAGGAGCACGGCGGCACCGAGGTAGATGAAGGCGGAGAGGAAAAAATGCGGGGCGTGCATGATTTACGCAGGAATGAGGTCGTTGATCTTTTCCGCCGAAGCTGCCTGCTCCAGAGGCAGTGTTTCATCCCGCAGGGCTTTGAGGAGGCGCATGTAACGCTGTGCGAAGGGCTGGATGCTCGCGGCATCCGACAGCTGGTTCGCGCTGTAAACGATGTGCGGGGCCAGATAGCGCATGCCGCAGAGGAAGGCGGTCTGATCAAAGGGTGCGAGGAGCTGGCGGATGGTGAAGCGATTGCGACCCTGAGAGCAGTACACGTCTTCGGAACCGCCGGCGCTGATGGACTGCAGCAGGATCTTGCCTTGGAGAACGGTGCCCCCTTCCCCGTAGGCCCAGCCGTAGGTGAGGACGAGATCGAGGTACTCTTTTACCAGAGCGGGGGCGCTGTACCAGTAGAAGGGGTGCTGGAGGACGATGACGTCGTGCTCTTTGAGCAGCTTTTGCTCCTCCTCGACATCGATCATGAAATCGGGGTAGAGTTCGTAGAGATCACGGAAGGTCACGCCTGCCACTTCACGCGCCGCAGCAGCCAGCCTGCGATTGATGCGTGACTTGTGAGGTGCGGGATGAGCGTAGAGAACGAGAACCGAAGCCATGATGAATGCGCGGCAGCATGGCCGCTGAGAATGGCGCGGCAATCGTTTTCAGGGATCGGTGAGCTCCATGCTCAATTTATCCTCAATGCGGCCCTTGAATTTCCAAACGCCATCGATGCGGAGGAAGTCATCCAGCTCGATGCGCAATTTGGTGCCGTCTGCGGCGATGAGATGGAGATTCACGTCTTCAAGCGCCGCCTCGGGGTCGGTCGCGTCTTCGTCGGGATCGGCGTCCGCCGACACCAGTTTCAGTCCGTCCATGCTGCCAAAGTATTTGGTGATAAGGGCGCGGATTTCGTCGACGCGCTGCTTGTTGCGGACCACGTCTTTCTCACGCTTCTTCAGTTCCTTCTCACGTTCCTTTGGCACGTTGATCTCGGTGGGGGAGGTGCCGGAGGCGGCGAGGGCTTCGTCCGCTTTGAGTTTGGCCAGGACCTCAGGGGAGTGCCAGCAGGCGGCGAGGGCGGCATCGTCTTTTGACTTGATGGCATTCACCAGAGTCTCCGCGAGAGTCTTGAGTTCCGGTGGCGGTGGAGTTTTGGGTTCATCGGCACCGAGGGCCGGAATGAGACAGGAGACGACGATGAAGCAGAGGAGGAGTTTCATGACGGAGCGAGGTAAGGCAGGAATGGTGGAATTCAAATCACGGAAGTGACACTGAAGAGGGAGACGTCAAGGCGAGGGAGATGATGATTTACACCCGCAAGAGTTTAGAAGACCGCAGAGGTGAGTTTTAAACCTGGAACTTCTCGGTTTTGTAGAGGGCAGAGGGGAATTTGGGCGCGCAGTTTTTGGCAAGGGAATGGAGAGCAAAGGAATGGGGATTCGGTGAGGATTTGGACGAATGCAGAGCACCGAGGTGATGCGGAGTACAAGGATCGAGGACGAGTAGGAGTAGGAGTAGGAGGACGAGGACGATTTTTGCGGTGAACGTAGTGATGGGGCGGCTGTGCGACCTTGATTAGTCAGCGGGCGCGGGCGAGCCAGACGCCGAGGACGGCGACGGCCATGCCGATGAGAGAGAGCCCGGTGAGGGTTTCGCCGAAGATGGCCCAGGCCATGAGGGCGGTGACGGCGGGGACGGTGTAAAAGAGGCTGGCGACGTTTACTGCGGTGCCGCTGCGGATGAGGTGATTGAGGAGGCTGATGGCACCGATGGAGAGAACGAGGGCGACCCAAAGGACGGCGAAGACAAACTGGCCGCTCCATTGGATCTGCATGGTTTCCGTGGTGAAGGCGAGGACAACGGTGATGAGCAGACTTGCGGCGTATTGAACGACCGTGCTGGTGCGGAGATCGAAGGAGGGGCAGTGGCGCTTCTGCCACATGGTGCCGACGGTGATGCCGACCAACGAAGCAAGGGCGGGCAGGGTCATGACGAAGGTGAGGCCGCTGCCGGTTTTGTGCGCCACGACGAGTACGGTGCCGAGGAAGCCGAGTGCGAGGCCGGCCCACTGGCGTGGCAGGACGCGCTCGCCCAAGGCGACACCGGCGAAGGCGGCGGTGAAGAGAGGCTGCAGGGACACGATCAAACTGAGGATGCCTGCTGGAAGACCGAGGCGCAAAGACCAGACGCAGCCGCTGAGATAGAGGGCGTGAATCATGAGGCCGGCGAAGGCGACGTGGGCGAGCTGGGCTTTTCCTTTGGGCCAGGGTGCGCGAGTGAGAAGCGCGATGGGGATCAGGATCGCGAGGACGATGCAGTAGCGCAGGGTCAGGAAGGTGAAGGGCTCGGCGTAGGGGATGCCGAGCTTGGAGCCGATGAAGCCGCTGCTCCAGAGGAGGACGAAGAGCCAGGGGATGATGGCGGTGCGGCGGGAGGTGCGTGGGGTGATGGTCGGTTCAGGGGGGATGGTCAGAGAAGAGGGTAAAATGATTTGGGATAAAATGATTTCAGAGGCGGGGAGAGGGAAAGGTTTTCGGGGATTGAGCGAGAGATCTGCCGGTCTTTTTTGGTGTGGCAAGAGGGGCCTGATTTTTTACACCGCAGAGGCTGGAACGCCGCAGAGATTGGTTCTGATTTTTTCTGCGGCGTTTTCAAGTGTGAGGTGGACGCTTTGGCCGTGAGCGCGTCCTGGATGACTCGATGTGCAGGCAGGAGTGCCTGCATCACTCATCGAGCTGCTGAATGCGTGCGAGGTGGCGGCCGCCTTCGAAGGGGGTGGTGAGGAAGGTGTCCACGATTTGGAGGGCGGTGGGGAGGTCCATCATGCGTTCGCCCAAGGAGAGGACGTTGGCGTCATTGTGGAGGCGGGTGAGGCGGGCAGATTCGAGGTTCCAGCAGAGGCCGCAGCGGATGCCGCGAATGCGGTTGGCGGTGATGGCTTCGCCATTGCCGGAGCCGCCGAGGACGATGCCGCGCTCGAATTTACCCGCAGCCACGGCTTCGGCGACGGGGCGGATGAAGCGGGGGTAATCGACGGGCTCGGTGGAGTGGGTGCCGAAGTCTTGCACTTCATGGCCTGCGGCAAGGAGGTGCTGGAGGATGGCCTGCTTGTAGAGATAGCCGGCGTGATCGGAGCCGATGGCGATTTTCATGGTGGGTGAGAGTCGCGCAATCGGGAGATGCTCACAAGTGGTGATGCGGCAGAGTGAAATGCCGGGGTGGGAGAATCGTCGGACGTTACTCTGGTGCGAGGCGGGGCGCTTGGGGGACGCTGCTGGTGAGATTTGGGT
This sequence comes from uncultured Verrucomicrobiota bacterium, assembly GCA_903838675.1. Taxonomy (GTDB): domain Bacteria; phylum Verrucomicrobiota; class Verrucomicrobiia; order Verrucomicrobiales; family Verrucomicrobiaceae; genus Prosthecobacter. The sequence goes on from CAILZI010000129.1 coordinate 11,115, forward strand.
GCGGCTGCGGTGGCTGCCGCTTTCGCACGTCACATGATGTGCGTGAGCTGACCGGCCTGCGGAAAGCGGTAGCTGCGCTCGTGCCTCGCTGCGCGACCACACTCCAAATGGGTGCAATCGCGAAGCCATGCTGGTGATGTGTGAGAACAGCTTTTGTCAGCCTATTGTGCCAACCTCAATTGAAACGGTCGCGGATGACGACTTCGTCGTAGGAGAGCTGTCCGCCTTTGGGCCATGGGGGCTGGGTGGCTTTGCCGATGGCGAGCATGAAGGAGATGACGTGGTCTTCGGGGAGGTTGATGATTTTGCCGACGGCGTCGAAGTCGAAGCCGTCCATGGGGGAGGAGTCGTAGCCCATGGCTTTGGCGGCGAGCATGATGGTCATGCCGGCGAAGGCGCAGGAGCGCATGCATTCATCGCGCTGGACCTGATCGCGGCCTGCATAGTACTGGCCGATGGCGGGGACGAGGAAGTCTTGAATGGGCTGGGCTGCATTTTTCCAGTAGCGGGCGGGTTCTTTTTTCCAGGCGTCTTTGTCAGCGCACATGACGATGAGCAGCGAGGCCTCGGTGATCTGCGCCTGATCCCAGCCGACGGTGCGGATTTGTTTCCGAATTTCAGGATCGAGGACGGTGACGAAACGCCAGTTTTGGATGTTGAAGGCAGTGGGGGACTGCATGGCGGCCTCAAGAAGCTGGCGGATTTCCGCATCGGTCATGCGGTGGGCGGGATCGTAACTTTTGACGGAGCGGCGGGCGGCGATGGTTTCGAGGGTGGTCATTGGAGGGGGAGAAGTTGACTGTGATTTACGGTTGTAGACGATGGTTGACGGTTGTTTCCAGAAGTGGGTTCATCGAAGGCCCAGAGAATTGAAGGGAGATTTTAGGTTTTGAGTTAGCTGCGGGTGGCGTGAAGTTTGATGTGGAGGTGGACGTGGTCGTTGACGACGTGTTTGCCGAGGAAGGCGAAGAGTTTGCCGGAGCCGTAGTGGCTGCCAAACTGGGTGCGGTCGAGCTCGAACTGCGCCTGGCCGGTGAGATGGTCGGCGTCTGCGGCGGCGATGACGGCGGGAAAGCTCAGGGGCTGTGTGACGCCGCGCAGGGTGATGGTGCCAAGCAGGGTGTAGTTCGGTGTTCCGGGGGTGCAGGATGGGAGAGGGTCTGCGCGATTGCAGATGAATTCGGCGGTGGGAAAGCGGTCCACGGCGAAGAAGTCGTCATCGCGCAGGTGACGGATGAGCATGGCGTTGTAAGCGGTATCGACGAGGTCTTCACAGGCGATGCTGTTCATGTCGAGAGTGAAGCGTGCGGACTGGAGGACGCCGTTTTTAACTTCGATGTTGCCGGCGGCGAGCTTCAGGGTGCCTTGATGGTGATTGAAGAGGTTGCGGCCGGTCCAGCGGACGACGCTGGTTTCGGTGTCGAGATTGTAGTGGCCGTGGGGAGTTGCGGTGCCGGGCTCGGAGTGGGTTCCTTCGAGTGGGAGATTGTGCTGCCGCCATTCGGCGATGCCGCCGGGGAAAACGGTGACGTTGGTGTAACCGGCCTTGGTGATTTTTTCGGCGGCAGTGGTGGCATCGAGTGAATCGCCACCTGCGCCGTAAACGATGACTGGTGAGGTTTTGTCGGGGACGAGTTCGGCCACCTTGGTGAGGAATACCATTTCATACACGCAGGCATTCACGGCGCCGGGAATATGCTCGCACTCGAAGTGCTCCTCCGGCAGGACGTGGATGAGGGTGGCGGTGTTTTTCAGCGCCTGGAGCTCGGTGATGGAGAGCGTTTTCATGGCTGTGATGGGGCTTCCGCGAGAAGGGCGTCGAGGTCGAGATGATCGGTGGTCATGGTGAGTTCGCCTTTGGCATCGCGCGGCCACTGGGAGGGATCGCGATCGACGTAGAGCTCGATGCCGTTGCCGTCGGGATCGTGCAGGTAGAGGGCTTCGCTGACACCGTGGTCGGAGGCGCCGTCGAGGGGGATTTTGTTTTTGATGAGGCGGCGCAGGGCATCGGCCAGAGAAGCGCGATCAGGGTAGAGAATGGCGACGTGGTAGAGGCCGGTGGTGCCGTGTGGCGGGGCTTTGCCGCCACGGCTTTCCCAGGTGTTGAGGCCGATGTGGTGATGATAACCGCCGGCGGAGACGAACGCGGCCTGAGTGCCGTAGCGCTGGGTGAGCTCGAACCCGAGGACACCGCAGTAGAAGGCGAGGGCGCGCTCCAGATCGGCCACCTTGAGATGAACGTGGCCGATGCGGACGCCGGGGTGGATGGGGGTGATCATATCAAGCGGCGCTGAGTGCGGGGTAATCGGTGTAACCTTCCGCGCCGGGCGAGTAGAACTTCGCGGCATTCGGTGCATTGAGCGCGGCTTTGGCAGCGATGCGTGCAGGAAGATCGGGATTGGCGAGGAAGCTGGTGCCGAAGGCGACGGCGTCCAATTTGCCGGCACTGATGGACTGGCCGGCTTCGTCGGCGGTGTAGCCCATGTTGCCAATGAGC
>CAILZI010000130.1 GCA_903838675.1 uncultured Verrucomicrobiota bacterium
AGATCGATGGGCGGATGATCGGCGAAGGAGAAGCTGGGAGTGACGATGAATTTGTTGCGGGCGTGAACGGGGGCGGTGGTTTCGCCGACGGTGAAGACGTTGAAGGGCTTCTGCGATCCGGGTTTGAGTCGTGGTTTGACGCGGGAGGCCACGGAGAAGACTTCGAAGGGGCCGCCGAGGTCGAGGACTTCGATGTCGTCATAGATGAAGATGCCGACATTCATGGAAGTTTGGTGATGAACCACTCGACGGTGGCGGAGAGGGTGTGGGTGCCGGACTCGTCATGGAGTTCCACGGGAACGCTGACAATGGCGCGGCCTTTGGCGGCGAGATCGGCGCGGAGCTGATCTAGTGTTTCGGGTGGTGCGGAAACGGTGGAGGTGATGGAGCCGTTGGCGGGTTTGCGGAATTTGGATTCGAGACGGCGGACGACGGGGATGACGCCGGAGTCGGGGCCGAGGGAGCGCAGGAGGAACTCGCCGCTGGTGGCCTCTGCAAGCGCGAGCTGAGCGCTGGCGTGGACGGTGCCGAGGTGGTTGAGGTATTGGGGAGCGAAGGGGAGGCGGAGAAGCTGCGAGGGATCGGACGCGGACTCGATGCCGAGGAAGGTGTTGAAGGGTAGCTCAGTGACGCTGTGCTTCATGAGGACATGGTGGATGGCTTGAGTTCCAATACGAATGCAGAGAAATGACCGCGAACAAGCGCGAATCGGGGGAGTCAAATCCAGCGCTTCGTGTTGATTCGAATGTCCGAACTTATTCTTTCGGGTGGAAGCAACGTGGTGCTTTTTTAGATCTGCCCTCATCGTGGATTGATTGGGGTTGCTGGCGGGTTGAAGGTGCGGGCATGATGATCGAAGCCAAGGCATCCATTCGCATTCTCTCTTTAACTGAGAGCCCGGAGACGGTCTCTGAGATCTTGAATCTCTCTCCCAGTTTGGTGGCGCACAAGGGAGATTCGATCTCGCGGCGAGTACCCAACTCACGCCAGCGAAGTCACAGCCTCTGGATCTTGGAGTCGCCACTGCCCCAGACGGTGTCACTGGAGGAGCACATCGCGCACCTGTGTGGCGTGCTGGTGGCGGCCCGGGCCGATGTGGAGCGGATCCGCAGCCAGTGCGATGTCTTCGAGCTGTTTTGCATGATGAGCCCGACGGGCGATCAGGGCTCGGTCAAACTGTCCGCTGCCTCCCTGGCGCTGCTGGCCCAGCTACGCATGGACGTGGTGCTGGACGTCTATGCGGTGGGGACGTCCGATGGTAGCAAAATGGAAGCTGAGTAAATAATGCGTGGCATGAATAGATCTCGGTTAAGGCCTTTGATCGTGAGTATGGCATGGCAGTCATGTCTGGTCACGTCGCGAAGGCATGTTGGAGTTGCTTGCAGAAGCCGCTGGTGAGATGTGATTGAGGTAGCGCTGATCGACGGACAGGAGTGTCCATCGTACTTCAGGCGGCTTTTGCGCCGGAGAATCGACGCCAGCTCAGGGCGAAGCCGGTGTAGACGAGGACGAGGCCGGCAAGGCAGGCGATGAGGCCGAGGAGCTGGCCCCAGTTGCCGAAGAATTCGCCGGTGTGGCCGAGGCGGACGAGGGAGCGGGCGCGGAGGGAGCCTTCGTTGCTGCTCCAGCCGCGTTCTTCGATGATCTGGCCGCTGCGGGTGTCGAACTTGATATCGAGAGCGCGGGTGGTCTGGCGCTGGGTGCCGAATTTTACGCCGACTGAGATGATGCCGTCTTTGTTGGGGTTGCCCATGCCGTTTTGAAGCTGGATGGAACGCCAGCCGGGGTAGTGCTGCTGGACGCGATGCAGCCAGCCGGGCCATTCGGTGGGGGCGGGTTCAGCTTGAGCGGTGAGCTTGGCGGGGGCTTTTCCGGGGCCCATGACCTGAGAGCCGCCGAAGCTGCGCCACCATTGATCGACGGGGCCAAATGACATGTCGATGCCGGTGAGGCAGATGAAGAGTAGGGGAATGAGGAACCAGAAGCCGAGGGCGTTGTGCCAGTTCCAGTCGCGTGCCTTGCCTTTGACATCGAGGCGGATGGCGATGGAATTGCGCAGGGCTTTCCAGCGCCACTGGCGGGGCCACCAGAGCCAGAGGCCGGAGAGGATGATGAAGGCGAAGGCGGCGTTTGAGATGGCAATGAGCCAGAGGCCGATGGTGCCGCTGGTGAGGTCGGTGTGGAGATTTGTCACCCAGCGCATGAAGGCGCGGAGGCTGACGGCACCAGTGCCGAGGACTTCGCCGGTGTAACCGTTGATGAGTGTGGCGCTGCGATTTTTGCTGATCAGCCGAACGGGCATGCCGGGGTCGGAAAACCATTCGGCGTACTGCAGCGAGGCTGCTGTTTCCCGGCCGGCTTTGGTGAGGAGCATCTGTGGTGAGAGGAGTTCAGTGCTCGGTGAGGGAGGTTGGGCGCGTGCGTCGCGTTCGGCGAAGTCGATGATCTGGAGTTCGAAGGCGAGGATGGCACCGGTGAGGCAGAGGAGGCCGACGAAGACGCCGATGATGAGGCCTACGATGAGGTGGGACCAGAAGAGGATTTTGCGGAACATGGGGGATGAGGAGAGTGAAAAGTAAAAAGGGGTAAGTGAAAAGGGATGAGCCGGAGGAAGGGGCGTTTGGGATGCGAGCACCTGCGGATGGACAGGATTAACAGGAGGGCAGGATTAACGGGATTGACGGAGGTGGAGTGGTAAACGCGGCGTGAGGCGGCGAATAACACGGCGAAGTTCGTGAAGTTTTGTGTGGTGCAGCGGAAATGGGATGTTTCAAGCCGGCGTAGCGGGTGCGCGGAATCCGGGCGCTGGGTGGAGGCGGAGATTGGTGTCACCGCTATACGGTTCCAGGGAGTGGAAACGATGGTGGGTTTGCACCCACGGCTTGTCACCGCTCTGCGGTTTAGAACGAAGATGGAAGTTGCCATGCGCTCACGGACGGGCGGGCTATAGCCACACCCATCCCACGGACGCGCATTCACACTCAGACGTGACCGCCTCTCTTCGAAAACAAGTCTGCTATTTAATCTGCTCCAATTTCAGGTTGTCGATGAAGAAGGCGGTTTTGGTGGTGCCGAGGGCGCTGAAGAGGAGGTAGCCGGCGTTGGTCCAGGCGGGTTTGCACTTCAGGTCGGGGTAGGAGTTTTTGGTGCCGTCCTGGCGGGTGATGTCGAGGGACCACTGGCCGGAGGCGGTGGTGGCGGTGAGGGAGACGCGGAACCATTCGCCGGCGGGGATGCTTACCAATTGGACTTTGCCGTCGGTGCTGGCGGAGAGCTGGCCTTTCTGCCAGCGGAGGTAGGGGCCGTTGCCGAAGTCGCTGTTTTTGCCGCGGATCTCGAAGAACCAATCGGCACCGGGCTGGGCCATGACATCGAACTCGACGTGGAAGGTGCCGGTGTCCCAAGTGGTGGGGTAGATGTCGAGGATGGGATTGTAGTTTTTGCTCAGGCCGGGGGCGTCCTGGATCTTGAGGCTGCGCTTGGAGCCGGGGGTGAAGGGAGAAGAGGTTTCGTCGGTGACGCCGATGCTTTCGCCTTTGTTTTCGTGGGTGTATTTGGCGCCGCGAATGCCGAGGGTGCCGAGTCCGGCGTGTTCGAAGTCTTGATTGATTTTGTAGGCGGGGGCGGGCCAGGGTTTGGCGTCGGTGTCCCACGTGGGGTAGTCGTGGCCCTGGGCGGCGAGGGTGCGCCATGCGGTGTCGGTTTTGCGCACGCCGGCGAGGGTGAGGTCCCAGGGTTTGAAGCCGATTTTTTCGGCGGGGGAGTTGGGCTTGAGGCGGAAGTCGCGCTTGGCGATGTCTTCGAAGAGGGGATCGGCAAAGAGGCTGTCTTTATCGCGGCCGAGCTTGCGCCATTCGTCCCAAGTGAAGTGGGTTTTGGTGAGCTTGGCGGGGACTTTGCCGTCGGTGGGCCAGTAGAGATTTTTGCGGAAGACGAGGCTGTCTTTGGGATCGCCACGTTCGGGTTTGTCATAGAACTTCCAGTTCCATTCGCCGCCATCGAGGAGGGGTGATGCGGGGTCCCAGACGACGATGTTGTTCATGTAGCGGAAGCGGAGGCGGGCTTCGTTGCGGGAGGCCTGGATCTGGGCGGTGTGGCCGAAGGCGAAGATGTTGTTTCGGACGGTGTTAAAGTAGCCGTAGTGCTGGTGGAATCCGGCGTTCCAGGTGTCATGCACGAGGTTGTTTTCCATGAGGGTGTCGGCACTGCCTTCGTCATTGTAGAGGCCCCAGCCGCCGTAGCGATGGCTGGCGACGTGATGGACGTGATTGCCACGGACGATGGTGCCGGGGGAGGTGCCGAGGCCGTAGTAGCCGCCCATGTCGCTGAGGTAGGCCCAGCCGAGGTGGTGGATGTGATTATTTTCTACCAG
>CAILZI010000131.1 GCA_903838675.1 uncultured Verrucomicrobiota bacterium
CGGGCTCATGTCCATGACCGTGAATGAAGCGCTGCACACCTTTGGCAGTGACCCCGCTTTGAAAGCCGCTGCGAAGAAAGGCCGGCTGGTCCCGGATGCACCCACACACCAGGTGCCGAATTTAAGCAGTCTTGAAGACGGTCTGGAAGCCTCCATCAAGGATCTGGATGAGACAGCGCGCAATAAACTGCAGGAGGTGTTTGGCAAGCAGGTGACGATTGAAGGCGACACCGCGACCTGGAATCCGCACGCGCCTGAAAATGATGACCTGGTCAAAGTGCAGGATGCCAATCCGCAGCCACCGCGCCAGCCGGAGAAGATCCCGCCGAAGCCAGCACTGCAAAGCCCCATCATCAGCGCCATCCAGCCTGAACCTGGCTTCCCTGGCATGGGTGGCAAAAGCATCAAGCCCAAGGCCATGCCCAAAGCCGCCTCGGTGTCCGAGGCCCTGACTGCGGTCGGCGTCACACCGCAAAGCCAGATGTCACTGCATCAGGCCGATCAATTGATTCAATCACTGCATGAGGCCAAGCCGGTGAAACTCACCAGCAAGATTGCAACGATCACTGCGCCTCCAGTGCATCCCATCCTAACGGAGGACTTCCTCAAAAACACCACGCAAGAATTCTTGAACCTGCTGCCCAAGGCACTGGTGAAAAAACTGCCTCAGCTCAAGATCGACACGGTTCCCGATTTGTGGGGCAGTCTGGGTGAATATCATGATGACGGCAAGCTGGTCATCGCGTCCGACTACTTCATCGGACGTCCCATCAAGCAGGCCACCGCCGATGCGCGTCAGATCCTCTTCCATGAACTCACCCACTGGGTGCATACTGAGCTGCCTGTCTCTGATCCGTGGGTCAAAGCCATCACCGATCATTTCAACGCCCGCACGGTAGGTGAGACGATTGAGCCGCTCGTAACCAATGCCTTTGGCCAGGTGGTGTATTCAGGCAAACGCGACAAGTGGTTCGATGTCTACATGGGCCGCTACTACTTCCGTCCCGATGAAGCTCAGCGCCTGGGCCTGGAGTTTCCGACCAAGTGCCTTGAAAAGCTGGCCGATCCCGCCGCGCTCTCAAGAGCCTGGAACCACTCCCCTGAATCCAGGGATGACATCATGCTTGCCATGCGTATCCTTTTCCCATGACCTTCTTCACCAATCTCTCCGCCGATAAGGCCGCACAGGTGCGGCATGAAGGTCTCGCGGCAGTGTATGTCAATGGCGTGATGTGCTGCACGCCTTCGCAGCCGGTGCCGCATGCGGTCGAGATCGCCATTGAATGCGCGGGAGACGACTGGGGCCGCTTTAAAATCCTGCCCACCGATCTGCCAGACGGTTACGACTATTACCGCATTCCAGTGGCAGAACTCGCAGCGGCCCGCATCTCATGATCAGTGGCAAGGTCATCTCCATCGGCATCACGGAGGTGCAGCAGAAGATGCACCGCCTGGCGGCGAATTTCGCAGAGCCGAAGCGGGCCTTCAAGGTGGGTGGCAATGCGGTGGCGAACACGCTGAAGACGCACTTCCGCAAACGCAACCAGGAGCCGAACAAGGAGGGCTGGGCGAAGTCCGGGTTCTGGGCGCAGATCCGCGACAGCGTGCAGGTGCTCGATGAAGGCAGCGGCGTCATCGTGCAGATCAATGATCCGCGCTTC
>CAILZI010000132.1 GCA_903838675.1 uncultured Verrucomicrobiota bacterium
ACATTGATGTGGTGACGTGCTGGCTGAGTGGCTGGTGTGTGTTTTGTTTTAGACATCGCACTCCAAATCAAGCCGCTTCCCGCCCTCAGTCAGCACACTTCACTTCAAAACTTCAACCGTCCATGGGATGCCTGTGTTCCATTTTCTTATCCAGCGCTGGCTGACGAGAAGAACGCTCCAGAACGAGGCCGGCATTGACTTTGCGAGGACATATTGGCACGCACGGAGGCATGCGATTGGTCGCGGCAATGTTCAAACCGGACTGCCCTGCCCCAGAAAACGAACCCCGGCTTGATCTTTGCCTGCGCCGCATTCAGATGGGGGATGGAAAAGATTCAAAAAGTCCCCACAGGCGAGTTTCACTCTGGCTACGGCTGCGTCATCATGACTGCGGTGGTCGGAGTCTTCGTCTTCATCATCTGGTGGGGGTACTACACGCTGACCACGATGGATGCTGCAATCGCGGCGATCACGCAGCCGGCTCCAGCCAAACTGCCCGGGGTGGCGATCGTGCCGGACCTGGAGAAAAAGCTCACCGACTTTGCCACGGCGGCCAACGCGGGCAAACCCGCCACAATGAAGCTCAGCGTGGCGGACCTCAATTCCATGCTCCAACTTGCTCCGGATGGTGGCAGCGGCAGCTACAAGGACATGCTGCGGGTGAAATCACTGGATGCCGCAAAGCAAACCCTCGTCACCGATGTGAGCCTGCCGATGAACAAGAAATTCTGGGAGGACTCAAAGCGTTATCTCGTCGGTGAAGTGGATTACACCCTGGAGATGACTGAGCTGGGACCCGATGCCAAAGTCAGCGCCGTGCGTGTGCCGGGCAAAACGGTGCCGGAGGAAATGGTCAAAGGCATGGCGATGTATGGGCTCATGGGCCCCTATCAGAACGACAAGACGCTGGGGCCTGTGCTGAAAGTGATTCAGAAGTATCAGGTGGAATCGGATGGGGTGGTGGTTTCAACGGTGAAGTGATCCTTTACTCTTTAACCATGAATCTCCCCCAGCATCCCAATCCCTGGCAGACTGTTTCCACCCGCGAGACCTATGCCAATCCATGGATCCGAGTGAGGGAGGATCAAGTGATCAAACCCACGGGAGGACCCGGCATCTACGGTGTGGTGGAGTACAAGAACATCGCTGTCGGCGTGATCCCTGTGGATGCCGATGGCAACACCTGGCTCGTGGGCCAGTGGCGCTACTGCCATGGGCGCTACGAATGGGAAATCCCCGAGGGCGGATGCCCTGCAGGTGAATCTCCAGCTGAGGCAGCAAGGCGTGAATTGCGGGAGGAAACGGGCATCATCGCGGCCAGCATCGAGCCCCTGCTCTCCGGCATTCAGCTTTCGAATTCCACCAGCAACGAAGTCTGCGACATCTTCATCGCCACTGGCTTGACCCACGCTGAGGCTCAGCCGGAGGACACCGAAGAACTCGAAGTACTGCGCCTGCCGCTCAGTGAAGCAATTCAGATGGCGCGTGATGGGCGCATTCGTGACAGCGTCAGCGTTTTGGCGTTGCTGGCGGTTTCCGCGCGCCTGGCGTGATCACTTCCCTTCCTTGGGAAACAGCAGCCAGCGATCCGCCAGCAATTCGGTGATCTTCACGCAGTGATCCGACTGCGCCATGTTTGGAAAGGCCAGTCGCACGGTGTCGAGGGCCTTGGATCCCGGCAGTTTCAAGGCGGGTATGGGCGTGCCATCCGGCAGGTTTTGCGGCAGCGGTACACCGATGAGGTTGGCCAGCGCAATGCCGAGCACGCTGTTGCGTTCCACATAACCGGTCACATTGTTCAGGCCATCCGGGCTGCGCAGTTTCACCGCCAGCCAGCACCAGTTCTCGCTGAATTCGTAGTTGTAGCAGCTGCTTTCACTGGCGATGGCGCGCATGAGCACTGGAAACAAAGAACGATCCTGATTTGGCTGCATTCGCACAATGATGCGCCATCAAAACTCTTGTCGGGACAAGCGCCCGGTGACAGAGTGGGAAACCCATGAACAAAGAGCAACTGGAACAACTCAAGACACTGGTGGCAGAAGCAGGCGATCTGCCGGAAGCCGCGAAAAACAAGCTGCTTGAGCTGCTGGAACAGACCGAGGCGGAGGCCCCCACTGCTGCACCGGGACAAGCGCAGGGCCAGTGGCTGTCCTCGGTGGAGGAACTCGAGGCCGCGCACCCGGAAGCGACGGGCTTTATGAACCGGCTGGCGACGACGCTGGCCAACATGGGCATCTGAGGTGGAAGAACCCCCATTCTCAAAAGAACCCATAATCCGCCTTTGACAGAACTTAGGAGGCGTGTAGTTTCGCGCCCCTTTTTCCCCGAGGGAATGTCGCCATGCCAAACACACAAGTTATTCTCAAAGAACAAATCAAAGGCCTCGGAGCCGAAGCTGACGTCGTCAGCGTGAAGCGCGGTTTTGCGCGCAATTTCCTGCTTCCCCAGGGCAAGGCCTACGAAGCCACCAAAGGCAACCTGCGCTACACCGAACGCCTCAAGGCCGTGCGTGCCGAGCGCGAAGCCAAGGAAGTCGCTGAAGCTGAAAAGATTGCCTCCAAGCTGAAGAAGGTGAAGCTCAAGCTCACTCTTTCCACCGGTCAGGGCGGCAAGGCCTTCGGCTCCATCACCACCATCGACATCGCCAAGGCGCTGTCCGAAGAGTCCAAGATCGAAGTGGACCGCCACATGATCGTGCTGGAAAAGCCGATCAAGAACACCGGCAACTTCGAAATCGTCGTCAAGCTCGGCCACGAGATCACTGCCACCGTCAAGCTGGCCGTCTCCGCAGCTGGCGAAGCCGCCCCTGCTGAAGAAGCCGCTGAATAAGCAGCCATCTCCAGTTTAAACCCTTCTGCAAAGCCGCGTGAACAACGCGGCTTTGTTGTGTTTGAGCTGTGCGCTCCAGCCGGAGAAAGGATGGGGATGGAGCGGGGCTCGTTGTGCAGCGCCTAACGCCTGCCAGACTGCGCAAAAAGACTCGAAAGAGACACATCCGTACCGGGTATTGATATTGACAATTACGCGCCCCATTTGGAGCATGACATCATTCACCATGAAGAAATACAACGTCGGAATCATCGGATACGGCTGGGCTGCCAGCGCTCATATTGAAGCCATCAACAAAACCAAGCAGGGACAGGTCACCGCGATCTATTCCTCTCGCAAACTGGACGACGCCGAGCTGAGCGCGAAGCATGGCACTCCCATCAAGAGCTACCAGAACCTCGATGAGATGCTGGCAAATCCGGACATCCATGTGGTGGACATTTCCAGCTACCCGAGCCAGCACCGCGATCAAGCCATTGCGGCGGCGAATGCGAAGAAGCACATCATTCTCGAAAAGCCGATGGCCAACTCGCTGCAGGAAGTGCGTGAGATCGTCGCCGCGGCAAAGGCCAACGGCGTTAAAGGCTGCGTGTGCTTTGAATGCCGCTTCTCGAACCAGTTCCAGGTGACCAAGGCGCTCATTGATGAAGGCCTGCTGGGCAGCATCCATTACGGCGAAGTTGATTACTACCATGGCATCGGACCTTGGTATGGACAGTTCCGCTGGAACACCGGCAAGAAGGACGGCGGCAGCGCGCTGCTGACCGCCGGCTGTCATGCTCTGGATGCCCTGCTCATGGTCATGGGCGGCGAGATCGAGAGCGTCACCAGTTTCTCCACCAAGACGAAGAGCGAGATCTTCAAACCCTACGAGTACGACACGACCAGCGTCACGCTGATTCACTTCAAGAACGGCGCCGTGGGCAAATCCGCCGCCGTGGTGGACTGCCTGCAGCCCTACTATTTCCACACTCACCTCTGTGGCAGCCAGGGCAGCCTGCTTGATGACAAGTTCCACTCGATGAAACTGCACACGGACAAGCACGCGTGGAGCAAGCTCTCCATGAAGATGCTCGACTCCGGTGATGTGAGCGATCATCCTTATGAATCTCAGTTCCAGGCGTTCTTTGATGCCTTGGACGAAGGCAAGGACATGCCCCTCACAAGCTTCCCCGAAGCGCTGCGCACCTTTGAAGTGATCTTTGCTTCAGACAAGAGCGCTGAACTGGGCGGCAAGCCCGTGCGCATCGCCGATCTGGACTAAGCGACACGCCAGAGCGCCCTTCGCAACTGCGGGGCGTTCTGGACGCCTCCTAATTTTTTATATCCAATTCCTTCTCAAAACAATCGGAAGGCAGGAAGCGCGCTGCCCTTGCATTGTACGGCAAGTGGTGGATTCATGCCCATGAGCACCACCTCACTGCTGTCATCTGGCAAAGCCGGACTCCTCCTCGCCACTGCAATGTTCACCCTCACAAGCTGTGATCCTTACATGGGAATGGGTGGCTACGGCGGAGGTTACGGAGGTGGATATGGTGGTGGGTACGGCGGAGGCTATGGAGGAGGTTACGGAGGCGGATATGGCGGGTACAGCAACTACGGCTACGGTTCGGGCCTGTCATCGTACATGCCGCGCGGAAACTACTACAACTACTCGTACTACCCGCGCTACGGAGCCTATTATCATCACCCCACCCAGCAGTACCACTACATGAACGGCAACAACTGGATGTCCGGTTCGCGGATGCCCGGGATTTCGCCGCGTGCGATTCAGTCCTCCCATTCGGTACCGTTCAACTTTAACAGCCATCCTTCCAACTTCCATCCTCAGGTCAGCCAGACGTTTCCTCATAGCTGGACTCCTCCCAGCGGCGGTGGCAGCCGTGGCGGTGGTGGAAGTGGCAGTCATGGTGGTGGCGGCGGAAGTGGCTGGAGCGGTGGAAGCGGAAATCATGGTGGTGGCAGCGGTGGCGGGCATCGGCACTAAGGCTGTGATCGAGACAACCCATTCAGAATACGCACTTGGCGAGAGCGGACGGTCTTTCCGTCCGCTCTGATTCTGGGGGGGGGACAAAATTGATTTTCTTCACTTCCCCCGGGGGGTATCCATTTGAGAGTACTTGGTCCGTCGGGTGCTGTCTGGTATGCAGGCCTCTGCAACCCAAATTACTGACAATGAGCAGAACAATTGCGCAACTCATTCCCATACGCCAACTGCTCTCTGCACTGGCGGCGCTCGGCCTTGGTTGGTCAGCCCAGGATGCATGGTCGCACATTCTGGCGCATCCTGATCTTGCCCCCAATGTTCAACACCAAAATTGGATGGTAGTGCAGATCTTATGCATCGTTACCGGCTTGGCCACCCTGAGTGCGCTGACTCCCAGGGAGAGCATGTCTGATGAACCGACTTCTCTCAATGCCATTCGTAAACTCGCCGGTCAATTGCGCTCGGGGCTTCACCTAATTACCGCGCTGCTGCTCGAAGTGGCGCTGCTTTCAACTTTTTGCACGCTCATCTGGTTCTCCTATGTGGACGGTACTCCGACCATCCGATGGGGCCGTATGGGCGGGGTGGTGACGGACTGGGTGATTGATCTCCTGCTTCTGCTGCCATTGCTACTGGGTCTGGCAGTTTTTAATTTGTTTCTGATTGTGCCGGACAGGAAAAAATGAGCGTCCTGCATTGCACCTTGTTGGTCTGCACCTGCTGTTGAACGGCGGAACGATCTGCAGCTTCATTTCAAAAGCCGGACTCAGGCGTATTCCAGCAGCGCCTTGATCACCTTCCGTGCCGCCACCGCTTTGAACGCCGCAGTGATCTGATCCACAGGGAAGCGGTGGGTGATGAAGTCGGCTGAGGTGAGTTTGCCCTCTCGAATCCACTGACAGATGGCGGTCTGGGACTCCTTTTCATAGCGGCGTGTGGGCCACTGATGCACGAAGAGGTTGAAGTTGAAGTCAGCCTTCGCTTTGTCGATGTGCAGCACGCCATGCGTGAGCACGCCGTAGATGCAGTGTGACCCGCCCCGGCGCAGCAGCGGCAGCCCCTGCTGCACGATGTCGGGATGGCCGACAGCATCGATGACGGCATCGAGCTTTTTGCCACGAATATTTGAGAGCTCTGAGATGGCGAGGTCTCCCGGGGCAAAGGCTGCATCCGCGCCAAAGGCCAGCGCTTTGGCCTGCTTGTCCGCATGCCGATCCACGATGCCGATCCAGCCAAGGCCAAAGAGACGGCCGAGTTTCACAAAGCTGAGGCCCACCGGACCTGCACCGTAGATGAGCACATCATCGCCGGGCTGGAGGTGAAAGTCGCGAAAGGCACCTAGCACCTCGCGCCAGGTGCAGAGCAGTACGGCCTGTTCCGGCGGGATGTCAGCATCCACGCGGGTCTGGATCTCGAAGACCTCCACCCATCCGTGCGCCTCATCAGCCACACCGTCCGCCACCATGGCGTCATGGTCATTGGCCAGGGTGTACTCCCCAAAGCCGCCCCAGCCGGAATCCACGCCCTCGCTTTGCAGATCGAATACCAGACCGCCCACGGCGCGGTCTCCCACCTTGAAGTTCTTCACCTTGTCTCCCACGGCGGTGACGATGCCCACGCTTTCATGCCCGAGCGCGAAGGGAAACTTGTCCTCCATCCCAGGAAAGGTGCCGCCGAGGAGTTCGGAGTCCGTGCGATTGCACAGGCAGGCGCATTCGGTACGCACCAGCGCCTGATAGGGGCCCGGTTTCGGCTGCGGCGTGTCGAGGATGGCGAGTTCTCCCGGCGAGATTGCGATGACGGACTTCATGAGCCGCGCATCGAACACGCGGCGCGTGCGAGTGCAAGCGGGGAGAGTGAAAAGCCGTCAAGAGATCAAGCATCATTAAGAATGGAAAGTTCGGAAGTTCATGACGACTTTCTCCGCCCCCTGCCCCGCAATCCACGCGCAGTCTCTCCCCACATCCGCACTGGAAATCCGCCCGTTTCTTGCTTTGTAAAACGTCCTCCATGCTCCGCACGATCTTCGAATACCTGCTCTGGCCCCTGATCCTCACCGCCGCAGTGATCCCCACCGGGATCGGCATTGCCCACGGCCACGGCCCGCTGGCCTTCAACATCACCTACTTCAGCCTCGCGGCGCTGCTGTACGTGCTGGAGCGCGTGTATCCACATGAGAAGCGCTGGCTGGATTCTGACGGGCAGGAGTTTCCCGATCTGGCGCACACGGCCTTCACCAAATCGTTCGTGCAGTTGCTCATCATTTCCGCCACCTGGCTCGGCCTCGCCGCCGTGGTGGGCGGTGACCTGGGAACTGGATACTGGCCGAATCACTGGCCCATGTTCTTCCAGGTGGTGCTCGGACTCGTCATCGCCGAGTTTGGGTTGTACTGGGCGCACCGCATCGCCCATGAATGGATGCCGCTGTGGTGGTTCCATGCGGTGCACCACAGCTCCAAGAAGCTGTGGTTCTTCAACACCGGGCGCTTCCACATCGTCGACACGCTCAAGAGCGCCATCTTCTCCGCACCGCTGCTGGCGCTGGCCGGAGCGCCTCAGAGCGTGGTGCTGTGGTTCGGAGCGATCACCGCCTACATCGGCTTTCTCACCCATGCCAACATCCAGATGCGCTTCGGCTGGCTGAACTACATCTTCAACACCCCCGGCCTGCACCGCTGGCACCACTCCATGGACCTGCGCGAGGGGAACAAAAACTACGGCGAGAACCTCATGATCTGGGACATTATCTTCGGCACGTACTATGACGATGCCAACCGCCGCCCTCCGGTGGAGATCGGCATCAAGTCCGCCATGCCCCGCACCTTCTGGGGTCAGGTCATCGAGCCTTTCCGCTGGCACAAATTTCAGTCAGCCGCGAAGGAAGGCACCCATAAGCACGAGTTGCTGTGAAAAAAGGGTGGCCTGTCGCCCTGAAAACGACTTGCCGCACTCCGGTGCCCATGCGAAGCATCGCACCCCGAACAACGCGCCCGTAGTTCAACGGATAGAATGGTGGTCTCCGAAGCCGCATATCCAGGTTCGATTCCTGGCGGGCGCACCAGCCGGAAAACGGCTGGAACCCTTGTAAATCAAGGGATGCAGCTTCAAAGTGCTCTTTTTATCAAGTTGTTCGTTTGAGCACCTGAATGCGCCAAAATGCACCGAAATGAGGCAAAAAACCGTTACAAGGTCGTTACAGCTTTAGGCTATGAACGCGGTTTGGATTCCACGGCCTTGCGACGGCGGGCGCGTTCTTTGCCGGGTAGTTGGCCTTTTGCCATCAGTTCCACGGCTCCGGCGGCGGTGAGAATGGTTTCCATGCTGTATGGCGGCAGCGTCACGCCGGGCGTGAGGTAGATGGAGAGGTACTTCTGGGAGGCGGTATTCAGCCGAAAGCGTGAGGCGACAAGATAGGCCACGGCTTCGGCCTCCAGTTCGCGTGAGGCAAGGGAGAGGTCGTCCCGCTTTTCCCAGAAGTCGCTCTCCGTCCTGCCCAAGTGGCCGCAGAACAGATGGGCAAGCTCATGGGCGAGGGTGGCAAAGCGTGCCGCGCTGTCGTGTGCAGCGTTCAGGCGCAGCAGGTATCTGGAAGATTCCACGCCAATGAGGCGGACATCCCCGGCGAGATTGCTGCCGAGCGGTTCCT
>CAILZI010000133.1 GCA_903838675.1 uncultured Verrucomicrobiota bacterium
CGAAGGTGCGGCGCTCTCAGGAATGGCCGCAGCCGAGACGTTGATCGCACACCTGCCTCATTGATGAACTCAAAGGCAGTGTAACCCACTCTTTTAGCATCAGCTATCGTATTCGGGGAGTCGCCCCCCACCCGCCATTCTGATAAGTTGTGCGGAAATTCGTCCACACCACTGACGCCGTCCGTAAAGACCATGGCGATTTCTACCTGCCACCCTCTGCCACATGAAACAAACACCTCTGATGCTCATCTTTCTGATGGGTCTCCTCAGTTCCTGCGCTTCGAAGCAGATCCGCAGCCGATCCATCACCACCTCCGAACCTGCAGCCCAGGCCCTTGTCACGGCCTCACAGAAGGCTCATGGAGGCTTCGCCTTTGATCGAATCATGGATCTGAGCGTGCGCTATGAAGGCAAGTGGGCGTCCATCGGGCCACGCTTTCAGCCTGTGCTGGTGGACTCAAAGTTCCGAGGTGCGTCTGAGGAGAGGATGATCCTCTCACCCAGAATCATCGCGCAATCCCACACCGGACCGGGAGGCGTGAAGAAAGTGCTGCGTTCGCCTGGTCAAATCGCCATTGCCTACAATGGTAAGGCTACCGATGAGGACGAGACCAGGCAGGCCGCAGCGCTCGTGGCGGATGCCTACGCGCTCTTTCTGCTTGGCCCGTTCTATTTCCAGCAAAGCGGCACGGTCTTCGCCATGAATGGTGAGTCCTTTGTGGATCAGGCTCTGTGTGATGAGGTGCTCGTCATTCTACGCCCAGGTTTGGGGATGGCAGAAGAGGACCGCGTCATCCTCCACATCGACCGCAGCAGCAAGCTGCTCCGCAGAGTGCGCCTCACACTCAACGGCCTGGACAGCACCCGTGGAGCCGAGGTGGATGTGACCTTCCGTGATTTCAAGAAAATAGACGGAGTTCTTTGGCCGACCGACTTTGATGAGCGAATCCGCAGCCCATTCAAGCTTCACGCCCATCATTGGAATCTGCGCGGCCTCGAGAGCAATCGTGGTCTGAGCGCTCGTGACTTAAAACTCGTCCAATGGACCAATAAGGCCGCCAAGCCGAGCGCAGCCATCACGCATTGAGCTTCATGAAGAAGACAGCGGACGCACTCACAGGCGTCGCCATAGGCGGCTTCATGGGTGATGCCATCGCCATGCCTGTGCATTGGTATTACGACCGCTCAGCTCTGCGCAAGGACTACGGCACCGTCCGTGACTACATGCCCCCGAAGTCTCCGCATCCCGGCAGCATTCTTTGGCGCTCTGAATACACCGCGCTCAATGCGCGCGGGGATATTCTGCATGATCAGGCGCGCTACTGGGGACAGCGCGGCATCCACTATCACCAATTTCTTCGGGCCGGTGAAAACACACTGAACCTGCAGCTCGCCAAGGTCTTGATGGACTCCCTGATCACCTGCGGCGGCTACGATGCGGATGACTATCTCACGCGCTACATCGACTTCATGCTCACGCCTGGGAAGCATCGGGACACCTACCTCGAGGAGTGTCATCGCAAGTTCTTCACCGCCTATGCGCGTGGCACCGCTCCGAGAAAATGCGCAGGCACAGACATCCACATCGGCGGCCTGGCCCATGTCGGTGTGTTATGCGCCTATTTCCGGGGCGACCTGGACGCCACACGGAAAGCCGTGCGTGAGCATGTCAGCCTCACTCATCGCTCTCCTGAAGTGCTCGCCGCAGCAGACGCCATGGTGAGGATGGCTTGTGACCTGCTCAAGGGCCTGCCCCTGCGTGAAGCCATACTTGCGCATGGCAGCGATTGGTTCTCTCAACGCAAAGCCCTGGAATGGTCCAAAGATCCCGACGAGGTCGTGATCGGCAGGCGCGTCAGCCCGGCCTGTTACATTGCCGAAGCCTTCCCCGCATCCTTGTATCTGGCATGGAAATATGCCGATGACTTTGAAAGCGGCGTCACCGCCAATGCGAATGTCGGCGGTGACAACTGCCATCGCGGAGCCGTGATCGGCGCTTTGATTGGCGGTGCTGTGGGCGTTTCAAAGATTCCTCAAAGGTATGTCGATGGCATCGACGATGCCACCCGCCTCAACTGTCAGATCGAAACCATCGTCACTCGGCCATGAAGACCAAACTCAGCAGTGAACAAGCCTCTTTCGTCGTCCGCCTCGCCTGGGAGGACCGCACGAGCTTTGAAGAGATCCGCGAGCGCACCGGCTTGGTCGAAAGTCAGGTCATCGACCTCATGCGTCGTGAGCTGAAACCCTCCAGCTTCCGCTGTTGGCGCAAGCGCGTCAGTGGTCGAGTCACCAAACACCGCAAACTGCTTGAGTTAAGGCTCAAAGGCTGACAGCAGCGCAGCCGGGCGATGGATTCACTGCATTTGGCAGAACGAGTCGTCCCAATCGCTTCATAACCGGCGTATCGTTCATGCCAGTTGATTCAGAGTCTTCCTCTTGAAAACCGCCCTCATCCTATTCTCCGCCCTTTCCTTCCTCGGTTATGGATCGGCGTGTTTTTTTTCGAGCCGCATGAAGCAGGAGTTTCTTCGTTACCGCCTCGCATCGCAGCGCATCATGGTGGGTGCCCTGCAGTGGTTCGCGGGGATCGGCCTGCTGGCGGGAATGAGCCAGCCATGGATGGGTCAGCTGGCAGCAGGAGGACTGGCGCTGATGATGTTGATTGCC
>CAILZI010000134.1 GCA_903838675.1 uncultured Verrucomicrobiota bacterium
ATCACGCCCCGCGTGGCGTATCAACAACAGGCAAATGAGGAGGCAAGCATGGCCGAAGGAAAGTTTGATCTCACCGCTTTGGATAAGAATGCGGTTGTCGCGTCAGTGAATGAAGCAGGGGCCACCGTGGCGGGATACCAGGCCGGTCCTTCTTTAGGCCGCACGTTACTTGATGCGACTGTTCCCATCCTTGATTTTATCCAGGGCGGCTTTTGGGGGAAAGGGGATCATGCCTCTCAACTAGAGAAAGCGAACGCTTTGCACCTTGCCGGAGTGGACACGCACGAAGGCCGGAAGGAATTTTTGTCCAAACGCCTCGGCATTACCGCTGAAACAGGAGATGATTACCGCCTCGCCATCTTGACCAACGACCAGGGGCAGACCGTACTGTTCAAAGGCCGGATGGATGGTAACACCTTGACGCTGACCGAGAGCGTTCCCGTGCCTAACGATATGCAGAGCGCCTTGGGAATCGGTCAATTGCTTGGATCGTCTTTCAAGCCCTTGCCAAAGCCTATTGAGGTGAAGGTGGACCGAGCGACGCAGCGAGTAGATGGGTCAACACAACTAGAACTGAACGCGGACGAAAAGAAAAAGCTCCAGACCCAGGCGACGTTTGCCACTCTCATTGAGCAGTCTGGCAGCGTGAAGTTGGACTCAAACGCTCGGTTTCCCGGCCAGAAGGGAACCACAGGCGTCGGCTTGATGTCCTGAGTATTGTTCAGACCGCCGCGAACTGCACAGCATCGCGCCACTCGGCCACATCCTCGACTTTTTCGCGCTGGTAAATCTTGTGCACCAGCTCCGACGCATGGTTTACAAGACGCATAGCGATCTCGCGTGGCACTCGGGCGCGGCGCAGCCGGTTTACATACGTCACCCGCAGGCAGTGAAAGCAAAGATGCGGCAGGTTGATATTCACAAAGAACCGCTGCCACTTGCGCGATGCCTGGAATGGAAAGTCCAGCGTAAACGCCTTCTTTTCCTTCCTGATGCGTTCAAACAGAGGGCGCAGAGCCGTGGGCATCGGGACGGAGAACGCCCGTTCCTCGCCGCCTTTGGGCGTAGGAAAGGTGATTTTGTTCTCCGCAAAATCAATGCAGTCGAGTGGGATGCGCGTTTCGCTCAACCGGCACCCCGTATGCAGGGCAATCTCAAAAGCCGTCTG
Organism: uncultured Verrucomicrobiota bacterium; assembly: GCA_903838675.1. Taxonomy (GTDB): domain Bacteria; phylum Verrucomicrobiota; class Verrucomicrobiia; order Verrucomicrobiales; family Verrucomicrobiaceae; genus Prosthecobacter. Next base: position 1,169 of record CAILZI010000134.1, read on the forward strand.
CATCCACTCCGCTTCTGTTTTTAGCGCCTCGCGAATGTCGCGGATTTCATCATCGGAAATTTCCGGCTTTTTTGCCGCCTTGTCACGCTTGAGCTTGAGGCTCGTCAGCGGATTGGCGTCGGCGTGCCCAAGGCGCACCGCTTCGCCCATAATCATCGAGAGGATTTTAAGCTCTAAAATCGCCGTGTTGCGCCCGACCGTCTTGCCCGACTTTTTCTTGTAGGCCATGCGCCATTCAAGATACTCAATCCCGTTGCGATAGGTGATCGCACGCGGCGTGTGATGATGCTTCACTTGCAGCCACAGCGACAGCCACTTCCAAATGTCCACATAGCGCGTCAGTGTGGCGTCACTCTCGCAATGGCGTTCCAGGTATTTTGGCACCCAGCTTTCCCAGGTTTCTCCCGCCATGGTGCTG
>CAILZI010000135.1 GCA_903838675.1 uncultured Verrucomicrobiota bacterium
AGAACATTGATGTGGTGACGTGCTGGCTGAGTGGCTGGTGTGTGTTTTGTTTTAGACATCGCACTCCAAATCAAGCCGCTTCCCGCCCTCAGTCAGCACACTTCACTTCAAAACTTCAACCGTCCATGGGATGCCTGTGTATTCAAATAAGAAATTAAGAGAATCTTATGCAAGACCTTCACTCTGATCTCGTTTCAGCCGGGGCCCAGCCAAGTCACCGAGATGAAGACGCCGCCCCGCCCAAGGATGCCCAGGATGCTGGTGCTGATCGCTGCTGCTGGGGCGCTGGGCAGTTGCGAAACCGCCCCATACCGCGCGCCTGTTTCCCCCTACACGATCTACACGCCGCAGGAGATGCGCATGCTCGGGCAGCGCTACGAAGGAAGAAACGCGTACGACGGCCGCAAGGCGCGGTGAGGTGTGATCGCGTTTTTGAAAACGGATTTCTGAAAAGCACACGTGGCGACACTCGGCGGAGGCTTGGGGACAAGCCTCCCTACCTCGCGGCGGGCTTGGGGACAGCCCGCCCTACCAGCGCAGGGCATGCGCGTGCACGTCGCGAGGTAGGGCGCTTGGTCCTCCAAGCGCCGTCGAGCCTCGCCACGCGGCGCTTCCCGGAAAACCATCTCACGGGTGTGAAGAGATGAGAGGGATCAGGATGATCCCCCTCCGTCGGATGCAGCTTACGCCATCGGATTCACCAGCGTGCCGATGCCTTCGATGGTGATGCTGATGATGTCGCCGCTTTGCAGGGTGAAATCATCTCCGGGGACGATGCCGGTGCCGGTCATGAGGAAAGTGCCTGTTGGGAAGGTGTTGTCGCGGAAGAGGAAGCCTGCGAGCTCAACGGGCGTGCGCTTGAGCTGCGACACCGTCGTTTCACCTTCGAAGGCAGCGACTCCGGCGCGGTCGATCTGCAAATGAATGCGAGTCGTGGGCGCGGGTGCTTCGTTTTGAATCAAGATGGCCGGGCCGAGCGCGGCGCAGAGCTTGAAGCACTTGGCCTGCGGCAGGTACAGAGGGTTTTCGCCTTCGATGTCGCGGCAGGAAAGGTCGTTGCCCACAGTGTAGCCGATGATGTCGCCACGGCTGTTGATGCAGAGCGTCAGCTCGGGCTCGGGCACCATCCATTTGGAATCGCTGCGCAGATGCATGGCCTGCCCTGGATGCGCGACGCGCTGGGGGGTGGCCTTGAAGAAAATCTCCGGGCGCTCTGCTGCATAGACGCGGTCATAGAAGCTGCCACCACCGGCGTCTTTGCTCTCCTCCATCCGCGCGGTGCGGCTGCGGAAGTAGGTGACGCCTGCGGCCCAGACTTCCTGGGAGACGATGGGAGCCAGGATGGTCTCAGGCGCAGGGGCCTCCACCACGGGCGTCGTCGAGGCAATCTGGGAGAGGTAGGCGGAAAGACCCACGATTTCGAGCAGCGCATCCCAGTTGGTTTCTGGCACGGCATGCCAGGCGTTCGTGGTTTGAATGAAACAGCCGGTGGTTGTACGGTAGAGAAGCATGAGGAAAGCAGCCTAGAGGGAGTCGCGCTGCGTGCAACCTGCTCAGAGCTGATTCTTGCATAGGGCCTCATCCAGGCCGTGGAGGCATTTGACCCACTGAATGGAGGTGTCTGGCAGCATGGCGCGGTAGCCCTCCGAAGCACGCCCGCCGACGATGAAGCGCATCGCAGGTGGCAGCAGCTCGCGCATGCGGCGCAGTTTTTCCACAATGACGGGGCAGTTCTCTGGAAACACCACGCTGAGCGCCACGGCGGTGGCATGCCGGGCGATGGCGCATGCGGCGATCTCTTCCACGGGCAGATTCGGCCCGAGATAAGTGACATACCAGCCGAGATCCCGGGCGGAGGCGGCCACGATCAAAGCGCCGAGTTCATGCAGCTCACCCGACGGGGTGGCCACCACGAGCTCGGGCGCATGCTGGGGTGTCTGGCTGCCGGGCACCGGGGTGAGCAGCAGCTCGCGGATGATGGCGGTGGTGATGTGTTCGTGGCTGGGGCGCAGCTGGCCATCCCGCCAGTTGTTGCCGATCTGGATGAGCAGCGGGCAGATGACCTGATGGAGCATGCCGCGCTGGCCGAGCTGCAGCCGCGCCTGCAACAGCACCTGGCGCAGGCCTTCGCAATCGTAGCGCTGGGACGCGGCGATGGAGGCTTCAATGAACTGCGCAGGCTCCATCGGCGGATTCTGCAGCGCAGGGTCTTCCACCGGCATGGGCGCGGTGGGGTCTGCGGGCAGGGCGGAGAAAGGCCGTGCGACGGGAACGGTGCCCTGGGCCAGCTGCTCCAGCTCCGCCGTGCTCAGCCGTGCCACGCCGCCGATGCGGTGGCCATTTTCGGTGAGGGTCTTCAGCAGCTTGAGGCGCTTGACGGCTTCATCGCAGTACATGCGCCGGTTGGTGCAGGTGCGGCTGGGGCTCAGGGCGCTGTAGCGCCTCTCCCAGATGCGGATGACATGCTGGCTGAGGCCGCTGAGCTTGCTGGCGAGCTGGATAGGACAGGGCATGAACGAATGTATGGGAGTTGCCGCTTGAGGCTGGCGTAGAAACGTTTACGCATTACTGCCGCATCTGGCTACTACGTTGTCACATATTCCGCCACGACATGCTGAACTACATCTGGGCCACCCTCCTCTTCATCGGGCTTCTCGTCGCCGGCCTGGTGGGCCGGGTCTCTGGAGACGCCAGTGTCATCGACGCCGCCATGAAGGGCGCTGAGAAGGCCGTGATGGGCATCGCCCTGCCGCTGGCGGGCATGATGATGTTCTGGCTGGGGGTGCTGCGCCTGCTGGAAAAGGCGGGCGTGCTGGAGGCCGTGGTGCGCCTGCTCTCTCCCCTGCTCCGCCGGCTTTTCCCCGACGTACCCACGGGCCACCCGGCCATGAGCGCCATGGTGATGAACCTCTCCGCCAACATGCTGGGCCTCTCCAACAACGCGACGCCGCTGGGGCTGAAGGCCATGGGGCACCTGCAGGAGCTGAACCCGCACAAGCAGAGCGCCAGCAATGCGATGATCACCTTTCTGGCCCTGAACACCGGGGCCTTCACGCTCATCCCCATGACGGCGATGAATTTCCTCAATGCCGCCGGTGTGAGCCACAGCTTCCGCGTCATCGTGCCCACCATCCTCGCCACCGCCTGCGCCTCCATGGCGGCGGTGATCGCAGCCAAGAGCTTTCAGCGCCTGCCTGGCTTTGTAGCGCAGCCGGATGAGATCGTCTCTGAAACGCAGAGCACCACGGCCAAGCCAGCGGGCATCACGCCCAAGGCGAAGCTCTGGCTGATGCTGCTCGGCCTGATGTTCATCGGCGTCTCGACCCTGGAACTCGGCCCGCCCTCCTGGCGGCAGAGTGTCCTGGACAAAACGGGACTCTCCGCCGTGCTGGCGAAATCCGCCCAGCGCAAAGCCGAAGCGGAAAAGACGCTCGCTTTGAAAAAGGAGGAGGCGAAAGCCGCTGCCGCCACGCAGGTGAAGGTGGACCCGCCCGTGTGGCGAAGGGTGATGGATGGCGCATCCGGTCTGGCTATTCCGGCCATCCTGATCCTCGCCGTCAGCGTGGCCTGGGCGCGTGGGGTGAAGGTGTATGAAGAGTTTGTGGATGGTGCCAAGGAGGGCTTTGCGGTGGCGCTACGCATCATGCCCTACCTCGTGGCCATGCTGGCGGTGCTGGCCATTTTGCGTGAGTCAGGGGCCTTCCAACTGCTGGAATACCTGCTCGCACCCTTGCTGAACATGCTCGGCTTCCCGGTGGAGCTGCTGTCGCTGGCGCTGATGCGACCGCTCAGCGGCTCGGGCGCGCAAGGCATCCTCAATGAGATCCTCACACGGCCGGACCTGAGCGAGATGGTGAAGTTCACCGCCGGCATTCTTTACGGCTCCACGGAGACGACCTTCTACGTGCTGACCGTGTACTTCGGCAGCGTCGGCATCCGCCGTTTTCGCCATGCGCTGGTGGCCGGACTCACCGCTGATTTCGTCGGCATGGTGGCCGCCGTGTTCTTTGGGCGGCTGCTGTTTGCGTTTACGTGAGGGGGCAGGCCGCAAAGGAATCGAATGGGCGTGTGTAGGTCGAGCCAAGCTATCACATTGAGAAGGGCTGGTAGGGACGCGCTGCGCCGCGTCCCAAGAATCCTTCGTCCCAGTGTGGGCTGCAGCCTTGCAGCTCTCCCTCTTTTCAAACGCCACCGCCTTCTACTGTCGATCGCCCCATGTCGGCGAACCTTTTTTCATCGCCTGCATCGTCACACACCCGAAATCACGGACCCGACGCAGCGGTTCCCTACCATTCCTGAGATGCCGCAGCGCTGGTAGGGACGCGCTGCGCCGCGTCCCAAGAATCCTTCATCCCAGCGTGGGCTGCAGCCTTGCAGCTCTCCCCCTTTCCAAACGCCACCGCCTTCTGCTGTCGATGGCCCCAAGGACGGCGCACCTTTTTCATCGCCTGCGTCGGCACAGACCCGAAATCACGGACCCGACGCAGCGGTTCCCTACCATTCCCATAGGCGCACCCTGACTGCAGCATCGGAAGCCAGGTCTTCCAGTCCGATTGGCATGCATGCTGCGTACTACCCTACCCCCTTCCGCCTGCCTTCCCATGAAAACTCTCACCGCGCTGCTCCTGCTGGCCGTCGCAGTTCACGCCGCTGATCTCATTGAGCATGCACAGGCGCATCCCGGTGGCAAAGCCGCCTTCAGCTTCGATGCCAGTGCCTGGAGCGATGCCGAGGCCGCCCGACATCTGCCCATCGGGGTATTTGATTCTGGTATCGGCGGACTCACCGTGCTGGAGGCGCTGCTGACGCTCGACGCCTTTCACAACGACACCCTGCAGCCCGGCGCGGATGGCGTGCCTGATTTCGCCCAGGAGCGCTTCATTTACTTGGGTGATCAGGCCAACATGCCTTACGGCAACTACTCTGCCGTCAACCGCACGGACTACCTGCGTGAGCTCATCGTGAAGGACGCCGTCTTCCTGCTCGGCCGCCGCGCCTGGCCCACCGCAGGCAACGAGCCGAAGTATGACAAGCCGCCGGTCAAAGCCATCGTCATCGCCTGCAACACCGCCACCGCTTACGGTCTGGAAGACATCCGCAAGGCCGTCGCTGCATGGAAGATTCCCGTCATTGTCATTGGCGTGGTGGAAGCGGGAGCACGGGGTGTCTTGGAATCCAAGCCAACGGGTGGCATCGGCGTCCTCGCCACCGTCGGCACCTGCGCCAGCAAGGTGTATCCGCGCACCATCGCCAGCACCCTTGGCCTTGCGGGGCAGAGCGTGCCCGTCATCGCCCAGCAAGGCAGCGCCACCTTGGCAGGAGCCATCGAAGGCGATGCCGCCTTTCCCGATTCCGTCTCCGCCTATGCGCTGAAGGAAGCACGCGCATTGGCCGAAGCCTACCGCGATGAAAAACCCACCGCGCCGCTGCAAACCATTGTACTCGGTTGCACGCACTACCCGCTGGCCCAGGAGGAGATCGATTCCGCCTTCACCACGCTGCGTCAGGAGTCTGCGTTTCATGATCTCATCGCCGAGCACCGCACCTTCGTGAATCCCGCCGAAGCCACCGCCCGCGAGCTGTTTCGTGAACTGGCCCAGTCCAAGCTGCGACTGAAGCCCGGTGAAGTCTGCTCCCTCGCCCAAGGCCAGTTCTACCTCTCCGTGCCCCGCGTCGAAGAAGTCGGCATCCAGCTCTCTGGAGATGGCAGCCTGGACAAAGACTACAAGTACTCCCGCTGCCCCGGCAACTTCGACTTTGAAGATACGAAGAACGTCCCCCTCACGCCGACGCTGATTCCAGCGAACAGCGCGAAGCTGGTGAAGGAGCGACTGCCTGCGGTGTGGAAATCATTGAGCCGGTAAAAAGCTTTCAGCACACGACATGCCCTGGAGGAGAGGGATCGTCCCGATCCCTCACGCTCCCGCAACGCCCAGCGTGCTCGCTCCACCAAACTGAGGGATCAAGATGATCCCTCTCCGCTGGCTGCGACACGCCATGTACATTCCGCACTGGCCCCTCACCTCATCCCCCGCTCTCGTTCGCTGGAGCGGTGCTCGCCCGCGTGCTGCTTCTTCAGTTTTTCCAGCACTCGCGACAGGCCTTCGGACATGTCATGCCAGCCAATGGCATGCGGGCGGTGGTCCTTGATGGGCCTGGCATCCTTGGGCAGAGCGACCAGATGATTCAAGCGCCCACTGGCTTGCCACTGGCAGCGATGCAGGATCACGGGCACCACTTCCGCCGTGCCTTCCTTGAGGCGCTCCAGCGCACGGGTGATTTCCACGCGATTGATGTAGTCGGAGGTCAGGGAGTGATCGCTCACCAGCAGCACAAAGACATCCATCACTTCCAGTTGCTTGGTGATGCCACGGTTCCACTCCTTTCCTGCCGTGAGATCGCGGTCCACCCAGTACTCTACCAGTCCGGCGGTTTGTAGCACCTTGAGCTTAAGCACGAGCTGATCCTTCGCCGCGTCGTCCTTGTGGGAGTAGCTGATGAAGACGCGCGGCTTCCACACATCCGTGCGAGCGTCTTCCACGGTCAGACGGTTGTTCTCCGTGGTGGCATTGATCTCCACCGGCCCTTGCGGCGTCAGCATGGACATGTCCGGCTGGCCCTTTTTTTCCGCCTTCTCCAAGCCCGTCACCGGCAGCCACACTTCCGGGGCGCACTGTAGTTGCAGTTCCTCCAGCGGGTCCAGGCCGCGAATCTCCGCATTCAAGGAACGCATCTCCGTTTGAATCGTACCCGCAAGGCGCTGGCGGTCCACCTCAAGGCCCAGGATTGTGGCGGTGATGCGGCGGTCGGTCACATCCGCCCGCACCATAGCTCGCGCCTGCCCCAGTTCCAGCAGCGTGCCGTTCAGCCAGCGCGGCAGCCCTTCGCTCAAAGTGTGCGTGCGGGTGATGAAGCGTGGCACCAGTCCTTCTGGAAGTGCGGCGTAGGTCCAGCGCAGGCGGGTAGCCTCTCCCTGCCATTCAGCACCTAGCACCGGCTGGGAATCTGCCAGCGCCTGCGGCACGAGCCAGAGCTGCTCGTCCTCCTTCAGCGGAAAGGCCAGGTCATACTTCTGCATCAGGCGAATGAGGAACATCACCCGCCGCGTGTCTTCCTTCGGCAGCTTGCGGCAGGCGGCTTCCAGCGACAATTCTGCGCGCTCATTCGGTGCCTCGCGCAGCAGCAGATAGATGCCATCCGTGACCCAATGCGGATTCAGCACGGTGGTGTCGCGCAGTCGCTCATCATCGCCGTAGTTCAACGCCAAGCCCAGGCGGTGCAGGTTACGCGACATGATTCGCTGCCGGTCTTTGTCCGTCACTCCCGCAGAGGCGCACACCTCTTCAAAGACGGAATAATCCAGGTAGTTCGTGTGGTCGTCTTTCCAGCGCTTCTGCAGCGCCTCCTTCACCTGGAAATAGTCCGCACCAGTCTTCTCGCGCACAGCGGCATCGCTGCCGATGATTTCCGCCAGCTTCGTGTTCAGTTCCGCGATGCCCTGACCGGTCTCGCAGTCCGTCTCCATGAAACCAACGATGAAGGGATACTTCTCCCGCAGCGCCTCACGGTCCAGTCGCACCGGAGTCGTGGCCCATTTGTTCAGGGCCACGAGCACTTTTGAGGTGGTCCCATCCTCGCTGCCAAAGGCGCGAATCAGTCGCAGCCAGTACTCCGCATCCTCCCGCTGGCTGTCCTCCCGCGCGGTGAGCACCAGCACGTACACGCTGCGCGCGCTGAGAAAAAACTGATGCGTCGCATGCGCGATCACCTGCCCGGCAAAGTCCCACACATGCACCGTCACCGCATCGCCCCCCGGGCAGGGCAGCTTCCAGTCCTGCAGAGCGATGCCCAGGGTGGACTCCTGCTGCTTGTTGTAAGTCCCGCGCACTAGTCGCTCTACCAGACTCGTCTTCCCCGCAGCACCACGTCCGACCAGCATCATCTTCATCTCATTGAGCGGGCGGGCATCGGCCTTGTGCTGGGAGAAGTAGTAGTCGAGGATTTCCTTGGGGTTGGTTGGCTTGAGATCGCTTGCCCCACCTACCTCTTGCCATTTCGGTCCTAACACCTCGTTCGGCAGGCCTAGGGCAAAATTGCCATGGAGAAACAAACGCTCAAGATTTTTAAGTTGATAGAACTCAACGGGTAGGGTGCGGAGGAGATTATCGCTTAGATTCAGCGTTTTAAGAGCTGTGAGCAGGCCAATCTCTGGCGGTATCGTGCTGAGCTGGTTGGCGGAAAGGTACAACAAGGATAGAGCCACAAGCTGCCCAATCTCGGGCGGCAGCGTACTGAGTTGGTTGTCGAAAAGGTATAAATCTGTGAGGCTCTTGAGCTGGGCAAGCTCTGGAGGCAGGGTGCTGAGCTGGTTGAGGCCGAGGTATAGCGTTGTGAGAGCCGTAAGCTGACCGATCTCAGGCGGTAGATTTTTGAACTGGTTGCTGTGCAGGCTAAGCTCAGTTAGGGACTTCAATTGGCCAATCTCTCGTGGTAGCGCGCTGAGCTGATTCTCGTCGAGATATAGTTTCGCAAGAGCTTCAAGTTGGCCGACCTCCTTCGGCAGTTCCCAGAGCCGATTGTCGTTGAGATTTAGCTCTTCGAGGGCTTTTAGATGTCTGATCTCTATTGGCAGCGTGTCGAGCTGGTTATAGTAAGCGTGAAGTTTCGTAAGCGCGGTGAGCTGGCCGATCTCCGGAGGGAGCATGCTGAGCCGGTTGTGATGGAGGTAAAGTTCCCTCAGTTCGGTGAGCTGACCGATTTCCGGGGGGAGGGAACCGAGCTCGTTGTGGTTGAGGTAAAGATCTGTGAGCTTTGTGAGCTGCCCAATCTCCGGCGGCAGCGTACTGAGCTGGTTATTATGGAGGTAAAGCTCCGTAAGTGCGGTGAGTTGTCCGATATGAGGCGGTAGCGTACGTAGCCGATTGTCAGTAACGACAAGCAACGTGAGCTGAGTGAGTTGGCCGATCTCCGGGGGGAGTGTTCTGAGCTGGTTGTTGTGGAGGTACAGCTCCGTAAGCGCGGTGAGCTGCCCGATCTCCGGAGGCAGCATGGTCAGACCATGGAGGCTTAGATCAAGGTGAATTCCATTCTTCCCCTGCTTCCTGCATTTCTCAATCCTCCTCAGCGCCTCGTCATAAGCTGGCTGGGATAGGATTGTCATCGGCGGTGTTGGCATTGCGGAAGGTGAATGGGGCGGACCGGATGTCGAGTCTGGAGACGGTGGAAGAGTGGAGGGGCTGGGGTGCGTGGCCGTTGCCACGGCTTGCCATGAGCGTCTGCACCGGCCATTCAGAAAGCTCCGGCTGCGATTTCACCTGCGCCTTTCCCAAGCCTCTCCTCCGCTTCTCATGAACTGCCAAAACCGCCGAAACCGGGGTATTGGCAGTTTTGGCGGTTTTGGCGGTGCTTTTTAAAAGGGGGAGATGTTTTGCGCGGGGGTATTGAGTGGTTGCCAGAGTCTCGACGAGGGATGGAGACCTAGGGGGTGGGGAGTGAGAAGGGCTCTGGATTGGAAAGGAAACGCTCCTGCAAGGAGAGCATTCTTTTTGCATCTCCATTGAGGGACATGCATGGTTGGCCAGTGCAGATGAAAACCCTGGCCCTGCCCATCCTTTGGTACTCGAGTGCGGCGGGTGCCTTTGCGGGTGTGCTGGTGTTGGCACATCACTTTGGCATCCATGGGGGACTGGCGCTCGTTCTGGGGTGGGCTGGCTCCATCTCCACGGCGCTGCTCGTGGGCAGGCTGGCGGTGAGGATCAAACCTGATCTCAGGTTTGGCAGCCGGGTGCACGAAGTGGGACTGGGGTACGTTCATCAGCCATTCGATGTCATCGCCTATGTCACGCTGACAGCAGGGCTGGCACTGGTGGCTTCCTTTTTCTTCAAAGGATGACATTCCCTGGTATCACGTTGGCCACCTCGGTGTAGGCTGAGACGCTGCTTGGAAGTACGATGGGCACTTTTGCCCGTCGGTCAGCGCTCACGCAGGCCGTTTCGTCATCGAACTGGTGGAGATTCTTGTGCACCGGTCCCAGGACTCCGCCGAAGGCTGAGTTGCCTAGGCGGGCATGATTCATCGTTGTGATAGGCTGGTACTGCCGCAGTTCTTTTTGGCATGCCGCGTGAGCATGGATTGTTTGCGGTGCCGCTGATCGACGGGCAGGAGTGCCCATCGTACTCCAGAAAAGCCTCCGGCTATGGCAGAGCATCTTTTCAACACCTTATCACCTGGATGGTTTTTCACCTGGCCTGCCATCCATCCCCCCTGCACCAAACATCTCCCCCTTTTAAAAGGCACTGCCAAAACCGCCGAAACCGCCATAACCCGGGTTTTGGCAGTTTCGGCAGTTCATCCAGCCGTGGGCAGGGCCTTTTGTGCCTGGGGGTTGAGATGGTAGGTTGTGGTAGGACGACCGCCGAAAGAGCTGGAAGGCTGCAGGGTGGCGATGAGCCAGCGGTGCTCGGCCAGCATTTCGCAGGCGGACTCGGCGTCTTCCGGGCGGGCCAGTCCCGCCCATCCCTTCCGCCGCACATCCCGCGCCTTAAACTCCGCCGGCAGCCCGGCGCTGCCATCGCACAGCTTCTTGAGCAGCGTATGTGCGGCGGTGCTTTCGGCCACGACGCCGGAGGCGAAGACGCGGGTGGCGTGGGATTCGAGGTAGTCGGCCCAGTTCAGGGCGCGCTGCAGGGCGGAGCGGCTGACATCGCCGCCGGGTGTCTCGGCCACGTGGATGAGCAGGGCGAGCGCGGGCACGACTTTTCTGTATTTGCCCAGGTGCGCCTCCAGGGCGGGCGTGAGCGTGCCACTGCGCAGGCGGTGCTCCAGCTCGTGCCGCCAGTGGCCAAAGAGACCCTGCGCATCGGGCGTGAATCGGAAGGTGGGGATGCCATCGCGATTGGCCTTCACGCCGCTGCTGAGCAGGCTCTTCGCGGTCATGTTTTCAAAGGCGTGGAAGACGTCCGTGGCCTCCCACTCGGCCTCGGCGTCCAGCGGGCGGTCGATGTCCTCCCAGTGGCGGTTCACGTCCGGCCAGACCATCAGCGAGAAGCGCTGCAGGAAGCCGTCCGCACCGGCGGAGTTGCCATTGGCCGCACGCACATGCGTGGCGATGACGCCGGGCTGGATGCTGCCCAGCAGGCTGATGGCGCAGGACTCAATGTGACGGCGGCCACGGCCGATGCGGTCAAAGGTGAAGCCCTCCTTGCCGCTCCAGGCCTGCAGCAGAAAGGCACGCAGGGACTGGTTGCCATCCTTTTCCAAAAGGGCGAGCAGGCCCGCGAGTTCATCCTGATACAGCAGCGTGCCGGTGGGGTTGTCCTTCAGCACTTCGCCCAGGGCCTCGATGCTGGCGTCATTGACGATGAAGCGGCGCAGCGGCGGGGTATCCCCCTCCGCCGGGCCGACGAGCTGCGCGTAGTCAAAGGGCTCGCCTTTCTTCACGGCCTTGCGTGCCTCGGCCTCCAGCGCGGTGCGTTTGATGCGTGCGGCGATCTCCGCCGTCTGGCGCTCCATCACCTGGCAGTCGTACTCCTTGTTGGCCACCTTCTCCAGCTCCTTCAGCGGGCGCATGGCGGCCTGCATGGCGGGGCTTTTCATCAGTGAAGGACTGCCGATGAGCATGCCCCACAGGTGGGGAAACTCGGAGTAGGCTTCGTCCTGCATCTTGGGCTGGATGCAGAAGCGCCGGCCTGCCACGCTGGAAAGCGCGGCCATGGCGGCCACGGCGGGAAACTCCGGCGGGCACTGCATGCGCTCGGCGATGTCTGCGATCCACGGGCGGAAGGATTCGGGCAGCCACGCGGTGTCAAAGGGCTTCACCGGGGGCAGCGCCGCGCCCAGTGGCAGAGGTCGCGGGGCATCCTCCCCGGTGCTGTAGGCGATGCGCTCCATTTTCTTCAACTTCTCCCGCAGCGCCGCCGTCATCTCCTGCGGTCCGATGTCTGCCTGCCCGGCCATCTCCGCCACGCCGGCGATGAGACGGCGCTCGTAGGCGTAGGCGATCTGCCGCGCATGCCACTCCGCCATTTCCAGTTTGAAGATGGAGTGCCTGCCGAGGAGCAGCACCATGGCGGAGCGCACCCCCTCCAGGCCACCCTGACGGCGCAGGCGCACCGCCACGCTGTCCGCGCTGATGGTTTCCCCACGGTCGTACATTTCCATCAGGGTGTCCCACAGGCAGCGCCGCTCCGGGTCCACAAACGCGTCGGCATGCGGGAGGATGCGCCGCAGCGCAGGCAGCCACTCCTCATTCCCCTCCAGCAGCACGGCGAGGAGCTGCTCCTCGGAGTCCAGCGCAGCCGCCATGGCTCCCGTCATTTCAGCAGGTGCATGCATGGTGGTTCAGGCGGCGGGTTGGGTGGTGGTGGTGCTGAAGGCAGTGCGGCTGTCCTCAAGCCGCCGTCGTGCGTCTCCGGGTGATCGTCACGGCAAAGCGTGCCCGCATTCGCGGCAGCAGTGTGAGTGTCGTGAATCGCAGGCAGCAGGTTCTCTTGAAGGATCTGCCGTTCCACGATGCCTCCGGGCTTCGGCGCGGCGGGCTGGGGACAGCCCGCCCCACCTCGCGCTGGGCGGGCGCAGGCATGGCTTGAGGTAGGGCGGCTTGTCCTCAAGCCGCCGTCGTGTGTCTCCGTGCCTCCTTCCCTGCAAACAGCGTCCGCATGGGCACCCGCCCTGCCCCGCGCTCCCACGTGAAAGCGCTCGCTCAGCGTGGCCTCCACCTCGGCGAGATCGTAGCGGATGGACTTGCCGATTTTGAAATGCCCCAGCACGCCGCTGCGGGTCAGTTCATCAATCATTCTCACGGAAAGGCCGCAGTACACGGCCAGCTCTTTGCGGGTGATCTTCCTGGCCTGAAGGCTGGAAGCGGTGGTGTGTGTCGGTGATGAAGCATTCATGCCGACATTGTTAATTGGGCTCGTTTTTCAATAGTCAAAGCGAATCTTGCAGAAACATGAACAAAGCTGCGCGTCCCATCATGATGCGACATGTTCGGTCAGGTTGTGGTATGTTGTGGCTCCCACCTCACCCAGGCCACACAGCAGGCGTATTGCGGGCCTTCCGTACTGGGAGCGCCGACTTTTTCCGGCTCTGGACTGCGCTCCGCGAGGTGAGCGCACGCCGCAGTTTCAGTGGAGCCTCCTTCCCTTTCGATGCACCAAGGACACTCGCCCGGAGCCGACAGAATGTCAGTAGTGTTCGGCAGGGATCATGCTTTGCGGCGGCAGAAGCAGCGGGCGATTGAGTTTTTGGCATCACCGTGCTGAGTCGTTGCTGCTCAGGCCAGCAGCCTGGGGGCAGTTCTCCATGGTGCTGCGTTTGCAGGCATGCGCAGCCCTGACACGGCACCTTGCGGTGCGGTGCCTGCCCTTAGGCTTGCGGTTTTTTAAGCAGCGAGCCGTAGCGCGGCA
>CAILZI010000136.1 GCA_903838675.1 uncultured Verrucomicrobiota bacterium
ACATTGATGTGGTGACGTGCTGGCTGAGTGGCTGGTGTGTGTTTTGTTTTAGACATCGCACTCCAAATCAAGCCGCTTCCCGCCCTCAGTCAGCACACTTCACTTCAAAACTTCAACCGTCCATGGGATGCCTGTGTTCCAAACTGATTAACTCCGTCTCCCCGGCTGCCAGCAATTTCTCACGCTCGTCCAGAACGTCAAAATGCCACTCCTGAGTGTCTGGCATCGTCCGTCGCATAGCGGCGATGAAATCATCCAGTTCCATGCGGTGCGCTTCTCCAGAGGCCAGACGCTTCTCCCGTTCAGCAAGCACCTCAAAATGCCACTCCTGGGGAGTCAGCGGAATCTCGTTGGGCGGATTGTCGCTGAGAATCATGGGCAGAGAATACTGAATCAGGAGAGAATTTGCAACCCTACTCGTTCGCTGCTGTCACGGTCATGACTTCTTCCAGAGTGGTCACGCCTTGGGAGGCCTTGCGGAAGCCGTACTGGCGCATGGGCACCATGCCATCCTTGATCGCCTGGGTTTTGAGTTCCATCGAGTTGGCGCGTTTGTTGATCTTGTCCTGCAAGGCTTCGGTCATGAGGCAGATTTCCATGATGGCCAGACGTCCGGTGAAGCCGGTGTTGCGGCAGGCACGGCAGCCGACGGGATTGAACAGCTTGTCTTTCCATTCCAGCGGGAAACCAATGGCGCGCAGATGGCTCTCCTCGTGATGCGCGGGCTGCTTGCACAATCCGCAGAGGGTGCGAACAAGGCGCTGGGCCTGGAAGGCCCGCACCGAGGACGAAATCATGAACGGCTCGATGCCCATGTCGATCAGACGCGAGATGCCGCCTACGGCGTCATTGGTGTGAAGCGTGGAAAAGACCAGGTGACCTGTCAAAGCGCCACGGATGGCGATTTCGACCGTTTCCTGGTCACGCATTTCCCCGACCATGATCACATTGGGGTCTCCACGCAGAATGCTGCGCAGCCCGGCGGCGAAGGTGAGATCAATTTCCGGCTTCACCGCGATCTGGATGATGCCGTCGAGCTTGTTTTCCACCGGGTCTTCGATGGTGACGATGCGGCGCTCCTTGGTGTTGAGCTCCTTCAGGAAAGTGTAGAGCGTGGAGGATTTGCCGGAACCGGTGGGGCCGGTGACGAGGATGATGCCGTTCGGTGCTGCGAGCAGCTTGCGAATGGTGGCCTCGGTGGCCGGATCAAGCCCGAGCGCCATCAGATCAAACTTTTTGCGGGTGAGCAGTCGGAGTGCGACGGATTCGCCGTTCACACTTGGAATGGTTGCCACGCGCACGTCGATGGGTTCGCCGTCGAGTTCGAGGTTGATACGACCGTCCTGCGGCATGCGGCGTTCCGCGATGTCGAGGTGAGCCATGATTTTGAGGCGCGAAATGAGCGAGGCCTGGAGCAGGCGCATGTTTGGCGGCACGGGGACTTCGAGCAGCTTGCCATCCACTCGATAGCGGATGCGCAGATCACGCTCCAGCGGCTCCATATGAATGTCCGTGGCGCGTTCCTTGAGGGCTTCACGGAAGATCTGATTCACGAAGTTGAGCACGGTGGCCTCCTCATCCGCCTCATCGAGCACGGTGGTCTCCTGCTTCATGTCGTCGTGCTCGTCGCCGCCTTCGCGGCCTTCGAGGAGTTCTTCGAAGTTTTCCGCTCCCACTCCGTAGCCCTGATGCAGGGCTTCGAGGATGCGGTGGCGTGGGGCGATCTGCCAGTGGACGCGTTTGCGCAGCTCCTGTCCCACCGCCTGACGTGCGCTAAGATCAAACGGATTATAAGTCAGGATCGTCGCTTCGCCACTGGCCACATGGAGCGGGCAGATGCGGTGGCGCAGCGCCAGCTTGGCGGGGAAGTTGTTGCGCAGACCTTCGGCGGCCTCCCCGGCTCCCTCTTCGGCATAGGGCATGCCCAGCCCGGTCGCGAGCTGGGCAAAGAAACGGTCTTCATCGACCATGGTACTGTCCACCACGGCATCCATGAGCGGCTGGCGGTTGTCGGAAGCCACTTCGAGAGCGTGGCGCAGCCGCGTGGGTTCCGCGCATCCGGCACTGGCGGCGGTGCGTACAAGAACGTCGATCAAAGTAGGGGTTGGCATGAGGGGCGATACAACGCGGCAACGAGGACAAAGTTTCTCACTGTCTGCAAGCGGATCATCCATAAAGAAAAACGGTGGAGTGAGGGAAATCGTGTGCTACATGCGGAGCCTCTATGAATTCGTTCCTCCCCATCCTCCGCCATTCCCTGAAGGCGCTTGCCTTTGCCGGACTTGCTCTCACTCTCAGCAACTGTGAAGTCGCCAAGAAAGGCAACTACTCCCTGAACTTTGATCCGCCTTCCAAGCCGGTGAAAAACCCGTCGAACGTGCGGGTGAAACTCAGCACAGGTGCCCAGCGCGTCTATGTGATGGAAGGCAACGAGGTTCTCCTTGCGACCCCATGCTCCGTCGGTACTGCCAGCAGCCCGACGCCCAAGGGCAACTTTACCATCTACAGCAAGGTTGCCAACCGCCGTCGTGCCAGCATGCCCGGCGCCGGCTATCCGATGACCTTCTGGATGGAGTTCCAGTCTGCCTACGGCATGCACTGGGGCTGGGTGAAACCCTATCCTTGCACCCACGGTTGCGTCCGTCTGCCTATCAAGTCAGCGCAGAAGATTTTCAGCATGGTCAAGACCGGCACTCCGCTCAACATCGCCGTTTCACAGCCTGAAGATGCCACCATTGGCAAAACCCTGCCAGTTCTCGACGACAGCAGCCTCGCCGACCCGCCTGATTCCTACATGAACAGCAACAAGGTCTTCGAAGATGCTGCCAAAGGTAAAATGTACTACTGAGTCATCTTAACTTCCATCTCATGTCTGCATCCGTTCCAGCCGCCCGTCGTGTGAATGTTCGCACCCCGGAGGTGATGGAGCGCGTGCAGGCCGAGGTGGAGACTCATTACCGCAGTCTCATTGTCGAACAAATCCGCGCCAAAGGCAGCGTGATTCAAATCGGTGCCACAACGGTGCGCCTTGCCCGTGATTTTGGCTTCTGCTATGGCGTTGAACGCGCCATCGACCTTGCCTATGCCGCGCGTAAAGTCTTTTCGGACCGCCGCGTCTTTCTGCTGGGCGAGATCATCCACAATCAGGAGGTGAACCGCCAGCTCACTGAAATGGGGGTGGTGAGCATTCCCAATGCCGATCATGAGGCGATGGTCGCCACCATGACACCTGACGATGTTGTCATCGTTCCGGCATTCGGCGCAGAAACAGGGCTCATGAAGCTGATCGCCGCCCGCGGCTGCATGGTGGTAGACACCACCTGTGGCGATGTGATGAGCGTCTGGAAACGTGTCCGGCAGTACGCCAAGACCGGATATACCTCCATCATCCATGGCAAAGCCAGCCATGAGGAAACCCGCGCCACCTCCTCCCGTGCCATGGGCGACGACGGCATGGGCAGCTACCTGGTGGTGCTTACTCTGGCAGACGTCGATTACGTCTGTGACTACATCCGCAATGGCGGTGACAAAGAAGCCTTCTTGAGGCGCTTCCCGCCCGGCTCGCATTCGGATGGCTTTGATCCCGACTTGCACCTCACACGCATTGGTGTCGCCAATCAGACCACCATGCTCAAATCTGAGACCGAAGAGGTGCAGCGTCGTCTGCGCCAGGCCGTTCTGGATCGCCACGGCCCCGAAGCCGGCGTCACCAATTTCCAAGTCTTCGACACCATCTGTGGTGCCACGCAGGAACGGCAGGATTCGCTCTTTGGCCTGTTGAAGCAGCCCTTGGATGTCTTGCTCGTCGTCGGCGGCTACAACAGTTCCAACACGACACATCTCGTCGAAATCGGTGAACAGCAGCTCCCGACCTTCTTCATTCGTACGGCCGACTGCCTCAGATCGCTGGAGCAGATTGTCCATTTTGACCTTCACCTCAAAGCGGAGAAGGAAAGCTACTCCAACAAGCTGGCCGGTGACGGCCCCGTGAACGTTGGCATCACCGCCGGTGCCTCCTGTCCCAACAATCTCATCGAAGACACCGTGCTGCGTGTCTTTGGACTGCGTGGTGTCGATGAAGCCACCGTTCGTGCCGCCTTGAACTGACATGCAGCACACGCCGACCATTGAAACCCGGGAAGAGGTGATGTTTTTCGACACCGACTGCGGTGGCGTCGTCCACAACATCGCCTACCTCCGCATGATCGAAACCGCTCGCACTCGTCTCGCAGGCCTCATGGGCATGAAGCTGCGCGAGATGGCGCAGACGCAGCTCTACCCCGTCGTGGTGCGTACTGAGATCGACTATAAAAAACCCGCCCGCCTGGGGGACGAACTCGTCATCCACGGCAGGCTCGAAACGGTGGAGCGTGTGCGCTTCTGGTGCTCCTTTGAAATGCGCCGCGCCGAAGACAACGCCCTGCTCATCTCCTGCCGCCAGTCACTGGCCCTGGTGCAAATGCCCGAAGGCCGCCCCGCCCGCCTTCCAGAGGATTGGAAGACGAAATACGCCCATCTGGCGAAAGCCAAGTAGCCCAGTTGCGCCGCAACTGGAACTCATTGATCAACTCCGCCCGCTGACTCCAGCAGGCTTCTTCGCCTTCTTCTCGGCCTTGGGCTTCGCTTCACGCGGTGGGAACTCCCAGCCCATGATGCGCTTCTCACCGGGCGTGCAGACCAGGAAGGTGCTGAAGGGGCGGCCGCGTTTGGAAATCATGCCGGTGATCAGCGAGGTCTTGCCATCGACGAAGAACTCGCGCGCATTTTCAGGCGTGATGTCTTTCTGGCACAGCTTCTTCGGCAGCCGTGCATTGCACTTGGAAGTTTCAGTGGCGTTGATTTTGCACTGATAGGCATCCGCCGTTTCGTAGATCTTTTCACCCTTGCGGCCTTTCTTGGCGCACACCGGGCAGTCGGCGATCACCGGGCACTCTTCCCAGTTGATGCTGTCAGGATCTGAGCCGTCGCCAAAGACAAAGGCGACCTTCATGTCGTCCTTGATCTGCATGGCGGCGCTGAAGTCCTTGCCCTTTTTGCTGCGGAAACCTTCGAGCGGACCGACGAAACGTTTTTCGATCAGCGTGCGGATTTCATCTTCGCTGAGTGCGCGGCTGGCCACGGTCTTGAAGACGCGCACCTTGCACTTCGGATTTTTGCAGCCGTAGAATTCCTCGGTCTGCTTGTAGCCTTCCGTGCTGCCACAGACGCCACAGGTGGCTTTGAAATCAGGGAACACCTTGTCCTTGGCGGCTTTGGAGTAGGCCTTGGTTTTTTCCACGACCTGCTTGGTCAGGTGGCGGATGTCCCTCATGAAACTGGCACGGTCCAGCTCACGATGCTCCATCTGCCGCAGCTTGTACTCCCACTGGCCGGTCATTTCGGGTGAGCTGAGCGCATCAATGCCGATGGCGCTGATCTGCTCAATGAGGGCCAGCCCCTTGGCGGTGACGTGGAAGTCACGCTGCACACGCTCGATGTAGCGGTCCATGATCAGACCTTCGATGATCGCTGCGCGTGTCGCTGGCGTTCCGAGACCACGCTCGCTCATCGCTTCCGCGAGTTCTTCGTCCTCCACAAATTTGCCGGCGGTTTCCATCATGGAAAGGATGGTGGCTTCCGTGAAGCGCGGTGGCGGCTTGGTCTGGTGCTCGTTTACTTCGACATCCAGAGTCTCGGCTTTGTCACCGGGATTCGCGGCCACGAGCAGTTTGGCGGCATCTTCGCCCCCTTCAGCAGCTTCTTCCGCGGCCTTCTTGCCATAGACACCCAGCCAGCCTGGCTCCTTCAGCACCTTGCCGTTGCTCTGGAATGCGTCCTGGCCCACACGGGTGATGCGTGTGGTCACTTCAAACTCAGCCGCAGGGAAAAATACGGCGACGAATCGGCGTGCCACCATGTCAAAAAGCTTCTGCTCGGCTTCGGGCAGCTCCTTCGGCGGAATCTGGCCGGTGGGGATGATGGCAAAGTGGTCGCTGACCTTGCTGCTGTCGAAAATGCGCTTGTTGAGGCGCACCCACTTCTTGTCCAGCGCCGTGGCGGCATGCGTGCCCAGTTCATGCGGCAGAGCGTCCTGCTTGCGGCTGTCATGGCTGGCAAAGGTCTGCAGCGTCTCTGTCACCGTACCGAGATAATCTTCCGGCAGGTGGCGCGAATCAGTACGAGGGTAGGTCAGCACCTTGAACTTTTCATAAAGCGCCTGCGCGATCTGCAGCGTGCGCCTTGCGGAGAAGCCGAAGCGGTTGCTCGCTTCGCGCTGCAGGCTCGTCAAATCATAGAGCAGGGGAGGGGCCTGACGCGTCGGCTTCGTGACCTGCTCGATGATGCCGGGCTTGCCTTTGCAGCGGTCTGCGATGGCTTGCGCGGTGCCCTCGTCCCAAAGACGCTCAGCTTTCTTGTGCTCGTCGTTCTCGTCCTTCTTGAAGCGTTCATCAATCCAGCGGCCTGAATACTGGCCGGCCTTCACTTCAAACAGCGCGATGGCTTCAAAATACGTGCGCGGCACAAAGGCGGCGATGTCATGCTCACGTTGCGCCAGCACAGAGAGCGTCGGTGTCTGCACGCGGCCCACGGGGGTGAGGCGGAAGCCGCCATGGCGTGAGTTCAGCGCAGTGAGCGCGCGCGTGCCGTTGATGCCCACGAGCCAGTCGCTTTCACTGCGGCACTTCGCCGCGTCAGCCAGCGGCAGCATCTGCTCGTTGGTACGCAGGTGCTTGTAGGCGTCGAGAATGGACCCTTGGGTCATGGATTGCATCCACAGACGCTGCACCGGCTTTTTGCAGCCGCTGGCATCCATGATGTAGCGGAAAATCAGCTCGCCCTCACGCCCGGCGTCGCAGGCATTGATCACACTGTCCACATCCTTGCGCTTGAGCAGCTTGGTCAGCAGCTTGTAGCGGTCCGCGCTTTGCTCGATGGGGTTGAGCTCAAACTGCTCAGGCATGATCGGCAGACTGGTGAAGCCCCAGCCGACCTTTTTACCGTCCACCATCGGCATGCCGAGCTCCAGCAGATGGCCCACGGCAGAGGAGATCACGTGGGTTTCATTCTCGTACCAGTCCTTTTCTTTGGTGAAGGGCTTCATGCCGGGGGCTTTGGCAAGTGCACGGGCTAGATCGGCGGCGACGCTGGGCTTTTCGGCTATGATCAGGGCTTTGGGCATGTGCGTATGAACAGGTTGTGTCGGAAAAAAGGGCCTACTTAGGGCATGCTTTCACCCCAGATGTCAAGGTGCGCGCTCTTTAGACCGCAAATGGGTTACGCTGTTCATCCAGCCGCAGACTGCAGCTCGTGGGCAAAAACGCACCTTCGGCGGGCGGGGGCAGCCTCACCTCCAATTCCTTGGATGGGGGGCTGTCCCTGGCCTCCTCAGGCTTACCGTACTGTCGAATTGGCTCTCGTCGCAGAGGCCATGTGCACGAGCGAAGCTGACCGGTGCTCAGATGCGAGATCATTCATTCCCAGCCGAGCATAAAGATCGGCCAGTTTGACGTGGGAGGAGTTTTTATCGCGGGCATTGGGCAGCGAACGTTCGAAATCACTCACGGCTTCTTTAAACTGGCCCAGTTTGGCAAACACATGGCCGCGGGTATCGAGGAAGAACGGGTTGTCCGGTTCCTGCTGCAGCAGTTCATTGATCATCACGAGGGCTTTTTCCAATTCAGCGCGGTCTGTGGAGACCGATGCAATGGCCATGGCCAGATTGTTGCCGATCACCTTGAAGCCGGGGTTGAGAGAGCTGGCGAGTTCAAAATGTGACTTTGCGGATTCGCGGTTGCCGTTCTTCCAGTCCAGCACCCCCAGGTAGTAGTGCAGAAAGGAGGTGGAAATGCCGCCGCTGCCCAGAGTCTTTTCGACATAGCGCTGACGATCAGCAGAGGCATTGGCCAGTTCCTCACAGTCGCCTAGGAACGCCATGATGAGATCCTGGCTTTCCGGGCTGATCTGGATGCCCTGCTCCAGAAGTTTCAGTGCTTCCATGCGGTCAATGGACGGCTGTTCCTTGAGGTGCCTGCTCCAGGAGAGATAAAGACCGCCGATGAGCTGGCGCTCCTCGCGTGTGGGAGTGCCATGGATGGAGCCGAGAATCCACTGCACGGCCTCTTCGAACTTGCGCTGCAGGCTGAGACTGACGGCGATCGAAAAGCGCACTTCAGAGCCATTGGCTGTGATCGATTTCGCCATGGTGCGCAGGGCGGTTTCCGCATCATGCGCGAATTTGACCGCCGCATCTTCCTGGCCGGTAAACTGGAGTGCGGTGGCTTTCATCAGCAACAGGTCAGGACGTTTTCCCAGGTCCATCTTGTTCAATTGCGACAACACCGTCTGCCAGTGCCGTTGTCCTGCGGCAAAGCGTGCGGCGAGTTCCAGCGCGTCTTCGCTGGCTGGATCGCTCTGCAGGGCTCTGTTGATGTGTTCATAGGCCGCCGTTAAATTAGGTTTCTTCTGCGCGAGGAGAATGGTTGCCTGGATGACGTGAGCTGGAGCGTAGCCGGGGCGGTCGTTGGGAGCTATGCGGGAAAGCAGGCGAAGAGCGTCGCCTTCTCTCCCCATGCCACGGAGAGCCTTGGCCTCAATCAAGATGGCCTTGGAATTCTGCTCGCCATCCTGCATCAGCCGCATGGCCGCAAGACGAGCTTCAACGAAATGTCCCTGGTCGAGCTGGCTCTGCGCTTCTCGTTCCAAACGGGTCAAATGTTCCAGACTGGCATCGTCACGCGAGTTCAGCACCATGAAGCCTAGCAGGATCAGCGTGAAAAAGGCGGGCAATCCCAGCAGTCCGTCCACGGACTTGCGCTCTTCGAGCATGGCGTTGATGCGGAAACGTGTCTCTACAATGAAGTGGTCGGTCATTCGCTTTCCTTTCCTGCTTGGGGGCTGTGGTTTACAAGAGCTTGGGCAAGGCAGTTGCGTGCTTCAGCAAGAAGTTCAGTCACCGCGCCCTTGATGCGGGGCTCGTTCTCTGGTTCGACGGACATGAGCTGCAGCACATAGGTGTTCAGGACCGGGCGTGGATTGGACCAGCGTGAGATCAGTCGATCCGCCAGTCGATCCAGCGGCTTGTCACTCGTGAATGCCTGAGCCGTGCCATTTTCATCCAGCACGCTCAGCCAAAGATGGGCGCGTGCGAGTTCGGTAGGCTGGTTCATTTCCAGAAAGCGCACAGTGTTTTGGGTGTCTCCAGGCAGTGAACCGTCCACCTGCTTCTGAAACTGCCAGCCCTGGCCGGTGTAACACAGACGTGTGTCATGAAAGCCGAGGAAGGGGAAATTGACCGCCACATAGGCTTCCAGCCCGTCTTTGCGGTAGAGCCACACCTGGTTGCGCACGCCAAGATTGCCGACCATCGAATTTTCCACTGGCTGGTTGCCTTCGCGCACCCAGCCGGCCAGTTCTTGCGGCAGATGGAATTCATCCGTGCCCGCGAGCTGCTTCGATGCGACAGGAGCTCTTGCACCACGACTCAGTGCCAGAATTTCAGGGCCAAGGAGCAGAGATGCACCAATGACCGCCACACCCATGCTCAGGCTGCCAAGCAGTCCATTTGCTGCGGCTGGCGCTGCTGCTGTCTCATAGCGGGCGGGGGTTGCTCTGTTTTGGGAGCTGTTCAAAGCGAAATGCCAGCCATGGTCTGCACTCCATACCAGCAGCAGGTCCAGGAGGAAGAAAAGCACGCCGACTGCTTCATGGGCTGCTCCTTGATCAAGCTCCAGTCTCCAGTAATGCAGCCCGCCGATGACCAGGCAGATCCGCAGTACATTGGAAGCCACGGAGATGAGCCCCGCAGTGACGAGCAGCACCATCGCATGAATCCATGATCGATTGTTAAAACAGCTGATGATCAGTGCCACGCAGATCGCCACCAGCATCGTGTTCGCGCCACTGCAGGCATCATCGACAAAGAAGCGCTTCTCCGGTGTGGCGACGATGGTTCCCTGCACCACATGCAGCACCTGCATGGCATCCAGCCATCCCTGGCTGAGCCGGGCCGCAAGTCCGGCAAGCATCTGATGAACCTGCTGGTCCAGCATCATGGGCGGGGGGATGAAAAACAAGGAAAGCACGGGAAGCGACCAGGCCGGAGCCTCATTGCCTGCGGGTTTTCCCTTGGCCACGGCCAGTGCTGCTGAACTCACGACGAAAGCCAGACCCGCCATGAAGGGGGAGATCAGGACAAACGCAGTGAGCGCCAGCAGCAGATGGCCTGTGACGAGCCACTTAAAGGCGGCAGGGTGCTTCGGTGACAAAACGGCCTGAACCATGCCGTCTCGTTTCGCCAGCCAGAACCACGCAAGCAGAGGAAGCGGGAAAAAATGGCTGGCCGGATGTCGGATCCAGATCTCTTGAAGAGCTAAAATAAGGCAGACAACGGATGCGGCTGGCAACAACCACAACGATCTGCTTTTTGTTGGGTTCTCGGTGTTCAAGAGATCAGTAGGTGGAAGGTTGATGGATCAGGCCAGAGCAGCAGCCGAGTTTTTCGTGCGGCGCTTGAAGGCAAAACCCGCCATGCCCAGGATCCCGCCAAAACCCAGCAGGAGGGAGGGAGGCTCAGGAACCGGGGCAATTGGGGCCGCAGTATAAGTGTAGGTGACCTGCAGATTGCCGGTGCTGGTGCCGGTGATGCTGGTCAGCCAGGAATTGGTGACGCCTGATCCCGATGCCGTGACTGTGGCTCCAAAGGTGTTGGTCACATACAAGGGCACCGTGCCGGTGCCTTTGAAAGAATTGAAGTCCGTATCTCCGGGTGCGTAGCTGGTGCTGTCAGCGAGGGCGCCGAGCGAGATGTTGCTGAGGTTGTAAGACTGGCCATGACTCAGAGTCCGGCTGGCCGTGGAGCCAGTGAGAGTCAGCGGTTTGCTTTTGATGTCCTCCATAGCCAAATTACCCGTGTCACCAACGGAGGGCAGATACGCGTCCACCGTATTGCTGAAACTGATCTTGCTCACGACGACCGAGCCAGAGTTCATGTTCGTGACCGAAGCTGAGGCAATGCTGGAGTTGACCGTCCAGTCAAGCGTGACGCCTGTCAGCGTGCCGAGAGCGGTATTGAATTGGTTGAAGTAGAATTGGCTGCCACTGGTGATGGTGCCAAAATCAACCGTTTGGGAGATAACGTCAGCCCTGCTGGTAAGAGCTGTTGCGAATACGAGTGTGAGTAGAGTAGAGATTATTTTCATAACAGCCATACAATCGACAAATTGAAGACAGAAACAAATCACGATTGGTAAGTGTAGCTTTATAAGGCGAATTCTAGCTAATTGCTGATGCCGGGTCCAAATGACCACACACTTATGGAGTGCTATAATTCGCCATTTTAACCAGAGAGATGGGTGTTGTTTACAATATCATCCAAGAACTTATAAATGATAAGATTTACACCCTGTTTAGATGTTGGCTAAAACAGGCAACGCTGTTCGCGTTTTTAGCCAGATTGTAAAAAATATTTCAGCGAGGCGTCTTGAAACTTTAAGGCGATAGGCCTGATCTTTAATTTAATGGCCACCTCGTAAAGACCTTTTTAAATTCACGGTAAATCAGCGGTACACCTCCTCGTGTGAGTGTCTCGAAACAGCCTTTATTAATCCGAGTCTGCGGTGACCTTTTTCCCAGAGCGCGTCATCTTCGAGGTTGGGCGTGCCTGATCTCTTCGCTCCTCGTCTTCAGTCGTGGGCTTTCCAAAAATTCGCTTCAGGGCGGTGCATAAACCGGTCAGCATTTGGCTTTCAGTGGGTCCAAAGGCGTCGGGCCTGGACTGCCAGTTCTATTCTGAATGCCCGGTGATCGGGCCTGCATGGATTTGTGGCAGGGGTGGGCGAGTGTAACGCTCCTTCCGTCATACGTTTGTATGACGCCTGCCAGGAAGGCCTGCTTTTGAAACCGCCATCACCTGGATGGCAAAAGCAGGCCCCGAGGCTCTCTTTTAATCCTGAAGGCTGAACCAGCGTGCGCGATCTGAGATTTCAGATCCAGATCCGCACGGCTTCCAGAATACTGGACACACCCAGTTTGCCCAGCGCGTTGCGTTTGTGACTTGAGATCGTTTTCATGCTGAGGCCCAGTCGGCTTGCCACCTGGCTGGGCCGTAATCCTGAAACCAGCAGGTCGAGGACCTCTTCCTCTCTCAACGAGAGGGCATAGTGGGAGGCCTCATCCTCTTCTTGAAGACTGCCGCTGGGCGTGATGGATCTGGCCAGGACAGAAGCGAGTTCACTGGACATGTAAGGCACGCCTTCCAACGCTGCCTGCAGCGCCCGCTTCAGTTCTTCCACGGACTCATTGCAGCCAAGGCAAACAGTGGCGCCGGCCTGCATCGCTGTTCGCGTTGTCACCGGCGCTGGCGGGCCGCAAATGAGCATAAGGTGCTTCCCTCCGGTGAGCGAGATCACGGATTTCAGTGCTTCGAGCCCATGGTCCATGTCACGAGGATGGAATTCCATCATCAGCAGGCTGACCGGGCCGTGATGTGCGACCTGTCTGACTTCTTCCACATTGGAAGCTTCAGTTGTTTTGCATTCGGGCAGGATTTTCTTCAGCAATAATTTCCAGCTCGAACGGGTGAACTCGCTCGGATGAAACAGCACACAATTAGGCATGTTCATAATGGTTAAGACTGTTCTGCTGCCTTCACACTCATCACCGGCTTCAGGGCAGCAACGTCTGGTTCAGGCGGCGGCATGATGTGTGGATTGATGGGGCTCATGTTCAGATGGGGTGATTGAAAGTTGCTGAGATGCGGGTGGAAAAAAGCCGTGAGGCTGACCGGGTTGGCTGGTCAAATGGGCGGAGAAATTGAGGAAACAACTTCAGGTTCGTTTGGGAGGGCGGTTGAGGTGGGAATCACGGTTGCCGACCCGGATCAGATCACGTGCGGACTTGAAGGCAGAGCGGCCACATAATGTGACAGATCATGTTTCATGATCATTAAAGGCCGTTCTTGGAATGGCCTAAGCGGAGGCTTAAGAAACTGTGAACCAAAGCATCACGTCACACGTCCTCATGAATATTTGTGAATTTGGAGTACTTCGAAAAGGTTCAGTCCTTTGAGCTTTCACTCAGGATCCTAAATCGCCATCGGGACATCCCTCATCCATTGGGTGTATCTGCTTAAACTTTCACTTAGAATGATTTGCGGGCTCATCTAAATAAATAAAACTTAATTTAGAGGCGTTATAAGATTTTCCATATGAATATACATTTCATAGCAGTCAGACTGGCTGTTTTTGCTCATAAACGATAGTGCTGCTCAGCTTTAACTCCCTCTAACACAATGACTCCCTCTACTAAAAAAATCATGCTCGTTGATGATCACGCCATGTTCGCAGAGACATTGGGTCAATACCTGCGGCTGATGTTTAAAGATTTTGAAATTATGGTGGTTACAAGTGCTGAAAAGGCCCGTGAACAGGCCTCCAAGCAAAGCATCGACGTCGTGCTTATTGATCTGGAGATGGCCGACTGCTCTGGTCTGACTCTGCTGGCAGATTTTGCAGCCGCGATGCCATCGCCTGCTTGCATCGTTGTCAGCATGCACATCCAAGCCTTGTGGATTGAGCGTGCTTTGAAGGCTGGAGCCTGTGGCTACGTTGCCAAAGATTCGCCTCCCGGTGAGATCGTCACGGCCATCAACTACGCCCTCCGTGGAAAAAAATACCTCTCACGCAGTGTCGCTCAGTCCTTTGCTGAAAATGCCGTGAGACTTCCCGCCGGCGGAAAAGAGCTGCACAAGGTGCTGAGCAGCCGTGAATTTGAAATCTTCCTCCAGCTTGCACATGGCAAAAGCCTGAAGGCGATTTCATTGGATCTGAGCCTCTCTGCCAAGACGGTCTCCGTACACAAACACAATATCTGGAAGAAAACGGGCATTGATTCGGGTGCGAAAATCGCCCGATATTGTGTTGAGCATGGTCTGCTGGCAGGTGGCAGCCAGGCTTTCCAGGCTGCGTAAATGAGACCTCGAAACGGCGTTCAGGGTTCGAGAGGCCTGAACGCTCAGGCCCAGGTTCAGAGAACCTGGGCATTAGGAGTGGGTGAATGGTGGCGCATATAAAATGTGTGGGCAGGAACCGTTGAGCAAATGTCTCTTCGGCGTTCTTCCAAGGCACCGCCACTTGAGGAAATAGAGTCCGGACTCCCGATTCTGTTCATGCACTCACCCAGCATTCAACGCTGCTCACAGGCTCCTTCAAACGGGGTTATGCTCCTCGGAATGGACTTGGCCCGGTGGGATTGAAGCGTCAAAACAGCAAGACTTCGGAAGTACGCTTGCTGCTTGCTGCTCTCCCCATGCGTGACGGGTTTCTGCGCTGGAATTCTCTCGTAAATGGCGGAGTCAAGCATGGTTGGCTGGCCGGGGAAGGGGTGTCACGGTTTTCATGGCAGCAGAGATCCAACGGCATAAAAAAACCGTGTGCCCATTTGAAGGGAGCACACGGCTTGCTGTTTGTTTTGGATTGGTGCTTGAGGTCAGACAGGCTGTTGCCGGCTCCCGGGAGCGTGTTCAATCCATCCTTTGAGGAGGTGGATTAAACCCGCGAGTGACAGGACGCAGAGGGGCGGATTCCTCGTTCTCTCCTGCCTTGTAGTAGGACCGGTGGTAATAATAGTCGTAGCTTCGTGTGCGCTGCGCGAGACGGTTCAACACCAAACCCGTCAGGGGAATGCCCGTCTGCTGCAGTTTGCGAATAGCTTCCTGGATGATGTCGGAAGGAGTCCGGTTGCACCGGACCACCAGGAAGGTGCTGTCTGCCAGGCTGCCAAGTTCCAAGGTGTCGTTCACGGGGATCAAGGGTGCAGTATCGATGACGATACGGTCAAATCCTGCTGCAAAAGCCATGTCTTTGAGCCGCTCAACACCGCAGGTGGAAAGCAATTCTGCTGGATTGGCCACACGCTTTCCAGCCTGCATGATGGCAAGATGGGCAATGCCCCCGCTGAGGCAGACCTCTGCAAAGGAAGCTTCCTCAAGAAGAAGATCGATCACCCCTTTGCGGTTGCTTGGAATGCCGAGAACCTGGGCCAGCTGCGAGCGCCGAAGATCCATGTCGATGAGCAGCGTGCGGTAGCCCTGGCTGGCCAGACTGACGGCCAGGTGAGTGGACACAAAGGTCTTTCCTTCATCAGGAACAGCGCTGACAATCATGTGGCAGGTCTGCGGGCTCTTGGCCATCCTTGCGATGATGGCACGAAACTCACGAAAGCTCTCGGCCACGGCTTTGTGCGCTATCAGCGCAGGGGTCAGGCCCTGGGAGAAATCATGATCTTTGGGCTGCTGGTCTTTGGTGTTGGGGTGATGTGGAAGATTGGCGATCATGCCAAGAACCGGCACGCGCAGTTTTTGGCGCGCATCTTCCACAGATCGGATGGAGCGATCCTGCATGACAATGAGACCGATGATGGCCAGGCCAAGCATGAAACCGCCGGCAGTGGTGCTGCCCACCACCTTTTTGGCGTTCGGAGAAACCGGCTCTCCAGGAACCATGGCAAGCTGGTGCACCCAGATGGGAGGCGTTTCCATGCCTTTGGAAACGTCCACCTGCTTGATGCGTGTGAGAACAGATTCATAGACGGCCTGGTCTGACTCCATCTCACGTTTGAGCACATTGTATTGAACAGCGAGCTGCTCAAGATCGAGTGCTTCGGATTCCTGATTTTTGAGCTGTTCCTGCAATCGACGCTCCAGTTCACGGGCGTTTTCACAGCTCGATTCCAGCAGATGAACAGCGTCGGCCAGGATGGTGGTGAGCTGCTGTTCCTGATTGAAGATGACCGCCTGCACCGCCTCATATTTGGGATGCTTGGGCTTGTAACGCTCCGCCAGCAGCGCCAGAACTGATTTTTGATTGCCGATCTGTGAGAGAATGCCCGAAACCTTGGGATGACTGGCGATGGTCGGCAGATTGAGCAGTTCATCACGCGGCAATTTCTCCTCCTTGCAGGCTTTGAGCTGGGTTTCAAGCGTCAGCCGTTCCTTGGACTGATGGTTCAATTCAGAACCGAGCTCCTTCAATTTCACAAGCACGAGGTCCTTGCGCTCGTCGAGCGAGATGGCCTGGTTTGAGCGCTTGTAGTCATGCATGGCGATCTCTGACTTTTTCAGCTTTTCCTGCAACCGCTGTCCTTCGGCCACCAGGGCCTGGATGGCTCCCTGCAGCGTCTTGCTTTTTTGACTTTCCAGTTCTGCCACCAGGCTGAGCACCGCTTGATTGGACAACGACGCCACTTGTTCCGGATCGGCACCAGTCACATTGAAATCGATCAACCGTGTGTCTTTGCGCAGGGTGATGCGAATCATGGAACTCACTGTGGAGATCGCATTTTCACGTGCTTCTTTGGAAGTGGCGGGATGTCCCCCTGAAAAGCCTGCAAGCCGGGTTAGATTCAGTTCGTTGACCACACGTCCGACCACCTCGCGGCTTTTGGCGGCCTGAATGAGAGTGTTGACGGACTTTTCATCCCCGAGCCCCGGAGTGCTGACACTGTTCAGCCCCAGCAGGGAATTCTGCTCGGAACCAAACTGAGCAACGCTCACGGCTTCATACACCGGCTTTTGGCGTTTGAAGTAGGCATAGCCCAGGATCAGTCCAAAGAGGGCCAGCGTGATGGGAATCCAGCTGTGACGGCGTACTCCGTCCACCAGTTGCGCCGGATTCATGGATGACGGTGCTGACTCAGCGTCTGGTCCCAGACGTTGCGGCATCACATGCGGTGATTGGTGCAGGGATAATGAGGCTGGTTGCATAGTGTTAAAAGAAGCTTTCAGGCACGGTTATGACATCATCCTCACGGACATAAAACATCATGGTTTGATTTCCAGACGCCATGCTTTGGACGTCCACTTTGAAAATTTTCTCGTGGCCTTCCACGACACGCTTCACGAGAACCTTTTTGAGATTGGCGATGCGTGTCGGGCCGCCGGCCAAACCCAGAACCTGAAGAATGGTGAGGTCTTTTTCCGCCTGCAACTCATGCGAGCCTGGCCGCTGCACCTGGCCAAGAATGGTGATGCGCTGCACGGAGAACTGGGAAATGAACAGATTCACTTCCGGATGCACCAGGTAATCTTTCCGGTAGGCCTCTTCGATGGATCTGGCTGCCGCCATCTGACTCAGCCCCTGGATCTTGATGGCACCGATCAATGGACAATGGATGGTGCCGTCTTTGCGTACTCTGCCCCCTGCGGTGAGCTCAGGTTCGTCGAACACGGAAACCTGAACCATGTCTCCTTCGCGGATCTGGTAGTCCGGTGGAACAAGGCTCTTTTGCGAGGATTGAGATGACTGGGTGCTGGCTGGAAATGCCGTCGGCTGCTGTGCATACAATGCCGGGCTTGATCCGGCACAGAGCAGCGCCAGGCAGATGCCACGCACGCAGCCTTTGCTGAGGATGAAACTGAGATGTTTGGGGGTGATCATAAAAATGAAAAGAGATGCTTCGAAAGCGACTACCATGAGCCCGTGATTCCAGCCCCTACGAGATCACGAGAGAACGGTTGTGAGCCGATGCCGGTGGAATCGTTTGTGGTATGCTGGTAGAACACCTCCAGCGACAGGTTGCGGAGCAGGGCGTACTTCACCCAAGGCCGCATGAAGCGGACGTGATCTTTTCGTGTGCCCGTGACACCGGCGAGATAGGAATGGTAGGCGGAGTAATCGTAGCCAAAATCTGCGCCCAGCGTGACCTTGGTGCCCATCTGCTGCTGGATTCCCATGAGCATGCCTTCCGACTGAAAGTATTGTCCGCCGAGCGAGGGGGAGTTTTGCGCCCTGGCATACACATTGGCATACATGGTGGTTTTGGGGCCGGCTGCATACTTGAACCCAAGGGTGCCCAGTGGCAGCGTGGCATCACCCGCAGAAGTCGTGTGAAGCATGTGAACTCCTCCGGAGCCCGTGACTGAAAGCTTCTTGGATGCCTCGTAATCCAGACGCACGAGATAATCCTCACCTGACTGGTTGCCGCTTTTGTCCACCTCTTGAAGCATTTCGTTGAACTGAAGGCCCAGCCGAAACCGGGGTGAGAAGGAATAGTCTGCGAATACGCCAAACCGGTAGGTGGTGGATGAAATCAGAGCATCATAGTGGGTTTGCTGGAGCTGTCCGTTGAGACCCACGCGCACTTTTTCAGAGACTTCATACATGACCTGCAGCTGAGGGGAGAACTGGACGCGTGACGCCTGTCCGCCTACGTCGAGATCACCGCCGGTCACTTGATGGAAGAGTCCTGAGAGCTTGAACGAAGTTTTATTCATGCGGTAGGACAGTGACAGCCGCAGGAAATGGTTGAGTGAGTTCTGCTTGTTGAATTTATCGTAAAAGTTGAACTGCGCGTTGTAGTCCGCGAGCACCTGCAGCTTCGCCTGCTCATCTCCATAGGAGTATTGAAACCCAGGACTGAAGCTCAACATCATGTCGCTCTGAGCATTGGTTTTTCTCAGGAACACATTGGAATCGTGGCGCCAGGTGCCCGATGTAAACACACGCAGCTTCCAGTTCTTCAGAAGCTTCATCTGGTAGTTCATGAACTCATCGAGAAAAACATCCTCGGTGTCATTCTTGTCGAGCGTGTCGAGCACCTTCTCAGATGCAGGGGAGGCGAGCGAGGCCTGGGTGCCGGCGGCTGCGTCACGCAGTGTCTCCTGACCTTCTGCGCTCACTGCATGCAACATCACGCAGCACATGAAAAGTGCGGCTGAAAGTCGAAGCGGTGTGTACTTTTTGAATTTCATCGGCTGAATTAGGGGGTGTCTGCTGAAACGACAGGGAGTGGTTTCTGCGGGGTGGACAGATCGGGATTCGATGAAGGGTTGTTGGGCAGGGTTGACGGGCCTGTGGGCGTGCCGTTCGTCGGCGTCGTAGTGCTGGTCGTACTGCTTGATGAGGGGGTGACGATTTGCTGCTTCGACAGTGCCACGAGATCGCTGCGGCCTGCTGATGAGCCGCCAGTGAGATTGGTCACCTTGCCAGTCTGGGTGTCCACCAGTTCAGCCTCGATTTTGCCGCCACGATTGAACAACCAGATGACCGAACCCTGCGGGACCTTGACCTGGCCACCCACTTCGCCACCACCTGCCGCCGCCCCTTTGCCGATGCTGACCTGACTCAAGCCTTCGCCCACGGCCGCCACGGTTCTGCCCTCGTCATGTTGCACTGTCCATGTTGCAG
This sequence comes from uncultured Verrucomicrobiota bacterium, assembly GCA_903838675.1. Taxonomy (GTDB): domain Bacteria; phylum Verrucomicrobiota; class Verrucomicrobiia; order Verrucomicrobiales; family Verrucomicrobiaceae; genus Prosthecobacter. Next base: position 19,161 of record CAILZI010000136.1, read on the forward strand.
AAGTGATCTGTTTGGTGGTTTTATCTGTCGGTTGGCTGTTGTCCTCACCTTGTGACCACCCACCCATTTTGTTGATGATCACTCCTTCATCCGTGATGACGGTCACTTTAACGGATGGATGGTTTGCGTTAACGCTGGGAGTGCCCAGCGGGGATTCGTCGATGTGGAACAAGGCTTTCCCAGCCAAAACAGTGCACATTACGCTGCCGCCGCCATCGGACTGGGCGTTCGCTCCGTCAAACCGCACTTTCGTGTCGGGATAAACGACCATGTGCAGTGTCGGCAGTGGCTTCAGCGAGGCTCCGGATCCGGCGCCACAAGTAATGACTGTTCCCGCTCGGACGCTGTCACCTTTATGCACCTGCATTTCACCTAGACCGATGGTGGACACCATCACCACGCCTTTGACGGCAGCAAACCGGGCCGAAATACGCGCGCCTTGCTGTGCATTGAGTGACCCGATGGCGAGCAATGAGAGCAGCCAGCACAAGGATAGATGGTGACGCCTCAAGATCAGGATGGGGCCCGACCTAGATTTGTCACTAGCCATGAAAAATCGATTGTTCAGAATCATCGTGAATTATAAGCCACGGGATTCTCCATAGAGATGCTTGCGTGGCTTAAATCTGGTTAAGGCTATGCTTATTGACAGAGGCACTTATGAGAAGCGACCAGAGCCAATAAATCCAAGTAATGGACTGATGTTGTTAGTTCTATGGCATGGCTCCGCCATCAGAGACGCTGAAATCAGCGAAGATTGCCCCAGATTTGGCTGTGCTGCCAAGCGGCCAGCTGACCGGTGTGGGTGCCTTTTTTGCGCCGTTTGGAATGGCAGCATGTGCTGCATCCTCAAGCCTTGGGGCGCTGGATCGTTTCTTGCATCGAAGGCATGGCTCCGCCATTAGATGCAATGCATTCAGCCTCAGTCACCTATCGGTGGAGGCGTGCCCTTCGTTCCGTTCAGGATGGCAGCAACTGCTGCATCCTCAATCCCCTGGGGCGTTTCGTTGAACAAATCCTCCTGCGGCATGTTTTGCCGCCAGTCACGCTGTGCATTGTCATGCGTGTCCATGCTGCTGGATACGGCTGAAAAGCGTTCCCATTCAGCTTCGACAAATTGTTGAAAACGATCGCGGAAAATCTTGGTGCTGAAGCGTTCCGCGTTCTGACGGCAAGTGACAGCGTCCCATTTTCTTGTGTCGAATTCCGCAATGGCGGCCTGCAAAGACTCAATGGTCTGCTCACCGAAAAACATTCCGGTTTTGTTTTCGACAACGGTTTCGAGCGCGCCGCCGCGGCCATAGGCAATGACGGGGGTGCCGCAGGCCTGGGCTTCCAGCAGGATGATGCCGAAGTCTTCCTCGCCGCCGAAGACGAAGCCGCGGGCTTTTTCGAGGTGCTGCTTGAGCACGGCCTGGGGCTGCCAGCCGAGCACTTCGACATTGGGACCAGCAAGGCGGCGGAGTTTTGGCAATTCGGGGCCGTCGCCGATGACGACAAGCCTGCGATCAGGCATGCCATTGAAGGCTTCGATGATGAGGTCCATGCGCTTGTAGGGAACCAGGCGTGAGGCGGTCACGAAATAATTTTCCTTATCGTGGCAGGTCTCGAAGCGGTCGATGCTGACGGGGGCATAGACGACGGTGGCGTCACGGCGGTAGACTTTTTCAATGCGGCGGGCGATGAAGCGGGAGTTGGCCATGAAGGCGTCCACGCCTGCGGCGGTGCGGCTGTCCCACATGCGGATGAAATGGAGCATGCTGCGAACGAACCAGCCCATGACACCACGGTCCATCTTGGACTCCTTCAAATACTGGGTCTGCAGATCCCAGGCGTAACGAATGGGGGAGTGGCAGTAGCAGAGATGAAGCTGGCGGGGTCCGGTGATGATGCCTTTGGCAAAGGCGTAGCTGCTGGTGATGACCATGTCATAGCTGCTGAAATCAAACTGCTCGATCGCCAGGGGCATGAGCGGGAAGCAATGACGGTAGTACTTTTTGCCGCCAGGAAGCTTTTGCACGAAGGAGGTTTTGACGGGCCTGCCCTTGAGGAATTTTCGGTTCTCCTCATTGAGGGCATCGATGAGACTGAAGACATCGGCTTCCGGGTAAACTTCGAGCATCTGCTCAAGGACTCGTTCAGCTCCGCCATAAACAGGGAGCCAGTCATGGACGATGGCGATACGGCGTTTGGATTTCATGCTGCACATGGGGGTGATTTTTTTGGGGGAATGATTGAGGAGAGAACTTCTGGCTCCTGCGGGCTGGCGATCTGATGAATGACGGCCTCGATTTTTTCCTGCACTGCACTCAGTGCGTAGGTGGCCCGGGCTGTCTGCAACGCCTGATGGGCGATGATGGAAGCAAATTCGGAGTCGTGCTGCAAACGCAGCAGGGCGTCTGCGAGTTCCGTTGGCCTGCCTGGATTTACCAGCAGGCCGGTCTGTTCATGCGAAATGATCTCTGCGGCACCACCGGCACGCGATGCGATCACCGGCTTGCAAGCAAGCATGCCTTCAACGATGACGCGGCCGAAGGGTTCAGGATAAACCGAGGCATGCACCACGACATCGGCCATGTCGAAATAGGGCATCGTCTTTGATTGGAAACCGGCGAAGTGGACGCGGCCTGAAAGCTCTTCGGCCTGGGTGTGCAACTGCTGTGCGTACTTGCGGTCTTCGTCGGTGAAGAGAGCGTCGCCGAGAAGGACTGCGTGTGCGTTGGGCACGGCTTTCAGGGCTTCAAGGAGCACGTGCTGGCCTTTCCAATGGGCGAGGCGTCCAGCCATCAGCACCGTCCAGGCAGCGGAGGGGATGCCGAGGCTGGTGCGCAGAGATTTGGTTTCTTCGGTAGATGAACGTTCGGTTGGAATGCGGAAGCCGTTGGGGACAACCACGCAGAGTTCGGCACGACCGCCGCAGGCAATGAAGGCATCCTTGGTGGCCTCGGAGTTGGCAATCACGCTTTGAGCGCAATGGTTGGCGCAGAGAATCAAGGCCTGCTGGTTGAGCATGCTGAAGTGGCCGTCTGCAATGATGTCATGAAGATGGAAAATCAACGGACGTCCGGCCAGACGTGCCGCAGGACCGCCGATGATCAAAGCTTTGGCGGTGTTGGCGTACACAACATCGAATGAGCGGGCTGCCTGCACGACCTGGAGCATCAACTGGAGGATGCCGGGGATGGAGCGAAGCACGCGCTTCAGGCCGGCCTGCTTGTCCACGGTTGAAGCATCTTCGCCGAGAGCGAGGACGGTTGTTTTCACACCAATGTTTTCAAGAGCCGTACGGAATTCGCCGTCCTGGAAAAGTAGTGCTTCGCTGTCAGCGGCGCGAGCGGCGGCGATGTCGAGCAGCATCAGTTCCGCGCCTCCCAGACGCCCGGTCTGATCGAGAAACAACACCTGAGGCGATGTGCGGCCGGTCTTTTTGCGGATGCTGAGCAACTGCAGCACGATGCCGCCGAAGATCCCAAGCACGCATCCCAGAAGCCCCGCCCATACATCGGCAAAGTCCATCTCCCGGCCTGGGATCGATGATTGAACCAGCTCCAGAGTGATGTTCAGCAGGGTGATGAAACCTGTCATCATCCACATGCGGCTGAAGGCTTTTTCAAGCGCACCAAACGCCAGCCAGACGGTCAGGCCAAGAAGAGCGAACGAACCGAGATTGAGCCAGAAGTCCATGAAGTCGATGTATTCAGACAAGCGAAAGGGCAGGAAGGTGAAGCGCCGGTTTCCCAATGTTGGCTTCAGCGCCAGCCATAGTCCGGCGATGAGCAGGAGCAGAAGCGTGATGCGTGCGTTTCGTTTCATTGTGATCATGGGCGCCAGCCTGCCTCGCGATACACTTCACACACTTGTCTGGCGATGCTGTCCCAGGTGAAGCCGCGCATCACATGCTCACGGCAGGCTTCGCGCGATGGCAGGCGCAAGGTCCCGTCCAGCCACCGGTTTAATCCATCGGCGATGTGTTCGGTGCTCGTTCCGTTCAAAACCAAGTCTTCACCCAGACCTTCTACGGTGTCAGGCAGGCCACCGACGGGAGTCACCAGCACCGGTGTGCCGCATGCGAGTGATTCAAGTGAGATCAAGCCAAAGCCTTCCAAGGCTGAGCTGGGCACGATGGAGAGATCCGCCGCCGCATACACCGTTGGCAAGGTGGATTCCGGGATGAAGCCGAGAAACTCGACGTTCTTGGACAAACCTGCGCGGAGGACCTGCTGTTCGAGTTCTTCACGCAGCGGGCCCTGGCCGCCGATCATGAGCTTCACATCAGGATGATGAAGCGTCACCTGTCCGAAAGCCTCGATCAGTGTTTCCAGTCCCATGCGGCGTGCGAGCCTGCGCACACAGACGATGATTTTCTGCTTCTGCGGCCAGACGAGGCGCTGACGAGCCTCCACGACATCCATCGGATGAAAGTCATCAGTTTCCACACCGCCGGGAATGACATGCACCCGGTCTGCCGGCACGCCATAACCCTGGCAGAGCTGGTCACGAAACGCCTTGGACAGAACGATGAAACGATCTGCGCGGTGATACACCGCGCGTTCGAGCATGCGCTTGCACATGACGGTGTGCATTCTGCCTCCTTCACGCTGCGATTCGCCGGCCCATGGCCCGTGGAAATGAACCACATGGCCGTCCCAGCGCCGGCCGAGCAGGGCGGGCAGCGCGTAGAGCGCAAAGTGTGATGCCAGCAATCGGCCACGCCGTGGCACCACGGCTTCGCGCACCGCCTTCCAGCGCTGCATGAGCGGTTTGTTCACCGGACCCAGGCAGGCCGCTTTTTCAGAGTCGCCAAAGCCATAGGCTGTGACGCGCACGCCCTGGCGCACCAGAGCGTTGTTCAAGCCGCTGAAGTAACGGTCCACTCCGCCAGCGGAAGCCTTCAAATTCATGCCGAGTTGTGCAATCATGATGGATTGGCGACGTCGCCGATTTTGCGTGCCGGATTGCCGGCCCAGATTTCAAAGGGAGGAATGTTCTTCGTCAGCACCGAGCCGGCGCCGAGCACGGACTTTTGGCCGATGGTGAGGGGAGTATTGGGACGTGCCACGACGATGCTGTGCGCGCCGATGGTCACATCATCTTCAAGCGTGATGAAGTGGGGAGAGCCGATCCACGTTTCCGCCGCGAGCGTGACATGATGGTAAATGCGGCAGCGCCTGCCGATGCGCACCTGGGGGTGCATGACGATGCCCATGGCATAATGCTCCAGAATGACACCTTCGCCCACCTCAGCTTCGGCAGGGAGCAGGCATTTGTGCAGCGCGAAGTTCAAGGTTTTCACGATGCGCGCGGGAAGCTTCCAGCCACGACGCAGCAGGTCGCGGCTCCACTTCCAGAGCAGTTCAGGACTGTGCAAACGCATGGCTTGATTTGAACTCTGGTTGATTTTCTGCGCGGCCAGTCGTCTGGCTTTTGGCCGCGGCTGTGAAGGCATCGATCATCTTCAGTGCGACGGCAGGGATGGAAATGTCACGCTCGACCCAGTGGCGGCCATTCTCAGCCAGCTGGCGGCGCAGCTTTGGTCCGCTGATGAGCTGGCGCAGCAGGACGGCCATGGCAGCCGGATCACGCTGGGTGAAAATGAGGCCGCCTTCACTCTGACGGATGAGATGCGGGATCTCGCCGGAGTCAGAGCCGATCACCGCTGCGCCGCAGGCCATGGCTTCGGGAATCACGCGGCCAAACTGCTCCTCCCAGTTTGCCTGTGTTTCCGAAGGGAGCACGAGCATGTCCATGGAAGCGAGCCAGCGGGGCGTTTCATCGTGCGGGACGTAGCCTGCGAAGAAGATGCGATCACGCACGCCCTCAGCCGTGAGCAGTTTTTCGAACTCGGCCTGAAACTCGCCCGTGCCGACAAGCACCATGCGCCAGTCGAGATCACGCACGCGGCCCAGCGCCGCTGCAAGCGTGCGCAGGCCCTTGGGCTCGATCAGACGGCCCACGTAGCCGATCACAGGTGCCTTGGATTGAGGGAAGCGCTCGGGTGGTGCTGCTTTCAAGCGCGGATGGTAGCGCTCGGGATCAAGCGGCAGTGCGCAGACGGTCTGCCTGCCATGGTAGCCCTTGGCTTTCAGGACATCCGCCACACGGTCCGTGATCGGCAGCGCAAAGCTCG
>CAILZI010000137.1 GCA_903838675.1 uncultured Verrucomicrobiota bacterium
ACCCAGCGCACCGAGACCCTCGTGCCGCAGCAGGCGCTCTTCGCGCTCAATGACGGCTTCATCATCGCGCAGGCCCGCAAGCTCGCGGCAGATGCCGAGAAAGCAGCCGCCAAAACTCCTGGGGACAAAGCCACGACCGCCACTCGCGAGCTCTATCGCCGCGTGTATCAGCGCGCCCCACTTCCCGAAGAAGAGGCGCTGGGCCGCAGCCTCCTCGGCGAATCAACAACCTCGGAAAGCAAAACACCCCAGGGCTCATGGCAGCAGGGCTATGGCACGGCCGATCCCGCCGTGCCACGCAGCCGTGCCTTTTCACCGCTGCCCTATTTCGATGCGCCCACCAAGCGCTACCAGGGCGCGCGCGTGTTTCCAGACCCCGAGCACGGCTTCGTCAGCCTGACTGCAAACAGTGGCCATCCGGGCGCAGGAATCGACAAGGCAGCCATCCGTCGCTGGATCGCTCCTCTCAGCGGGGAGTATGGCATCGAAGGCGAGATCTCCATCGGTGCCAAGGTCGCTGGCGATGGCATCCGCGCCCGCGTCATCTCATCTCGCTCCGGCCAGCTCGGCGAATGGATCGTGGATCGTTCCAAAGGCATCTCCGCTCGCATCTCCCTGCCAAAAGTGTCCGTCAAAGCCGGCGAGATCCTCGACTTCACCGTGGACTGCCGCGACAACACCAACTCCGACGGCTTCCGCTGGGTGCCCACCATCCGTCTTCTCGTCATGCCGGAAAAAGCCCCCAAAGGCATGCAGACCGTCTGGGACTCCCAGGCAGATTTTAAAGCCCCGCCACCGCCGAAACTCAGCCCTCTTGAACAAATGGCCCAGGCCCTCATCATCACCAATGAGTTCATGTTCATCGACTGACCTTCTCAGACACCACTCCACCATTCCATGAAGTACGACAGACACTCCTGTCTGTCGATCAGCGCTCCCCAGCCACCCCTAGACAACAAAGACCGCTCATCCTCCTTCACAGAGTCGTTCCCCACCACTCCACCACGCCGCACCCCGGTAATCCAACACTCCAGGCTTTCTCTACCCGCCTTCTGCTTGCGACACGCCGTGATCGAGGACGAGTTCGAGTAGGAGGACGAGCCAGAAACTCCACCACTCCCATTTCCGCATCTTCCGCGTATTCCGTAGGCCATTCCATCTTCCATCCATTAACCCCATGCCCCTCCCACCTCCCACCCTCACTCGCCGCGAAGCCCTCAGCCGCGCAGGATTCGGCATCGGCAGCCTCGCACTTGCGGGCCTGCTCAATGACATGGGTCTCACCCACGCGAATGCCGCCAACCTTTCGCCGCTCGCGGTGCAGCAGCCGCAGTTCACCGGCAAGGCCAAGCGTGTCATCCATCTCTTCATGAATGGCGGTCCCTCGCAGATGGACACCTTCGATCCCAAGCCGAAGCTCAATGCCCTGCACGGCAAATCGCTGCCCGTCAGCAAAGACTTGAGCAAGGACAAACGCCTCAGCGGCGCGGCCCTCGGCTCGAAATTCAAGTTCAGCAAGCACGGCCAGAGCGGCATCGAGATCAGCGAGCTCTTTCCCCATGTGGCCAAGCACGCCGACGATCTCTGCGTCGTGCGCTCCATGTTCAGCGATGTCCCCAATCACGAGTCCGCGCTCATGATGATGAACACCGGCAATCTCACTCTGCCGCGCCCCAGCGTCGGCTCCTGGACGCTCTACGGCCTCGGCACGGAAAACCAGAGCCTGCCCGGTTTCGTCGTCATGTGTCCCGGCGGACTGCCCGTGGCCCAGAGCTCAAACTGGCGCAGCGCCTTCCTCCCCGGCATCTACCAGGGCGTCCACATCGACACCAAGGAAACGCAGTCCGACCACCTCATTTCAAACCTGCGCAACACCGCCATCCTTCCCGACCAGCAGCGCCGCCAGCTCGGCTACGTCCAGCAGCTCAATGAACTCCACCGCAAGCCTCGCGCCGGAGATCCTCAGCTCGAAGCCCGCATCCAGTCCCTCGAACTCGGCTTCCGCATGCAGACCGAAGCCACCGATGCCTTTGACGTCACGCAGGAGCCGCAAGCCATCCGCGACATGTACGGCGACACCCTGCAGGGCCGCCAGATGCTCATGGCCCGCCGCCTCGCCGAGCGCGGCGTCCGCTACGTGCAGGTCTGGCACGGTGCCGGCCAGCCCTGGGACAGCCACAACAGCATCGAGGAAGCCCATCAGCGCCTCGCCACCGAGTGCGACAAGCCCATCGCCGCGCTCCTCCAGGACCTCAAAGATCGCGGCATGCTGGAAGACACCCTCGTCATCTGGGGCGGCGAATTCGGCCGCACCCCCACCGCGCAGATGCCCCTCACACCCAAAGTCGGCCGCGATCACCACAACGACGGCTTCAGCATCTGGATGGCCGGCGGCGGCGTCAAAGGCGGACATATCCACGGTGCCACCGACGACATCGGCCTCAGCGTTGCCGAAGGCAAAGTCCACGTTCACGACCTCCACGCCACCATCATGCACCTCCTCGGTTTCAACCACGAAACCCTCACCTACCGCTACGCCGGCCGCGACTTCCGCCTGACTGATGTGGAGGGCGAAGTGGTGAAGGAGCTGCTCGCTTGAGGTGGATCACATGCGGGACAAAATCCATCACGGTTCGACGATTTGCAGCGTGGGAAGGATGTTGCGAAAATCGGACGCGTTGCGAGTGATGATGCCTTGAAATCTCTCAGCGAATGCGGCGATCAACACATCGGCCACAGGGCGCTTCACCACTTGGAGTTGGCGGCGTCTGTGCTGGAACTGATGCCAGAGGCGATGCGCGAGAAGCGTGTCTGCAGGAGTCCAGAACTCTGCCGTGCCGATGTGCGAGGACTTCAGAAAGGCCTCCGCCGCCACATCGTCGCCAGAAAACGATGGGCCAAGCTCCACAAACGTCACGGGGCTGATGACAAGGCCGTCGTTGAGATGAGCTTGAAGACAGGCGGTGGATGCGGGCTCAAACATCGGATCGCCCGTGACCCAGTCCACCACCACCGAGGTATCGACCACCCACGCCATCTCAATCCTCCTCGCCTTCGCGAAGTGCCTTCATGGTCTCGGCGGTCGTCGTCCACGGGCCGTGCGGGGCTTTCTGTCGTGCGGTGGCGATCATCTGCCGATACTCTTCAAGACTCGGCACGGGCGTTGCAGGCGGAACCTCGGAGATCGCCAGCTTCACGCGAGAACCTTTCGGGAACTGACGAAGCATGTTCGTCACAACGGCTGTCATGTCGTCTTCCAGGTCAAGGGTGGCAGTGATTGCACTCATGGGGCGAAGTGTAAGAGGCACCTGGGTCAATTTCAAGAGATGCCTGTGAGTTTGCGAGCTGCGAGAATTACAGGCAGCAACGGCTTCATGGGGGTGAGCAGCGGATGATTGACGTGCCTGAGTCAAAGCCGCCCGGCCTAATCTTCTCCCCCACCTCAAATCAACTCCTTAATCGGCTGCGCTCCACCTTCCACAAGGTAATGCGGCCTGCCCTTATTATCAGTCACCGTCGCCGTGTTCACATCAATCCCAAGGTTCCGATACAGCGTGGCAAAGACTTCGGGGAAGGTGACCGGCCGGCTGTCGGCCTCGCCACCAAGACGATCGGTCGAGCCGATAACCTGCCCATTCGGCATGCCACCACCCGCGAGCAGGGCCATCGCCACACGCGGCCAGTGATCACGCCCCACTTGCGGGCTGATGATGGGCGTGCGGCCAAATTCTCCCCACACCAGCACGGTGCAGTCCTTGTCCATGCCACGCTGGTGCAGATCTTCGATGAGCGCGGTGATGCCTTGATCAAAAATAGGAAAATCTTCGCGCTCGCGAGTGAAGATGTCATTTCCTGCTCCACCATGCCAGTCCCACTTGCTATAGTTCACGGTGACCACACGCGCACCCGCTTCGACGAGGCGGCGTGCGGTGAGAAAACTCTGCGGCACGCGCGGCGCGCCGTTGCCGTCGATGCGTTTCACCGTGTCCCCAGTGCCATAGCGCGCGACGAGGCGCGGGTCCTCTTTGGAAAGATCCAGCGCATCGGCCAGCTTCGATGACGTGAGCACGCCCATGGCCTGCTGCGTGAAGAAATCCATGCCCTCCATGCGACCGCTGGAGTCCACATCACGGCGGAATTTGTCGATGCTGGAAAGCAGCCGCGCACGATCCGCCAGGCGATCATACGTGATGCCTTGCAGCGTGAGATCCCCACGGCTCGGGCCCGTGTGGCGAAAGGCCGCACTCGCAGAGCCCAGCATGCCGGGGCCGGGCTCGTTGTAGGGGCCGTGCGTGCATTCGTAGCACATGCTCACAAAAGGCGGCACGGCCGGATCTTGGGCACCCTGCAGCTTGCTCACCACGCTGCCAAACTGCGGCCATCCGCCCGGCGGCGCCACACCCGTGGGCACATGGCCCGTGTAGCACTGCGCCGCATCATGCCCCGCCTGCGCACCGACGAGCGAGCGAATGATGGTGAACTTGTCCATCATCTTCGCCATACGTGGGAAGAGCTCGCAGATTTCAATCCCAGGCACATTCGTGCCGATGGGCTTGTGCGGTCCCGCGATCTCCCGCGGCGCATTCGGTTTGAGGTCAAACATGTCCTGATGCGGCGGCCCGCCCACGAGGTAGATGAGAATCACCGACTTGTGCGAACTGCGAATGCCAGCCTGAGACTCCAGCGCGAGCAGCTTCGGCAATGAAAGCCCCATCGAGCCGAGCCCGCCAATTTTGAGGAAGTTCCGCCGCGACACACCGTCACAAAGCGGGCTGGCATGATCAGCAGGAGCGAGGATTTTGAGCATGACGTACGAGGGTTGCTTGTTGGCGGGACCGTCTGAAGCGTATCATCATACGCCGTCGCCAAGATCTCTCTTTCCCTGGGCGGGAATCATCCGGCATGAATGACACTCGGTTAAAGCGGGTCATCATGGCTTTCAAAGCGCTGTTTCATACCTGATCAAAAGCCGAATGGCCACCGCACTCTCCCGGCCTCCGCCTCCGGCCAATTTGCAATTCCTAGTTTTCAGTTCCCAGTTTACAATCCCAACTCCCGCAGCGCCCCACGCCCACCTCTCTCCATTTCCCCTGTATTTTTTCCCACAACCACCGTTTGTCTCACCTCTCTCCCCTCCAACCATGAAACCCTCCGCCTTTCTCACCGCCCTCGCACTCGGTCTGTTCGCGTTTTCCAGCGTCGCCACCGCAGCGCCGAAGAAGCTCCTCGTTGTCACCATCACGGCCGGCTTCCGCCATGGGCCCGCCATTGAGGCCGCAGAGAAGGTTCTGCCAGAACTCGCCGAGAAGAGCGGGGGAGATTTCGCCTTTGAGTTCCTCAGCGAGCCCGGCCCAAAGCCCAACGCAGGTCCCAAGCCCGTGCGTACCAAACTGATGACCGATGCGCAGTGGGTCGATGAAGAGGTGAAATACAAAGCCGCCGAAGAGAAGGCCAAAGGCGAGCAAGGCGCATGGAATGCGAAAGTGAAGGAGCTCTTCGCCACCAAGCTGAGCGCTGCCAATCTCGCGACTCTCGACGGCGTCATCTTCTGCAACACCACCGGCGACCTGCCGCTGCCCGATGGCGATGCTTTGGCAAACTGGGTGAAGTCCGGCAAGGCCTTCATCGGCATGCATGCGGCCACCGACACCCTCAAAAACATGCAGTCCTACTATGACATGATCAATGGCAGCTTCGCCGGCCATCCCTGGGGCGGCGGCGGCACCTACACCTTTGCCAATCATGAGCCCTCCCATCCCGTGGTCGCCATGTTCCAGCCCGAGTTTCAGTGGAAGGACGAGATCTATCAATACACCCACTTCAATCCAGAATCCGTGCGCGTCCTCCTCAGCATCGACATGGCCAAGTCTCAGCCCCAGGCTCCCTACCACGTCCCCGTCTCCTGGGTGCGCAATGTCGGAGACGGCCGCCTCTTCTACACCAACCTCGGCCACAACGCCTCCACCTGGACCGACGCCACCTATCAGCAGCACATCACCGCCGGCATCCGCTGGGCGCTCAAGCTCATCGACGGCCCCGCCGAGGTGAACCCCGCCGTCTCCGCCCAGCAGGCGCTCAAATCCATCGCCGCCACCGCAGGCACCATGCTCAAGCTCGACGCCGCCGCGCTGGAGGCCAAAGCCCTCGCCAAAGCCAAGGCCGACCCCGCCTGGGCCACTGAGATGGCCGCTGATGGCGATGCCTATCGCACGCTGCCAACGCCCAAAAAAGAAAGCACACCCGAAGAGATCGAAAAGGCCAAGACCGCGAAGACCGACCTCCTCAAGAAGCTCGTCAGCCAGATCGAAAACTGATCGCTCATGCCCGCCCAATACGCCCGTTATCCCTCGCTCGCAGACCGCACCGTCTTCATCACCGGCGGTGCCGATGGCATCGGCAGTGCGCTCGTCGAGCAGTTCGCCCGCCAGGGCAGCCGCGTCGCCTTCGTGGACAAAAACGTCCCCTATGCAAATGCCACCATCCAGCGCTGCAAATACTCCGGCGCAGAGCACACACCCTTGTTCTATGAGGTCGATCTCCTCGACATCGACGCGCTGAAAGCCGCCTGCGCTGCCGCCATTCGCGATCTCGGCAGCGTCACCGTCCTTGTCAACAACGCCGCCAACGACGACCGCCACGAATGGCAGGACGTGACCCCCGAGTACTTCGACAACCGCATCAACACCAACCTCCGCCATTACTTCTTCGCCATCCAGGCCCTCGCCCCGCAGATGATCACCGCCGCCCACGGCTCCGTCATCAACATCGGCTCCAGCAGCTACATGATGCAGGAAGACTTCTTTCCCGGCTACGCCATCGCCAAGTCCGCCGTGGAAGGCATCACCCGCACCATGGCCCGCACCTTCGGCCCCCATGGCATTCGCGTGAATACCGTGCTCCCCGGCTGGGTCCCCACCGAGCGCCAGCTCACCAAATGGTGGTCCCCCGAAGGCGAAGCCGGCACCCTGCGCGATCAAGCCCTCAAGCGCCGCATCACCCCCGCCGAGTTCTCCCAGATGGTCCTCTTCCTCGCCGCCGACGACGGCGCCGCCTGCACCGCCCAGCAGTTCATGGTGGATGGTGGTAGGTTCTAAAATGGTGCCAGGCAAGAAGGGCACACGGTTAAGATGCCGAGTCGACCGCTTGTGCCCTTCCTTCATCAGTCTTCTTCAACACCAACGGTGTTGCGAATTTGAGCCCAGGGATGCCAAGCCTTGGCGAGCGCTTCCCTGGGTTTGGTCATCAAGTCCAGGAAGCAAACCCAGCACCCCGCCGCACACGGCGCGCACCAGCAGCGTCTGCCATTCGCTCCGCCATGCCAAGACCGTGCCGCATGATCCAAAAACCCACGGACATCGTCCTTAACCGAGAGCCGTTCTAGCCTGGTAATTTATCACTCTTCGATTCTATAGTATTGTACATCAGACATTATAAGGCACCGATTCTGAGGCGGTTGTTTATCAACGCCATTCTGATCATACAGTCTTCCTATAATCGTAATGCGCCTGCCAACCGGAAGGTTGAACCTTGGTAACTGCCCGCAAACCGACGGCGCAAAACTAATGATGCCAATCGAAGGGAACTCAGGATCAACGAAGAACGGCCAGGCTTCGACGACTATTGTTCTTTTGAAAAACGCCCTGCCGGATTTTTGGAATTTGATGCACCCTGAACACTTGATAAGTAGACCCTCAATAGGCACTCGAATCCTATAGGGATCGACTGCTTTCATCTCAATGTAACGCCCCATCGAAGGCGGCATTCGATCATCGGCAGAATCAGTCGGAGTTGGCGCGCAAGAACTGATCAGCGTCAGAAGTCCTGAAAAAAGAGCCGTTGTGCTGATGCGCGCATCCATGGTTTTGAAATTGAAGTGCCGAGCAGTGTAGGAAAACGAGACCAGTGCGCAAACAATACACAAAACGACCGGCGGATCATCTCGCGAAGATGTTCCTGCAGTCGCATTGGTCGAGCGGTAAGAATGAAAAAGTTGCCAGTCATTTGTCACCCGCCCTCGGAATTGTGATCACCCATTCATCCTAAGCACCAAAGGTGCGCCATATCGCTGCCCAGGGCATCGCCTTGGGTTCTCCGTCCACCATTCATTCTGGAGCCCTGAAGGGGCGGCCTAACTCTGTGGCCTTCTTGCGTTGAATGTAATCCACCCGTGCACTAAAAGCATCATCCATGCAGCCGACCACCCACCGGCCCATTGAGTCGCTGGCGCATCCAACAAACAAGCACCTCTCGCCATGAGTCACGAACCCAAGACGCCCTCTTCCATGGTCGAGATGACCTTCCCACCCAAAGTGGTCACTCAGGGCGTATTCGATGCCTTGCTTGCGACATTGTTTGGTTTGCTGCTTGTCGCCATCCTCTGTGGGCTGCCTGCAGTCCTTGTCTTTCTCCTGACACAATCGCTCATCGCCGCCGCCGCAGCCTTTCTGGTCGTTTACCTCGGCTTTTTGGCGTTCACGGTCTGGTCACTTTCAGCTTCAGAGCGTGGCTTGCGTCTTCATCGCTTGTTTGGAGCCCCTCGGCTTATCCCCTGGGATCAGATCACTTCTGTCCGTGAAGTGGGCCGGGAGGAATTGATTCTTCAGGGCTGGCTCTGGCCGCTCTTCCCGCCGCGGGAGTTCACACCCTGCATGTCGTCCATGGGACACTTCCGCATCGATTTTGACGGACGCCACCTTTACTATCCTCCAAGAGATGCCGATCTGTTTCGGCAGTACATGGCCAGCAAACTGAACCCGCCGCCGTCAGCATGAAGCATCGAGTTCTCAGCAACCTCCTCGGCTCGGCAGCATCTTTTTTCATCGTTGCATGTGCCACTGACGACTCTCCCCCTTGCCGCAGAGTTTCAGCGCGTGAGTTCATGCGGCCTCACACATTCAAAGGCGTGGCCACGGACCAGTTCATCGGGAAGACCATGGCTGGATTCAGTCACGCGAGCGACAGCAGGCCAGACAAGGCATTCAAGACCATTTATGAGATGGGCCTATTCCACAGCTGGGCCGTCATTTGGTGCCCTGTGAAGGAGCTGCCCGGTGATTACATGCGAGCTGCACACACTCAGCCCGCTCGCTCTTCAGCACCCGTTTCCCCGTAGCCCCCCACCCCTTCCATGCCGCCCGCATCCCAGACTCCCGTGGTCGAATGCGCTGATCGTGCGCGCGCGCTGAATTCGCAGTTCACGTTTCTCCACATGGCTCTGACGCTGCTCATCCCCTTTGGCTGCCAGTTGATCGGTTTTCACGTGGGAGTAACGTGGTTTGGCGTCGTCGGTATACTCTTGGTCGGGCTCTTTGTCATCTTTCCACACATGCAGAGAATGGATCGTTTTTACACATCCCTGCAGTGCCCGCATTGCCAGCAGCCCATTGGCCGTTACGGTGGCCGCAAGAGGCGCCTCTACTTGCACTGCCAGCACTGTGGGCAGGAGTCTCCCACGGACTGCATGATACCTTGGGCCGGAGGGCCGCCCTGCAAGCTGTGATGAAGCAACGGAACCCAACGTCCCATGAAACCCAGCGCACCCATCCCGGGCACCCCGCGCCTCTGCGTCATCATTCTCGGGTAGGCGAACGCACAAACCATCGCGCGTCTTTAGACATCCGCTCTCCTGCACGCCTGGCGCAGCCCCCACGCGCACGCCATGAAACCCACCAGCCATGACAAGATGAGGGAGGACAGGGCGGCACGCACCGGCCCATACATCTCGGCATAAAACAGCGCACCCGTGGCGTCTGTTCCATGCGGTCTCAGCGCAGGCAGCACCAGCCCCACCGCCAGCTTCACACTGAGCATCAGGTAAGCCGCCAGCAGGCAAAGCCAGAAGATCTTGCGCAGCTTCATCATGCTTCCGCTCCGCTACGCCGCCAGCGCCTGCGCGTCTTCCTCGATCTTCGCCGCCGCATGGCGGTTCAGCCATGTGATGCCCGCAAACAGCACAGCCACCGTGCCCAGCATGCTCATGAAATACCCTATCTCACCCGGTTTCTCAGGCGCGGTAAACAGCAGCACGCCCGTGCACAACGGCGCCAGGTACCACAGTGGCACCATCCGCAGCAGCCGCGCCTGCGTCTGAAACGCCTCCTGCCAGAATCCCGTGTCCGTCTCCGGGTGCACGCGCAGCAGCCGGTAGCTCAGCGCAAACGACCACAGCACGCCCGCGATGAAACCCGAGCCGATCAAAATGATCAGGCTGCCGTAATACGCCGCGCTGCCCACCACCGCCTGTTGCAAACTCGAGGCGAACACCGCGATCACCACACTCTCCTGCACCGCACGTCGGATGGTGTTCTTGATCAGTTTCTGAATCAGTTCGGCAGGATTCATAGAATGCAGCAGTTGAGGGGTGGTGACTGGACCGGTGGAACACCAACACGCTCCACCTCCGCTGCTCAAATGCAAGCTCCGCTTAATCCACAAGCTGATGCCACTTTTGATTTTGCTCATGCCACCATTGCTCGTTAAAAAACCTCCCATGAAAATGAAACCCTTCCACGCACTCCTGGCCTTGCTGCTTGTCCTTGGCTTGGGCTTCATCATCTTTAAAAAAATCAGGAAAACGAATGCCCCGGACAGTCACGCCGGCGCGCGCCCCTCCGTGGTGGAGTTTGATTTGAATGATGCCGAAAGAAAGACTCTCATGGATCAGGCAGAGGCAGGCAATGCCGACGCGGCCTACAAGCTGGCCTTGTACTATGAAATGCTCCGACTCGACTACACAAAAGGGGAGCATTGGTTCGCCAAAGCGGCGGTATTAGGCCACGCCGGGGCTAAAAAATGGCTCGATGATATCGCCGACCGACGCCACCGCTTCTCCCCTGAGAATCTGGGTGCCGCGAAATGACAGGTCCTTCAGCCCTTCTTCGCCGCTTCGATAAACACAAACCCGCTCAGCGGTCGTGTACACTCCGGCCACTCGGAAAGCTCGGCGCTTTCATCGATCAAAAGCGTAGGCGCGTTCTCAGGCGGATTCCTCACCATCTTTCTGACCTTGAGCAGATCTCTCACTAGTTCCTGCCCCATGCCCTCAGCCTCCGTGGCGGTGTCAGACTCAACAAACGCATGAATGTAAAACTCCCTCAGGCCCGGAAATTTGTCCTCTTGATCCTGAATGAGAAAGTTTTGACCATGAACAATGACAGCAAATTTTTTCATGAGGAGATCCGGTTCAGACAAAGCGTGACAGGCAGGGTGGCGCAGTGCCACACCTTGTTCAAGGCCGCTTGCAGGTTCCTTTGGGCGTGAGTTCAAATCTTGAAATCCCCGGAACTGCCAAAGCTGTCCCAGCGAACGACCCGGTCACCGTGTCGAGTGTTTCTTGCGCTCCGCTGTGTGTCTCTTGATCCCAACTGGCCCGCGCAGGTGAATACACCTTGCTACCAGAGTCTGGCACATTACGAATTTGGTGACCCAGTCAGAACATTCAAACAAGAAAGTACCAGCCATGAAAACTCTGAGCCTTTTCACCATTGCCCTCGGCAGCCTTCTCCTTGCCAGTTGTTCCACCGTCCCCATGTCCTCCGCATCGGCCGATTCCGAGGCCAAGCAGTTCACTCCACCACCTGGCAGGGCCAATGTTTACATCACCCGCGGCTTCGGCGTCGGCTCAGCACTGGTGTTTCAGACCATCCTTGATGGCCGCATCGCCGGTGCACTCTCAACGAATACCTACCAGCTGCTCAGCGTTCCTTCTGGTCAGCACACGTTGATTGTGACCGCGACCGAAAATGTTGAGCAGACCACTTTGAACGTACAGTCGGGCAGAAACTACTTTGTCCAGGTGAGTGTCAAAATGGGGTGGCTCAGAGGTCGGGTTAGTATTCAGCACATCTCAGAAACAGAAGGCCGCAGCATGGTGCTCAGTTCAAAGCGTGCCGCCGCGAACACCTACCAGTAGCTTTCCCCGTGCCACTGCAAAGTGGGAGGTGCCGCCACCGCTTTCTTCAGGCTGGTCAGTACATGCACTCCACGAGATCCTCGAAAGCCGCAGTTATAAGCATGGCATCATGACAAATGAACCGGAGCGCTGATTCAATGCTCCGGCCATTCCACCATGGACTGCCCGCACCTCAGTGCGCATGCCCGTGCCCGTATACCAGCCCATGCCATCCGGCCCAGGCCATGTAGCCCGCCAGCACCGTCAGCAGCACGCAGGATACATACGGTGCCTTGCGCATCCACTCGCCAAAGCCGCTGAAGCGCTTCTGCGCCCGCTGCACGCTCCACGCCGCCGCCGCGCCCACCGTCACCATCGTCAGCGCCAGGCCAAAGCTGAACGCCCCCACGATCGCAAACCCCAGCGCCACCTTTTTCAGCTGCAGGCACACCAGCAAAATCGTAAACGCCGCAGGGCAGGGCATCAGCCCGCCCGTGATCCCAAACATCACAATCTGCGCCGTCGTCACATTCCGGCTGCCAAAGCGCCGCGCGATGTCCTCCGCATGCGCTCGCTCATGCGCATCCTGGTACACATCCCCCTCCGGCTTCACCTCCTCCGCCACGACCGGCGCGTGGCTGTGGCCATGCTCATGTCCGTGTGCCGCTTCCGTAAACTTCAGCCGGTACGTATGCGCATGGTCCGCGTGGCCCAGCGTCAGCGTTGCCATGAATTCATGCGGCTCCGGCAGCATCGCCGTCGCCTCCCAGTAGGTCCCTGCGGCTTCAAACTTGAACAACTGCGTGCTCCCATCCAGCCGCGCCGTCTCCAGCGTCAGTTGATTTCCCTTCGGCAGCGGCACCGCAGCACCGCTCGCCGTGCAAGGGTGAATGCGAAAGCGTGGCGGCACCCCGTCTTCAAACACCGCGATCTCCAGCCACCCATGCCCCGTGTCCAGCAGCATCCCCCCATGCGCCCCATGCGTGCGCGGTCCCGCCGCCTTCACACTCCGCACCTTAAACCCCGCCGGCATCGCCACTTCATGCTCAAACGCAGGCGCATCCTCATGATGATGCTCATGATGATGTTCGTGCCCATGGTCATGCGAATGTCCGTGATCATGCCCATGAGAATGCGCGTGCCCCAGCCCATGCGCCTCCGCTTCCGCCACCTCGCGGCGTGTCCGTACAAACATCCACACCGCCAGCGCCAGGATCAGCACCGCAGAGCCCAGCTGCAGGTACGGCTCCACCGTCTCCGCATTCCATTGCCCGCCGTAGTGCAGCGCCACCGCCGCCAGCACCCAGATCAGCAGCGAGTGCGACATCGCCGCAGACAGCCCCAGCAGCACCGCCTGCCACACCGTCCCGCGGATCGCGATGATAAACGCCGCCATCATCGTCTTCGAGTGCCCCGGCTCCAGCCCATGCAGCGCCCCCAGCAAAATCGCCACAGGCACATACAGCCACGCATGGCCGCTCGTCAGGTAGTCAGAGAAAGAATTCATCGCAGTAAAAAGAGGGAAGGGGAGCACCGCAGTCCGGCACCGCCCCACACACTGCACCCACTTCACCAAGATGCCGGACACTTTCTCAAAATCCTCCTCCGCCCCCCCGGAAAACTTTTTTCCAAAAAAAGCGTCCCCCCTGTCCTCCCCGGCGCGGTTCGTTTGTCGTGTCATTGAACGGGACGCTCATCGCACCCGGCACAAACGAACTCAAACACACACCCAATGACCATGAAAACGAAACACACCATTGCATCCCCCGCCGAATGGCTCGCCGCCCGCAAAGCACTCCTCGAAGAGGAAAAGCAGCTCACCCGCCAGATGGATGCCCTCAGCGCCAAGCGCCGCGCACTCCCCTGGGTCAGGATCGGCAAAGACTACCAGTTCCAGGGCCCCTGCGGCCCCGTCTCCCTCGCCGACCTCTTCGCCGGAAAAAGCCAGCTCGTCATCCAGCACTTCATGCTCGGGCCCGGCTGGGAGGAAGGCTGCCAGAGCTGCTCCTACATGGCAGATCACACCGACGGCATGCTGCCCCACCTCGCCGCCAGAGACACCACCATGCTCGCCGTCTCCAGCGCCCCCCTGGCCGAGATCCAGGCCTTCAAGCAGCGCATGGGCTGGCGCTTCGGCTGGGTCTCCTCCCAGGGCAGCACCTTCAATCAAGACTTCCACGTCTCATTCACCGAAGCCGAAGTCGCCAGCGGCAAGGTGGACTACAATTTCACCTCCCGCTCCTTCGGCAGCACCGAGGCCCCCGGCATCAGCGTCTTCTTCAAGGATGAAGATGGCACCATCTACCACACCTACTCAGTTTATGGTCGTGGCGTCGAGCTCATGATGGGCACCTACCGCATCCTCGATCTCACCCCCAAAGGCCGCGATGAAGACGGCCTTGAGTTCACGATGGAGTGGGTCCGCTACCATGACGCCTACGGCACCGGCGCGGCCAAATGCAGCTGCCAGCCCAAGGAGGAGGCCGTCCTCGTATGAGCGCCTCCCCCTGCTGCCACCGCCAGCCCCGCGCGGCTGGCGGTGTGCCCCGGCGCAGCACCCCGCTGCGCCGCCTTCGGGAGGTGGCCGCCCTCCTCCTGCCTGGCACACTCCTCGCCCTCATGCCCAAGTGCCCCATGTGCCTCGCGGCGTATGTGGCCCTCGGCACCGGCGTCACCCTCTCCTACACCTCCGCCCACCTCCTCATGCGCGGCCTCACCGCGCTCTGCATCTGCACGCTCGCATTTTGCCTCGTGCGGCGCATCATGCAGCACCTTCGCCAGAGACATTCCCTCCACCCTTCACCCTCCAGCACCCACCCATGACCACCTCCTCCAGCCCCCAGTTCATGTTCCTCGTTCGCGGCTCCTGCAAAGACCACGAATCCGGCAAAGGCGCACGCTCACCCGAAGAAATGCAGACCCACATGACCGAGGTCTTTGCCTGGATCGAAAAGCTCACTCAGCAGGGCATCTTCACCGCCGCCCAGCCCCTCACCTCCGAGGGCAAAGTCGTCTCCGGCGGCACCGTCACCGACGGTGTCTTTGCCGAGTCCAAGGAAGCCGTCGGTGGCTTCTTCATCGTCAACGTCGCCACCATGGATGAGGCCGTCAAGATTGCCGCCGAGAGCCCCATGGTCAAAGACGGCGGTCAGCTCGAAGTGCGTCAAATCGCCGAGCTCAAGGCCTGCTGATCCCGCATGAGCCAGCACGCTGCCAGCGCCGGTGAGGTGGCCGGCCACTTCTTCCGCCATGAAGGCGCCAAGGTGGTCGCCACCCTTACCGCGCATCTCGGCACCCATCGCCTCCAGCTTGCAGAGGACATGGTGCAGGAGGCCCTCCTCCGCGCCCTGCAGATCTGGTCCTTCCGTGGCGTGCCGGACAATCCCGCAGCATGGCTCACCCAGGTGGCCAAAAACCTCGCCCTCAATGCCCTTCAGCGTGAGCAGCGCTGGAACGACAAACAAGACGGCATCGCCGCCGAGCACCAGCGCTGGCTCTCCGCACCACCCGACCCCATGACGCACGACACCTTTGCAGACGACACCCTGCGCATGATGTTCGTCTGCTTTCATCCCGATCTCTCCACCGATGCGCAGACCGCGCTCGCCCTGCGCACCCTTTGCGGCTTCAGCCCCGCAGAGATCGGCGCCGCCTTCCTCACCAGCCAGGCCGCCATTGAAAAGCGCCTCGTCCGCGCACGCCAGCGCATCCGCGAGCTCGCGCTCCCCTTCGTCGTGCCAGATCCCCAGGATCTCAGCACCCGCCTCAGCGGCGTCCTCCACACCCTCTACCTCCTCTTCAATGAAGGCTACAAAGCCTCCACTGGAGACCTTCTTGTGCGCGAAGACCTCTGCCACGAAGCCATCCGCCTCGTCACCCTGGTCTCCCAGCACCCCGCCACGCAGGAGCCCCGCGCCTTCGCCCTCCTCGCCCTCATGCTCCTCAATGCCGCACGCCTGAAATCCCGCACCGATGACGCCGGCCATCTCCTCCGTCTCCATGAGCAGGATCGCAGCACCTGGGATCAGTCCCTCATCCATCAAGGGATCACCTGCCTCCACCACGCCGCGCAGGGCGGCACCATCAGCGTCTATCACATCGAGGCCAGCATCGCCGCCACCCACTGCCTCGCCGCAGACTCCGCCGCCACCGACTGGCCCCGCATTCTCCATCTCTACGATCAGCTCCTCACCCTCACGCACTCGCCCGTCACCGAGATGAACCGCGCCGTCGCCGTCGCCCGCGTCCACGGCCCCCAGGCCGGCCTTGCGGCGCTCGATGCCATCTCCCAGCGCGCCGTCCTCGAGATCTCCCACCTCTACCACGCCATGCGCGGCACCTTCGCCGCAGAGCTCGGCCACACCACCGCCGCCCTCGCCCACTTCCGTCACGCCAAGACCCTCGCCACCCTCCCCGCAGAGCGCACCTTCATCACCCACCGCATCGAAGAATGCCTCAGGGCAGGGGAGCAGTAAAAGCCGCGCCGGTCTCTCCTCTCCGGCCAATTTTCAATTCTCAGTTTTGACTCGCTGCGCTCACCCTTTGGGCTCCTTCCAGTCGTCTGTCTCACTCTGTTCGGCTCAGTTCTCAGTTTGCAATCCCCACGCGCGCTGTTCACGCCCCTGGCACCTTGCGACGCTTTTTCACGAACCACGCTTCACGATGCCGCCATATTCGGCGCTCAATTCATAACGCCCGGCCTCAAAGTCATTCACGAGCCCGTTCAACCATTCACGGTAACTCGGTGCTATAAGAGGTCTGCTGTCGTCATCATGCCACATCTGAATGATCTGCCCGCTCTTCCCGAGAGGGCCTGGAGCCAGATCCAGACAGTGATGATCACTTGCGCCATCGTAAGTCAGCGGAATCCAGCGCGGATTCCACCAGTCCGTCACGGTATGCCCGTCTGATTCGCTTGAGATGCCTTCGCCATCGAAATCACCGCCATCCAGCAGGTCTTTCCACACCTTCCACTCATCCACCACGCGTTCCAAGGACATAAACTCCCAGCCGTCCAGCAGCCATGGAGTGTTGGAATCCTGCCCGTTGTGAATCAGAAAGGTCTCCGCCACGTCCGGCGGAAAAGAGATGCCCAGTTCCGCCTCCGCTGCGGCTATCTGCTCCAGAGTGGCTGGCGGATTGAGCCCAAGCAGCACCTCCTTCGCATTCGCTTGCAGCCATGCCTCCATTCGATTCCAGATGTCTTTCATCAGGAGAAAATGACGGGTCTCATTGAGGCGTCAATCAATGGCTTCTGCTCCCTCCGGCTTTTCATCCTTCATAATTCATCCTTCATAATTTGAGTTGCATTTCACGCGCTCATTTTAGCCCCCCAATCATCGCAGGCCATGCCGCTTGCTTATCACCTCCACACCATGCCTGATACCCGTGGGTGGACCCGCCCGCGCATGAACAAGCGCGCTGGCATTGCGGGCGATCTTCCGCCGCCCTCACCACGAGGCATCCCTCTCCTCGTGTCCTGCTCTTTGACAACCCAACCGCCCCCAGACCGCACCTACCTGCCCATGACCACCACCGCCACGCTCCTTGAAGACCTCGCCCAGCTCAGCGACATCGACCTCGCCAAACGCCGCCTCGAGCCCAAAAGCGCCCGCAGCATCGAGCTCACGAAGGACTCCAAAGGCGTGCGCGAGCGCATCCCGGCCTCCGTTCTCATCCACTACGACACCCGCATTTCCCGTGGCAAGCGCGGCGCCGCACGCATGCGCAACAACACCTGTGGCGGCTGCAATCTCGCCCTCCCCAGCGGCCAGCTTGCCGACATGCGCCATGCAGACGCCGAGCTCGTTCTCTGCTGCAACTGCAGCATCTACCTCCTCCCCTCGCTCCCGCCCGTCGTGGACCCCGATGCCGCCCCCGTCGTCGCCAAGCCCGCCGTCAAAAAAGTCGCCGTAAAGAAGCCCCGCAAACCCAAAGTCGCCAAAGCCATCGCCGCAGACGAAGCCCAGGCACTGGCAGACGCCGAGTCCTCCTCGACGGAGGACGAAGTCGAAGCTGAAGCGGAAGCGGAAGCAGAAGTCGAAGCCCAGGCTGAAGCCGATGCAGAGGTTGAAGCCGAGGTCGAAGCAGAAGAAGAGGACGTCGCAGCCACCCCCGAAGAAGTGGAAGCCGAGCTCGCCCTGCCAGCAGAAGCCGCCGCCGAAACAGCTCCACAGGAAGAAGCCGAAGCCGGAACCACCGCGCACGAAAAAGTCTAGGCCCCAGGCCAATCAGGATAGCAGAAAATACCAGCCCATGGGTCGCCCCACGGCTGGTATTTTTTTTGTGCTCATTGAGCGCGGACCCAATCTTCCACCACCTCGCTGCGCCCACGCCCACGTCCCCCTCCTCATTCCCCCTCGCCCACGTCCCACTCCTCATTCCCCCTCGCATTTCCACCACCCCATGAGAAACTTCCACACCCACCCCCATCTCAAAAAAATCATAAATCATAAATCACAGGCATCCCATGGACGGTTGAAGTTTTGAAGTGAAGTGTGCTGACTGAGGGCGGGAAGCGGCTTGATTTGGAGTGC
>CAILZI010000138.1 GCA_903838675.1 uncultured Verrucomicrobiota bacterium
CGCCCTTGGGCTCTTCGGCAAGCTGCACTCGGAGTTCCGCCACTACCGCAAGAATGCGCAGCGGCTCTGCCAGCAGTTCGATGAACGCTACCCCGATGCCAACCTTTAAGCCTTTGCCCAAGCTATACGCAGTATGCGTATAGACGGGCCAAACCAAGAACAACGAACCTGAACCCTAGAAAGAGAAACTGATATGTGTGTGATCCTGATATGTCCTCAAAATGTGCGCCCGAAGTCCGAGGTGCTGTATGCCTGCCATGAAGCCAACCCGCACGGCGCGGGCGTCGCATGGCGGGAAGGTGGCCGCGTGCGGTGGCAGAAGAACCTGAGCACAGGCGAGCTTGTGACCC
Source organism: uncultured Verrucomicrobiota bacterium (assembly GCA_903838675.1). Classification (GTDB taxonomy): domain Bacteria; phylum Verrucomicrobiota; class Verrucomicrobiia; order Verrucomicrobiales; family Verrucomicrobiaceae; genus Prosthecobacter. Next base: position 351 of record CAILZI010000138.1, read on the forward strand.
TGCTCAAGAAGTTGGAGGGCGAAGTGGTCATTCACTTCCGCTGGGCCAGCGTGGGCGGTGTAGATGCGCGGCTGTGCCATCCGTTTCCTGTCACCCCGAAGGCCTCCACCAGCCTCACTGGCATGGCGGAAACGGTGCTGTTCCACAACGGCACGTGGAGCGGGTATGAAGACGCGCTCAAGCGATTGGCGCAGCACCGCAAGGAGCCTCTTCCTGTAGGACCGATGAGCGACACGCGCGCAGCGGCGCTCGTGGTCCACACCACCGGTCCCGAGTCGCTGCACAAACTGCCGGGGCGCTGGGTGTGGATGAATGCTCATGAAACCCGCCTGTTCGGCCCATGGGAGGCGTGGGGCGGCATGCAGGTGAGCAACACGTTCTTCGTGCCACGCCTGCGGTCTGCTCAAGCACGCCGCAAGGCTACGCAGCCTGCGGATCACCGCCCACGCCACCAATCCTGCCTCTTTGCCTGCTAACCCAAACCCAAAACGAAACCGATATGAAACTGTTCAAACTGATCGCCAGCCGTGCTGGCCAAGTGCTCTTCGATGACCGTGTGGAGGCTGACTCCCCGCGTGAGGCGCGAGAGCAGATGAAGGCCCTGCTAGGGCTGCAATCACTCACTGGGGTGGTCTATGCGATCACCGAAATCCCCATCGAACTCATCCAGAGCATCGTGGATGCGAAGCTGGCGGAAGCCCTGCAGCGAGTGCGCAGCGGCCAGCCACCGGCCAGCATGGAGCAGATGCTCCGCCCTATTGCGAGTGCGGCAGTCCGGGAGCAACTCGCCATCTTGCGCACGGTGCAGCCGGATGATCCGCCCGCAGGGCCGCAGCGCTTTGATGCGTTCACGCCTGCGGACCAGATCATTGGCTCAACCACGATGCCGAAACCACGGCGCAAGCGCGTCAGCGTGACCACCAACGGCACGCTGGTGGATTGGAAGGCGGTGAAGCGAGCGTATCGCCGCACCGGCTCCATCAAGCAGACGGCGGTGCAGTTCGAGCTGTCGATCAACTCGGTGAAGGCGCGCATCCGCCGGGAGGGCTGGATCCATGAGTGATCGCCTTTCCATCACCAAGTATGGCCAGCGGTATTGGGCCGTGTGGCTCGACGGCGATTTGCTCGCAGTCACGCTCTACAAAAAAGGCGCACGGGCCGTCACGGCCGCGATTACGACGATCTCCACGCATCACGGGAAGGAGGTCCATCATGGCATCCAAGCCGCGTGAACGTGCGCTCAAATCAACCACGACCTTATCCGTGCAGTCGCCGATGAACTGGCGACCGTGCACAGCGGAGGATCTGATCGGCCAGGCTCGACGTGTGGCGGTGGCGCAGGCGGGTAAAGCCAAGCGACTTGCCAACGATCCCAGCGCCACGATGAAGCTGCTGCTCTATGGTCCGCCCGGCGTGGGCAAGACCAGCGTAGTGGAACTGGTGGCATTGCAGCTCGCAGGCACGCCGCTCTCCATCGAAGATTACAACGGGCGTGAGGTGACGGTGGACCTCGTGCGTGAGTGGATGAAGCAGCTTCCTTATGGCAGCCTGTTCAGTGCTTGGTCGGTCAAGATCGTCAACGAACTGGACCGCTGCTCCCGTGAAGCGCAGGACCTGCTGCTCACTTACCTGGACCGGTTGCCACCGGGGCGAGCGTTCCTCGGCACGAGCAACCTGCAATTGGATCTGCTGACCGAGCGGTTCCAGACGCGGTTCCAAGCCATCAAGTTGCTGCCGCCCGCCACCGAGGAGTTGGCGGCATTCCTCACCGCCCGATGGGCCGTGCCGCAGGTGACCGCCAACCAGATCGCCGTGGGCAGCGGCGGCTGTGTCCGGGCCGCGCTCGCCGATCTCGAATCCTACCTCGACCACACCCCATGAAGCACATCCAACAAATGATTGATCAACACGGCGGCTTTGAAGCTGTCCGCACTCGCTACCTGCGCCTCGAGAACCCGCCGCTGATGCGGTTGGTCATTGAGGTGATCGGCGGTCCGTATCCCAATGGGGCTTATGAAGTCAGCGTGGCGCACTATGCCGAGCAGAACGGTGACGCGATGCGCGATCCAGAGATCACGTTCCTCGTGGCTCCTGCCGAACAAGGCACGACATGGACGCCGCTCACCTTCGAGAACAGCTACCTTGGCTGCTATCAGGTGGTGGCCCAAGTCACACCAGCGGGACTCGTCGAAGCTCGCGATCCAGAGCTCATGCGCGACCTGCGCCAGTTCGCCAACCAGTGGGATTTGAACCTCAAGCAGCAGGGGTTCATGGAGGTGTTCGAGCGCCAATATGGTGATCTAAACGGTGCGACAACAGCAGTCACGGTGACGAGGCAAGGAGACGGCCCGCAAGGGTCATGAACCTGAACCCATCCCTCCACCCATGAGCAAGAAAGACCTCATCGAACAACTGCGTCAGCGCCTTGTCAGCAACGACCGCTGGGCCTTGCGAGCGCTAATGCGCATCTACCAGAACCAGACGGCTGATGAGCAATGCCGTGAAATCACCATTGAGCGCAATGGCATCGGGTTCACCGGACCTGATGCTGAGATACTGACCAGCTTCGCACGCCAGTATCAGCGGCGCGGATGCCTCAGCCCCAAGCAGATGATCATCCTGCGCCGCCGCATGCCGGCCTATGCGCGGCAGATCGTGCAATGCAGTGACACCACCCGCCTTGAACAAGCCTTTTGCGGCACCTGCTATACGCACACTGCGGATAGCGCGGCAGCTGCATGAAACCTGATACGCCCATGACATCCAACGACCTCTTTGCCTGGATCGCGCTGGCCGGCCTGATGGCCGCCATACTGATCTTTGGCTGAATCATCCGCAACCTGCTGAGTCTTCATCAATCCTAACCCAACACCCCCATGCCTACACGCATCCTGACCCGCCATAGCCCCGAGATCGAATTGCCGCCCGACGCGGCCACCGCCGATGATCATCGCAACCCGCCCCGCCGGAAGCGCAATGAAGAGGAACCCGCTCCTGACGTCGGCCACCTCGTGCAGCCAGAGCCGCGCCATGAACTCGACAAGCTGATCCTGCATGCTGAAGTGAAGACGGACATTCTGGCCGGCCTGCGAGCGCTCGAGATCCGTGCCGACCTTGACCGCATCTGGAACCTAAGCAGCATCCAACCGCAGGAAGGAAAGTGCATTTTGAACTTTTACGGCCCGCCCGGCACGGGCAAGACGCGTACCGCCCTGGGCATTGCGCTGCGCCTCGGTAAGCCGCTCTATCAGGTGGATTACAGCGCGGTGATTTCCAAATACCTCGGCGACACGGCCAAGCACATCAAAGCCGCCTTTGCCGCTGCCCGTGAACATGACGCGGTGCTGTTCTTCGACGAGGCCGACAGCCTGCTCTCCAAGCGCGTCGCCACCGGCGAGTCCTGCTCAACCAGCATCAACCAGAACCGCAACTGCCTGATGCAGGAGTTGGACCGATTCGACGGCGTGGTGATTGTGACGACGAACCTGTTCGAGAACTACGACCCCGCGCTGCTGCGCCGCATTCAGCGCCACATCAAATTTCGCAATCCCGACGCCTCCATGCGCCGGGAGTTGTTCGCCCTTCATCTCCCCAACCCTGATCGGGTGCAGGCGGATTACGCGGATCTCGCCGCCCTTTCACGCGGTCTCAGCGGCGGGGACATCTTGAACATCTGCGTGAATGCGATCCATGCGGGCAGCGCGGATGCGGACACGGCGAAGTGGCAGGTGACGCAGGGGATGTTGGAGCGGGAGATTGAGAAGGCGCGGGCGGCGAGGAAGGAGCACGAGGGGAAGAGCGCGAAGGCGAGGAGAAGGATTGGGTTTTGTGTGAAGTGATTCGCCAGTTCGCCCAAGCTAAACCTGTCGACAAATCGCTACCTAGCCAATGGTAGATTGCTCGCCTGTCTTTCTGCTTTCACGCGGCATTGCCGACCGTCAAAGAAGTGTTGCCTTGGACTGGCTTGCCCAGGCCGAGCGCCCGCAAAGCCTGTTGGCGTACCGCGGGATCTACAAAATAGAAATGCGCGTCAAAGCATTCGGACCGGTCGATGTCAGCGGGCTGGAACGTTTTTTCTTTGAGAGAGCGTGGCTACTTCGTCAGCTTCGATAGCGCGATCAAACACGGCGATCTCATCGAGGCGGCCTTCGAAGTTGCTTTCATTGGTGCAACTGCCGCCGAAGAAGAAGCTGTCTGGGTGGTGTTCGGCTGTTTCGTCGCTCGGTGACGAGGCGACTTCCGCTCCGTCGAGATAGAGACGAAGGGCTCTTTCAGAGCGCACAACGACGAGGTGGTGCCAAGTCCAACGCTTGATGCTGCCGATGCCCGACGTTCCATTGACCACCGATGAAGCGGTGACGAGGCCGCGGGTTCCATCCGGGTTGTCCCGCAGGCCGATGTGGTCCCCAACGTCGAGTCCGGTGAACGGAGCACCAAGTGACACGATCCACTCGGTCTTTTTCATGAGACCTTCCGCTGTGCCGCTCCAGAACCAAAGGGAGACGCTGATGTCGTTTCCTTTCATACCTGGAATTTGAGCGGCAATTCGGCCTCCCGCGCAATGCACGCTGCGATTGATGCCACCGGTGGCAAAGGCGGCATCGTGCGGGCCCGGCAGGAAGTAGAGAACGCGCGGCTCGTAGAAGGCATCGCAGCCGTGTGGTGACGCATCGACAGCCCGCGGACCGCTCCACTCGTCGAGACGCCAGTAGCCACGCGGCTTGAGGCCGAGGGTGTAGGCCACTGCGGGTCCCGGGCCAGCGCACCGTTGCGTTCGCGGCCTTCCCGCCACGGCCTCGAGCATTCGCAGAGCGGCTTCGGTTACCTTCGGCTCGGCCTCGGTCTCCAGCCCAGCGGTGCGTGCCGGCCAAGTGTTGTAGCCGCCGAGGGGAAAATGCTCAGGAGGTGGGATGTAGCCGTCACCTCCGTTGGCGAGTTCCACGACCATCATATGAGCAAAGGGGCTGGCGGCCTTGATCTTCAGGCCAGTCAGAGCGTAGGTCTCCGTCGGCGTCGTGGAGATACCGATGTGGTCGCCAAGCCGCACCCCTTGCACGACGATCTCGGTCTTCTGCTTGTCGTGGAGAAAAAGCTGCTCGCGTGCATAGACCTCGGGCAGCGACTTCACCTGACGGTTGCCGACCTCGGTCATGACCTTCCGCGCCCACTCGAGCCGCTGTTTGTCAGGGGTCCGGTAGGACAGGGTTATTCGCGTCTCCTTCATCGCGATGGATTTGGGCGACGAGTATTTGATACCCTCCAGTGCTTTCAGAGCGAGGGCCACCAGACCGTTCGAGTAGCCTTCTATTGTCAACCCGTCCTTGTTTTTATCGGGAGATTTCTGGTAGTCATGCCTCCAGGTGTCGCCACTGCAGCCTTGCGACATCATTGCCACAAAGCCTGTCTTACCCGGATCGAGCTTGGCCTGCAAACCATCGGAGAAGAGCCCGAAATAATCCGCGCTGACATCTACATCGACGAAGCAATGCATCGAGAAGTTGGCCAGCAGGCCGATGGGCTCGCCCTTCACGGTCTGCACCGAGATCATCGTGAGCATGGGATCCTCCGGGCCGCACGGCCCGGTGACGTGATCCCACTTCGCTGCGGCATACATGTTGGCCCGCACCGTGGGATTGCCGAACGGATCCTCCTCCACATGACTTGGGTGAATCGCCCATTGACGCACTGACGTGTAATCTCCGGCGTCGATCTCCGCCCAGCCGATCCGGGCCGGGCGCATGTTTCGCAAAGGGGCGGCGACGGCCTCGACGAGCCTGTCTGCGAGAAACTGCGAATAGACGGGGTCGGCGTCGGTGCCCAGACACCCCATGCAGGACGGGGCATTGTGGTTGTGGGTTGCCGATATCAGGATCCGATCATGGGGAATCCCCGTCTTCTCACTTGCTCGCTGCTTGGCGGCATCGAGCAACTCGCGACTCATCATGCAACTGTCAACCACCACGATGACGAGCTTTTCCGTGCCATCGGAAAAGGCGAGCGAGCGGGCGCTCACTGGCTTCCTGATCGTGCTGATCGAGCGGCTCGTGAAGAAACCGTTCACAAGAACGGGAAGCTGTTTCGGGGTGACATCGGTGATGGCCGCACCTGCGAGGAACTCGGCACATAGGGGCGAATGCCAGCCGAGAAACAATACCATGAGCATTAGCCGTGATCGCATACTTTAACTCTTATACTACCGCATGCGTCCGATCCTATCGCAGCGTAGCGCGATTGATTTCATCTTGAATGTGTGTGTGAATGCGATTCATGCAGGGAGCGCGGATGCGGATCCGGCGAAGTGGCAGGTGACGCAAGAGATGCTGGAAAGGGAGATTGCCAAGGTAAAGAAGGCAAAGGCGGAGCACGCGGGGGATAAGGGGGAGAACCGGAGGATGATCGGGTTTCAGCCGAGTTGATCGATTGACAATTTTCAGATGGATGGGATTCGGTTGGTGTGCTTATGGGCCTTCAAAATCGCGGGTTTCGCGCCTGCCTGACAAGCCCATGCCATCAAGCAGTCACGGCAGCCGACACGCACGATTTACCGAAATGCTCGGCGACCCATTCTGTGCTGAAGTTTGACATGCCTAGCTAAGCATTGCACCTCCTCTGCAAACACTACCCGACAATGGCCCCAGTCAGTCACCAAACTCCAGCTATCAGCCCTGCCCGCATCAAAACCTTCTTGATGTGGGGATCGCTCTATGGCGCGGTGTGGTCGCTGGTGCCGGGTTACCTCAGTGAATTGCTCTCCATGCCCGGCGAAGCGGCTACCGTCATCCTCTCTGGCACGATGACCGGGATGATTGTGTCGGCTGCGCTCGTTCCGGTGCTTGCACGGTGCAAGCGATGGCAGGCTGTTGGTCTGGGTGTGTTGGCACTGCCGCTTGGTGCGGGGTTGTTCGGGTTTATGATCTCCTGCATCCACTGGGTGGTGATGAAACTCACCGGCATGCACTACCGCTTTGTCATGCAAATCGTCGAGCCGCCGGGATACATCTTCGATCCGCTACAGACCGCCAAGCACTACGCGCTCTACGCCACGCTGTCGGCGTTTGGCATCGTGTTCATTCCACTGGCGATCTTCACCACGTTGCATCTGCGGCGCAGAATCGCTCCTGCCCCGGTTATTCAAGCCTGAGATTCATTCCTTTTCATGTAGGAATTAGCTTTTGATTGGGCCGGGGCGGACTGGCCTTGGACGCGGCGCGGGGGACGGGGGAGGCGTGGATTGACAGCGCCCTTTCCAAGTGGCATCGATCACTTTCATGACGACGCAATTGCTGGTGCTTTCCCTGTTTACTTTGGCGACGGTCGCGACCGCAGCCGAGATTCTGACTGACAAGTCGCCGGCCTCAAAGGTAATGGCGAAATACGAGAAAGTCCTGGCTGCTGCGCGTAAGAATCCGCCTTCTCCTGGTGGGGTCGTCTGTATCGGCAGTTCGCACATGGAACTTTGGAAGACTGCAGCGGAGGACCTTGCCCCCTTGAGTGTGAACAACTACGGCGTCGGCGGCAGCCGGATGACGCAGGCAGCCGACCACTTCATCGACAACCTCGCGATCGCGTTCAAGCCGCGTGCCGTGATCCTTTACGAGGGTAGCAACGACATCAATGCCGGCAGCAAGCCGGAGGATGTGCTGGCCAGCTTTAAGAAGCTCCAACGCAAGCTGCACGCGGCCCTGCCTGAGACCCGACTCTACGTGCTAGGCCTCGTGCCCAGTCCTGGCAAGCGCTTCGAGAAGATCGACGACCTGCGAAAGACCAACGAACTCCTGCGTAAGGAGTGCGAGACGCAAGCCTGGATGAAGTTCATCGACACCACTACTCCGTTGATTGGTTCTGATGGTCAGCCTAAGGCCGAATTGTTCATTCCTGGAAACATCCACATGCTCCCCAGCGGCTACGCCGTCTGGAAGTCCGTCATCGCCCCTGTTGTAGTGACTGCTGAGAAGCCTTTCGAGAAGTGAGCCGCGCTTCGTCGGTTTTCGCGGCAGAGACATCCTGAATATTTCCGCGAACGCGATTCAAGCGGCGAGCGCAGATGCCGATCGGCAAATGGTCCTGTGACGCAGTGGGTGCTGGAGCGTAAGATTTGTAAGGTGAGGAAGGCGAAGGTGGCGCATGAGGCGGTGACCGGTATGCAATGGCTGGCTTTCGCGCCTCTCATGCTCTCTCCGTCTTTCCCCGAAAGATAATAACAGGCTCTTGTCGTCACCTGCCTTAGAATAGCGCCTTGACGGCAGGCTTTGTGACTTTGCCCATGGCGTTGCGGGGCAGTTCAGCCACTACCAGCAGGCGTTGCGGAACTTTATAGACTGAGAGCCGGCCTTTGCACCAGTCACGGAGGGTTGGCAGATCGAGTGTGGCTTTGTCTTTGAGCACGCAGACGGCGGTAACGGCCTCTCCCCAAGTGTCATCCGGCAGGCCGATGACCGCGCACTCGGCGATCATCAGATGTTCGAGCAGCGCGGCCTCGATTTCGAGAGCGCTGAGTTTGTAGCCGCCACTCTTGATGATATCGACGCTGAGCCGGCCCATGATGCGGTAGTAACCGCGTTCCAGCACGGCCATGTCGCCTGTGCAGAACCAATCCCCGTTAAAGGCTTCCGCAGTGGCCTCGGGGCGGTTCCAATACGCTGCGAAGACGCCGGGGCCGCGCACCTGAATCTCGCCGGGCATGTCTTCTGTGGTGATGATCTTTCCGCTTTCCGCTTTTAAACGCACTTCGACACCTGGAAGTGGCGCACCGACGGCTCCAGGGCGGCGCTCGCCGTGATACAAGTTTGAGATCGCCATGCCGATCTCGGTCATGCCGTAGCGTTCGAGCAGTTTCTGGCCCGTGAGGGCGGTCCACTGCTCATGCACGCTCGCGGGCAAGGCGGCGCTGCCGGAGACCATGAGGCGCATGCGTTTGAAGCCGCCGATGATGGCCGTCCGCTTGCTTTCGGAGAAGGATTCGAGTGCCTGGATGAGTTTCACGTAGATCGTCGGCACAGCCATGAAGAGCGTGTAGGCGTCCTCGCTGACGCGGTCGAGAATCGCGTTCAAATCGAAACGGGCAAAGGGTTCGATCATCGCCCCGGACCATAGCGCACAACTGGTGACGTTGATGATGCCGTGGATGTGATGCATTGGCAGAAACAGCGGGATGCGGTCGCTGGCGGACCATTCCCAGGCCTGCACGAGGCTCTCGATCTGCGCCTGAATGTTGGCATGCGTTGTCACCACGCCTTTGGGCTTGCTCGTCGTGCCGCTGGTATAAAGAATCATCGCCCGGCGCTCGGGCGAGATGCTGGGAAGGGACTTCACAGGCACCGCAGTGATCGCTTCAATGTCCATCAAACGCACACCGAGCCGTTCGCAGAGCGGGGCGATCTTCGGAGCCATGGCTGCATCAGTCATCACGATGCTCACGCTGGAATCCGTGAGCGCATATTCCCACTCCGACTCGGTGGCGGACAGACAAATCGGCAGCTTGATGCCACCCGCGCGCCAGATCGCCCACTGGGCCGCCACATACCCAAATCCGCCAGGCAGCAGCAAAGCGACGCGTGCTTCATTTAAATCATCTGCTTCGCCGAGCAATGCCGCAGCAAGCCCATGGGAGCGATCCAAGATGTCCTGATAAGTCTGCGTGGACGTTCCAGAGCGAAACGCAATGGAGGTGGCATGCGCACGAGCGCGGGCGATGAGGGGGATTTCAGTCATGAGATTCAAGTCAGAGCGCGGACAATAAAGAACAGCAACGATGGCCCGAGGAGGCAACCGAGCCCGGTGTGAAACGTTGCCACGAGCGCACCATAGGGCACGAGCTTGCGATCCGTCGCGGCAAGGCCAGCGGAGACACCGCTGACTGTCCCAGCGAGACCGCCGAAGACCATCGCAGATCGTGGCGTCTTGAGGCGCAGAAACTTGGCAGCAATTGGCGTCGCGACCATCACGATGATCGCTTTGATCACTCCAGTGGCGATGCTCAGCGCCATCACGTCAGAGGTCGCTCCAATCGCACCGCCTGTCACGGGACCAACGATGTAGGTGATGGCGCCAGCGCCGATGGTTGTCATGCTCACTGCATCGCGATAACCAAAAGCCCACGCCACCGCCACACCAACGATGAAGGGCAGCACCGTGCCGAGCAGCAACGCGATAGCACCGATCCAGCCCGCTTTCTTCGCCTCCTCGGCATGCACTTCAAATGCCGTGGCCACGATGGCAAAATCACGCAGCATGCTGCCGCCCATGAGGCCGACACCACTGAACAGAGCAAGGTCGGCGAGCCCTTTTGAGCCTCCTGTCATCCTGCCGCCGACATACGCCAGCGCGAGACCAATGAGAATGGCAATCGCCGAACCCTGCACGCGGCCTAGGGTCAGTTTTCGCGAGATCACACCCGACACCAGCATCACCCCACCCACCACAGCGAATGCGGTGACGAGTCCGTTCTCCTTGGCCGCTTTCTCAAGAATTTCCCAGATCACCTGCCTTCCTCCTGAGTTTCAGTCTTCGGCTCCATGCGGTTGATGAATGACACAAACAGCCCGCACAGCACCACACTGCCCACCGCCGCGATCAACGCCACCGGTCCGCCCTTCAATGCTGCCACGACGTTCTGCTGCATCGCCATTGCCACCACGACCGGAATGTAAATCGCGCCCCAGTAATGCACGCCGCTCTCCGACGTGGTGCAGAGGCGACCGCTCTTATGCAGATAGATGCGTGCAAAAATCAGCAGCAGCATCGCGATGCCCACGCCACCCACATTCGTCTGCATGCCGAGCGCCCTCCCCAGCAGATCTCCAATGATGATGCCCAGCAGATGGCACACGGCCAAGAGCGCAGTTCCGTAAATAATCATGGCCTATTTTTTGGCAGAAACGGCAGCAATTGTCTCCATAAACTTTAAAATTGCCAATCCCCGGCACGTGGGAGCAAGTTATTCACTGATCGACGAGGACGGTGGCGTGCCGGGACCGAGCATGGCCGTGAGAGTGTGCACTCACTGTCTTCTGAGTTCGGTTATCGATTGCAGCCCGCAGTGCCACTGCCACCAGCGGAGGCGCAAATCATAGCGCAGATCACTGCCGCGGTGAGCAACAAGCTGCAAAGGTGATTTTTGTCCGCATCATCTTAGATGCGAAATTGCTTTTCGGGGCTGGTTTGGATTGGCCCTGGGCGTGGCGCGGAGATTGGGGGTGACTCTGAGTGACATCTCCATGCGCCGGTAGCTGGTTTCCCTCGATCTCCCCAACCCGGATCGGGTAAAGGCTGATTACGCGGTTCTCGCGGAGCTATCAAAGGGACTCAGCGGCGGGGACATTCTGAATGTGTGCGTGAACGCGATTCATGCGGGCAGCACGGATGCAAACCCGGCGAAGTGGTTGGTGACTCACAAGATGCTGGAGCGGGAGATCGCCAAAGTGAAGAAGGCGAAGGCGGAGCACTCAGGGGAGAAGGGCAAGGCGAGGCGGAGGATTGGGTTTCAGCCGAGTTAATCGGCGGAGAAATTGCTTTTGAAGGGGACGGGTTGTGTTGGCCCTGGACGTGGCGCGGGGACGGGGACGGGGTGTGAGGGGGCTGCCCTCGCTGGCATAGCGACCGCGGGTGTCCTGCGCGACGAAGGCGTAGCCGTGCGAGGCGAAGTATTCGATCCAGGTAGGCATGCCTATTTCAAAAGTTCCGCCGGAAGATCGTTCGGAGGAGCGGGCGAAACAACGGGCAGCTTCAGCATGGAGTCCATCTCAGCCTCACGCTTAACCATACCACCCGTCGCGAGAAACAGGGCGCTCCCCACCGGGCCTGCATTGATGATCTCCTGGGCTTCATTCGCCGCTTTCGAACAGGTGAAGCGGCCCTCAGTGATGGCCTGGAGCTTGCCTTCCGTGGTTTTCACCCAGCCATTGCCGAACTCGCAGCGGCGCTCCTCCTTCACGCTCTTCGTATCACGGCGGAAGTCCTCCACGAATGAGTACAAACCGGAAAGCGGCTTGCCGCCGGTCGTCACGCGGAAGGTCACGAGATGCCTCCACTCTTTCTTGGACGGTTGATACAACCATCCAGCATAAGCGGTCTTCACGCCTTCCACGGTTGCCTGCACGAGGCAGCGCACCTTCTCACCGATTTTCCAGTTAAAGGGCATCATGCTCTTACCGCCGGTGCCTTCGCCGCCGAAGCGTGAGACTTCCACATTCTTGCCTTCATGCAGCAGTTCTACGCGCTGCTCCAGCGGCACGTTGTTGGGATTGTCCCCCTTGGCCGGATCCCATACGGAGAAGATCGCCACTTTGCGGCCATTGCCGAGTTCCTGGATCCCGAAGTAGCCGGTGTTCCAGCCGCACACCATGAAGTAGCTGCCCGTGGTGCTTTTGCGCACGGTCGCTTCATTGTAAAACCAGGTGGATGTCGGTGCAGGCCAGCCAAAGTGAATGGAACAGGCGGCCGTCGGCTCGGCGCTGCGTGTCCAGGTGGCCGCAAAGCCAAGGAAGATCAAAAGAAGGGTTGTGGTGCGGTTCATGAGGAGTCGGAGCATACAGGAGCGAGGTCGGCGTTGTAAACAATGTTTCTGCTAGGACATTGCTTTTTCTGCCAGGAAATTGCTTTTGAAGGGGCCGAGTCGCTTTGGCCCTGGACGTGGCGCGCAGACGGGGTGTGAGGGGCTGACTGGCCCTCACATCAGCTCCGTCATCGGCAGATTGCCATCGACCAAATACTGCGGCCTGCCGGTGAGATCCGTGAGCGTAGCTTTCGTCACGTCGATGCCCATTTGTTTATACAACGTGGCAAAGACTTCGCCGAAGGCGACAGGGCGGTCGGTGGGTTCACCGGCATGCTTGTCGGTGGCTCCGATCACTTGTCCGTGACGCATGCCGCCGCAGGCGAGCAGCGCGGAGGCAACACGCGGCCAGTGATCGCGGCCACCTTTGGCGTTGATCATCGGCGTGCGACCAAATTCGCCCCAGACAACAACGGAGACATCTTTGTCCAATCCACGCTCATGCAGATCGGTGATTAGCGCGGTCAGTCCGGCATCGAGCAGTGGAAGATCTTCGCGAAGCTGGCCAAAGTTGTTCGAATGATAGTCCCAGCGGCTGAAAGCGAGCGTCACGACGCGCGCACCGGCTTCCACAAGGCGACGGGCCATCAAGAAGTGGCTGGTGAGGCGCGGACCACCGTCGTCGCGATTGCGGTTCTCGCCTTTGCCGTAGCGCTCGACGATGCGCGGGTCTTCGCGGCTTAAATCGAGCGCGTGGAGCAGTTTGGGGCTGGTGAGCACATTGAGCGCCTGCTCATTGAAGACATCCACACCGCCCATGAGTCCGGTGGCGTCGAGATCGCGGCGCAGGCTGTCAAAACTGCTCAGCAACGTCTTGCGATCACCGAGACGGTCGAGCGTGATGCCATTGAGCGACATGTCCTCCGTGCCGCCGCCGCGATTCGGTTGGAAAGGCGCATGCGCGACACCGAGATAGCCCGGCTCGCCCGTGCGCGCCCACGGCATGTGACCCATCTTCGGTGCGAGGCCAACGAACGCAGGCATCGCAGGGTTCACACTGCCTTCGAGCTTGGAAACGATGGACCCCATCGACGGCCAGCCACCAGGCGGCTGACGTTTCGCGCTGCGGCCGGTGAGGCACTGGAAGGCATCATGGCCGCTGTCGCAGTCGGCCAGCGAGCGGATGAGCGTGCATTTGTCCATCATTTTCGCGAGACGCGGCAAGTGCTCGCAGATCTGGATGCCGGGGACGTTGGTGGAGATGGGTTTGAACTCGCCACGGATCTCGCTCGGCGCGTCGGGCTTCATGTCGAACATGTCCTGGTGCGACGGGCCGCCTGGCAGGAAGACCATGATCGTCGCCTTGTGCGACTTGCCCGTTTTCTGCGCCGACTCAGCGCGCAGCACATCATTCAACGACAACCCACCCATGGCGAGTCCGCCGATATTGAGGAAGTTTCGACGCGAGACGCCGTCGCAGAAACCGCCGCTGGATTTGGAATAGATGGATAGCACTGTGCCTATCCTACGGGGCGAGGGATATGACTCTTGCTAGTCTGCTAAGCGTGTTTTATCGCGAGGACTCAGCGGCGGGGACATCCTGAATGTGTGCGTGAACGCGATTCACGCGGGCAGCACAGATGCGGACCCGGCGAAGTGGGAGATCACGCAGGGGATGCTGGAGAAGGAAATCGCCAAGGTGAAGAAGGCGAAGGCGGAGCACTCAGGGGAGAAGGGGAGGAACCGGAGGATGATTGGGTTTTGTGAAAGGTGATGTGAGCTCGTTTGCAGTCTCTTTCATCACGACGACTCGCGGATGCGCTCGGCGTAGTCATAGACGTCGTGGTTGTCCGGCGCGGTGGGCATGGTGGCTCTTCCCCAGAGTTCGTTGAAGATGCTCTCTCGGAGGCGTTCAACGGAGGCGGGAACCGGTGTTCCAGGCGTTGTCACTGGATGGCCCAAAGCTCACTTTTCCAATCGTTGAGCTTCGTTTAGCATTTGGACGGTCACGGGTGACAGGGTGCCGTCTTGGTAGATTTCAAGATTGAGCATCAAGACGTTTCCGAGGGCGGAGTAACGTTTGAGCAAGTCGGCAGTCTGTTCAGCCGTGTAGCGCGGTTTGCTGATTTCTGTGTCGCGTTTCGTGTGCAGCCAATCGCCTTCCATCACCAACGCGGCGCTGGCTTGCAAGCCCGCATAGGCACCGCCGGAGATGCGCCCGTGGTCGTCGGGTTTCAGCCAGCCTTGCACGGTGGGATCGGTGCTACCCTCTCCCGCGAGATAATCCTGAAACTCGGTGGCTGATGGCAGAATCCACGGGTTGAAACAGATAAGCCGCTTCGCGTTGCCGGCCTTGGCAGCGGTGGCCAGGCGTTCCCATGGAGCGCTGCGGTAGTAGTAGTTCGCGGTGCCGTCATCGAACCACCAGCCTGCGAGCTGGTCACCGTAGCGTTCACCTGCTTCGCTGATGACGGCGGTCCAGTTATTCCAAAACTCGGTGGTATCCGTCTTCCCAAAGCCGCTGGCCTGCTGCCATGCTGCGTCGTCATTTGATCCGAGGTGATAGTAGAGCATGAGCCGGATGTCGTGTTTTCCAAGAGCGACGACCAAATCTCCGATGAGGTCGCGCTGGCTGGTGCGCCCTGGGAGGACGCGGTCGAGTGACTTGAGCGGCGCTGGGAAATACATCTGCGCGTGCGATGTGGTGATGGTGACGAAATGAGCGCCGGTCTTGGCGACTTGTTCGGCAAAGGTCTTTACGTCGAAGTCGCGCACCGCGTCGGCATATGATTTCGGCGGGCCGTTGCGTGGAACGGTGCGTGAAGTCCAATGGCACATGAGTCCGTAGCGGGCACTGCGGAACCACGGCGTGTCTGCTTCTTCGCGTTTGGCCATTGCGGCGCGGTGCAGGCGTTCTTTGACCTCGGGGCGCACGAGTTCGATAGAGAGAAGTTCGATCTTGTCCGCTGGTTGGCCGCTGGTGGGTGCCACTGTCAAGGCGAGCTGCTGCCTGCCTTTTGCCAGATGCAGGGTGCCTGAAAGAGGCAAGCGCCGCCAGTCGTGATGCGCGATGTATTCGGAAGTTTCTTCGCAATGAGCGGCATTCGCCTTCACGGCGACCTTCAACGGCATCTTGATGCTGTGGTTGAACAAGACATTGACGGCGTAATCGCCCTCCTCGACGACTTCGACTTCCCAGGTGGTTTGTCCGCCCAGCGGCCAGTCTTTTACTTGCAGTCGGCGATGGTCGTTGATCCAGGCGCGGAGGCCATTTGGGTTCGTTCCGTCGGCGGCCATGAGCACGCTGTAGTCGTCTGGCTTGATCCTGAAGTCGGGAATGAAACGCGTGTTGCGGGTCACACCAGCTCCCGCATGGCGCTGGATGAAGTCCACCACGGGTGATGGATCGCTCAAGCCGTGTGGATGATGTCCCTCGCCCTTGTGGAGAATGAGTTGAAAGATGCCACCGGCTTTGTGATAGGCCTGCTCCATGCGTGCCCCATTTTCGGTGTAGGGCACTGCATCATCGGTCTCTCCTGCGAGGTAAATGATGGCAACTTTGTCGGCAGCGAGCTTGGGTGCGAGATCGACTGGGTTCTCGTGATAAGCGAGCGCCTCGGCTTCCGACTTGAAGTGATACAGTGGGATGAGGCTTTCCCAATCTCGCGGGCTGCCTTTGCCAAATCCCAGCTTGCCGCCAGGCCAGCTTTTGAAATCACACACCGCTTTGTCCATGTAGAGGCACGAGACTCGACCCGGATGCGCCGCCGCCCAGCGAGTGATGGGCAGCCCTTCCCGGCTCACTCCCAGGAGAGCGACGTGCTGGGAGAGTCCATACTTGTTCGTCATCTCATCATACACGGGGTCCCATTTTGCGATGGCATCTGGTGCTCCGAAGGTGTTTCCCAAGCCGAACGCGACGACATGAAATCCGCGCTTCACCAGTTCCAGCTCCGTCCGGGTCATGTTCGCCACAGGGGGGCTGTCCAAGTTGTAGAGCGAACCCGCTAGCACCCATGGTTTGCCAGCGGCGGGCTGCTCGGGACACAGGACTGATGCCTTGGTGCCTCCAATCATCACTGTGCGCAGTGCTGCGCCGTGGAAATCTGCTTTGTCACCTGTGAACGCTTCGATGGCACGGGCGGTGAGTGGTGCGAGAAGGATTGAGATAAGGATGAGGAGGTTTCTCATGGTGTGTTTCATTGCCGGTTAGTTTTTCCGATTCACTTCTACTTCCGCAGCCATGCATCCGGTATCGCTTGCCTCAACAAGTCAGGCCCGCTGATTTCAATCACAGGCGTTTTGCCTTTCCACAGCACGGCGGGGTTGGGCCAGTTCATCCACGTCTCGTGTTTGAAGGGCTTGGTGCGGGTGTCGGTGTAGATGACTTGTAGTTTGTGCAGGCCTTTGGCCAGCGCGCGCGACCAGGTGCCGAGCGCATGCTGCCGCATGGCGGGCCACCATTCTTCACCATCGAGGATGACGCGCAGGTCGTAACCTGGGTCGATGTCGGGTATGATGAACTCGCGCGGTGCGTGGAAGGTATAAACGCCGTCTGCGGGCACTTCGAGATAGCCGGTGTAGCGCGCGGTGAAGGCGCTGCCGCTTTGATGCATCGAAACGTCGAACAGTTTTGTGGTCGAGCCGGTCTTCTGCGCGGGCAGGAAGCCGCTGGTGGCGACGAGGGCAAAAGGCTGACCTTCGCTGTATTCCCACGCGAGGCCGGGCTGCGTTGCTTTGATGTTCACAGCCGGTGACACGGTCTGCCTGGTGAAGACGGCGCGTGTGGGCAGCGTGGCAAAGCCGGGATCAAGCGGCCAGTGCAGTTCCTTCGCTCCGGCGCGCACGGCGATGGCGCGGACTTGGGCGCTCTCGGTGATGCGGACGGGCTTCGTGTAGCGCGGCGAGGTGAGATTCGGCTCGCTGCCGTCGAGGGTGTAGTGGATTTGCACGCCGGGTGTGACGCAGGTCATCGTGACGTCGGCGTGGTCGGTGAAGACGTTGACATCGGGCGAGAACATCACCGGCTGGATCGGCGCGTGGATTTCACGAGTGACGCCGAGTTGTTTGTCGAAAGTGAACTCGGCGCTGCGCTCGCCGAGCATGATGCCGTGCGCCACGCCGGACTTCGGCTGGACCAGCAGCAGTGTGTCGGCATCCGCAGTGAGAGCGCCCGCTTTCAACGCGCGAGCTTTAGCACTCGCGGCGAAATGCACACTGGCTCCGTTGGGAGCGGTGGCCGTGAAGGACGTGCCGTTGCCCTTCACATCCCACTGCGGCCCGCCGCTGGCTGGCGCGGTGGAGATGAATGTCACCAGCACCTGATCCCCCTCGCCGTTCCACTTCACCAGCACGCGGCGCACGAAGGCCATCCAGTCACGCAACGGGACTGGGCTGGTTTTCCATTCGCTGTCGGCGTCCTGCATCTCGCTGCGATCCTTGGGTGCGAGGTCGTGCGACTTGGCATCGAACTCGACCGACAGCGCGCTGCCGCCAAAGTGCCGCATCGTGATTTGCGGATAGCCGGGATTGTCCGTGCGCACGCTGCCTTGCTCGATCATCGCGCGCTTCTCCGCGTTCGCGATCGGCGTCTTCGTTCGGCGCAGCCAGTCGAGGCGCTGCACGGGTGTGTAGAGTTCATACGGCACTTCGTAGTCATGCCGCGCATCGCAGCGGATGCGGTCCACGACGATCCAGCATTCCGGTTCGCGCACAAAGAACACCTGCCGCGCGTGGCGCTGCACATCCGTGACGGCTGGGAGGCCGAGGCTGCGCTGCTGGCGCTTCATGTCGTAACTGCCGGTGTGGAATGGCGACCAATAGGTGCGGCCATTTCGATCCTCATATGCGCCTTCGTAGATGCCTTCGGCCAGATCGAAATGATCGCTCGTGTGCCAGCGGCCCTTGATGGGAAGGCCATCACTGTGCGTGAGAAACGAGGTCTTTGCGCCCACGTTGTCCACGTGATTGTAGTGCATGTTCTGCGTGCGGCCGTCCACATACACGGGCTGGGCGGTGAGCAGATGCTGGCCGTGATTGTGGAGCTTGAAGGCGTTGCAGTCTTCGTCGGGATTGCTGTTCGGGATGCGGCCCGAGTGCATGTAGAAAAAGGCATCCGTCCTGCCCCAGCCTCCGCGCAGCATGAACTCGCCGAGATACGGCATCACATCCGAACGATGTTGCGGCGCACCCAGCGTTCCCTTGCCAAAAACCGTATCGAGCATCCGCGCCGGTTCGTCCTGGGCTGCGATCCAGGGTAGCTGGAGGTCGAGCGATCCCTTCGCGAAGAAATTGAGCCGCATCCCGACATACTCGCTGCGAACATCCCGATAACTATCCCGATGCCGCAAGCCGTCGGGCTTCAGATGCCGCTGGGTGAAAAGGCCGTTCTGCTCCAAGCTCTCGCGAAAGTCGGAGTCGAGCGCGGCGTCGAACCACGCGGGCCTGCTGGCGCGCAGCAGTTCATAGCTGGCGAGTCCGAACTGTCGCCACACGCCCTGGTGACCTTCGTCGGAATACTCGACGTAACCGCCATCGGGCATGATGGAGAACAACGCGTGGTTTTGCAGCGTGCGAGCCGTCTCGCGACCGAGCCACTGTCCTGTCTTGAATTCACCAAGCATCAGAGCGTTCCGAACATTGAAACTCAGGCCCATGTGGTTCCAGTTGAACCGCGTCGCGCGGGCCACTAGGATGTTCGGCGTGGCGTATTCCTCCATCGCCGTGAGAAGCACGCGAGCAAGTGTCGGCGCGGGCATTTGTTTGGCAAAGTCTGGATGCGCCAACGTGACCGCGCGCAGCCGCGTGACGAACGTGGCAAGCACCCGCGGGATCAGCGTGTGATACCAGCGCACATTCCACAGGAGCGGCTTGTCGAGCTGATAGCTGCCCGACTCCAGTTCCGCAGCCGGCAGCGCGTTCAGGTCGCGCTGGATGTTCAGCGCCCAGTCGTCCGCGTATTCCGCCCAGCGCGCGAGGTAATGCACGTCGCCGGTCTTTTGATAGCTCTGCATCAGCCAGCCGAAGATCGTGGCCGAATCGCTCTCGCTTTCGATGAGGTGCAGATACCGCATCAGATGCAGGAACTCTGGCTGCTTTTGTGCATTAAGAGTTTCCGGCGGCAGATGCGTCCAGTTCACCGCGCCCGGCGGGCCAAAATCGACTTTTAGCAATTCGTCTCGGCTCACGAAGCGGTTGGCGGTGTAGAGCACGCCGCGCATTGCGTCCTCGCCCCACTCCTTCGGAAACTCGAACGGCGCCAGCGGCGCATACGCGTCCGTAATGATCGCCTCGGCGGGAATGCCGAACTCCTCGAAGTGCGCGAGCTTGTGCAGGAAGTGATCGCGGAAGGCATCCAGCGCCGCCGCAAATTTCTTCTCGCGATACAGCGCAAACGCCTTCTCAACGCCCCGTGCCTTCTCGTCGAGCGCATTGAAGAGCCGGTGCGCGAGCCGCTCGATCTCCGGCGCGTCGTTTCGCTTCGCAAACTCCGCGCGCCGCCGCTCCGCATCCGCAGGCGGCGGAAGATTGATGCTGCGCGTTTTCGCGTAGTTCAGACCTTGCGCCTTCTGCTGATACGCAGCCGCGAGGCTGTTCCACTGCGAACGCACGTTGTCCCAATAGGGCAGCACCGCCTCATCCGCCTCCTTCGCCTGCTGCGTGAGCAACTGCGCATGCTCGGCGGCTGCCTTTGTCTCCGGCAACGCGAGGCAGCGTCGAATCACAAAGGCATCGGCCTCCACCTGCGTCGCATCCTTGGTGACGCGCAATTTCAGGCCCTCGATCTCCAGCGCCGCCTTCTCATCCTTGTCGCCCGCCTTGTCCGCAGCCGTAGCAGCATCGCGCTTGACCTTCATCTGTGCATCGAGGTCCGCCACTTTCGCCAGCAGCGCCTTGTAAGCCGGATCGTCCAAGCCGCCCGCCTTTTTGAACGCGCCATAGCGCAATGCATTCACCGCGAGGTTGCGGTCATTCGCCGCCTGACCGCGACGCTGGATCAGTTGATCATGCCATAGCTTCGCCTCCTCGGCGGTCTTGATCAGATCCGCGACTTCCCCAGGAGTAGTGGGCAACTTGGCAGGCGGAGCCATCGGCGGCTCGGCGTGAACCGTGGCGGCAAACAAAGCTGCGGCGAGCAAAGCCAGCGTTTCCAATCGGGTGCGTGTGTTCATGCGGTTGCTGTGGGTTGGCACGGGTAGCGGTTAACTGTCTGCGCTCGCTCGTCGACGCATCGCGACTTACGCCACGATCTCCTTCAGCACGCCGGTGCTGTCGCCGTGGCGCTCGGCATTGACGCCGATGCCGTGGAGCATGGTGAGCCAGGCGTTGCATAGGGGTGTGTCCTTGGGGGCGACGATGCTGTGGCCGAGCTTCAGACCTGCGCCGCGTCCAGTGATGATCGTCGGGCAATTGCTAAGCTCGTGACCCGTGCGGATGTTGCTGCCGTAGGCGAGGGCGATGTTGTCGAAAAGGGTGCTGCCGTCCGCTTCCTTCGTGGCTTTGAGCTTGTCGAGGAATCCGGCGAGCAGTTCGCTCTGCGCGAGGTCGCGGCGCTGGGAGGCGTCGAGCTTCTCGCCGAGCGTGGTGTGGTAGTGGCTCATATCGTGCGGATGCACTTTGATATCCATGGCGGTGAGCAGCGTGGCCACGGGCTGGCGGAAGGTCATCACGCGTGTGCTGTCCGTCTGCATTGCCGCGATCATGATGTCGTAGATGAGCTTGATCTCTTCTTTGCCATTCACCCCGGGCTTAGGTTCGGCGGTGGGGGCCTTCGGGCGCGGCACTTCCATCCACTGCTCCTCTTTTGTCAGCCGGGTCTCGATATCACGGATACCCTGGAAGTATTCGTCGAGCTTGGCGATGTCGTCCTTCACGAGGCCGCGCTGGAGGGACTTGGCGTTGTCGAGCACGGCGTCCAGCACGCTGCGTTTCTGGGCGAGCATGGCTTGCTGTTGCGAGAGCGGTGTGGTGTCTTTGGCAAAGAGACGATGAAATGCTGCTACGGGACCGTTTTGGCCGCCGATGGGTTTGCCACTCACGTCCCAGGCCATCGAAAGGCCGGGTCCATGTCCGCTCATGTCGCCGCTTTCGCTGCTATTGAACTGAAGCGAAGCGAAACGCGTCTTCAGTCCGAGCTGCGCTGCCGCGACCTGATCCGCGCTGACGCTGTTGTGAAAGCTCTGCCCTGGCTGCGCGTAGCGGTTCGCGCCCGTGAGCCACATGGTGCTGCCCCAGTGGCCTTCGTTGCTGTATTTATTCCAAAGCCCTTGTACGACGCTGAAGTCCGCCTTGTGCCGTTCGAGCGGCTTGAGGCCCAGAGGCAGCTCGTAGTCGGCACCAGGCTTTTTGATGTCGGGATACCAAGTCGGCTCCGTGATTCCCCAGCCGAAGCCGAGGAAGATCAGGCGCTTCTGTGGCACCGCCGCAGGCGCTGCGGAGGCAAAGCGGCGAAAGCCAAGTGATTCGAGCACCGGCAGCGCGACGATCGCGGTGCTAGATTGGAGGAAGTGACGGCGGGTTTTCATCATATGGGTGCGGTTCGTGTGAATGGATCGTGTGGGCTTCGGCGTGACATTGGAGTTCAATCCGCGAGCGGCTTGATGAAAATGTTTTTGTATGTCAGCGACGAACCGTGGTTCTGGAAGCCGATGGGACCCTTTTCCTTCTTGCCCCAGTTTTTCGCGAACGCATCGAGTGTTTTCTCGCCGTTCAGGAGCACGGTGATGACGCCTTTCTCGACGCGAATTTCGTAGTGGTTCCATTCGCCCGCAGGCTTTGCGGCGCGCTTGAGCGGCGGCTGGTCGGGGTAAAGGCCGCCTGTGGTGCCGTTCCACATCGGGCGCGGTTCCTTGTCGGCGTCGTTGATTTCCACCTGCGTCGCACCGCCGCGGAGGAAGACGCCGCTGTTGCCGTTGTTCGGCACTTTCCAGTCAATGAGCAGCACGAAGTTGCTGAAGTCTTCCGCGTGGAAAAGATCCGTGCCTTTGCCGTCATAGACGAGTTCGCCGTCCTTCACGCTCCAGTGCGTGGGCGGCTGCTTCTTTTCGGTCCAGCCCGTGAGGTCTTTGCCATTGAAAAGTGCGCGGAAGGCCTCCGGTGGCACGTTGTCGGCGGCGAAGGCGATGTGGCTTGCGAGAGTGAGGACTAGGAGGATGTGACGGATCATAGGAGTGTTGGAGTGGTTGTGCGATGCGCAGTTTACTTCGCGCCGGCTTGCAGCCACGCGATGAGGTCGGCGACTTCGTCCGGATGGCAGGTGTTGATGAGGCCGGGTGGCATGAGGGAAACGGGGGAAACCTCGACTTTTTGAATGTCCTTTCGCGCAAAGCTGCGGACATCGGAGGCGGTGAAAATGTTTTCCTGAATCTGCAAAGCGTCGGGGCCTTCGTTCACTTTGCGACCCACAAACACATCGCCATTTTTCATCGTGACCTGTGTGGTGCCGTATTGGTCACTGATGGTCTTGCTCGGCTCGGTGATGTTCTCGAGGAGCTCACGCAAACCAAACTTCTGCGCTGCGAGCGTGAGGTCGGGGCCGACCACGCCGCCCTCGCTTTTGTAAAGGTGGCACGCAAGACAGCCGGTCTCGCGGAACAAGGTCTTGCCGCGCTCGATGTTACGCTTGCCCTTCAGCAGCGACTCCACTTCGGCGGCGAGTTCGTCGGTGCTCCAGTTTTTCACAAACAGGCGTGAGGCCACTGGCGGCGCGGGCTGCACCTCGGGCGGAGCGCTGAGCACTTTTTCGAGCGCGGTCTTTTCCTCGGGAGTGAGCGAGGCGATGGCGTCGTTGCGGATGTCGGTGATGAACTTGGCGAGGTTGCCCGCTTTGTTGAACTCTGCACGCAGGAACCAGCGGAAGTAAATTTCACGACTGCCTGCAGGCCATCCGCCGGAGACAAGGCGCAAGGCCGCGGCAAAGGAAATCTGCTCCTCTTGCGTGGGGGCCTTTTGGAATAGCGGAAAGAGCTTCTGCGCTGCGAGCGGCGACTTCCAGCGGACGAGGAGTTGCCCGGCCTCGATATTGAAACGGTTGTCGGTCGTCGGCACGGCAGTGTGGAGCTTGTTCAGCAAGGTCACACGTGCCGGTGCATCGGGATCGCCGAGCCTGATGGATGCGACTTGTAGTGCCCGGATGACATCGAGCTTGGTGGCGGACGGCTGTTTGACCAAGTCCATGGCGGCGAGCTTTTCAAACACCGCGCTCTTTGCAGAGGCGGTCTCGAGCCGTGACAGCGCCAGTGCGGATTGCACCACAGCCTGCGGAGCATCGAGCGAGAGGGCTTGCTTCTGCCACTCCGCCACCGGACGGAACTCGAGTAGTGTCCGGGCTGCGAAACGGATGAAGCGGTCCTCATGCGCGAGATTTGCCAGCGCGAGGTTCAGCGATTCGGCATCCCTAGAGTGATAATTCTGCTCCAGACGATGCCGCAGCGCGCGCAGTTCACGCGTCTTTGGATCTCCCTTTGGTGGTGCCTCGGCGGTGCTCTCCTTGCCGGTGTAATAGATGCGGAACAGACCACTGTAGCCCGTTCGGCTGCCGCCGGTGAAATACATGGCACCGTCCTTAGGATTCACGGCGATATCCGTCGGCTTCAGCCCGCGCCCCTCGACGAACACCTCCATGTTTGCCGAGTAGCTCGCACCATTCTCCTTCATGTGCACCGCGTAGAGCCGGCCATACGTCCAGTCGGCGATGTAGAGTGCCTCCTGGTATTTTGCCGGAAATTTTCCGCCGTAGCCGAATGCCACGCCCGTGGGACTGCCCTGCCCGACATTGAGCACCGGAGGCAGCGAGTCTGTGTAGTCCTCCGGCCACTTTCCCGAGACACTGCGCCAGCCATACTCCGCGCCATCCACGACATGACACACACGCGTGGGCCGATACCATGGCGTGCCGAGATCCCACTCCATATCCGCATCATAGGTGAAGAGTTCGCCATCGCGGTTGTAGGCGGCGTCATACTCATTGCGAAAACCTTCGGCGATGAGTGTCCACTCTTTGCCATCCGGCGACATACGGCAGAAGTAGCCCGCCGGAGCACCAGCCCCGAGCATGAATCCGTGGCCCTTGATCTTCGGCAGAGCGATGTCGTCCTTCCAAATCGGCGGCACTTGGTAGTGCTGATACTCGGTGGCAGCCGTGGCATTGCCACAGACCACGGTGATGCTTTTCCCATCGGGCGAAAGGATCAAGGCGTGCGGGCCGTGATCGCCGCTGCCATGGATTTTTCGCAGCAGTTCAACCTTGTCGAAAACGTCGTCGCCATCCGTATCGCGGACTCGATACACGCCTGAGCCCGCCTCATAGACGCCCTCCTGGCACACCATCACGTAGAGGCTGTCAAAGGCCCACAACAGGCCGTTGGCGTGGCCGACGGGGAGATTGATGGGTTCGATTTTCGTTGCCTTCGGGTCGCCGCCAATCGCCGGCACCGTCACACGCACGAGCCGTCCGCCAGCGTCCGACGCGATGATGCGGCCCTTGCCGTCGAAGCACATCGCCACCCACGAGCCCTCGTCCTCATCGAGCGCGTGGAGCCGCTCGACCTTGAAGCCTTCTGGCACTTTGAGGTCCTCCGCCGCCGTCACTGAGGGACGCAGCGGCACAAAAACATCGCCCTGTGGTGCGGTGGCGTAATCGTGCAGCACCTTCGCGGGCTCGGCCTTGCCATTCACCACCACGCTCCACGCACCGTCCGTCTCCAGTCGCCGCCGCGTGCCATCCAGGTCCGCGACGAGCATGCTCATCACCAACGAATCCGCACCACCGCTGCTCTTCGTCTCAAGCCGCAGCTTGTTCACGCCCTTCGCCGCCTGCTTTTTGAACTCGAAAACTTTTGGCCGCTTCACATCGCTGTGTTCGCCCACGCTCTCGCCATTCAAGGTCACCGTGCATGGAGCCGACGACATGAGCTTGATGCGAACCACCACCGGTGCGTTCGCGAGCTGGAACTCGCGCTCAAACACGACCGTCGCATCCTTCGCAAGCGGCTGCGCGGAGCCAATCCAGCTGAGCTTCGACGGAGCTGTGTTCAATGGCAGAACCTCGGCTGCTTTCGCCGAAGACAAGGCGAGCGACAGCAGAGTGATGAGCGCAGTAGAAGATCGGAGGAAGTGGCGGCGGGGATGCATAGGAGCTGAGCGAGTGGTGTTCTTGGTTGGAAAAATTGAGGCGGGCAGGAGCGGATTCACTTCGGACGTTGATCCATCTCGCAGTCCGCGTCCATCGGCACGGCGGGGCCGCTTTGGTCCACGGGATGGGTGAAGAGGTAACGGAAGACCTCATCGTAAACCCACTGGCCCATCGCGTCCTTGCCGCCGGGCACGACGATGGTGTGAGCACGTCCGCTGTTGTTCTTCACATCGATGTTCGTGATGAGGCGGCGCGTGTTCCCATAGGGCGGCTTGGCCGCGTCGATGTTCACGATGGGGCCGTGGTTATGCATCTTGAGCAATTGCCAGGAACGGCAGTAATGATCGGCCTTCCAGCCACCATCGAGCACATGGGAGAAGCCGAAGAAGCGGTTCGATGGCGTGGCGGAGGCTCCGCCCTGCCAGGTCTCGGTGTTATCGCGCGGGCCGGAGAACATCACCACGCGGTCCACCTTCTGATGCATGGCAAAACGCGCTGCCGTGGTGCTGCCATGCGAGATGCCGCTCATGATGACTTTCTCCCATCGCAGTCCGCTGCCGTCTGCGGTGATGAACTGCTCCCACTTTCCTTCAGGATTCTCCTTGGCGAGCCACTTCACGAACTGCAGCGAGCGCTCCATCATGCCGTCGGGCTTCGGGATGTTCACCAGCGGGCTGAAATCCTCTCCCGTGGCCGCTTCGAGGCGAACTTTGCCGAGGTTGGTGCCCTCGCTGAGTTGTTCCTTGGTCAGCGCTCCGAGCCAACTGTTCGCATAATGCGGCTGGATGCCGTGATAGCCGTAGCTGGAGATGCGCTCAAACAAACCCTGATTGTGCCCCATGAGCCAGATCACGAGCTTTCCTTGCGAAGGCACGCGCGTGTCCACCACGGCGTGTTGGAGGTCGGTGGTTTTGCCTTTGTCATCCGTGAAGGTGAACTTGATCTCCGGGTGCTCCTTTGCCCGCAGATCGATCTCGCTCGCCCGTTTGGCGAGATCAAACCGCTGGCCGTCGGCAGCAACGAGCTGGCTGCCCAGGATGAGGAAGGTGATGAGGAGGTGTTTCATGGAGTGGAGTGCGGTTACTTGGTGTGAAACTCTTTGCTGGCGACGAGCGCATGGATGAACCCACGCACGCCGAGCTTCTCCTTTTTCGCGGCGGCCAGCATCTCGGTGATGAGCGGTTCGTCGCGGAAGCCGACAGCTCTGCCGAGCGCGTATTCGAGGAGTGTTTGGCTGAAGCCGCGGGCGAAGGCATCGGGCTTGGAGGCGATGAGGTCGCGCAGCTCGAAGTAGCTCTGGAAGGCTGGGCCTTTGTGCAGCGTAGCGCTGGCTTCGATGGTCCAGGTCTTCTTCGCGTTCGGCACCGGCTTTCCTTTTTCGTCCATTACCTGATAGCTGTCCTCCGTGCGCCACTGGCCGACGGCGTCGAAGTTTTCCAAGCCAAAACCGACGGGGTCGATCTTGCGGTGGCAGCTCGCGCACTGCGCGGATTCCTGGTGCTGTTGCAGACGCTCGCGGGTGGTGAGCACCTTGCCGGCAAGCCGAGCGAGCTGCGGCACGTTCGCGGGAGCGGGCGGCGGCGGATCGTTCATGAGCTTGCGCAGCACCCACGCACCGCGCTCGACCGGGCTGGTGCGCTCGCCATTGCCGCCCATGAAGTGAACGGCCGCCATGCCGAGCAGACCGCCGCGCGGCGAGTCCGCTGGCAGGCTGACTTTTTGAAACGCATCTCCCTTCACCCCTTCGATGCCGTAGAAGTCTGCCAGCAAGTGATTCACGACCACGTAGTCGGCCTTCAGCAAATCGGAAAGCGGCGCGTTGTGCTTCAGCAGATGCGCGAAGGTCTCGAAGACCTCGGTTCGCGCGTTCAGCTTCGTGCTGTCGTCGAAGCGCGGATACATGGTGCGGTTCACCTGGAAGAAATCGATGCGGTCCATGCCCAGCCACTGATGCACAAAACCATGCACGAGATCCTGCGAGCGCTCGTCTTCGAGCAGCCTTATGGTTTGCGCTGTCAGGACGTCGGCCTTGAGCAATTCGTCGCTCTTGCCGAGCGCGAGCAGCGTCGCATCCGGTGGTCCGCTCCACAAGAAATAGGAGAGCCGGTTCGCCAGCTCGATACCGGTGAGAGCGTGGCGTTTTCCCTCCTGCGCCGGCTCGGCGAGGTAGAGGAACATCGGCGAGGCGAGCACGACGGAGAGGGTTTCCTTCAGCGCCGCGCTGTGCTTCGCCCCGTCTTTGCGTTTCGTGTCGTAAATCGCAGCGAGCTTGTCCACGAAGCTCGCGGGCGGCTCCATGCCACGGAAGGCGGCGTCGCTGAAACGCTCGATGGCCGGACGCACCTCCGCAGTCGTCACGTTGCCCGTGTCGCCCAGCGGAATGCCGAGCGCGGCCAGAGCTGGGGAAGTCGTAGCGGGATCGCTCACGCGCTCGATTTCCATGTAATCAATCCACAACACAGCCTCGGGGCCGATGCCGTTGCGCTTCACCGCCTCGCTGCGTTTGCGCCCGCCTTCCTCGTTGTTATCCCACGCGCCTTTTTCGCGGATGAAGAGCGTGCGGTCGCCGCCGTCGGTGATCGCGCTCGTGAGCGTGAAGGGCATCTCGACGATCTGCGGCTTCTCCATCGTCCCGGTGATTTCAAACGTCGCGCGCACCATGCCGTTGCGCGGATGCATGCCCATTTCGAGAAACTTCTGCTCCGGCCGCGCGTCCTTCGCGGCGGCAATGCGCACGCGGAAGATATAATTTCCACTCGTCCACTCGCCCGGCACCGGAAGCTGCAAAAAGCCCAGCGCCATCACCGCCGGATGCATCGTCGGCGTGCCGAGATAGGCGCCGCGATCCAGCGCAGGCCGGCTGAGGTAGTATTCGTGATACTTCTGCCAGTTCTCGCCCAGCGCTCCATTTGCCTTGTCCGCGTTGTTTTCCAGCGTCTTGAAGCCAAAGCTCTCCGGCGACGGCGCGCCTGTGATCTTGTCCCACGAGCGGCGGAAAATGGCATCACTCTTTGAGTTCTTGCGCAGCTCAGCGACCACGGCGGCATTCTCCGGCTTCGCAGCAGCGTCGTTCACCGCCTTCATCCATGCATTCGCACGCGCGCGAGCATCGATTTGCTCCTTCACATAGTTCGACACCTTCTCATTCGCCGACTCGCACTCATAGCGCACCTTGCTCGCACCTTTCGCCGTCACACTGCCGACCTGGCGATTTTCGCCGATGCCAAACTTCACCAGCTCCGGCGTCTTCGTTTTCGTGTTCGCCGTCTTGCGCTCGATCTCGATCCAATCCACCCAAATCGCCAACTCGGGGCCGATACCGTCCTTCGCCTTGCCCGCTCCGAAAATCTCCCGGGTCCGCAGGAAGTGATCGTTCGTGCCTTTCTCGCGAATGAAGATCGTGCGGTCACTGCGTTCTGCGTGCTCCTTCGTGAGGGTGAAGGAGATTTCGATCACTTCCGGCTGCTCGATGGTGCCGCTCACCGCATGAGTGCTCAGCGGCTGGCCGTTGCGCGGATTCGTGCCAAACTCAATATAGCGCCTCTCCGGCGTGGATTGCGGCGTGTAGCCGAGCCGCACGCGCACGGTGTAATCGCCAATCGGCCAGTTGTAGGGCACGAGGATCGGGAAATAGTCATTCCCGAGATCGCCAGCGCTGATGGTGAGATACGCGCCGGTGTCGAGGTGCGGCTGCTTCAGGTAACGCTCGTGATACGGGCGCATGTAGCCCACGCCCACTTTGGTGCCATAGCCCAGCGCGCGGTTCGCCTTGTCCGCCGGTGTCTCCACGGTTTGGAACCCAAAGTCCACTGGTGACGGCGCGCCTCTGATCTTCGCCCACTCGCGGCGGAAAAGGTCGTCGTTTTTCACCCGGCCACGAATCTCCGCCACCACGGCGGCATTCTCCGGCTTCGCAGCGGCTTCCTCCACCGCCTTCGCCCACTTCGTGGCGCGCTCCATGGCGTCGAGCTGCTCCTGGTAGTTCTTGCGGATGCGCACGTTGTTTTCCTCAGCCTCGACGTGAAGGCTGCGCTGCTCATCCGCCGCCGCGAAGCGGGTGAAAGCCTCGTCCAGCGCCTGAAGACCAAGCGACTGATACTGCTCGAACTGGTTGGCCGACATGAAGAGGTTCGAGCCAAAGGTGTCAAAGCCGCCCGTGCCCGTGTCGCCCGGCAACTCGGCCACATTGATTTCCACGCCGAGCAGTTCACGCAGCGTATTCTTGTATTCGCGCCGGTTCAGCCGCCGCATGGTGATGACACCGTTTTGATCCCCCAGGCTGCGCCGCGCCGCGACCATCACGTTGGAGAGATCGTCCAGAAAGTCTGTCTTCGCCCCATTCGGCACCTGCTTCTCATCCTCCGGCGGCATCTCGCCGGAGTTCATTTGATTGAGCACCTTCTGCCAGCGCTCCGCCGTCTCGATGTTCGTGATCGTGAAAGGCAAATCATCCACACGGACCTTGCCCTTCTGCTTCTCAGCGCCGTGGCAGGAGACACAATGCTCTTTGAACAAAGCGCGGTGCTTCTCTTGCATGACGACGCGCGGTGCTTCCTCGGCGGTGGCAATGGTGAGCGGCGAAAGAAGAACTGCGGCGGTTAGTAGAAGGGGACGGAGCATTTGGTGCATGGCGGAAGAGTTCACGTTAGAGGCGCTCGGAAAACTTACTTAAAGACAACGGTTTTTGGCATGGCTAGTTTCATCCGGTCCACACTCTCCCAACTGATATTGGTTCCACGAATCGAGAGGTTCCCGAGGTGAGCGAATTTGATCAGGTCGTCGAAAGTCGCGTCCGTGACCTTCTTCATGCCGCGCAGACGAAGCTGCTTCAAATGGGTCATCTTTTGGAGCGTGCAGCTGCGGATACCTTCGTCGGTGACTCCGGTGCAGTATTCCAGCCACAGATTTTCGAGGCTGGTCAGCGGCAGCAGATGCTGGAGTGTCTCGTCGCGGATATTGTTAAATCCCAAGTCCAGCGTGGTGAGATTGAGCTTGGCCAGGTGCGCGAGGCCGGGGCCGTTGATTTCGTTGCGCTGCAAGGAGAGCTCCGTGAGTTTCGGGAAGCCGTGCAGGTGTTGCAGATGCTCATCGGTCAGGCCGCAGTCGATCAGTTCGATGCTCTGAACCGTTTCGAGTTTCGACAAAGCTTCCAGCGTGGCATCGGAAAGCCTGGCGTGGGTGAGAGTCAGTTTGCGCAAGGATTTCCACGCTGCCAGACACTGCAACTCACCGGCCGTGATCTCGCGGTGGCCGAGTGTCAGGGCACTCAGCCGACGACAGGCCTGGAGGTGCTTCACGGCTTCATCATCGAGCACATTAGGCAGGCTCAAGCTGCCGAGCTTTGGCAAGGAGGAGAGCAAGGCGAGATCGTCGGAAGACAACTGCGCATCGAGCAAATCCAAACTTTCCAAACTCGCAATTGAAGCGATCGTGCGCAGCCCTTTGCCAGCGACGCGTGGCCGCCCGGCGACAGGCTTCATAAACGGGTAAGACCACTGTGGTGCGCCGAAGCCCGCTTTCTCATAGCGGATGATCGGCGTGATGGAGAGATAGCGAAGATTGGGCAGCTTGGTCAGCGCTTGCAGGCCATCGTCGTCGATGGCCGTTTCATACACGCTCACGAACGACAGATCCGGCATCGTCGAGATGAGCGCAAAAATGTCATTCGTCACCTTCGGCCCCCACAAGCCGAGGTGCGACAACTTCGGCGGGTTGCCGGAAGACCAGCGGAAAAACGTTAGCGAGTCGTGCCGCCCTTCGACCTTACCCGCCTCCTGCATGCGAATCATCTCCGGCGAGATTTGCCCTTTCGGCTGCTCCGCATAGCGCGAGGCTACCGGCTTGGCGTTGGGTTCAGTTCCCGATTTGGGTGGCTCTGCAACGAGCACGAAATGGCTGGCGACAAGAGCGACCAGCGCGGCTGCGGATTTTGTTCTGTGGTTCATTAAGGGTTTTGTTCTGTGGTTTATTAAAGGCGGATGAAGGCCATAGTGAGGTAAGCTGAATCAGAGGCCAATGATCGCATCAAGGCAGCGGAGCTCGGCGGCCCAGCGTGAGCCGCACATCATCCAGATAGTGCCCGTCAAAGGTGACGCGGCGCTGGGATTTCGCTGAATGATCCACGGAGATGCGGATCAGCAGAAAGTCCGTGTGGGCCGGCAGCCTTACTTCCGCGCTCACCGGTTGCCAAGTCTTTGGATCGCGATCCAGGCGCGCGCGGTTGCTGCACGCCATCGCGAGCGACTCCCTGGCGATATTGGCGTTCTGTTTCCCCCGCAGAGCCAATGCTGTCTCCGCATCCAGTGCATGAAGCGAGACCGAACAATCGAAGCTTTCACCCGCTGGAAATGCAATGGCATCAAACACCGCAGACAACTGCGCCACCGCGCCGCCATCGCCAAACTCGCGACGATAGCCCCGCACATCCACCAACCGATACACATCGCTGATGTAGCTGCCCTCCGGCTTCAACTTGCCCTCATAGTCCGCCCGCAGAAAGCGCAGCATCTTCTTCCCGCTCGCCGGCTTCACGCCCTGTTGCTCACCGACGATCTCCGTGAAATCCCCGCTCCATTTTCCAATCTCCCTCGGCAATCCCGTGACCTCCGGCGCAGGTCCGCTTTCAAAGCTGTCCTGCAACAGCGTGAGCACCTTCCCCAGCGAAGGCCCCACATACGCGAACACCATGGACGTGCAGAACATCCCCAGCACAATCCCCGCTATGGCGGCGGTGAGCGGACGCCAGGAGAGCCAGTTCCCGCGAAAAGAACGCTTCTTCACGGCGTCACTCGATGCCGTCGGCAACGCTGCCGTCACGCGTCGAAGAAAGGCCGCCTCATCATCCGCGGGCGGCTGCGTGCGGGCAGCCACGGATTCGACGAACGCTTCCGCCGTCGGCTCTGCCTCCAACCGAAGAAGTGCATCGAGTTGGAGCTGCTGACGGAGTTGCTCGCGCAGCTCGGGCCGGGCACGCAGCATCTCCGCCACGAGCGCGTCATCGTGCGGCTCGGCCTCACCTTCGATCAGGCGCGTCAGGGCCGCTTGCAGTTCATCGGGTGTGGGATTCGTGTTCATGGATTTCAGGCAGGTTGTTCCGCCAGGCGGCGGGTGATGCAGTCGTGAAGTGCGGTGCGCAGGCGGAAGAGCGCCTGGCGGATTTCATTCGCCGTGCGTCCCTCGTGGCTGGCGATCACGGCGGGAGCGATATCTTAAAAGTAGCGCTGCTGCACCAGCCGCCGCCCACGCTCGGGCAACTCCGCCAGACAGCGCTTCAGCGCCTCAGCCTTTGCCGCTGCATCGTCGGGGACAGGCACCTCATCGCCGGCCAAAATCTCCGCGACATGCTCTGCGAGCACGCGCTGGCGGCGATCTTCCCGCCGCAGTTCCTTGCCGACGAGAAACCGCGCAATGGTCCGGACCCACGCGCCGAAATTCGTATCGCGCTCAAAGGTCTGCAGCTTCTCAAACGCCACGACGAACGCCTCCTGCGCCACATCATCCACCGCCTCTGCCCGCATTCCCAGGCTGCGCACAAACACCCGCAGCCCCGCCTGCTCACGGCGGACCTGCTCAATGAACCAGTCATGGTCTGGAAAAGGGAAACTCACACCTGACAACACCCGCAATCACACGAGCGTTACGAAGTTTTTGAAAAAATGTGGTCAGCGCGAGCACGGGCACCCCGGCTGCACCCGGCTATGCGCCTCGGAAGCCGCTCGTGGAGGCGCTCGTGGAGGCGCTCGTGGAGGCGCTCGGCGTAGTCGTGGGCGTCGTGATTGTCCGGCGCGCCGGGCATGTTGGCTCACGTGAATGGCGATGGTCAGGGCGGTGTTTGGACGGGTGGATCGGAGGCTTTCGGTGTCCTCTGCGGATTACAGTGAAGCCAGCGGCGCGAGCAGGAGGGCGGTGAGAAGTGTGAGTGTGCGCTTCATGAGGAATTTGTGGAACCGAACTATTTTGCGGGTCTGGCGATGTGCACCATGTCACTAGAGACCGTGACGGGGCGTTCATCGGTCACCAGGGCAAACCAATCGGCGGCTTCGGCAGGAAGATTGGCCTCATAAGAAGTCTCAGCAGTCTTCCGTGTCGGCAACGCGAGCCATTCACGTTTCTTCACGTCGTCCTGCGTCAAGACAGCAGGAGTCGCCTTGGCCCAATACACTTCTACCTTCGTCAGCGGGCGTGGCGCGTTGATGCCAAATCGGGCGAGATGCGGATCGCCGGTTTCCTGGACGCTGACCTTCGGAAATGGTTGCCCGATGCCTCGAAGATAGAAGTCAAAATACGGCACTTCCATCGCCAGCCAGTTTGCTTTGCCGCCGCTCGGTGTCGGATAAGGCTGAAACGCAGTGGGCGTGAAAGGAGCCGCAGGTTTGTTGTCGAAGATGCTGCCACCTGGAACCGGGATTTTGTGATTCGCGTTCGGCGCGAAGACATGATTCTTCTCGCCAGGGATGGCATTGAGAGTGGCCTGGACAGAATTCGGATAACCGAAAAAATCGTTGCTCGCCGCCGCAAGAAAGAACGCCGCCTTCATGTTCGGCGCGCGCCGACCGGCATCGAGATGATTCAGCCATTCTTCGCGCTCGTCGGCAGGCATTTGGGAAAGGGCGCTTTGACCGTATCCGCGATCCATGAAGCCGCAGCCATACAGTCCCATTCCTGCGCGCACCTGATCGCCGGCCAAGCCGCAGACCATCGTCGTCATGTAACCACCCCATGAAACACCGACCACGCCGATCCGCGTGGGATCAACTCCGGGCTGTGCTCGAAGCAGGTAGAGCGACTTCATCGCGGCCAGCACTGCGTCGAACAGGCTGCTGGCTCCCGCGTCCGGTTTGGCCAGCCATCGGCCCTCGCCGTATTTCAGCGAACTCCATTTGCCTTTGGTCTCCGTGAGTTTCTTCGGATCGGCAATTCCCGGCATGTCCGGCGCGACGGCAACATAACCGCGCTGCGCCCAGGCCATCGCCTTTTCCACCTCCGCATAGCCACCGCCGCCGTGAAGCACGAGCATGCCAGGATGCTTGCCGGTCGTTTTTGGCGCGGCTATCACCGCGAAGATTTCCGAATCATCGCGCGAGAGAAACACGACCCGGCGCACTGTGATGTTCTCCGGCGCCGGGTCGGTTGACGACACTTCGCGCAAAATCTCCGGCGCTTTACCGTCGAGGACTTTGGCGAACGGGTCGCCGGCGTCCGCAGCGTAGGCCAGTGAAGCGAGAAGGAGGGCGGTGAGGAGTGTGAGGATGGATTTCATGGGAATCGTGGCTCGAAAGGTTTTGATGGTCTGAAGACACTCATCGCCCTCTATTACCGGCTGTCTTCGGCCCGTCGTGCTGCTGGTGAAAGAAATCGAAGTCCGCGTGACCGCCTTCTGCGGCCGATGACAGGTTGTAGGAAAACAGGCCAACCTTGGAGCCCTCATACCACGCGGTGCGATAGGGATAGTCGCGGTCGCCCAGCGGTTCGTAGTGTTCACCGTCGAGGCCGTAAAACATCGTGCCCTTGTAGTGACGGTGTTCGAGCTTGAACCAAATGGCGTCTTGTTTGAGTTCGGGGCCATCGGTGAATGCGCCGGGGCCGGTGGTGGCGGTGCCTTTGGCAAAGCGGATGCGTTTGACGCCGCCCTCTTTGGCGACTCCGATCCAAGTGTAGTCGTCGATCATCGTGCAGAGCCCGGCGCGTTGACCATCGATCATGTTCGTGGTGTCGAGTTTCGTGATGATGTCGGAGTCGGCTCCGTAGAGGCGCTGAACGAGCGTGTTGTAGGCAAAGAGAAGATGGTCATCGCGATAGTTGACCTTCGTTCGGCCAAATTGGGAAACACCGCCCTGGGTGTTCAGATGCCGCGCCGTCAATCGTAGGTGTCCAGGCCTCGCGGTGAGCGACCAGCGCGAGTCGTCGGGGTCGTGGTTCCAGGCCCACTGACCGCCGAGGGTGGTCGCATCAAACTCATCGGAAGGGTCCGCCGCGTTGATGGGTTGGACTGGTAGCGCGGGCTTGGCGTAGGGCTCGGTGAGGCCGACGGGTTCGCCGATGCCGTCGCCATCGGAGTCCACGCCGATCCACGGCCATCCGTCAGCCGTCCAGCCTGCGGGTTCCAGATAAAGGCGGCGGCCATAGGTGGCGAAGAGGTTGTAGTCGTGATGCAGGAAGGCCCAGTGGTCGCCACTTACCTCGACGAGCGATCCCTGTGCGGCGTTGATGTCGGCCTTGCCTGCGTGAAAAAGCTTTCGGCTCTCATAGGGACCGTAGAGAGACTTGGAGCGATAGACATACTGCGCCTTGTCTTTGTTCTTACCCGTGGAGGCGACGGAGATGTAGTAGAAGCCGTTGCGCTTGAAAACCTGCGGCCCCTTCGGCGGGATGTCATCGATCAAGACCGTGCCTTGGTCCACGATGGCATCGAAGGTGTCGTTCAAGCGGTAGATCCGCAGCGCCCCCGGATTGCCCAACAGGAACAAGTAGCCTTTGCCATCATCATCCCAAAACGGACACGGGTCCTCGAAGTCGCCGACGATCCTTTCCGAAAGGCTGATCGGCTCACTCCAAGGGCCTTCGGGCGCGGTGGCCTTGCAGACAAAGCCCCGGTATTTCGTGCTCCAGTTGAACATGTAATAAGTCCCGCGGAAGAACCCCACCTCGCCATCCTGCGATCCAGCGGAACACGCCTTGCCAGGGAAAGTGAAGTCCGCATGAACTCCACCGAGCCGCGAGTAGATGCGCCCAGCGTGCGTCCAGTTCACCAGATCCTTCGACTTCAGCAACGGCATGCCCATGAAGTGATGCGAGGCGCAAGTCAGATAGAAAGTGTCGCCCGCCTTGAACACACATGGGTTATTGTAATCCGCCCACAAAATGGGATTGCGATAAGTGCCATCTCCTTGATCGCCCCAAGCGGGTTTGGTGACAGGCTCGGCGGCATTTAATACTGCGAGTGGAATGAGCAGCAGGACGGTGAGAGCAATGAAGTATTTCATCGAGCGGATGTCTTCGCCCCCAACCAGCGCACGGCATTCTCCACGACTCGGAGCGGCTCGGCTTGTTTGAAGACGGGATAGGTCTCGTGGCCGGGGCGGAAGTAGAAGACGCGGCCCTTGCCGACCTGCCATACGCAACCGCTGCGGAAGTGCTCGCCCTTGTCCCACTTCTCCTCGAACACGACTTCATCGGGCGCGGGAACGTGGAAGGGCTCACCATACATTTCGGTCTGCGGGATGTCCCATTGCGCAGGCAATCCGGCGGCGATGGGATGCTGCGGCAACAAGGTGGTGAGATGGCCCGGCGCTCCATCGGCACGATAGGCCGGAAAAACGCACTGCGGCAGCGTGAGCTTCCAAACGTCGCCGACATGAGCGAGCGAAGGCGTGAGCGGTGCATCGGCTTTAACACCTTTGTAGTAAGGCTGGTCGTTCATAAACTCCCACTTCGCCGACGCGCGCTCCGCCTCGGGCAATTGCTTCAGCGCATCAGCCTTTGCACGCTCCTGCATGAGCCGGACGAAAGGCTTCGCCCAATGCGCGGAGTGCAGCGCGATGAGCGAGAGCTTTCCATCGAGCACGCGCTTCACCACGGCTTCCATACGCGCGTCGTCCTGGTCTTTCACGCGGCGATGGCACCAGAAGACGAGCACGTCGGTGGCATCGAGTGTCGTGTCGCTGAGGCCCTGCTCGGCATCGTCGAGCCGCGCGGTCTTCACGGAAAGGCCGGGCTGTTTCTCCAGATGCGCGGCGATGGTCTCGCCGAGGAATTTCTCGCCATACGCCTCCTTTTGCTGCGGCTGCTGTTCGTCCCAAACGAGGACGCGGATGTCTTTTGCGGATACAGTGGCGGTAATAGCTAGGAGGAGAGTGATGAGTGCTTTCATGGAATGTGGTAGGTGAATGGCAATGAGCCTGATGCAATTGGGAAATCGAAGATGCTTGAGCGGTAGAGTAGTGATAAGTGTGGGGGTGTGTTTCATTTCTTTGATTCCGTGGGTTGCGTGAGTTGGAGATACTTCTCCGTGAAGCGCTGTCCTATCATGGCCTGGGCTTCCGAGTTGTAGTGCACGTAGTCGCCGATGTGACCGTCCTTCAAGTCCCGTGCATCCACGCACGCCGTATGTGCCCGCATCGAAGGCAATTTCAGGAAGACATCGTTGATGTCACTCCAGTGATTCCATTGATCCTCCGGCTTGGTGACGTGCCGTTTCACCGACTTTTCCGCGATGAAGGAACCAATGGTGCAGGCGATGAAGGGTAGTTCAGGCTGCCGGAGGTCGGCGCGCAGGTTGTCCACGACCTTCAGGAAGTTTTCTTCATACATGCGGAAGCCGGTTTCAGTGGAGTTGGACTCGCCCTGAAGCCAGAGGGCGCCACGTAAGCGGGTGACTCCCGCAGGGCCTTGTTCGAGCGCGAGTCGGGCACGCTGAGTCGCCAGATCATACAGGCTTTTTCCATTTCCCTTTTGCCACATCGAAATCTTGGAGCCGCCCAATGCACACGGGATGAGGCCGACCATCACGTCCGGCTCACGCGCCACGATGGCCTCGGCAAACGCGAGTCCCGGTCCCACGCCTCTTTCCTGGCCTCCCTGCATCGTGACCGGATCACCGTTAAAGTGCAGCGGATGTTGCGCGACATACCATAGGTGATTCTTGATGTGCATCATCACGATGCGCGGATTCAACGTCTGCTCGGCGGGCAGCTTGCCAGTGCCTTGCATGTTCGACTGGCCCATGAGCAGGAACAAATCGAGACGCTTGATGCCCTGCGGCAGCTTCGTGATGTCCACTGGCTGCAAGGCGGGGATGACTGGAGGTTGCGCCGGAGCAGCAGCGGCGTGCAGCGCGAGCAGCAGTGCGGTGACCAGGGGCAGGATATGTTTCATTTCTTCTCAATAGGTGCGCCAAGGTTGGTCGGAGCGGTGGCTTTGCCTGTCGGATCGGCGATGCCCGCGTGTTCCATGAGGAAACGGTTGCGCAGTTCGTTGAAACGCGGGCCTTGGTTGTGGCCGAGCAGCGGGACGAGATCGAGCTGCTTGGGGCAAGGGAGCGTGTTGTAGATGGAGAGGACAGTCGTCGGCGGGCAGGCGGTGTCGATAAGGCCGCTGCTCATGAGCACGGGCACTTTCACTAAGCGGGCGAAGTTCACGGTGTCGTAGTAGGCGGTAGCGACGATGACCTTCGGATCGGGCGTCTTCTTGTCGCGGCCCATGATGAGGTTGCTCGGTGCGGCATCGGGCCGGCCGTGGAGCGGGCCGGTGTGCTCGCCGAGCGCGGGCGCGATGCTCACGACGGCGGTGATGCGCGGATCGAGCGCAGCGGCGATGATGGCGAGGCCGCCGCCCTGGCTGCCGCCGGAGCTGATGACGGCCTTGTGATTCCAATCGGGACGCGAGGTCATGTAATCGATGCCGCGCACCATGCCGGTGAAGACCTGCCGGTAGTAATACGTCATGCGGTCATCGCTGCCGATATAGGGATAGCCCATGAACTTCTTCCACCGTGCCTCGTCCTCGGGAGTCCGCTCCATCGGCATGTCGTGGGCGCTCATGTCGAGCGCGAGGAAGCCCAGCGCCGCATTGCCGATGACCCAGCGCGATTCCTTCAAGCCATTTGGATGCACGCCCATGCCCGGCTGCGAAATCATGATGGGCAGCGAAGTCGCGCCCTTCGGTTTCGCGAGGTAGCCGTGCGAGCGCAGACCGTTGATGTTCGCAAAGCTGACCTCGAAGAGTTCGATGGCCGCATAGTCCTGCGCGACCGGTTCGATCTTTGCATCGAGTGGAACCTTCGCCAGCTCCGCCTTCTGCGCGTTCCAGAATGTCTCGAAGTCCGCCGGAAGTTTCGCCGTGGGCGCGATGTGATAGGGCTCGAAAGCCGCACCCGCCATGCCGATGCCGAGCGCTTCCGCATTCACCGTCGGCGTGACCTTGAATTGCAGCACGCCGGGTTGATCCAAGGTTCCCTCCACCGTCGCCGAGCCGTCTTTGAGCGTGACCGTGCCTTGTCCCAAAACCTTCGCGCCATCGAGCGTGAGCGTCCACGCGAGTTCATCGGGCACGCTCGGAGCCTTGTCTGCCAGGCTCACGCGAAACACCGCTTTCTCGCCGCACTTGTAGATCGCGTCTGTATGATCGGTCTCGGCTTTAATCCAAGTGTTGGGATTGACGGGCTTGGGCTTGGCGACCTCTGCGGCTCGCATTACGGCAAGCGATGTCAGGACCAGCGCAGTAATGAAAGTTATCGTCTGTTTCATGGAATGTGAATGAGATTGCTCGACACCGTCACGGGCCGGTCATCCGAGACGAGCGCGAACCACACGACGGCTTCTGGCGGCAGCTTTGCTTCATACGTTTCGGCAATTTTCGCCGCAGGAGAGGATGCGTGGCGTTTTCGAGGTCATGGCGCAGGCTCAAGGATGAGGCAATCGAGCCCGAAGAAGTAGCGGGCGTCGGGGAGTGAGGGGGTCTGATGATGAGGGAAGTTGTATGTTTATTCATTTAGGGTTCCCTTCATTACCGAAACATCAACGGCAACACTTCGTGCAAATCATCCC
Source organism: uncultured Verrucomicrobiota bacterium (assembly GCA_903838675.1). GTDB lineage: Bacteria > Verrucomicrobiota > Verrucomicrobiia > Verrucomicrobiales > Verrucomicrobiaceae > Prosthecobacter. Next base: position 40,519 of record CAILZI010000138.1, read on the forward strand.
GCCATACTGGCCAGCAATGCGCGCCCTCGGTCGGATGCCACACAGGATGGATGCCTGCCGAATTGAAGGCCTCCACCATCTTTTCCACATCAGCAAAGCCACCGTCCTGCCGGCCACTGCCAATCCAAAACAGGCTGAGCTTCTCATTAGCCGCCTTGGGATCAGCCATGAATGCCGAAAATCTATTCGTTGGCAGACTCGCGCTGAACACTGCCACCCAACTGAATTTGTCGAGATTGTTCAGCCCAATCATCAGTGAACGAGCACCGCCCATCGACAGACCCGCAATCGCCCGATTCTTCGCCCCCGCCTTCACCCGATAGTTCTGTTCAACGAGCGGAATGATCTCGTCCAGCAATTCCGCCTTGGATGCATCATCGCCCCGCTTGGTGGCGTGCCCGTTCGGCATGACGATGATCATTGGTTTCATTTTTCCATTCGTCAGCAAGTTATCGGCAATGCGATGCGCAAAACCAAATTGGGACCATGCGCCCTCATCATCGCCATAGCCGTGCAACAAGTAGAACACCGGAAATTGCACCGATGCGTCAGTGCCATACCCCGGTGGGGTATACACCACCACCTGCCTCGGATCCCCCGTCACTTTTGATTCATACGTGAGGGTGGACAGCACGCCGTGCGGCACCTTCTGCACGTCAAAAAACGTCGGCTGCGGTCCCTTTATTTCAAATGCGTTCAAATGACCGGTGGGGCTGAGTTGCAAACGTGGATTCCCAGGATCAAGGACCTCAACGCCATCGAGAATCAGCCTGTAAGTGTATAATCC
>CAILZI010000139.1 GCA_903838675.1 uncultured Verrucomicrobiota bacterium
AGAACATTGATGTGGTGACGTGCTGGCTGAGTGGCTGGTGTGTGTTTTGTTTTAGACATCGCACTCCAAATCAAGCCGCTTCCCGCCCTCAGTCAGCACACTTCACTTCAAAACTTCAACCGTCCATGGGATGCCTGTGAGCTTTTTTACATATTGTGCCATGGTGCTGTTAGCAATCCTATTGCCGTCCAAGCGTACGGCTTTGAGGGCATCTGTTTATATGATCCAGTGACGAAAGATAATGACCATTTGTTGACCCCAGATGAGGTCAAGGATGCAAACGCAAACAACCCCCACCTTTACGAACTCGTGTTTCTGAATGGGTGCGCATCGGCAGACATGACATCAACCACCCCCCAGTTTTATAAAGAAGCTTTTAAAGCAAGAAATTACGTTGGATATGACAAGCCCACGAAACTTTTGGACGCGGCAGCTAATGCCAAGATATTTTTTCAGAAACTTAATGGAAGTCACACAGTTTCTGACGCTGTGAAAAATATAACCGGAGCTTGGACTAGTCCCCTTAATCATACCACTGTGTTAGGACGTTCAAACTTGGTGGCACCTTTTAACGACGATGCATCAATCATTGACCAGACCCCATAATCTTAATCGCATCAAGTCAGCTTGCATAGGCATCATGCTGATTAGCACGCTGGCGCTTGCTGCTGATCCAGAAGACGACATATCCCGTCCCTTTGCTGCAAGGCCAGATGATCCAGCATTCCTGAAAAGTGTTTCTGTTCTCAGGGAGATAGTGGCTGAGGCTAGGAGCCTGGGGTTTTCCGAATCTCCTCTTTTTGATGAAAAGCCCTTGAAGTCTATATTCTATCCAAGCCTTGGATTTTCAGTGCGTCTTAAAGAATTTCAACTGAGATGGTTCGAGATGGTTGGCCAACCTAGGAGACCCGACGGGTCTATTTATATACAGGAGGATGGATTATTGCTGCGTATGTTTGATTTCAATCCACCGGTCAAGCCACAGGGGAAGCCGTTTGTTCCTAATCTATTAAAAGAAGAGGCGCTCAAGAAATGTCAGGGATTCCTCGCTCTGTTGACCAAGGGAACAGACATGCACTTGAATGAGAATGAATTCGAGTTTGTGCAGCACATGAACCATGCAAACAGATCGGCACCCTATCAAAGAGCGTATTGGCGTGCACATTTCCAGCGTGTAAGTAGGACTGGCATTCCTGTAATGGGCGACATGGTTAGCGTATGGCTTGATGAGCGGTTCGGCCTTATCCTCTATCAGAATGAATGCCACTCTCAAGTGTCGATTCCTGACGATGAAAAGCCCTCGGTGTCCGCAGAAACTGCCAGTAAGGAGGCCGTGATATTTGCGCAGCGGGTGAAGGATGAATCTCCATTGGTGAAGAGCTTCTTTGGCAGATTCACACTGGAAATAAATCCCGCCGCCACAGTACTAATGATCTGCCAGCCAACCGACCTTTTGACGTGCTCCAACATCTACGCTTTTAAAAGAGAAAGCAAAGCAGTGCTTGTATGGCTGGTCCAATTCAAGCTCACCGACCCAAACAAAAAGATGGCTCCGACATTCCTGCAAATCTTCATCGACGCAGTGACTGGGAAATTTGTGGGAGGAGACATTTAAGAGGAAAAGAACCCAGAAAAAGGATGCCAGGCATTTTGTAGAAAGGGATGATTCAAAGTATTGATTTACAATGCATCTAATTGATCTTTGAACCTCCGTCCCTGGCGCGTGTAAGCGGCGGCAGAGGGATGCCGGTTTTCATGCATCGCAATCCCATCAGCTTCGCTCAGTTCAAACCGTCAGCCTCTCAGCAGCAGGCATGACGGCACTTCTCAGCTACCTCAACCAGCTTGCCCGCCCCCTCCTCAAAACCCGCGCCTCACCCATCCAAGGCAACGCTGATTCATGATGTTGAAAATGAGATGTTTGTATAGTTTAACTCTATAAAATGCCTGGCATCTTTTCTTCGGCGGCGCGGGCACGGCCATCAATACCCTGATCGCGGCCTGGAATAGTACTCCAGCCTCAGGTGTGACGCGAGACGACTATCTCGCTGTGAATCAAGGCCAGCTCAAGACGGTGGCGGCGCTCTTTTATGACCGGCTGGGGCAGCCCTATCCCTGGGCGGGCAGTTCCGCAGTGCGAGATGACTACCTGCTCGTGAATCTTGGCCAGTTGAAGCATGTGTTTGCCTTTGAGTTGAATTTCCGCGGCCCGGGCAGCCTGACGCAGATCCCCGCCGCTACGCTGGCGGCGGCACTGGCGCAGTGGCAGGCGCTTGCCGAGAAGCCGGCAGGCTCCAGCGCGGATGATTTCGATGGCGACGGCATCCCCAACCTGCAAGAATACCTCATGGGCAAGCCGCTGTTTGATCCGCTCGACATCGACGGTGACCGCATCCTCGACAGCGTCGAGGCGGCGCATGCCGGGGTGCTGAGCAAGCTGCGCTTTGCCGATGCGGTGGAGGACTACGATGGCGATGGCGTGATGAACTCCGAGGAACTGCTGCTGGGGCTGAACCTGAATGCTGCCACCACGAGCGGACGTGCTGATGGCCTGGGTGACTCTGAAGTGCTGGCCTGGAGCCTTGCTGGCGGCACACCGCTGGTGCCGAGTACGGATGCGGTGCAGGCCTTGTGGAATGTCATGGATGTGGACTGGATCGACCAGCAGGCGGGCAGTTACTTCCTCTACTGGCTGGATGAAACTCTTGTGAATGGCGTGCCCGCCGGGCTGAGCGCCTTCCGCGCCGATGTCGCGAACTGGGTGTGGGCACCGTCGAACCCAAGTGTGTGGAGCATTGAGAACCCGCCGCTGGCCTATGACCAGAACTGGAATCCCGTGGACCTGGACGGCAATGGCGTGGCTGATTTTGACCGTGACGGCGACAACCTGCCGGACCTGTGGGAATACCGCTACACGCTCAACCCGCGTGACGGGCAGGACGCAAATAGCGACCCGGACGGGGATCAACTGCCCAACTGGGAGGAGTACCAATACGGCACCAACCCACGGCTGGCGGACAGCGATGGCGACGGCTTTTCCGACTCGGTGGAGGTATTGCAAGGCGGCAATCCCGTGGTGCAATCCGTCATGCCGCCGCTGACGCTGCTGGTGGTCGGTTCGAGCTCTCAGGCCATCTACACCGGGCAAACCTCTCCCGCGCTGGCGGTGAAGGTGACGCAGGGCGGGCTGCCGGTGTCGGGCGTCAGCGTGGCCTTTCAACTCACTGCTGGAGGCGGCCGCTTGCAACCGGCCAGCAGTGCGGTCGGGGTGCCAGGCAGCAGCCTGAGCCAGACGACGGCGTCCGACGGCATCGCAGCGGTGACCTATGTGTCGGCGGCGGGAGAGCCGGAAGGCACGGCCAGCATCAGCGCGGGTGTGGCCGGGGCGGCGGCACAGGCCTTTACCGTCAGCATTGTAGCCATCCCGACAGCGTATGGTGATGCCGGAGGGAGTGACAGCACGGTCGGTGCCACCGGCGGGAGCAACGGCAACCTGACCAAAGTGCCGACGCCGCCCCGCAGCACGGCGATGGACGCCGCGAGCATCGCAGCGGCCAGCGCGGATGGCTACAGGATCAGGGTCAAATGGAAGCTCGATACGCAGTCCAGCTATCCCGCAGATGCCGCCTCACTAGAGTATCTGGCCCCCATTGGGTTGGACACGGCGGCGTACGTGGGCTGGTCGTCGGTGTTTGATACGCACTCCTGGGCCAAACATACGCGGCTGGAGTTTGAGGCGCTGCCACCACCGCCGCCGTCGAAGAAACCGGTGGTTCCCTCGGGAGCCCGCCGCTATCTGGTGCTGGTGTATCAAGGGGCGGAGGTGGAACCCGGAACTCCCGCCGTGCCGAAATATGTGGGCGTGCTGACGTTCCAATACAGCAGCGATACTGGAGCTCGCGTCATCACCCTGACAGGCGGCAATCTTGATAAGTTCATCAGCACGGACGGCAGTGAGTCTGTTACCATCGAGCCTCCGCTGGCCACCAAGGCCGAGGAGCGGGTGTGGATCAGTCTGGTGCCGATGGGCTTTACGCTTCGCGACAATGGATTCTTGTCTGATGGCTGGGATAACACCATATCAATCCCAGGAAAGGGCAACGAGCCCTGGGTGTCTGTTGGAGTAGACAAAGATAATGAGATTGTTGAAACAGTTCTACCCGACAGTCTAAACAACAATCAACATCCGGACAACGACTTTGAGATTGTGGTGGCACCTGGCAGTGAATCTTACATCAGCATCAATTGGGGCACTGAGCGGGATGTGATACCAGCCTATGGCGGCCACACTCCCTTCAGGATTCATGGTCTCAAAGAAAACAAGGACAAAAAAGCTGATGTGATTCTTCGGATCGTTGGCCAACAGGAGGCACTCCTAACACTGCATGTCCTCGTACTGCCATTGCGAGAGATTGCAGCGGACATCATGTATATTTCACCACCTGGCAAAGCGATGCCTACCGGAACTCCCACTGCAGCTCAAATCATTGATATGCTCAACCAAACATTTGGCCCTCAGGCTTCCATTCATTACACATTGGGTAAAGTGGCGGTCCACACCAATGTAGTTGGTGGGGGGATATTTAGTGCCGAAGGAAACTTGAATCATAATGGAACGATTGATTCATCAGCATCCGCCATTATTCAGCTTGGAACTGGCACCGGGCCGGATCAAGATGACTTCAACAGCCGAACGCGAATCTATATAGTGCCGCACATCCATGATACCCGGCCTGGTCAGAAGACCGCTGGATTTTGCCCGCTTGCAAGTGCCAATTCGTTTTGGAGTGCCGATGCATCACAATTGGCGCTTATCCACGAGGTCGGTCACGGTCTCGAATTGGCGACTCAAATGTACGACGTTATTCACGACAATGGACCATGGCCGCCCGAGATGCCGAATGGAAAGACTGGACTCATGTATCCAAACATTGACAACGCCACAAAATGGATCCGCAAACAAGACTGGATTAAAGCAAATGAAAGCGCCGCAACTCCAAGATAAGCTGATCATACTCTTTGCCGCATCCGCCATGGTTGCTTCCGCAACGTTGCCGGGATACCCCACAGCCTTGGATCGGCGAATGCTTTCGACTATTATCGTCGAACCTGGCGAAAGGGACTTATCCTGGCTGACACCGGAACTTAGGGGGCAAGTAGTGGCTAGGCTCAGGGAAGCCCTGCAGGATTCAAGCGATCATGACTGGGGTTTGGCGGGACTTGTCGCACTGGAAGACTCTGAAAAGCTATCCGATCTGATGACGAAGTATCACACACTTCCCGCTGAAGTTCCTGAAAGAGGGGAGGCACTCAGAATGTTGGTGACTTATGCTGACTCATCGATTGTCCTGCCATTTCTGGCAAAAGACCTGGACAACGAGCATATTTATCAAAAGGGTAGTGGTGACGTTGTGGGCGTTCTTGAATGGCGTTCTCAAGCGGCGACAAAAATCCTGGATTTGATTTATCTCCGCAATGAGTTTCCACCTGCCACGAAGGCCTGGGCACGAAGCTTGGGCCGAAATAGCAAAAAATATCTGCAAGTAAAGCAATAGTGGGAGCATCATAAAGAGCTCATCACTGCTCGCCGATACTCCGAGGTCCTCTGGCTGCCCTCCACCTCAGAGGAAAATAGGGCAAGTGACCAGGCAGAGACGAACCGCATTCTGGCTGGCATCGATTTTCGCACCGCTCCTCAGGGACAATCCGCCATCACGCCCCCACCCGCCGAGCCACATGCGACTGGCTCAGGCATATCTACGTTCAGCTCCATACTTTGGTCAGTGCTAGCCATGATAGTGGCCTCAGCCTCCGGCCTTTTTTTTTGGCTCTTTAAAAAAAGAGATCCCGCAAAATGAACTCGCTCGACAGCATCGAGGCGGCGCATGCCGGGGTGCTGAGCAAGCTGCGCTTTGCCGATGCGGTGGAGGACTACGATGGCGATGGCGTGATGAACTCCGAGGAACTGCTGCTGGGACTGAACCTGAATGCTGCCACCACGAGCGGGCGGGCCGATGGACTGGGTGACGCTGAGGTGCTGGCCTGGAGCCTTGCTGGCGGCACACCGCTGGTGCCGAGCACGGATGCAGTGAAGGCCTTGTGGCAAGTCATGAATGCGGACTGGGTTGACCAGCAGGCGGGCAGCTACTTCCTCTACTGGCTGGATGGAACCCTCGTCAATGGCGTGCCCGCCGGGCTGAGCGCCTTCCGCACCGATGTGGCGAACTGGGTGTGGCAGCCATGGAACCCGAGTGTGTGGAGCATTGAGAACCCGCCACTGGCCTATGATCAGAACTGGAATCCCGTGGATTTGGATGGCAACGGTGTGGCTGATTTTGACCGTGACGGCGACAACCTGCCGGACCTGTGGGAATACCGCTACACGCTCAACTTGCGTGACGGGCAGGACGCAAATAGCGACCCGGACGGGGATACGCTGACCAACCTGCAGGAATACCAGGCGGGAACCAACCCGCGCCTGGCCGACAGCGATGGCGACGGCTTTACTGACGGGATGGAACTCGCGCAAGGCGCGGACCCGCTGAACGGTGCGGTGGGTCTGCCGCTGGTCTTGGTGCTGGCATCGGGAAATCTTCAGACGGTGACGGCGGGCGGGGGATCGGCACCGCTGGTGGTACAGGTAACGCAGGGTGGACTGCCGGTGCGCGGGGCGCAGGTGCAGTTTGCCGTAGGCACGGGGGACGGGAGTCTGCGTGCGGCGAATGCCGCCGCAGCCACGGGCACGCCGGTGTCGCTGACGACAGACGCGAATGGCACCGCGAGCACGGTGTATCTGGCCGGGGTCGGCACAGGCAGCGCCGGAGTGACGGCCACGCTGGGGAGCAGCGGCGGTGGTGCGAGCGTGGACTTTGCTCTGTCGGTAGCCGAGGCAGCCGTCACCTACACGTATGACTCTTCCGCTGCGGGGCCGTATGACGCAGGGACGGCGGGGGCCTCCGGCAACGGCAGCGTGCCCACCTCCAATCCGTTTGAAGAACCGACGCTGCAGGCAGATTCCAAATTCATGTATGCGGAGTGGGAGGACTGGACCGACGCCTCCGGCAAGGAATTCTTCAGGTCAGACGGCAACCTTGGTCATGTGTGGGACTCTCCTCAGATCGGAGCAGTCTTTTTTGACAAATCGACCGACCAGACCTCCGAGATCGTGAAGCGGTACCAGGCTGAGCCGTTGCATTTTCATGCCAATCCCACGGACGCGTCTGGCTTCCCGTGGGCTCCACCGGCAACCTACCAACATTTATATGATAAGGAAACGGATGGACCGTGGTTTGAACCCACCCGAGAATGGGAGGAGCAGATACGCAACGTCACCGCCCTGAAAGTAGTGACCTACGTTCCGCAGAAAGTGCCAGCGGAAATGACGTTCCTGGCGCTGGTCTATATGGGGGATGACGGCTGGCTGCCCACCTCTCCGGATGCGCCGGAAATACTGCAGGCCAGCGGGGTAATTCATGTGAAAGGCTCGGCAAGCACATGGTCTCCCAGCCTCAATGCGTACTGCACGCTTCAGAAGGACGGAGCCGTAATCGTTGATCCCGGCCCGGAGGGAGAAAGAACCATTGCCAAGACCGACAACAAACACATTCGGGTGCTGCTGCTGCGGATTGATTTCCTGGATTCTAAGGATACAATTTTAGGCAATGAAAATGATGTCACCATAACGCCGAAAGGTTCTGGAAAAACTAATGACACTAACATAAAGGGCGTTGCTTGGATCGAACCGCACGGCATGGCGAATGGGAAAGACCCTTCGATGCCCTATTTGGTTTTGCGACTCCATGGCACTGATCAGATGAACTTAAAGATCAAATGGAAACTCAAGGTCGAATACCAGAGGCCTAGCGGCCGCAGCTTGACAGAAGACACTGTGACAATACAATCGGGTGGTAAGACATGGGTGCCGGAGACGTTCAACGACACTTTAAAATTTTACGACAACGCTGATTGGAAAACAGAGGTAGGAAATCAATCCGACGTTCTTCAGGCCGGGCGTGGCTTTTTCGGTGGCAACGCCACTTTGACTTGGCAGCTCATGAAGGCCGACGATTCTCCACTGATCAGCGAGCAAACAATCCTCTTTCGCATCGCCGGAAAAAATCCTGACGATACTCTCTGCCGCCAATACATCGACAAAGTTGCTACAGACATTAATTCTCAAGCTAATGGCCTCATGTGGTATGCTTACGCAATTGCAAAATCGGAAACGAAGGATGAAGGTGGGGAGCAATATTACAACCAGTTCCTAAAACAAGGAGACAAATACAGAGAGAAAAAGGGCTCAGAAGGAGTGCCAGATTGGAACAATGATGGAGCGGGTAAACCTGGCGGTTACGGTATCAAGCAGGTCACGGGTTATCAAGGTAATCAAAATGCTAATGTTCCCCGCTCCGTAATTTGGAATTGGGAGCATAATGTTGATGAAGGAATGAGAGAACTGGCTAAGATTAACAAAGAAGCTCAATCATGGATGCAACAACAGCGTTCGTTAGCGACGCGAGCTTTGCCAGCGCATCAGGTTTTGAATGTTGTGTTCAGCGACACGACAAATTACAAGATGGAAGATGCAGTTGCGATAAAACGGTATAATGGAGCAAGTCGACGCAAAATGCCTGACTCCTACTCTGATCCGGCGGGAGGCTTCACATTTACCAATGAGACCCCTTCGAGTGGGCATTATTGTTATTGGGACAAGCCCCGTAACAAGTGGAGCCTCTCGCGTTACAATAATTACGTACCCCCATTTATTTATATTAACCGTGTTTGCTTGGAGGTTGAACCATGAAAATTAAATTGTTACTATTGTCTTCTCTACTTCCTTTTGTCCACATCCGAGGGAGTGAACCTTTTGACTCCTATCTCCATGAGTTGAACCAGGAAGCCGCAGATAATATGTGGTGGGTTTTTTCGAAAGAAATCAATGGCGTCACGGTCACGCCGCCCAAAGGAGGGTACCTTTTTCGTATCAAGATCGATCTAAATGATGATGGTGTGGACGATGTGTTTTTGACGACGGACGATGAAGTCACTAAAGCAGGTGAGTCCTGGACGTTATATCGAGGCAGCACCTCAGGCACCTACACAAAGTTGAATGACAACATATCGCTGAATGGAGTCCTGTGGGTGAAAACTGATGGTGGGGTAAAGAAGTACTCGTATGTCTCACCGCAGGAAAAGGACACCGGTCTGGAAAGCATCAGCACTTTTTGGATTGATGCATTGGGAACCTTTCAGACTAGCACCCAGCGGGTAACCGCAGCGCAATCGACTGCGATTAACGGGGGGGATCAAACATTGCTCGGAACCAACGGTCTTTCGGACGCAAACAAAATCGCACAATACTTAAAAATTGGCACTCCCGTGGCGCTCTCCATTCAGAAAGCCCTAGTCGGGATGCTTTATCAGAACACTGCAACATGGCGAGCCGTAAACAGTAACTTCACTCTCTCACAACAATTCCTCGATCCAGCGGATGCTGCGGACATTGAGTCATTGGCTAGCTGGACCCCCCCTAGTCCTTAAGTTGAGGCCAAAACTATATTAATATGTGGCATCCAATGGACGGTCGGGGCCTCCATTCGTAGAATTTACAGCCAAAAATGAACCCACGAGCCAACCAATAGCGCGGGACGTGCCAGCCTATTTGGAATAATGAAATCAGACCAGCTGTTGATTCGCATGCTCCCCGCGGGCTCACCCCTGCGGGGCAGTCCTTCGGACTGTCTCAAACGCCTGCATCCTTCGGCGTTTGTCGGTTTTTGAACCCTCCTTTGTTGAAGCAGCTCCATGAAGTCCTCTCAGTCAGAGCTTTCACACTTGAGGCTGCGGATCTGCAAAACACGCTGATTGGCGGCTGCGGTGTTTTGAAGCTTTAACAGTCTGTTAAACCGGCAGGTGGAAGTAGCCGTGGATGTGGGGGTAGCCGCGGAAGTACCAGACGAATTCGGGGCTTTCGATCTGCCAGGTGTCCCAGACTTTGTCGGAGGCGATGTCGTATTTGCCGCCGTAGCAGGAGATGAAGAGGCGCTGGACGAGGTTTTTGTCTGCGATGGTTTTCATGGTGGCGGCGACGTCGTCGGGGCGGAAGCAGACGAGCATGCGGCGCATGGTTTCGAGGAGCTTGGCCTGCTGGTCTTTGCTGAGATCTGCACCGCAGAGGCCGGGGAGGTCGGTCTTGCGTTTTTTGATGACCTGGTCGGGGCTCTCGTCTCGGGGCTCGCGGCCGACGAGGATTTTTTCCTGCTGCTTGCCATCGAGCGACTGGACGAATTCGTTGAAGATGAGGCCCTGATACCAGAAGGGGTTGCCTTCGTGGTCCTTGGTCTCTTTGAAGGCTTTGGCGAAGTTGCCGTAGAAGATGGGGCGTCCGCCGAAGCCGAGACCTTGATCGGTGTGGGCATGGCAGCGGCGGGTGACGTGATGGCCGGTGTAGATGAACTCGAAGTCGGCATCCGCTGGCGTGCCAAAGAAGCCGACGGAGGGGGTGTTTTTGATGTTGCCCATCAGATCCTTCTGCACCTGCCAGTTCATTTTCTCGCGGTGGTCGGGATGGTGGAGGGACTCAAAAATTTGCCGCACGAGGTCCTGCTGATCCTTGGTGTAGAAGGTGTTCAGGCGCTGCTCGGGGCAGATGTACCACCAGTTGCTGACGAAGGCGCGCTGCGGGTGGTCGAGCGGGAGGACGATTTTTGCCTGCTGCTCTTCGGTGAGGCTTTTGTAGAACTGGGTGGGCAGGGAGTCTTTGCCTGCTGTGGTGGCGGCGCGCAGTGAGGGGAAGGCGGTGAAGGCGGCGGTGGCACCGAGGGTGCGGAGGATCTCGCGGCGGCTGAGGAACTTCCTGTCGAATGGAGCGAGGAGGGTATTCATGCGGGCAGTTTCTCAGAGACGGCGGGGAAAGGCCAGCAAGAATTGTGCTGGTGCGCATCACACGCTTTCAGTTTGAGAAGGCACGGTGCCAAGGTGTGGCGGGGCTCTTTGCGGACGCTGCTGGCGCACCCTGGGTGTGGCGAAGCGTTGGCTTTGCTTCCCGGAATGATGGTGCAGGTGACCCAGGGCGTTGCCTGGGCTGCGATAGAGCGCGCCTTTGGCGCTCCAAACGTCAGCGAATCATGAGACTTCATCTTTTGAGGAGGTCCACTTGTGAAGGTGGGTGATGCGCGACGTTGAAGTGGGACGGAGTAGGGGGGGCAACTCAGGCCTGCACTTCGGCCATGTATTCGCGGACGGCGCGCAGGGTCTCGCCTGCGACATCGGCGCGGGCTTTGGCAAAGGGGGGGCGGAACCAGGGGAAGCTGCCGAGGAGGTCTGGGGTGACGAGGACCTGGCCGTCTGTGCCGGGGCCGGCACCGATGCCGATGGTGCTGGCTTTTACAAGGCTGGTGATCTGAGTGGCGACGGCGGGAACGATGCTTTCCAAGACGATGGCGACGGCTCCGGCTTGATCGAGGGCCTGGGCATCGGCAATCAGGTGATCGATGGATTCGGCGGTCTTGCCTTTTTTCTTGTAGCCGCCTTCTTCTTTCACGCTCTGCGGCAGCATGCCGATGTGGCCGACGAAGGGTATGCCTGCGGCAATGATAGCGCGAATTTGCGGGAGCATGCTGACGCCGCCTTCGAGCTTCACGCAGGCGGCCCCGCAGGCCATGAGACGCCGGGCATTGGCCACGGCCATTTCGGGCGTGAGGTAGCTGGCGAAGGGGAGATCGGCAATGACTGGTGCACGGGTGACGCCACGGCAGACGGCGGTGGTGTGGTGCACCATCATTTCCATGGTGACGCCAGTGGTGTCAGGCAGGCCGAGCACGACCATGCCGAGGGAGTCGCCGACGAGGATGAGGTCCACACCGGCGTCATCCAGCATGCGCGCGGTGGGGTAGTCGTAGGCAGTCAGGACGGCCAGTTTGGGGCCGCAGGTTTTGCGTTGCGGGAGTTCGGAGAGGGAAGTCAGCATGAAGGAGCGAAGCCGTAGCGGGGAATTTTGATGCGTTTGAGCAGGACGAATGCGACCAAGGGATAAAGCAGACCGAGCGTGATGCCGATGTAGCCAGAAGCCAGGGTGACGTTTCGCGCCGATGCAATCATGGCGGGATTTTTCACGTGCTGCAGGGTGTATGCCAGAGTGAAGGGCAGGGTGTAAGTGACGGTGAGCCAGGCGGTGAAGAGCGCGGCCACGAAGCCATAGAGGGCGCAGCCGAGGGCTGCTTTGCGGGCAAACGCGCTGAGGCGGAGGAGGCCCACACCGGAGGCGAACTGGAGCACGGCGTAGAGCAGGCCGGGGAAAAAGAGCGCCCGCATGATGGAAGCATAGGCGGGATTGCTGCGAAGCATGTCGGCCATGAGTCCGGTTTGGCCATCGAGCGGAGCAAAGCATACCTTGCAGTTCTGTACCATGCTGACGAGAGCGAAGCTGCCAAAGAGGATGTACAAACCGCCGATGACCTGAAGGATGGTGGTGGACTGAGGGGGCGGGGGGGATTCCATGGTGTGAGCCACACTAGGGCAGGCTGGGCATCTGCTGTCATGCTGAAAATCATGCGTGACAGATCAGGTCCTTTGCGTTGAATATCATCGCTGTCTGCTTGCAACCAACTTGATCCACTCATGAAAACACTGCTGTCCCTCCTCGCCCTCACGGCATCCCTCACCCTCAACAGCATCGCCGCTGATCCACCGGTGAACACGGAATGCCCTGTCTGCCACAAGGACGCCCGTCTGATTTTCCGCAGCACGACGAAGGATGGCAAGCGCGTCATCTTCGCCACCGCGGAGTGTAAAGCCAGCTTTGACAAGAATCCGGGCAAGTATCAGGTGAAGCCGAAGTCCTAATTTGGGACGTGTTTTGACGCGAACCCAAGGGTAGTACCATGCACCTCTGGCTGTCAGTCAGGGGGCGTTCAAGACTCGTGCGCTGATAGCTTGCAAGCTCGATTCCGCCTTTTTATGACGGAATCGAGTGATTTTTCATTCCACTCTTGAGCCGAAGACAACCCGAGAGATAGACTGCGGATTCTTCCCATGTCATCCAACCTCACGGACACCACCCCTCACACGGCGGCACTTGACCGAGCGCGCCGCAAAGCCTACTGGCATCTGCTGCCGCTGCTGTTCGTCAGCTACATGATCGCCTACGTGGACCGGCAGAATGTGGCGGTGGCCAAGCTGACGATGACCCGCGATTTGCCGGGTTTTGACAATGCGGTGATCGGTTTCGGTGCGGGGATCTTCTTCCTCGGATACTTCCTGCTGGAGATTCCCGGCACATTGATGGTGGAGCGCTGGAGTGCACGCAAATGGATCTGCCGCATCATGGTCACCTGGGGCATGATGGCGGGACTGACCGCGGCGGTGACGACCCCGTGGCAGTTTTACACGGTGCGCTTTTTTCTCGGGCTGGCCGAGGCGGGCTTTTTCCCCGGAGTGGTGGTCTATCTCACGCATTGGTTTCCCAGCCGTGATCGCGCCCGTGCACTGGCCACGTTTCTCGTCGCGACGCCGATGGCGCAGATTGTGAGTCCGAAGATTTCCAATGCCCTGCTGCAGATTGGCGCAGATGCCGCTCATCCTCCCGTGCTTGGCATGGTGGGCTGGCAGTGGGTGTATGTGTTCTGGGCGCTGCCTGCAGTGGTCCTTGGCACATTGGTCTTTCTCTGGCTGGTGGACCGGCCCAAGCAGGCGCGGTGGCTCACGGACGAAGAGAGCACGGCGCTCGAAGCAGAACTGGAGCGCGAGCGCGCAGAGACGCGCAAAGGCAAACGCATGACGGTGCCGGAAGCGCTGAGACATCCCAAGGTGCTGTTGCTAGCGCTGGCGTATTTTTGCACGGTCACCGGCAGTTACGGCATCGAGTTTTTCATGCCCAGCATTCTGAAGTCCTGGTATGACATGGACATGAACAAGCTGACCTGGCTTATCATGCTGCCGCCCGCCGTGGCCATGTGCGGACAGCTCGCCGTGGGCTGGAGTTCGGACCATTTCAAGGAGCGCCGCTGGCACGCCGTGCTGCCCATCGTCATGGGCTCAACGGCGCTGGGCCTGATGCCCCACACGCAGGGAAATCTGGTGCTGACGATGGTTTGCCTGATGACTGCCTTTGCTGGATTCAAGAGCTACATGCCCGCCTTCTGGGCGCTGCCGAGCATGTTCCTCACCGAATCTGCAGCCGCGGGCAGCATCGGCTTGATCAATTCGATTGGGAATCTCGGTGGCTTCCTTGGTCCGAATGTGCTCGGCACGGTCGAAAAAATGACCGGTTCGTTTGTGGGAGGGTTGTATTATCTGTGCTGCTCCATGCTCGTGGCTGCCACGATCATCTTCAGCTTTGGTCTGGGGAAAAGGAACTCTTAAGCTGATGAGCCTAACGCCATCATGAAGCCTCATCCTCCCAACAAGAACGATGCACCTTTGGAGCGCGACATTGCCATTCACATTTTCAGCGCTTCGGCTGCGATGGTGGGAGTGTGCCTCACGGTGATCAGCATTGTGCAGACCTTCACACGTTCGCAGCTGGTGCAAACGCTGGTGGATGACGTTCTCGCGGTGAATGCCCTGATTTTTCTTTGCGCCTGCCTGCTCTCCTACTGGGCGCTGCGGACGCGCAGCCTCAAGCGCATGCACCGCGTGGAGTCAGCGGCTGATGTCGTGTTTTTGATCGGGCTGGTCGGGACGGTTTGCGCCTGCGGAATGCTGGTGTGGGCGGCAACTGCTTGATTAGTTAGCCCCCTGAGAAGGAAAAGAGGCTGGAATTGGCAGTGAGCTTGGCACTTTTAATGATTGCGGCACCGTGCGCATCCTCACATACTCGCGCCGCTTTCACCCACTATGAAAAAAGGTCTCTTCAGCACTAAATCCACTGCTCAGCTTGTCGCCGAGTCCAACGATGACTCCCACGGCCTGAAACGCGTGCTTTCCCGCTGGTCGCTGGTCTCACTCGGCATTGGTGCGGTGATCGGCACCGGGATCTTTGTGCTTACAGGACATGCAGCGGCGGACTTTGCCGGACCCGCCGTCGCCTTGTCGTATGTCCTCTCGGGTCTGGGCTGTCTCTTCGCCGGCCTGTGCTACGCGGAGTATGCAGCGGCCATTCCCATCGCTGGCAGTGCTTACACCTATTCCTATGCGACTCTGGGGGAGCTGGTGGCCTGGCTCATCGGCTGGGATTTGATCCTCGAATACCTCTTTGCCGCCGCCACGGTTGCAGTGGGCTGGTCCAAGCATTTCATCCCGTTCATGAAGGATTGCTTCGGCGTGCAACTGCCTGAACAATGGTGCCGTGCGCCGCTCGACTACATCGACGGGCACATCACGCACACGGCCAACTACGTGAATATTCCGGCCATTCTCCTGATCTGGGCCGTCACATGGCTGCTGGTAGTCGGCATCAAGGAATCCGCCAGTTTCAACAACGTGATGGTCGCGATCAAGGTCGTAATCATTCTGATGATCATCGGGCTTGGCTGGGGCTACGTGAACTCCGCGAATCTCACGCCCTTCATTCCTGAAAACACCGGTGAATTCGGCAAATTCGGCTGGAGCGGCATTCTCAAAGGCTCCGCTGTGATCTTCTTCGCTTACATCGGCTTTGATGCCGTATCGACGGCGGCCCAGGAGACTAAGAATCCGCAAAAGGACATGTTCTGGGGCATGATCGGCTCGCTGGCGGTTTGTGCCGTGCTGTTCGTCTTGGTGTCCATCGTGCTCTGCGGCATGGTGAACTACAAGGAACTGCATGTGGATGCTCCCGTCGTCTATGCACTGGAAAAGGTGGCGGGCGACAGCTTGAAATGGCTGCGCATGGCGGTGGAGGTCGCGGTGCTTGCCGGTCTCAGTTCAGTAATTCTCGTTCTTTTGATGGGGCAGCCGCGCGTCTTTTTCAGCATGGCCAAAGACGGACTGCTGCCGCCGATGTTTGCCAAGGTGCATCCGAAGTACGGCACCCCGCACATCACCACCATCGCCACAGGGCTGGTCTGCTCCATGCTTGCGGGCTTTTTGCCGCTGAACCTGCTGGGGGAACTCGTTTCCATCGGCACGCTGATGGCGTTCAGTGTTGTTTGCATCGGCATCATTGTGCTGCGCAAGACCAAGCCCGACATGCCACGCCCCTACCGCACGCCATGGGTGCCGTTGGTGCCGATTTTGGGTGCAGGCATCTGCGTGGTTCAAGCCTGCTCGCTGCCTGCAGACACCTGGATCCGGCTCTTTGTCTGGATGGCCATCGGTCTCGTCATTTACTTCTTTTATGGCATCAAGCACAGCAAGCTGCGCCAGGAGCCTTGAGGCTTTGGCGGCTGGCAAGGCCGGTCGCATTATAAGAAGGCGGATTTTACAATACGGTCTCGCAGTTGACTGAAAACTCGGGAAGCTTGGCAGGGTTTACTGATTCTCTGTCATGCAACCCACTCCTGATGACTCCAAACATCGCCTCATGGCAGATGCTGAAAAGTCCAAGGGGAAACAGGCCACCAAGAGAGTGCCCCTGTCAGCCAGGTCTGGGGGCGTTTCACCGAAAACGCCTGAAAGGGGGAAGGCGCTCTCCCTCCCTGCTTTAAAGCCATTGCCCAAAATCCGGCGCAGCGCCACACCTTACGTTATTGCTCCACCGGTGGAATCTTGGCGGGAACGCTGGGACAAATGGGGCGGGCGTTCGCTCGCTTTGAGCATTGCCGTCCATGTGCTGATATTGACTGCTGGAGCACTGATCGTGGTTCATCACGTCATCGACCGGCAGATGGACTTCATGCCCGGCGGTGGCTCGGTCCAAGGCGCGCAGGCGGAGCAAGCCCTGCAGCACAAGATTCAGCAGAAGAAAAATCCCTGGCTGAAAAAGGCCATGCCTAACCGCAAGCTGGCGGTGGCTGACAGAATCAAGGATGTGATGGTGTCGACGGAGATTCCTGACATGCTCGATTTTTCCCAGGCATCCAAGCCGATGGGCGGAGGGGCGGTCAGCAGTGGATTCGGTCTTGCGGGTGCCGCAGGAGGCGCTGGCAATGGGGTGGGCCTTGGTGCCAAGAACGGAATGGTTTTTGGCCCCTTGTTTGGTCTGACCATCAAGGCGAAAAAACTGGCCGTGGTTCTCGACGTTTCGTCCTCGATGATGCCGCACCTGGAACGTGTGGTCAATGAGGTGGACAAGGTGGCGAAGGGCAGCGTCGTCGTCTTGTACTTTGGCTGCGGCTTGGAGCCGCCTGCGAAGCCTCTGGTGGGCACAAAGATATTCCGCACCTCGGCCGTCGAGTTTGAAAAATTCTGGCGTCTTGGCGGGGCCACCTTCATGGAGACGGCGCAGTATAAGATCGACACCAAAAAGCCCATCCCGAGCAAGGATCTCTTTCTCAAGCTGTCCCGACGCCCGCAGACCTATTTCATCCACAATGTGGGGGTGGGCTACACGTGGCTCGCGCTGCTGAGTGATGAGGTGCGCCAAGCGGATGGGCTGTACTGGTTCTCCGATTTTCAGGACGCCGTGGATGAGAAGCAGATGTCCATGGTGCTCGACAACTTGAAGCGCCGGAAGCAGCGGCTTTACATTCACTCTTCTGGCAAGGGCGAGTCCTTTGATCTCGTCAAAAACAAGCTCGTAGTTCCCACCGAGGGCGACTCCAACATCGAGAATTGAGGAAGGTGCTGATTTAACCCACACCTGGGGTTTTCGAGAAGCTTTCAACCGACCTGTGGTCGTGAGGAGTCTGCGCAGGGTTCTCGCATACCTACGGCATGCGGCCTTGAGCCTGGGCCTTGCTTCGCGTGTGATCCGGTGGTTCTCGCTCGCCAAGCCTCGTTTCACCACCGGCTAATTTCCATGCTCCCTCAGGCTCTGTTGGTTTGTTGTCATGTCTTCAGAAGGAGCTGTGGATGAGAAGGTTATCTCGATTTCAGGACGGTCTTTCTTGATCTCGATTCGTTCGACGATGCCTTCGATGATGCGGCGTTTGTTCTCGTCCGGGAGCTGGGGCCAGTTGTTGTAGAGGGTGTCAGCTTCGACTTGCACGGCATCTGCGCTGACGCTGCGGACT
>CAILZI010000140.1 GCA_903838675.1 uncultured Verrucomicrobiota bacterium
CACTGAGCCACCCCAAACCTGATCGCCTCTTTTACAGAATAAAAATTGCGCCGCCGTTGCTCGCATAGGAAGGAGCATTCTCTTCGAGCATCAAAGACGGCTAACAGCAATTGACCGTGGCACAATTTGTATATATGCACTTTACCCATTCAACAATATTGACACATGCTTTGCAATTGCAAAACGCACAAAAAGCACTAAAATTCGGCTCGTTAAATCATGCATATTCCGCCTAAAATTCTAGCAGTATTGATTTTAGCCTGCGGCACATATTCTGTCGGCCAAGACGTCGGCACGACAGATTCTTCGCGTACTGAAACTTCAAATTCCAAGGTTGGACGATCTTCGCCAGTTCTACCGACTTGGAGAGATACGCTTCTTCGCAATGATGTGTCACTGCTACCAGCCAGCAGCGGGGCGCGATATTTTCCGACCCAAAAGGATTTGTCGGTTTTGGGTGATCGCGATTATCCTAGAATTTCCGGCAGTCAGGAACAGGGGCCCGATGCCATTTCGCAAAATGCTACTGACATTTTCCCCTACCGGAGCACAACAGGAGATTTTTATTCGCGCAATGCCGATTCGACCGCTTTCAGAAGCGCCAACCGGATTCTCGGAGTCTTAGCTCCCCAACAAGCACTGACCTATGAGCCTGAGATATTTCCAACCATGGCATTGTCATTGGATGCCAATATCCCCAACTTTATCACTCGAACCTTCGACCCCAACAAGGCACATGTAAAAGCTGGACCACTGGCTTTTGACCTTTTGTGGGTCGGAGCTGGAATGTTGTGGACTGACTACAAAGGCGTAAATCAACTCCAAAACAAAGAAGGCTGGATTGGATACGTTGACTTGGCGTTAAGAGGATACCTTCGTCTCACTGACTCAATCACACTCTCGTGGGCTGCCAATCTGATGTATCTCCCCGGATCCAATCAATTAGCGTTCAGGACCTTGAACAGCGGCTACCCGCAGATAATGACAAGCCTCTTTTACCAGAAGAGCGTGGGCAGGGTGGATATAACTTTTACAGACCGCTTCTCTGCACGACCAGGCGTCGACATATTCGTAGGAGCCAATGAGAGTGGTTTCGACAGGGTCGGGAGATACCAATTTGGCTATTATGGCCAACCAAATCAGACAGGATTTTATCAATCCCGGAACGTTTTTTTCAACAATCAAGCATCACTGCAAGCGACCTCCATGCTGGGCTCCACCGACTGGCGGATGTGGACCAATTACATACATAATGATTATTGGAGGACCTTTGATTTCACGAATTACCAATTCCGAGACCTGTTTAAAGTCGCTGCAGGATACGAAGGTAATGCAATTCCGTTTTCTCCGATCATCTCCTATCAGGCTATGACTCAGAATGCTTATAATAGCTTCTGGCACCAGATACAGCTGCAAGGCAGCGGAAGAATTACGGAAAATGTGAGGGTACAGGCCTCAATAGGATATCTCTGGACGACTGGTACCAAGCCCAGTAGAGACACGTTTTTGTGGTCGACTGGACTCATTCACCAATTTTCAAGAAACGGCACTCATGGACTGCAAGTTGGACAGCAATTAATCTCTGATTCCAACTCACCGGAGACCCAGCTTGCAAACTATTACCGGTATTACATTACCTACCAGCTCGCACAACGCATTCAGGCAGCGGCTTACATTCAGTATGCCAGTGGGGATCGATTGGTCTCTGCCTATCAAAATGCCAACAGCAAGATTGATGGTTACATCGTTGGTGGGTCAATCCAATACCAGCCTTTCGACTTTACCAGAGTACTTCTCTCCTCCGCCTTCCAAAGAAGCGAAGGTAATCTCGGCTTTTCACGGATGGACCATTGGATCCATCGTTTGCAACTCAACCAGCAATTAGCATCCAGACTCACCTTGCAGACAACGTATCAATATGAAACAATGAATTCACAAATGGGCTTTAACGAGCATCTTTTTACGATTGGAATCAGGAGATATTTTTAAAGCTGCAAACAAATTGTCATCTATACTATCATGCATACAGCAACTCGCACCTACACATCGATTCTCACCATCTCGGTCTTAGCTGCCGTCTTTCATCAAGCCACCTTTGGGGGACCTGCATCCCCCCCTCCTCCAGCGCCGGTGGCAGGCAAGCCAACCGACATGGACATTCCATCCAGCTTCCACAAGTATTTTGGGCAAAGAATGAACAACTGGCGAGACACCGAGCGAGCCATTGCCAAGATCGACCTGGATGCCGACATGAACTACGACGGTGTCATCAACAACAATGATCCACAAGATGGCGGGGCATTTGAGGCAACTCCGCCCGGTCTGCAAGTTGGCGTAGGAGAGCTAACGAAAGTGATTTTGAGAATACTTCCCTACCGCGTTGACTTCGATGGAGAGGTCGTGATTACACTCGAAGTAGCTGGTATCAACAGGGCGAGTGCAAAAGGTGAGTTCGCCTCTTTTGATGATGAGAAAGCCAACACCGGAAGAATGCGCGTGTGGAAAGAACCTTCACGAAAGACATTGCTCCTGGATTCAGCCGATCCTCAGAAGCGCACCGTGGAATTCACTTCACAATACCGGGTCTATCCCTACAATTTGCCCACCACAATTCCCCGGGCTGTGTATGTTGAAGGCATCAAGCCATCCAACATGTTCATCGGTGATCTCAGACTGCTTTTGAGCTGTTCGCACCGTGCAGTTGGCTCAGCTTCGCAGGATTTCGCGGAATCCCGAAAGAAACTGCTCAAGAGTTTTCGGTCGAGTTTCGATCACATTCTTTTCACCATACTCCCTCAACCGATTCAAAAGGAGTTTATTAACGGCAATGCTGAGGGAAATTGGCTCAAGGTGGGAGCGACGCACTGAATCGCTTTTACTTTTTGTCCAATATTACACTCTCAGTCACAAACACAGTGAACATTCTCGCAGTTGATCCACTTAAATCAAACACCTATTTATTTAGAACCCTTATCGCACTCTACACGCTAGTGGGGTTAATTAGTTGCGGATCTGGGATTAAAACCACTGGAAACCTCCCGCCGCCAAACCTGCCAGGAATTTCAAAGGTCACTGGAAAGAATGAGGCGGTTTTTGTGGATGGCGATTCGGTAGAAGTGCTGGTGGAGGAGGACCCTTCTTTCAATGGAGTTTTTGAAGTGCGCGAAGGAGGATATATACTTGTACCCAAAATTGGGAGGTTGCTTGTTGCTGGATTGACAAGGAACGCTGTGGAACATCGCATTCAAGAGGCGCTGCAGCGCTCGCAAATCAAAACGGCCACAGTCTTTGTTGAGCGGCGTGCAAACACTAGAAACTTAGGGCTGGGCTCAGAATTCGGCACAGTACCCAGGGTGATTATTTACGTTACCGGAGCTGTTGCCCGTCCTGGTCAGCATGCGGTGCCGCTCCTCCAAGGAGCCCGTGCGCCGGGACTTTTTGAAGTCCTGCTAATGGCGGGAGGGCTAGCTAGGCATGGAGATGAAAGCAAGATTCGCATACTGCGGATGACTGACGGAGGAGTGCGTCAATCGACGATGGTCGACATGCGTAAAATTCGCGACGGTTTGATGGCAGATATCCCACTTGGCGAAGGGGACATTGTTCAGGTTCCAGAAAAAGTTTTTGGATTCTAAGTGGATAAAATTGCTTTCTCACCTCTCGCTTCCAGCAAAAATATCCGACATTTTTTATGACCAGGCAGTCTCCAGTCGCTCGCAATCTGATTGTGACAGGTATTAGGTTCCTGTTGGATGCGGTTTTTGTTCACATCAGCTTGATCGTTGGTGTCATCTGGCGTTTTGGGGAATTGCTGCCGGACAAATTGGCGGTCTACTTCCCTGCTACGTTTATGGCATCTATCGTGCTTCCGTGCTGCACTTATATTGGAGGACTCTATTCTCCTCGGTTGAACGGAACCGACTCGTGGGCGCGAGCTCGATGGTTTTTTGTGAGCCTGTCTGCTACGATCGGCGTCTTATTGGCCGCTGGTTCCGTCGCCTTGGAGGCCCGACTTGGCCGAGGTGTATTGTTTTGCGGCTTTTCATTCTTAGTCGCTTTGTATGCGATCCACCACTACTTGCTGGCAAGAAGTTTTGGCACTACTCGATTTCGCGTTGTCTGCATAGCCTCCAGTGAGGATGATGTCAGGGCGGCCGAAACACTTGCCGCAAGCAGCCCTCAAATCGAGGTCATTGGACTGATTTTCGCTGGGGATTTTGAAAAAGAGAGTTCTAGTCTTCCACAAATTGGCAGGCTCAATGACGATATCATCTCTTTTTCCCTGCCTGAGGCAGATGCAGTTCTCGTTCGTGACCGACACCTTGGCATGCCTTGCGTCACGACACCTCTGAGGCAATGGCGTCTTCAGGGAGTAGAAATCATATCTCTGGCGGATGCATGTGAAATGGTCCTGCAAGCAGTACCGTTACCTCTTGTCACTGAGAATTGGCTCTTTAGAGCGTCCAGTCAATCTGGGATGTTGTACATCAAGAAACTCAAGCGGCTGTTTGATATCGCTAGCGCGTTGTTGTGTTTGCTGCTGCTATGGCCGTTCTTGTTGCTTGGTATTCTGGCCGTCCGGTTGTCATCGAGGGGACCAGTTTTCTTCAAGCAGGTGCGGATGGGCAGGCTAGGTAAGGAATTTGTGATTCTTAAGCTTCGAACCATGTGCATTGATGCGGAGAAGGACGGACCGAGATGGTCGTCTACCAAAGATGTTCGTGTTTTTCCTGTGGGTGCTTTCCTTCGCAAGTTCCGAATTGATGAAATCCCGCAATTGATTAACATCCTGCGAGGTGAAATGTCCTTCGTCGGACCGAGACCGGAAAGACCAGAGTTTGTTGGGCAACTTGAAAATTCCATCCCGTATTATCGCGAACGACTGATTGTGCAACCAGGGTTGACTGGATGGGCTCAGGTCAAGTATCCCTATGGGGCCAATGTGGAGGATGCTTGGCGCAAACACGAGTTCGATCTCTACTACATCAAGCATATGAGCATCCTGCTCGATTTTTTAATCCTGCTTGAGACCACCCGCACGGTTTTGCTGGGAGGGAATATCAAATCTGATGCTCACATCAACGCTATGCACCAATGGAAAAAACTCGGTTTTGCTGAATCATCGGCGTCGCCAGCCAATTTGTCATTAAAGCCAGAGCTTACCAGGCCATGATCTCATCGGTTCCCGGGCAGGCCGCGCCGGCGAAAGCTGCCGAGTTCGATGATTTTGCCCAAAACTACAAGGAGGCTCTCAACCAAGGCCTTAAGTTCACAGGCGAGCCAAGCGACTACTTTGCGATCGGACGTGTAAGCTGGCTGAAAAAACGTTTGGAGAAGTGCCGGGAAACAGTCTCGAATTGTCTCGACTTTGGATGCGGAACTGGAGGGGCCTGCACACCACTGGTCAGCAGTCTCGAGTTAGCTTCATACCTTGGCTACGATCCTTCACCCGCGTCAATCTTGGAGGCGCGCCAGCTGCTTGGTGGTCAGCACACCGAATTTGAATTTTGCGAAACAGCAGTTCCATCAGGGAAATTTGACCTCGCTTTCACCAACGGTGTCTTCCACCACATACCTCCCGCAGAGAGAGCCAGCTGCGTTCAGACCATTTGGACTGCCCTCAAGCCTGGGGGCTGGTTTGCATTCTGGGAAAACAACCGGTGGAACCCGATTGTCCACTTTCTTATGAGCCGTGTGCCATTCGACAAAGACGCGCAGATGCTTTTCCCGCATCAGGCACGACGGTTGTTATCATCTGCTGGATTTAAAATTGTACTCACGGACTACTTGTTCGTCTTTCCAGCCTTGCTAAAGAATCTTCGCCCTATGGAGGAGAAGCTTTGTAAGCTACCGCTAGGAGGCCAGTACATGGTGCTAGCCCGCAAGCCTTTGACATCCGATGGGCGCATCTCATGATCGTCCCTGTCCTAACTTTCGTCTTTCCCTGTTTGAATGAAGAGCAAACGCTCGGAGGCTGCATCCAGTCGGTCAGAGAATCTCTCGATCCAACCGGCATCGTCTACGAAATCGTCGTAGCTGACAATGGAAGCACGGATCACTCCCGAGAAATCGCCGACAAACTGGGTGCCCGTGTTGTGCCGATCCAGGAGCGTGGCTATGGAGCGGCGCTTAAAGGTGGAATTGAGGCAGCGGTCGGCGAATTTGTGATGTTCGCGGACTCAGACAGCACCTATCAGTATGAGGACGCAGACAGACTGTTTCAGGAGGCGGTCAAACATGACGCAGGCATGGCAATAGCCTCACGCATCAATGGAACTATCCAGCCGGGGGCCATGCCAACTCTTCACCGGTATTTGGGCACCCCGGTACTCACCGCACTTATCAACTTTCTGTTCGGTGGCAGGCTTACCGACTGCAATTCAGGCTTCCGCTGCGTGCGAAAGGTCGATTATTTGAAATGGGATGTGCGATCCGATGGAATGGAATTCGCCTCGGAATTGCTGATCAAGGCACTGAAAGCCGGGACAAAGACCGTCGAGATCCGCTCTGGGCTTCGTCGAGGTCCACCAGGGCGCGTCGCGCATTTACGCACATGGCGTGATGGCATGCGTCACTTGCTGTTCATCCTGTCAGAAAAACCGTCACTCTTCGAAAAAGTCGGCTTGGTACTCGCCGGCCTGTCCACGTTGCTGCAACTAACTGCTCGAATCACCGGGCCAGTGGGTATTGGGCCATTCCACGTATTTGACCTTCACAGCCAGGCATTGCTGCTGCTAATCGGAATTCTAGGCACTCAACTCTACGTGTTTGGCTGCAGTCTGTTTTTGCGCACCGCAGACCGCCCGCTCTCGTTGACACGTCGCTTGGTCAACATGGATGAAGGCAACCTGTTCTTCCTTCTGCTGACCGTTGTGCTGGCGTGTATCGCCTTGGGCGGCGGCCTTGTCATCGCATGGATGAGCTCAGGTTTTGCAGGATTGCATCAGGCAAACCATCTGCTGGCATCTGTCCACTTCCTCGGGGTTGCTGCAACGCTCTCGATCGGCTTGCTTGCAGTCCATACTTTAAAAAAGTCCTCACGAGTTGGACGGTGAACTCCTGCGGCAATGATCCTCATCGGTCTGCTCACAAGCATCACACTCATCGGTTACTCCGTCGCTGGGTACACAGCGGTCATGGGCTTGATGGCTCGCTTTTATCCTCGTCCTTGGAAAGCAGCCTTTGCAGGAGAAGCTGGCCTCAGCATTGTTTTGTGCGCACATAATGCAGAAGCCATCATCAAAGAGCGCCTCTTAAACCTGCTCGAATGCACTTGGGAGGGGCCGCGTGAAATCTTCGTCGTTTGCGATGGCTGCACGGATGATACAGTGAGAGAGGTTGAACATCTCGCGACGGCGATGCCGCAGATTCGTTTGCTGGAGACGACGCAACGCGTTGGAAAGCCCGCAGGGCTGAATCTGGCGATTCCACAGTGTTCTTATCAGGTTGTCGTCTTGGCGGACGCACGGCAGCGCTTTGCGCTTGATGCATTGCAAAAACTCACTGCCCCCCTTGCAGACCCTGCGGTAGGCGCGGTGAGCGGCTTGCTAGAAATCGCCTCTTCAGAGGCCGGTGGAGGGAAGGGTGTCGATCTTTATTGGCGGCTGGAGACAAGGCTCCGAGCCTTTGAAGGGCGTTTCGACTCTGTCATTGGCTGCACGGGTGCAATTTACGCGATCCGACGAGATATTTTCGAACCGCTTCCTGTCGACACTCTACTGGACGACGTGGTCATTCCTATGCGCATCGCCCATCAGGGATACCGCGTGATATACGAACCGGCAGCGAAGGCTTTCGACCCACAAAAACTGAACCCGGAGACGGAGAAAAAGCGGAAACTCCGCACGCTTGTAGGCAACTTCCAGATGATTGAGCGATATCCCTCCTGGATGCTGCCGTGGCGCAACCGATTGTGGTGGCAGTTGATTTCCCATAAATATCTACGCCTGCTCGTGCCGTGGCTCATGATTACCACGCTTATATTTAGCGTTCTGGGAGCAAATGCCATGGGTTTCGTGAGTTTGTTACTTATCGTCCAGTTGCTATGTTACACCGCTGGTCTGTTTGGCTGGCTGGTGAAGGGCCTCAAATCTGTTGTTGTTAGCATACCTGCCGGATTTCTCATACTTCAATCAAGCTGCTTCATGGCATTCTTTACCTATTTGAGACATAGGCGGAACCTGCTTGAGATCTGGCAGCCAACCAATTCCTTCACCTCATTGAATTCTAAATGATCCGTGCCATTGACCGCTGGCTTCCTTCCTATCTTATGCGTTCACGTCAGCGTCCTGTCGGGACGCCTGAGGCACCTTGTCATGTATTTCTGGCGGTTTGCGACCACTTTGAACCGTTTCATCATACGGACAAGCAAGGAGCTCTCAAGGCCATGGCGGACTGGAGTACGGCTTGGCCGCGGATAGTGGGAAACTTTCGCGACAGCTCTGGCCGCGGACCTCGGCACACGTTCTTCTTCCCCATCGAGCAGTATGATCCAGATGTACTCGCCCAGCTCACGGCCCTGTGCACTGAAACTCATAGCGAAGTCGAAATCCACCTGCATCACGAAAACGATACCGCAGAGACGCTCCGGCAAAAGCTTCGAATCGGCATTGACCATCTTGCTGGTCACGGACTTTTGTCACGAACCGCTGATGGCGCGCCTCGATACGGCTTTATCCATGGAAACTGGGCGCTGGATAACTCTAATCCCGCCGGGAAAAATTGCGGTGTGCCGGACGAGTTAACAGTACTTCAGGAAACCGGATGCTATGCCGATTTCACCTTTCCCTCAGCACCTGATCCGTCTCAGCCGCCGGTCATCAATTCGATATACTATGCGAAAGAAGATGGACGAGCATGCTCGCATCATAACGGTCATATTGCCGAGACTGGTGCATCAGATGTGGCAGAGAAAGGGCTTTTACTCGTGCAAGGACCGCTTGGGCTATCTTGGAAGCGGCGGAAATGGGGTCTGTTACCTACTCTCGAAAATGCGGACCTAACCGGAGCTAATCCTCCCACGCTGGAACGTTTCCAGCTCTGGACAAAACTCGCTCCAACTGTTAAAAACGGACCGCCGTGGATTTTTGTGAAGTTGCACACGCATGGCGGTATTTCACGAAACTACCGCACACTGCTCGGTCAAGACGCGCATTACTTCCATTCCTCGCTTGCTGCATTTTCTGCAAGGAATCCGTCCATGCGTTACCATTACGTCACCGCTCGCGAGATGGTGAATCTGATTAACGCGGCAGAACAAGGTATCTCAAACGGCGCAAACCCTATGTCCAGCCTTGATTATTCGCTGACACCACCGCCAACACTGCGCGCTCATTGATTGTAAGCATTTGATAAGTTTTGGACTGGTGGAGACAGCCCTAGCTGGTAGGATTTGATAGGAGTGGAACTGCGATTCTGTTGAATTAGGGCGAAGATACACAGAATTTGAGTTAGTGTCACACTAGGCACCTCTGGATTGTGGTTGCGTTTGAGTTCGGATCGCTACGCGGCTTGAAGGTGTCCTGAGCGATGATGTTCCTTGGCCCAAGTTGCAGGTGTCACGTACTTAACCTGCCGGTTGGTCATTGTCGGCAGACGTTTGAGCACGTCGCGAAGATAGGTTTGTGGATCAATGCCACGGCTGCGGCAGGCTTCGATGATCGTGAACAGGATGGCACTGCGCAGGCCTGCTTCAGCCTCGCCGATGAACAACCAGTTCTTCTTGCCGATGGCGGTGGGGCGGATGGCATTCTCCACCGGGTTGTTGTCGATCTCGATCCTGCCGTCTGCGAGATAAACGATGAGCATCGGCCAATGCGTCAATGCGTAGTCGATGGCCCGGCCCATGGCGCTCTTGGACAGGTGACGGCGGCTGCGCTTCACGCGGGTGATGGCCCGATGGATGCGCTCCACGATCATGCGGCTGTGACTGGCACGCAGGGCCTGCCGTTGCTGCGGACCAGCCTTGGACCTGCGCAGTTGTTGTTCGATGTGGTAGAGGTGCTGGATTTGCAGCAGCAACCAGCCGGCGTGCTGCGGGGCGCTTTCGATGGCTTCATGGAACTTGCGCCAGGCGTGTGCCCAGCACGCCGCCAGGGTGATGCGGCCTTCGTTGCGTTTGGCAAAGGACGGGTAGGCCTGATAGCCGTCGCACTGCACGGTGCCGGTGAAGTCAGCGGGGATGATGCGCTCCAGGCAGAGTGCGGCACGGCCGGTGGCCCAGGTGAAGCTCACGTCGGCTCCGGGCCGTTTGCAGGCCCAGAGGTATTCTTGTTTCGTCTGGCCGTTGCAGAGGCTCAGGTATTCAACGGGCGTTTCATCCACCTGCACATAACCGCCCGCCATCACGCCGGTGTGGATGCACTCATAGATGGGTCTCAACCAGTCAGCGGCAAGCCCCAGCCAGCGTGCCATGCTTTGCCGTGGGATATTGATGTCGTGCCGGGTGGCATAGATCTGCTCCTGCCGGTAGAGCGGCAGATGATCGCAATACTTCGCCACGATGATCTGTGCGAGCAGACCCGGCGCGGCGATGCTGCGCTCCTACAAGGTGTTGAGTGCCGCGATGATGGGAGCCTGATGCGGCTCGTCGCGCCTCACATTCTTCCTGCGGATGATGCGACGGCGCAGGAACCGTGCAGGCTGGTAGTCGAGCTGCTCGGTGACTTCTTCACCAATGTGCCTCCATGCGTTGGGCGCAGCGGTGACTTCTTCAGGCTCGATGACTTCATCAACGGCGGGCAGATGCTCCGGCACGCGTGCCTCGCATTCTTTGCGGGGTTTAACCGGCTTGCTGTCCTTGCCGCGCTGTTTGATCTCAGCCTCCAAGGCGCCGGGGCTTTTTTGCCCCGTCATCCCCTCCCTGCAGCAGCATGATCTGGTTGTCATCGAGCTGCTCGCTGCTCCTGCCAAAGATGCGGCGGATCAGCAGGTCGATCTTTTCCTTGAGCAGCTTGTTCTCCGCACGCAGGGCCGCATTTTCCTCGGTGAAGCGGGCTTCCAGCGGCGTCATCATGATGCGTTGGCATGGAGCAGGCGGCGTACCAACTTAGCACCCGTGTGATGCCGACTAAAGAATGTATTTTACTCACGCTCATACCATCCGCGCGGCCTGGCCCCGTGCATGTCGATGCCATAGGTGAGCAGCGCAAAGGCCTCCGGTGCGAACTTCAGCCCGCACTGCCCGGACTCTGCCGCCTTCGGCCAGAAGAACGTGCCCTTTTCAAGCCGCTTGGTCATCAGCCACAGGCCCGTCCCGTCAAAGTAGAGCACCTTGAGCCGTGTGCGCTTTTTGTTGGTGAAGGCGAAGATGGCCCCGCCGCGCACATCGGCCTTGAGCTTCTCGCCCACCGCCGCATGCAGGCCCTCGAAGCCTTTGGGCATGTCGATGGGATCGAGCGCCACGAACACTTTCAAACTGCCGGTGAAGCTGAGCATGGCGCAGGTCAGGCAAGGGCTTTGATCAACGCCGCGAGCAGCGGCACCTGCTGCGCATCATGCAGGGTGAGTCGTGCGCCTCCTGGCAATGCAATCTCCAGTGCGGCGGCAGCCGTCGCAGTCTGCGACGCCGTCACCTCCAGAAAGAGCGGCTTGCACTGCCCCCCTGGCCGGGCCCTGAGCCCCATGCCTGCGCCGCCATGTCGCAAAGGTCTGATAGTTGACCCCGGAGAGCGCCGCGAAACGTGGGCTGAGAGCCCGCTGCGCTCAAACTCCCGCACCAGCTTCACCTGCCGCTCTACAGGCGTCTGCACCCGCCCAGCCCCGTCGCTCTTCATAACTATGGCCTCTTTGTTCATAGAGCTCATAGCTTGTGAGCTTTGACCTCTATGACGCTAGCAAGTTCATACGGTGCTGGCTGTGACGCTTACGAATTTGAACCCGGATCATGCAATAGAACGCAAGAGGCGAGCTGTAGGGCCTGGTGTGACGCTAACTGTGATGCGTCGCTCATTCGCATGAGTGACGCGATTTTTTGCTTGGGGAGTTTTAGAACAACGGCCTGTTAGGCATGCAGTTTGCCTCTGTGTACAGGGTCGATACCAGGGCGGTTGTCTGCCGAACAAAAGTATCCGACAAACATTGCACCGTGAAGCAGTCGTAGCTGGTGAGAGCCGTAGGCATAGAACTATGGCTCTGATGGATGGAGCCGAAGCAACCAAGATATTGAAGCGTGATGCGCTGGGGCGCGTGACCCTGCCGCGTGAGCGGCGCGAGGCGTTGCTCGACGAGTTTGAGCGCAGCGGACTGCCCGCCACGCAGTTTGCCCGCGCGGCAAGCGTCCATTACCAGACGTTTGCCAGCTGGGTGCAAAAGCGGCGTCACGCGCGCGATGAATATGCAGACCTGCCGCCGGCGGCACCTGCGGCACTGCGGTTGCTGGAGGTCGTCGCTGCGGCAGGACCCGAGGAGCGGTGTGCGCCGGTGGCGGCCATGCCGTCGGCAGCCGCTCTGGAAGTAACTTTGCCGGGCGGGGCGAAGCTGCTGGTCGCCAGCACGGCCCAGGTGGAACTTGCCGCACAAATTCTCAAAGCCCTGCACACGTCATGCTGAGCTTCCCTGGCAGTTTGAAAATCTTCATTGCGCTCGATCCCATCGACATGCGTGCGGGGGTGAACACGCTGAGCGCCCTGGTGGCGGAGCGTCTTCAGGAAACCGCGCAAAGCGGCGCGCTCTTTGTCTTCACCCACAAGCGCCGCCGCCTCATCAAGGTGCTCTACTGGGACAGCACGGGGATGTGGCTGATGCTCAAGCGGCTGGAGCAGGGCACGTTTTGCTGGCCGCGTGCAGCAGAAGAAGGGCAGATCAAACTGGAGCTGGTGCCCGAGGCTTTTGCCATGCTCACCGACGGCATCGACATGCATGGCGCAAAACCGCGCGGCTGGTATGAGCGTGTGCGTTGAGCGGATATTTTTTTGCGTGCAGTCACAGGATGTTGATAAAGACCCGGTGGGGTGGAGCGTTCAATGGCGCATCACTGCACCCCGATGATGTCTGACACCCCGCGCGAATCTCTGCTCCTGCAGGAACTCGCGACGCTGCGTGAAATCAATCAAGCACTGCAAGCGCAGATCGCAATGCTCATGGATGCCAACAAGGGACTCACGGCCCGCATTGAGCAGATCACGCAGGAAAACGTGGTGCTGCGTTTGAAGGTCGATGCGATGGCGCGCAAGCTCTTTGTGAGGTCCTCCGAGAAGCTCGATGCGGCGCAGCTGCAGATGGTGTTTGATGCGCTGCAAGATCCGCTGCAGGAGCAGGACGCGGCAAAAAAGCCCGCCGCCTCCGACTGCGTCCCAGACGCCTCGGAGGCTGAAGCGGCACCAGCACCAACGGGCAACGGCAGGAAAAAGAAGCGGTCACTCGACGAACTCATCGCGGGGCTGCCGGTCACCGAAGTGCTCATCGATCCAGAAGAGGTGAAGGCCGATCCTGAAGCATGGAGCTGCATCGGCGCGGAGGAGACCAAACTCATCGACTACACACCGGGACGCTTCCTGTGCCAGAAGCTCGTGCGTCGGAAGTATGTGCACAAAGAGGCGCGCCACCTGCCGCCCATCACCGCAGCGTTGCACACGCTGCAGGACCGCTACATCGCCACGCCGCGACTGCTGGCACACACGGCGGCCAGTCACTTCGAACTGCACCTGCCGTATTACCGCATCGCGCAGATGTATGCCCGGCTGGGAATGCCCATTGAGCGGCAGACGCTCGGCGGCTGGATGGGCATGGTGCATGAGGCCAGCGGACTGATCATTGAGCAGATCAAACGTGACGTGTTCGCAGACGGCTACGTGCAAGGGGACGAAACGCCGGTGAAGTATCAAGACCCCGAACGCGACGGCGTCTGAGGCACCGGCTACCTGTGGGTGTGCCACAACCCGGTGCGCAACGTCAGCCTGTTCGTGTGGCGCACCAGCCGTGCGACGGCGAGCTTGGAGAGCATCGTGCACCGGACTTCAAAGGCATCATCCAATGCGACGGCTATCAGGCGTATGAGACCTTTGCCAGCAGCCCGGCGCGAGCGGGCCGCATTGAACTCGCAGGCTGCCTGGCGCACATGCGGCGCAAGTTTTTGAAGCGCGGGACGAAGGCGCAGACCCGCAATGGGTGCTCGGCGAGGTGCAGCAGTTGTATCAAATCGAAGCACGCCAGCGCGAGGCACGCGCAGGCCCGCAGGAAGTCTTGATCACCCGCCAGGAGCACAGCGCCCCGATCATGGAGCGCATCAAGGCTCGACTCGAAGAGCTGCAACGCAGCCGCAAACATCTGCCGCAAAGCCTGACGGGAAAGGCGCTGAGCTATGCGCTCAACCAGTGGAACAAGCTGGGCGTGTTCCTGTGCCATGGCCGCGTGCAGATCGACAACAACCTCATTGAAAACGCGATCCGCCCCAGCGCGATCGGCAAGAAGAACTGGCTGTTCATGGGCGATCCAACCACCGGAGACCGTGCCGCCACGTTCTACACGCTCATCGGCAACTGCCACCGGCAGGGCATCAATGCCGAGGCGTATCTGACGGACATCTTCAAACGCCTGCTCACCAAGACGAACCAGACGGTGCATCGGCTCACGCCCAAGGCCTGGGCCGCAGAGCAGGCGACGCTGCGCCAAGCATTGGCTCAATCAGCCGTCCTGCCGATGTAGTTTGGCAGACAAAATCAAGCCCATTGCCACGGGGGCATGGACACCGGATAC
>CAILZI010000141.1 GCA_903838675.1 uncultured Verrucomicrobiota bacterium
CCCACTCCTTGAGCTGCTTTTCAATTTCGAAGCTGAGGCCTTCCGCCTTGTTCTTCACTTCGACGGCTTCCTTGCGCTTCAAATCTTCGTCGGCGTGCTCTTCAGCATCGCGCTTGGCTTTTTCGATCTCTTCCTGGCTGAGGCCGGAGCTGCCCTGGATGGAGATCTTCTGCTCTTTGCCGCTGACTTTTTCCTTGGCGCTGACGTGCAGGATGCCGTTGGCGTCGATGTCAAAGGTCACTTCGACCTGTGGCACACCGCGTGGGGCTGGCGGGATGCCGTCGAGCTTGAAGGTGCCGAGCGTCTTGTTGTCGCGAGACATCGGGCGCTCGCCCTGCAGGACGACGATTTCCACGCCGGGCTGGTTGTCGCTGTAGGTGGAGAACACCTGGCTGTGCTTCTTCGGAATGGTGGTGTTGCGCGGGATCATCGGGGTGGCCACGCCGCCTGCCGTCTCGATGGAGAGGGTGAGCGGGGT
Source organism: uncultured Verrucomicrobiota bacterium (assembly GCA_903838675.1). Taxonomy (GTDB): domain Bacteria; phylum Verrucomicrobiota; class Verrucomicrobiia; order Verrucomicrobiales; family Verrucomicrobiaceae; genus Prosthecobacter. The sequence goes on from CAILZI010000141.1 coordinate 479, forward strand.
CACGTCGAGGAGGAGCACGTCTTTGACGTCACCTTTGAGCACGCCGCCCTGGATGGCTGCGCCGATGGCGACGACTTCATCCGGGTTCACGCCCTGATGCGGGTCTTTGCCGGCGAGCTTCTTCGCGGTCTCAACGACCTTCGGCATGCGGGTCATACCACCGACGAGCACGAGTTCGTCGATCTTGCTGGCGTCGAGTTTGGCGGCAGCGAGGCAATCCTTCACGGGCTTGATGGTGCGCTCAAACAGGCTGTCCGTGAGCTGCTCCATCTTGGCGCGGGTGAGGGTCTTCATGATGTGCTTCGGCCCGGAGGCGTCGGCGGTGATGAAGGGGAGATTCAGGTCGTAGCTTTGGCTGGAGCTGAGGGCGATCTTGGCCTTCTCGGCTTCTTCCTTGATGCGCTGAAGCGCGTCAGGCTGGCCGCTGAGGTCAATGCCGCTGTCGGTTTTGAATTCGTTGACGATCCAGGTGATGAGGGTGTTGTCCCAGTCATCGCCGCCGAGGTGAGTGTCGCCGTCCGTGGCGAGCACTTCGAAGACGCCATCGCCGATTTCCAGCACGCTGATGTCGAAGGTACCACCGCCAAGGTCATACACGGCGACTTTTTCGTCCGACTTGCTGTCGAGGCCGTAGGCCAGGGCGGCTGCGGTCGGCTCATTGATGATGCGGCGCACGTTGAGGCCGGCGATTTCACCAGCGGCCTTGGTGGCGTTGCGCTGGCTGTCGTTGAAGTAAGCGGGGACGGTGATGACGGCTTCGGTGATCGTTTCGCCGAGCTTGGCTTCCGCGTCGGCCTTCAGCTTGGCCAGGATCATCGCGCTGACTTCCTGGGGGCTGTAAACTTTCGTTTCGCCGCCGACTTCGACCTGCACGTGGGCGTCGCCATTGGCAGCGGCCACGATCTTGTAGGGCATGCGCTTGTCGGCTTCGGTGAGTTCTGCGAACTTGCGGCCCATGAGGCGCTTCACGGAGAAGACGGTGTTGCGGGGATTGGTGACGGCCTGGCGCTTGGCGGCCTGACCGACGACGCGTTCGCCGCTCTTGGTGAAGGCGACGATGGAAGGGGTGGTGCGTGCGCCTTCGCTGTTTTCGAGCACCGTGGCCTTGCCGCCTTCGAGGACGGCCATGCAGGAGTTGGTGGTGCCGAGGTCAATGCCGAGGATTTTGCTCATGATTTTGGGGTTGGGGGGAAAGTTGGAACTGAGGGTTTTGGTGCTTCTTACTTGGCTAGAGGTGTGCCAAGTGGGGTTTTGGAGACACAAGTAACTGATTGTGAACGAAATATAGGACAAGTGTGCCAAGAGACAGAGGGTCAAGAATTGTGCCAAACTGTGCCAAAGTGCCAAAGCGTGGCACAATTGGGCTGGCATTTGGCACAATTGGGGCGGGACAAGACGCAGGTGACACTCTTGATTAAGTGTGCCGGAGCATGCATCATTCACCCATGGGAACCTTCAAAGTGGGAGCCAAGATCGAAAACGTCGTGGATCGTGAGCAGGCTGCGACGATTCCAAAGATGCTCGTGGACACGGGTAGCGAGTACACTTGGGTGCCTGCGACGACGCTGGAGAAGATCGGCGTGAAGCGTGAAAAGAAGGATCTGGCCTTTGTGATGGCGAATGGTCAGCAGATCACCCGCAGTGTCGGGTTTGCCATCGTGAGAGTGGACAAAGCCTTCACGGTCGATGAAGTCGTCTTTGCTGAGAAGGGCGATTTGCTGCTGCTAGGTGCGCGCAGTCTTGAGGGGTTGAACCTGATCGTGGATTCACGTCAGAAGAAGCTCGTGGCCGCCGGGCCGCTGCCGGTGGCGTGAGATCATTCCACAATGACGATATCGTCAATTCGCAGGAAGAGATCGTATTCACCGTGATTCTCGTTCAGTGCTGCCTGGGAGTTTACGAGAATGCGTTTCACGCCTTGAGGCGTCTTGCGGTGAATGCAAATCATCGGGGCCTTCTGTTTGGCAGTAAGGCCCCCTGCTCGGTGAAGCAGATCGGAAACGGTGTGATCTTCGAATGCAGGAAGGTCATATTTGCCTGCTTTCGCGACTGCACCAAAGACCGTGACGAACTCTATTTTATAGCTAAAACAGCCTTGGATACCCGGCGGGGCTAATTTGTCCAAGGACACCATCACATGAGCAACAGGAAAGAATTTCTGTTCTTCGAGCCTGGCCTTTAATTGAAAAGCCAGCTCTTTCGAAGTTAACCCTGCAGATTTGACGGGCCCAAGATAGGGGGAGTAGGCCTCACCAGACGGCGAAATCTGGCTGGGTAGCGCCTCACGCTTATCCTCTAAAACGCGAATGCTAATCACGTCGCCAATTCGCAAGAGCTGCGAATTGTCGAGGGCATCCATGTTTGTCAGTACCTCTGCGCCAAAGGCAGGATCCACCCACTTTCTTTGCGCAGGTTTAACAATTGGCGGAACCCTAAAGCCAGGATCAGGAGCTTCGGAAGGTGACTGCTCAGCGGCACACAGCCCAAAGCAAACCATCACATGTACGAATATCGAGAGCCGCTGCATGTCTAAAATTCTACGGTTTCGGGCATGTTCATGGCAATCCAGCGCGGCATAGGGGAGGGAGAACTGTTGACGGTTCCGGGGTGCTGACGTTCAAAATACTCCTTCCGCCTGCTTGTGAAAAGTTTCACAATCTGATTGCCGCTCCTGCGCAGGGGGCGTAAATCTCAGGGTCCCAAAATCCCCCTGACTCCCATGGTCGCCTCCGCTGATTCCACCATTGCTGCTTACGACTCGAAAGTTGAAGGCAACATCATCTTCACCAAGATGGACGCCGCCATCAACTGGATGCGCAAGAACTCCATGTGGCCGATGCCGATGGGCCTGGCCTGCTGCGCCATCGAAATGATGGCCGCTGCCTGCAGCCGCTACGACTTGAGCCGCTTCGGTGCGGAAGTGATGCGTTTCTCCCCCCGCCAGGCCGATGTGATGATCGTGGCCGGCACGGTGACTTACAAGATGGCCCTCGCGGTGAAACGCGTGTGGGATCAGATGCCGGAGCCGAAGTGGTGCATCGCCATGGGCGCCTGTGCTTCCAGCGGCGGCATGTACCGCAGTTACGCGGTGCTCCAGGGCATCGACAATCTCATCCCGGTGGACGTTTACATCTCCGGCTGCCCACCGCGCCCCGAAGCATTGCTCGAAGGCATGATGCGCCTGCAGCGCAAGATTGAAACCGAGCACTCCTTCACCGAGCAGAAGAAGGAACTCCTCGAAGAACTCACCGCTTAATTTTTCACGACCATGAATGCCGCCCAAATGGTTGAAGCCTTGAAGCAGAAATTCGGTGATGCCGTGCTGGAAACGAAGGAGTTTCGTGGCGAACACACGCTCGTCGTCAAGCTGGCCAGCGCCAAGCCGCTGCTCTGCTACTGCCGCGATGAACTGAACTTCGACTACCTCGTCGATGTCTCCAGCCTCGATTACATGGGCAAGGAGCCGCGCTTTGAGATGGTCTATGAACTCTACGGCTACGGCCATCTGCAGCATCTGCGTGTGCGTGCCGCTGTGGCTGAAGACGTGGAAGTGCCCACCGTCAGCGACATCTGGCCCACCGCCAACTGGCATGAGCGCGAGGTGTACGACATGATGGGCATCAAGTTCAGCGGCCATCCCGACATGCGCCGCATTTTGATGTGGGAGGGCTATCCCTACTTCCCGCTGCGCAAAGACTTCCCTCTCGAAGGCAAGCCCAGCGACATGCCCGACGTCGGCTTTACGAAGACCGCGCCGATGGCGGACGGCCCCTTCGTCACCAGTGCAGGCGTCGGCGACACCGTGACGCGCGAGCCGCGCTCCCGCAGGCCCACGGAGTAACGCGGGATAGCTGCGCCAGCAGACGCTGTGTGACCACCTTGTACCGAAAGAGCCTCCCGGCGACACTCGTTCCATTTCCCTCATCATGACACGCACTCATCTCACCACCGTTCTTGGTCTGGCCATGGCCACGACCGCCTTCTCTGCTGAATCCACCGACTGGGGCGCCTTCCGCGGTCCTGCTGGCAATGGCATCGTCCCCGCCCTGGCCAATGCCAAATGGAGCCTCAAGCAGGTCTGGAAATCGCCCACCAATCTTGGCTTCAGCTCCTTTGCTGAGTCCGGTGGCAAGGTCTACACGCTCGTCACGGGCGAAAGCGATGGCAACAAAGGTGAAATGCTCGCCTGCCTCGATGAAAAGACCGGCAAAGAACTGTGGAGCAAACCCCTCAGCGTCGTTCCCAAGTATGACGGCGGCGGTGATTCCGGCACGAATGACAACAAAGGCGGCGACGGCGCCCGCTCCACTCCGGTGGTCAACGGTGGCAAAGTGTATGCCATTGACTCCATGCTGGGCGTTTTCTGCTTTGACGCCGCCACGGGCAAGGAAATCTGGAAGCACGACGTGATGAAGGACAACGACGGCGTGCAGCTCAAGTGGGAAAACGCCGCCTCTCCTGTGATCGATGGTGACGTGGTGCTCCTCGCCGGCGGTGGCAAAGGACAGGGCCTCATCGGTCTGAACAAGAACACCGGTGCCGTTGTGTGGAAGGGTGAAGACGACAAGATGACCCACGCCACTCCGGTGCTGGCAGACATCCTCGGCGTGCATCAGGCCATCTTCTTCACGCAGACCGGTCTCGTCGCTGTCGATCCTAAAAAAGGCAGCGTCATCTGGCGCGCTCCCTTCCCCTACAAAGTGAGCACCGCCGCCTCCCCGGTGGTGTATCAGGACATCGTGTACTGCTCCGCCGGCTATGGCGTGGGCGCCGGTGCGTTCAAGATCAGCAAGAGCGGCGGCAAGCTCGAAGCGACCCAGATCTGGCGTCGTGAAAACCAGTGCTTCAACCACTGGAGCACCCCGGTCGTCAAAGACGGCTACCTCTACGGCATGTTCAGCTTCAAGGAATACGGTGCCGGTCCTCTGGCCTGCGTGGACATCCGCACGGGCGAAGACAAGTGGGGTGAAAAAGGCTTCGGCCCCGGCCAGGTCATCCTCGCCGGAGACAAGGTCATCGCCACGAGCGACAAAGGCGAAATCGTCGTCGTTGAGGCCAGCCCGGACAAGTACAAGGAAGTGGCGCGCAAAGACGTGCTCGAAGGCAAGGTCTGGAGCTACCCGATCCTGGCCAATGGCAAGCTTTTCGCCCGCAGCACGACCGAAGGCGTGTGCCTGGACGTGAAGTAATCCCTGCGCTTTACCGCAGCCCAAGATTCGAAGCCCGGAGCTCATGGCTCCGGGCTTCTTTTTGTCCAGTGTCCGAGCAGCCTTGACGCGTCGGGGGCTTTAACCGACTCTCAGGGCTCTCTCTCTGGCATGAAGTGGCTGAACCGTGTGAACCAGGCCTGGAACAAGGCGCGTGAACTCCCCTATTTAGGGCGGGGCTCGTTTGCCGTGGCCATCACCCTGCTGATCATTTCCATGCTGATGGGCTGGCACCGCACGCATCCGGATGATGCAGTCGATGCCGCGCTGAATCAGGCGCAGCAGGCCCAGATGGATGTGCCGCAGGGCATCCTGGTGCTGGCCAAAGTGCTGCCCTATCTCAATCTATGGGTCAGGCTGGGCGTCCCGGTGCTGCTCATCGTCATCTGGCGGCGCTGGGGCAATCTGCGCCGGCTGATGCTGCCGGTCAGCATCGCCTCCATATCCGTGGCCGTCTGGTCCATTGCGAGTGATCTGGTGGATTACATTGCGCATTCGCACATGACGGAAATTGGCGAACCGCCCGCGCCGCTGGCCTTTGCCTTCAAGCTCGTGTTCATCGCCCTGGTGTTTCTTTCCGTGCCCGTGGCCCTGTACTACTACCGGAGCATCGGCATTCTGGAGCGCTACACCCTGCGCACCTTCCTGCACCCGCTGGTGTTCTGCTTTGTCTCCTTCTTCACCCTGTGGATCATCATGGATCTGCTGGACAATCTGAAGGACTTTCAGGAGTCCAAATCCGGCGTCGTTCGGGTGGTCACCTTTTACCTGGGGATGATCCCCTTTGTGTACACGCAGATCCTGCCGGTGGCTCTGCTGCTCGCGGTGCTGTACTCCCTCACACGCATGTCGAAGGCCAACGAGCTCATCTCCATTCTGGGCACGGGTCAGAGCCTGCTCCGGGTGCTGCGGCCCATCTTCGTTTGCAGCATGTACGCCTGCACGCTGAACATGGCGGCGAACTATTACTGGGCCCCCCGCGCGGAGAATCACCGCGTGGCCGTCTTTAGCGCCATGAAAGCGCATGCCGCAGATTCCATCATGGCCTCCGCCATCATGTTTCATGATGAACAGACCGACCGCACCTGGTTCGTGGCCACCTTTCCCTTTTCCATGCGCAGCGGGAACGAGCGCATGCATGGCGTGCAAATCCGGGAGGAAGACAAGCAGGGGCGGCCCACACGCACCATCATTGCACCCGATGTCGGCTGGTCGCCACGCGTCGGCTGGCGCTTTTATGATGGCAAGGAGCTGATTTATCAAAACGGCAAGCTCGAATCCATCCGGCCCTTTCCCATAGTGAAGGACGGCCATACTGTCCTGGAAGTGAAAGGAATCGAGGAAACGCCCTGGAGTCTCGTCAGTTATGCCCTGAAGCCCGATTTCATGAGCGTCCCGGAGCTCGTCTCCTACCTGCGCGCCCATCCGAAGGCGGCGGATGACAAGCTCGCTCCCTTTCGGACGCACTTCTGGCAGCGTTTCGCCCTGCCCTGGCAGGCCATGGCCCTGGTGCTCGTGGCCGCTCCGCTCGGCGTCGCCTACTCACGCCGTGGCTCGGTCGGTGGCATTGCTGGGAGTGTGTTCATCTTCTTCATCTACATGTTCATGAACAATCTGTTCCTCAATCTCGGCAAGGGCGGGCATGTGCCGCCCTGGCTCACCGTGTGGCTGCCGCATCTGCTGTTCGGTACGCTCGGCATCATCCTGTTCCATTACCGCTCGCAGAACCGTGATCTGCCTTCCTTCAAACTGCGCCTCTCCAAGCTCAAGCCCCAGATCGCCCGCCCACGCAATCGCAGCGCTCCCCTGCCCGATGCCTCTGCGACTTGAAATTTTGAACCGGAAACTTAACAATCGTTGATGCAGCAAAACTGGTCCATCCGCAGTCGCGCTCACACTTGCGCCGTCACTGGCCGTCCGTTTGAGGACGGCGAGAGCTTCCATACCACCATCTATTTCGATCCGGAGGAAAACGGCTACGTGCGCCGTGACATCTGCGCCGAGGCATGGGCGCAGGAGGTGCAGCAGCGCAAGCCCGTGGCCGCGTGGAAGACCATCTATTCCAGAGTCCTCGCCGAGGCGAAGCCCGAGATCACCCCGAAGGAAAGCGCCCAGGCCCTGCTGCAGCGCTTCATCGAAGAAGGCGACCCACGGACCGAGAACGCACGCTACATCCTCGCGCTGATGCTGGAGCGGAAACGCCAGCTCTCGCAGACCGCCGAGAAGGAAGTGGATGGCGCCAAGATGCTCTTCTACGAAAACAAGAAGACCGGTGAGATCTTCATCGTGCGCGATCCCGAACTGAAGCTCAGTGAAATCGCCGACATGCAGGATGAGGTGGCCACCCTCCTGGCCTTCGGTGGCCCTGCGGCAGATGCCGCCAAGGCCGTGGGCGTGACGCTCACCGTGGATGGTGTCGTTCCCAAGCCGGACGCCGAAGGATCGAAAGAGACGGAGGATGCCGCTCCGACCGAAGGAGCTGAAAGCGCAGCCAAGGCGGAAGCAGAGCCCGAATCTGCTGCCGAGGAACCAACGGAATCCGAGCCCGAATCTGCCGAAGAGACCCCAGAAACGCCTGCGGCTGAAGAACCTGCCGCGGAATCCGAGCCCTCAGCTGAACCGGAGCCCAAAGACGAAACCTTGGTGGAATGAGCGGGCGCTACAGCCCCAGTTCCTCACGCACCTGGACGTCGTTGATCAGCTTGTCGTAGGCGGCCTTGGCACCCCCCGCAGCCCTGTTGGACTTGCTGACCAGATCCGCATAGCGTGCTCCTGAACGCACCGGATTGAGCAGCGCGCCACGGATGACTTCGCCATAGGCCACCAGATTGTCCACATAGGGCCAGACGCGCTGGTCCAGCATCGGGCGCAGGGTGCGCAGCTTGTTCAGGCTGGTGCCCAGCTCATCGCCTTTGAGGCTGGACATGTTGGTGTCCACGTCATGATCAATGGCGGAGATGATGGAGTCGGCGCTGCTTTGCGCTGCCTCGATCGATCCGCCGATGGAAAGCGTGCGTGGCATGCGGCCCTGGACGTACAGCAGCAGGTACTTGGCGGAGTAGCAGTTCGGTGCCGCAGCCAGCAGCGCCTGCAGGCGCTGAGCGGCATGCGGCGTGCGCAGCAGCGGCACGATCTGGCGCGGATCACGCAGCATCACCGTGCGCATGGTGTCAAAGTCGGTGAGGGCACTCTGCAGCGCCTGCGGGCGCTCCGTGGCAGCGAGCAGCAGCGCCTCTTCAAAGGTCTTGATGCCAAAGACGGTGATGCCCACCAGGGGTGCGGGGCCTTCCAGCACCAAAATATCCATCACGGATTTCTCATTCTTCACCGGCACCCCGACGAGCTTGCAGGAGCCTTTGGTGGCACCGCGAATCTTCGCCTGCACGCCGCCAATGGGCTGCACGCTGCCGTCTGCATTCATGTCTCCCGTCACTGCAAAAGCAGGGTCCCACTTGCTGCCGGTGATCGCGGCTTCCAGCAGCAGGGCGCAGGCCACTGCGGCAGAGGGGCCGTCCTTGCCGATGTACTTGTCTTCAAAACCAATCTCAAGCGCATGCCCCACAGGCCAGCCGCCGTGGCGCAGCTGCGAAAATTTGCTGACTTCGTTGAGCGCTTTTCTCATGCTGTCGCCCACATCCTGATTGAACTTGAGCGTGGAAGGCGACTCTCCCAGCGAAGGCAGGGCGGTGAGACTCATGCGGGTGACCTGACCGGCCTCGCCACCAGAAGCGAGCTGGGAGATCAGCAGGCCGTTCACCTGATTGATGCGCGATTTGAAGGCCACCCCGGCAGGTGCAGGAGCACCGGTGATTACTGCGCTGGCCGACGTTCCCCCCACGTTGACCCCTGTGGCTGGCCGCGTTGCTGGCGTCGTCGCGGGGGCATTATTTGCCGAAGCCTTGTAGGTCTTGAAGTCCGTCAATTTCCAGACCTCCTGCAGCTGCTGGGAGGCGGCGTCGGCTTCTGGCAAATCAGAAACCTTCAAGCGACCGCCCTCCCATTGGTGACTTCTGGCGGAGCCCGATTCGGGCGTTGCAGCGGCCAGCTCAAAGCGAATCTTTCCATTCGCCGTGGCAGACGGCAGCTCCGTCCTCCCCTTCTCCCATGCCAGCGGCAGTGTCACAGCTTCAGTGAGATGGCCGCCGGCATCTGCCGAGAGCACGTCAGGACATTCGCAGTCGTTGAAAAGGCACTGGCTGGTGTTCAGCAGCACGTCGCTGCTGGAGACAGTGGAAGAGGTAAACGCACATTGAAGGTAGCGCACGTTCTTCTGTTTTCCGTCCTCAGCATACGCTTCCAGTACACACGACAAAAAGGTGCTGCGTGTCGCCGTGAGACCGCTGAGATAGGGTGAGGTCAGCGTGGTGTCTGCCACAACGCAGTCTTTCATGCTGACCTTTGGCTCACCGATCTCCGCATGCACTTCCTCCATGGTGTAGTAGCTGCCATTGGCGCGACGATAACGTGCTTTGTCACAATCCACATAGCAGGTCTCCAGCGCGCAGCCTTCCAGGTTGATCTTGCTGTTTGGCCCCGATTTCAGCACCACTCTGCGCAGGATGCAGCCGCGTAGATTTAGGGTGATCCGGTCGCGCACCTCCAGTGTCACGTCTTCAAGCACGGTGCCTTTGGCAAAGTCCAGCTCGAGCGGAGTAGGTGCGGGCATCAGAAATTCATCAGCAATGTTTATTTTTAAATTGTTCCCAGTGTAACGACCCCTTGGCAGCGGGCGTGGTTCACGGAGGTACAGCACTTCCTTCACCGTCTTTGCATACCACGCAGGCGGGACGGCATAGATACTGCCTAAGGTTAAAGGCAAGCATAGTACCAGACGGCAACCGATCAAAATTTTCTTCATGACAGGGTCATGATAAAGAAATAACTCGTAAGACGTCAATCTGGTTTAGGTGGATCTCTCAGAAAAAGCGATTTTAGGCCAGTCGTTCCTTGTTTTCCACGTTCCTCAATTCTAAATCGGCCCATGTCCCTCCAGCAAGACCGCGAAGAACTTCTGCAAATTCTCAAAGCCAAGTCCATCAAGACCGGCAAATTCACCCTCGCCTCCGGCAAGGAGAGCGATCTCTACGTGGACTGCCGCGTGACCACGCTGGACTCCCGTGGCGCGGTGCTCGTGGGCCGCGTGCTGCATGCGCTGCTGCGTGAAGAAGAAGCGAAGCGCGGCCTCAGCATCGGCTCCCTCGGCGGCCTCACCATGGGTGCGGACCCCATCACTCTGGCTGTGGCCATGAGCTCCAGCATGGCCGGCGATACACCGCCCGTGCAGGCCTTCGTGGTGCGCAAGGAAGCCAAAGGCCATGGCCGTGGCAAACGCATCGAAGGCAACTTCATCACCACCCAACCCGTCGTCGTCGTCGATGACGTCATCACCACCGGCGGCTCCACGCTGAAGGCCATCGAAGCCATCGAGGAAGAAGGTGGCAAAGTGGCCTTCGCCTTGATCCTTGTGGATCGCTCCGAAGGCGGCCGCGAAGCCATCGAGGCCAAAGGCTACCCGGTGGCGGCTGCGTTCACGCGGGCGGATTTGGTGTGATGGCAGTGATGCGGGTACGATTGGCACTCGGGTAAGGCGAGGGTCGTTGGTTTCATGGCCTGTGATAGCGGTTGGAACAGTGCCACCGCGAGCGCGAAGCGTCTTGGAGTGCGTGCGGCAAGCCTGGGCGCGACGCCGCTTTCGCAGGCTGGACGGTAGGCTGCGGACTGAGAGCGCGCTGCACCTCGCGAAAGCGGTGTCACCGATGCAGGCTTGCGCCGTGCATCTCTGTCACCGCACTCCAAGACGCTGACGCGTTCGCGCAGGCCCCAGCGTCTTCGGTGGCTGACCTGGAATCTTTTTGCCTGCATCGTTGCCGGCATAGAGTAATTTTGGAGCCCAACCCCACACAAAAACCATGGCAGCCTACATCATCGGACGCGTGCAGGTCACCGACTGGCCCCGCTACTCAGAGTACATGAAGCTGACTCCCGGCATCATCGCTCAATACGGCGGCCGCTTCATCGCCCGTGGTGGTGAGTCAATGACCCTCGAAGGACCGGAAGAGACCGACCGGGTGGTCATTCTCGAATTCCCCACCTTCGACGCCGCCAAACAGTTCTTCCATTCTGAAGAGTACCAGCAGGCCAAGGCGGTGCGCGAAGGAGCTGCTGTGGCGCAGTTCTTTGCGATTGATGGTGTGCCTGTGGGTTAGCTGTTTCTGACTTATGCACTACGTCGAGTTCAAAGCCGGCATCCTGCAGCATCCGTAACTCTCACGTCGATTGAAGCAGTTCCTACCAGCGTTTTCTCTGTGTTTGATCTGCAGCCTGCTGCCGGGCTGCTCCTCTGACTCCATACCCCCGGTGCCAGCTCACTACTACGGGCCAGCATGGAAGCCGCAATACAAGCTGGGAGTTCGCTCAGCTAAAGCGGATCTCGCACGTGGTTTCCTGGCATGGGAGACCCAGGACAACGGTGATTCGGAGGGTTATCGAATTTTGTGGTGCTTCCGCAAGATCTTGGCGGAGAAGTATGGCATCGAGTATCGCATTCGCGGGCATTTTGTACCAGCTGACAATGAAGCCCGGATCCTGGGCTATCAGTCGGTCATGGATCCTTACCTGAGCGCCAAATTTGGGACAGACTGGCGAAAGCGCATTTATGCCGAGGCAGAGGCTTTTTATCATGCGCATTGGCACGAAGTGGAGCGCCAGTACTTCACCGATGAGCCGGGACAGCCTGGCTACGAAGACTACGTGCGCCGGCATCCGATCAGCGAGAATGAACGCCTGACGCGCAATCCCTTGGACAAGTTCTATGGCTATCGAGACAACTAGACGTGTTGTGCCCGGTTCAAAGTCCCTCTTGCACCACTAGGCACAGTCGCTGAGTTTCCCACCATCCAAACTCCGCCATGCACTACGTCGAGTTCAAAGCCGCCATCCAGCAGCACCTGAAACGGAAACGCCAGGGTGCGACGTGGGTGGAGCTGCGGGAGACGCTCGCCCTGCCCTATGAGCGGCCTTGTCCGGAGTGGACGCGCAGGCTGGAAGAGGAGATCGGGCTGGTGCGGCGCAAGGGTGAGGGCAGAGCGCTGGTGTGGGAGCTGGAGCCGAGAGCCACGGCAAGAACGCATGGTTGATCACCCCGGCATTTTCGTTTCGGGCAGCCGGTGCAGCATCGCCTTTTGAATTGCCCAGGGAAGAGGAATGGGTAAAACGCTCTCCCATCCAACAGCCGTTGTTCATCTGCCATGAAGACCGAAGACCCAGCCCTCACCGAGACGGAGTTCCACAAGAAGATGGCGATTCGTTGGTTCAACGAGACTTGGAATCTGCTCGACAAGCCAGAGCGGACTCCGGAGGAGGACGTCCGCATGAGCCACACAGCGCATGCCTCGCGGCTGCATTGGGAGTTCGTCGGCAAGGCGGAGAATTTCGCCATTGGCGAGTGGCAGGTGGCCAGAGTGCATGCGGTGCTCCGGCAGCCCGAGGCGGCGCTCTTTCATGCCCGGCGTTCCCTTGAGATTGCCACGCTCCATCAGCTGAGCCCGTTTCTGCTTGCCTGCGCCCACGAGGCGATTGCCAGGGCCTTTTCGCTCACCGAGCCCGCAGCAGCAGCGGATCACATCGCGGTGGCGCGCCGGATGGCTGCGGAGATCACCGATCCTGAAGAGAAGAAAATTCTCGATGAGGACCTGGCCAGCATTGACGTCCGGGGTGGCAGCGCGGCGTAGACCGGGGCTTCCGGCACATTCCGTGGTCAGATCATTCCCCTGCCGAAATCAAAGCCACGGCCGTCTTAGCACCTGCTATGTCATACCATGAATCCACGCCCCATGCGCGGTGATGCATCTTTTTACAGCAAATGTCTTTGACATTTGAAAAACGGACCCAAGTCTGTCTCCATTCCTGAAGATGGCCGGCGTGCAGAACGCGGCCTGCAGCAGAGATGACAGCGAGACGGCAGTGAAGAACTCTGGCATCGCAACCCGCGCAAAACGCTGAAGCCACAGACGGCTTCCAGCCCACCACGCTCAACCGCACGCGGTCTCCGCGCCTTTCCGGCATTTCCATGCCCTGGCACGGCCGCATGCTACCACGATACAGCACTAAACAGCACCGAGTAAGACACAGAACGCAAAACCAATAAACACATACGACGATGAACACGACACTTGCGACTCCTCAGACCACCCCGTTTTCCAACCCTCCGGCTTTCGCAGCGAGTGCGGAACTGATGACACCGGATCAGCTTGCGCGGAGGCTCGGCATCTCGCGCCGCTGCCTGTCCAACTGGACCCGCGACAGGCTGGTGCCCATGATGAAGATCGGCCGCGTCTGCCGCTTTGATTTCGCCTAGGTCCGCGCCGCGCTGGAGCGCTACGAGCGGGGCGTGGGCATTGCCGCCGCCACCTCCCCTGAGAGCACGCGCATCATCAAACGCTGAACCCCATCCCTTCACCTTCCCACCCACCCTGAAACTTTTGACCCTTATGAACTCAAATCCAAACGCCCCCAGTCCTCGCCCACCCCTCAGCCAGTTTGTCCTCACTTCCGAACAACTGGCCAATTTGGTGATCACCAAGCCCGGCCCCCGCAGGCCCGTGTGGCGGCACACGTATGATCCGTATGCCGGCCCGCCCGTGGCGCAGACGGTGGAGGAGGCGCTGGCGCGTGCGGCCAAAGCCCCGCCCGGCACCGTGCCAGAGGTGGAGATGCTCACGTACGACGAATACCAGCAGCGGATGGAGGAGATCCGCAACCGGCCCCCACCCGCGCCGCGCTCCCGCAGCCAGGCCCGCCGCAAACGCTGAACCTTTCACCCCTATTTTTATGCCCACGATCACACCTTTCATTCCTACCGAAGAAGAGCTGGCGGAAATTGAGGCGATGGAGCGGCGGCTTCAGCGCCAGCCTCAGGCGCCTGTGCCGGGCCCCGCGCCTGCGCCGCAGGCTTCAACCCCCGCCCCACAGTCGGACTGGACGCGGCATCTGCGCCCCGTGGACGCTCCCGTCCCCGACTGGGCCAAGCCCAAGCCGCCCGACAGCGGAGAAACTTCTCCATCTTCTCCAAATTCTCCGGGGGGATTTACGCACGCCGAGCCCACTCGGCCGGAGGCATGCGCGGAAGATGATTCCGCCGAGGACGAAAATGCGCCAAATGCGCCAAATCCACCGGGGGGGTGTACGCGCGAGCATCCCATCCCGGAGGATTCCATCCTGGCCGACTACCGCGACTTCATGCGCGGCTTCTCGGAGCTGTCGGACGGCCTGATCATCGCTCCCATTCTGTCCCTGTGTGGCAGGCTGCTCACGCCGGATGTCACGCTGGACTTCGGCGGCAGCAAGCCGCTGACGATGTACAACTTTGTGGCCTGTCCGGCAGGCCTGCGCAAGAGCACCACCTTCAAGCCGGCGGAAAAGATCGCCCAGCAGATCCTCATGCACAATGACCTCCTGTATGGCAATGCCAGCGACTCCGCGCTGTTTGACTCTTTCGAGAGTCAGCCCCACCGGCTGCAGTTTGAGGATGAGGGCAATACCATCCTGCGCACCTGGGAGACCAGCGCCCACGGGCGCGAGGTGTCAGCCAGGTATCTGAAACTCTACGATGGCAGCCCCTGGACGCAGAATTACCTGCGGGAGCGCAAGCTGCACGAAGACGGCAGCGCGGAGCGCCACATCCCGCTGGCCACCTTGAGCCTCTGCATTGGCTCCACCTTGGGGGTTGCACGGCTGGATCATCTGGAGGCGGGCAGCGGGCTGCGCCGCCGCTTTGGCTTCTACCTGGCCACCGATCAGGAACGCCTCATCGACTGGCCGCACAGCCTGAATGGTGGCGGCCTCGACGAACTGGCGGAGAAGTTTCGCCTCCTGGCCGACCTCAAAGGCGTGGTGGGGGCCGGCAGCCTCACTGCGGAGGCGCGGGAATACTGGAGCGGCCTGCAGCAGCGCAACCGGGCGCGCTGCAAGCAAATACCAGGATACACCAGCGGGGATGAGAGCCTGCTCTCCAGCCTCAATGAATCCCCCGCCCGCTGTCTCAAGCTGGCCGTCATCTTCCAGGCCTGCCGGTGGGCCAGGGGCAGCATCGCAGATCCTTACACCATTACTGAAGATGTTCTCGCCCTGGCCGAACAGCATCAGAATGCCTGTCTCGACTCCCTCATTGAGCTCGAGGCCCTCAGCCGCCGTGGGGAGGTGACCGACACCGCCGAGTGGCTGCTGGCGCAGATCAGCGGAGACCACCCCAGCCAGCGCACAGCAGAGTATACCCGGGCGGATATTACCCGCCGCTTTGCCGGCCACGCCGGCCGTCGCGGTGCGCTCACGCCCTCCTGCCTCAACAACGAGATCATCCCCCGGCTCATCGCCCAGGGCCACTGCCACCGCACCAAGGCCGGCAGAAAGGTCACCTACACCTTCCACTGGGAGTGATGGTGCCTCCGCCTGTGCGCGTACACCCCCCCGGTGGATTTGGCGCATTTGGCGCATTTTCGCCGGGGGGTACCAGTCTTTGGACAGCGGTTGCACTGCGCATCCCGGTTGAAATCCCAGCCGTCGGCTGATAGAATGCGCTCATGCCCACCGACGCCCTCGACATCACCAGTGTCCTGCAAAGCGCTCTCTCCATGCCGCGCCCGGAGCGCTCCTACCTCGCCGAGCGTTTGCTGGTCAGCCTGGAAGATGACGATGAGATGCCGCCGCACTGGCGCGAGGAAATGGACGCCCGGGTGCAGCGCCGTGAGCGCGGTGAAACCCGCTCCTACACGCACGAGGAAGTCATGGCGGAGCTCGACGCCGTCATTGCCTGATGCGTCTGATCTATACGGACGAAATTTGTCGCATTACAAAAGGCTGTTGATAAAGTGTTCTTTTGAACAAATCTCTGTGTTGCGACGGAACAACGAACAGCCTCATTAGAAACGGCATGATTTTAGTGCTCAATTCCTCCCTTCCAAGTTTGTTTGATCCTGCTGTGTTGATGGCGGGTGCAGTCGAGCGCCTGTCGCTGAGCGCAGGCTCGGAAAGAGGTGCCGTGTTTACGCGACCAGAGGTCGTGGAGTTCATGCTGGACCTTGTCGGCTACACTTCAGACAAGGACCTTTGCGGAATGCGGGTGCTTGAACCCTCCTTTGGGCACGGGGATTTCCTTGAAGGGGTAATCTCGCGGCTGCTAAAATCATGGAGCCGGAGTGGGAGGCGCAATACTGATCAGCTCGAAGATGCACTGGTGGGAATCGAAGTGCACCGCGATACCTTCCACGCCACCAGGCAGAGGCTCAAAGGATTCTTGGTGAAGCAGGACATTGAGGCCGAAACGGCGGACCGGCTGTTGCAGGCATGGCTGCATCAGAACGACTTCCTCTTGAAGCGAATTCAGGGTCATTTTGATGTGGTTGCCGGGAATCCTCCGTATGTGCGGCAGGAGATGATTCCCCATGAACTGCTGTTTGAATATCGTCAGCAGTTCTCGACGATGTATGATCGTGCCGACCTCTATGTGCCCTTCATTGAGAAGGCGCTTACCCTGCTTAATGAAAGTGGTTCAGTGGCCTTCATCTGTTCAGACCGCTGGATGAAGAACAAATATGGCGGGCCGCTTAGGGAGATGGTCAGCCGCGACTTCCATCTGCGGTATTATGTGGACATGGTAGGCACACCGGCATTCACCACGGAGGTGACGGCGTATCCTGCCATCACGGTCATCACCCGAGAGAGGGGAGTCTTCACTCGGGTCGCGCACAGACCGGAGATCAATGCTGAAGGGCTGAAGCTGCTGGTGAGCAAGCTGAAGGGCACCGGCGCAGAACTCAATGGCGCGGTGAAGGAGCTGCCTGCGGTGGTGGGCGGGTCAGAGCCATGGGTTCTTGAAGAAGACTCACTGGAGGGGCTTAGCCTTGTACGCCGTCTGGAAGCTGGCTTCCCCACGCTCGAAGAAGCGGGATGCAAAGTGGGCATCGGTGTTGCGACGGGAGCAGACCGTGTCTTTATCGGAAAGATGGAGGAGCTGGATGTTGAGCCGTCCCGCAAGCTGCCGTTGGTGATGACACGAGACATTGATGCCGGGCATGTGACCTGGCACGGCCTCGGCGTGATCAATCCTTTTGGGGATGATGGCAAGATCGTGGATCTTGAGAAATTTCCGCTCTTGAAGAGCTATTTCGAAAAGCATGCTGCGGCTTTGAGGAAGCGCCACGTGGCGCAGAAAAGTGGTGGTTGCTGGTATCGGACCATCGACAAGATCACCCCGAGTCTCGCGCGCACACCGAAACTCCTGATCCCTGACATCAAGGGCCGGGCACATGTGGTATTTGAAGAAGGCCGACTGTACCCTCATCACAATCTGTATTTCATCACGTCAGACGAATGGAATCTCAAAGCGTTGCAGGCAGTGCTGCTATCAGGTCTGGCCAGGCTCTTTGTGGCGACCTATTCTACGAAGATGCGCGGTGGTTGCTTCCGTTTTCAGGCGCAGTACCTTCGCCGTATCCGCATCCCAAGATGGACCGACATTTCTGCAGCCGTGCAGGAATCGCTGATTGCGGCGGCGGAATCCGGCGATGAAGCGGCCTGCAATCAAATCGTGGCCAAAATGTTTGGCCTCAGTGCCAATGAGCGCGAATTGATTGCAACCAAGTGAGGACTGCCATGGCACTCGATTTAGCTAATTACGAAAAGAAGGCGCGACTGGCGGTCAAGGCTTTCTGGGGTGGTCGTGAATCGGCAGCTCAGAAGCAGCTTGTTTCAGGCAAAGTTGATCAGGGTAGCCGTGGCGCGGTGACTGGCGGCAAGAACATGGATGGCTTCATTCAGATTGTGACTGACCTGGTGCATGCCAATGGATTCTCACATGCTGAGATCCACTTGAAGCGCAAGGTTCTGACACTGCCCGGCTATTTCAGACCCACGAAGCTGTGGGATATGCTGATTCTGAACAAAGGGCGGTTGATCGCTGCTCTGGAATTCAAGTCACAGGTGGGGCCATCCTTTGGAAACAATTTCAACAATCGCACGGAGGAAGCCATCGGCACCGCGCATGACTTTTGGACCGCATATCGTGAAGGGGCGTTTGGCGAAGAAGCGGCAAAGCCGTTCGTTGGGTGGCTCATGCTTGTGGAGGATGCGCCGGAATCACGTGCGCCAGTGAGGGACGCATCGCCACATTTTGCGGTCTTCCCTGAATTCCAGAAGGCCTCATATCTCGACCGCTACAACATTCTTTGCAAAAAGCTGGTTCGTGAGCAGCTCTATACCAGCGCAGCCGTTCTGGCTTCACCAAGATCGGCGTCACGTGACGGTTTGTTCAAGGAACTGAGTGAGATGACCAGTCTCAAAAGTTTCATCACAAGCTTTGCCGGACATATCGCAGGCGCAGCGGCGGCAAATCCAGGTTCTTGATAATCAGATAGATCACGGAGACTGGTAATTGCCAACCAGCATGCCATCGCAAAGCATCGCTTGGCCGTGAAAAGTCTGTTTTCCCGATTCCGACCAGACGAGTTTGAAGAGACCAGCAGAATCGTTGTACTTGGGGAGGATGCTCAGTTCCGCAGCAGTACTTTTCCCCGACTCTTTGTCATACCAAGTGCTAATGTAATCACCAACAAAAGGCACTGCGCCAATCTTGCACTTGCGCCACGCTGACTCAGGAAAACTCCCTTCAGCTTCGGTATTCGAAAATTCACCGATCAGATTGCCTGCATCCGTGAGCTTGAGATAGAAATTGCCTATCGTTTTAGACATTACATTTCCTGTGACGGGATTTTCGAACTAGCACATTTTACCCCCAACTACTTCACCTTCACCTTCGCATAATAAATCGCGGACTTGCCTTCGTGGCTTGAGTAGTAGGTCACGTGCAGCATGTCCTCGTCCCAGTAGAGGCCGGGGTAGCTGCAGTCGCCGCCGCTGGGGAGTTCGAGGATGGGGGTGAGGCTGGTGGGGGTCATGGCAAAGAGGACCATGTGGGGGCCGGGGGTTTTGCCAAAGCCGCGTGAGCCGGCGATGAGTTTGCCATCGGGGAGTTCGATGAAGTTGGGGCCGCCGATGGGCAGTCCGGTGGGGGCAAAGGTCCAGTCGCGGTAGGGGGCCTTTGCGGTGCCGATCACGCCTTTGCGGTCGCCACCCTGGCGGGCGATGAGGGCGAGCGCGGTGCCGTCTTTGAGGAAGCGCAGGGTGGCTTCGGTGGGCTGGCCGGGCACGTTGAGGATGGAGGAGAGCTGCCACACGGAGCCGTCGGTGCTGGCGTAGGTTTTCAGCGAAAACTCCTTCTCAGGGGCGGGGCCGCCGGAGTTGGGATGGATGTTGTAGCTGACGCCGTAGAAGCGTTTATCCGTCGGATTGATGGTGGCGCGCCAGAGCCAGTCGCCTTTGGCCAGGAGCTTCTGCAGGGGGGTCCAGACCTTGCCGTCCATGGAGGTGGCGTAGCGTGTCTGGCGGCCCAGCGTGGCGGACTGGCCGCCGCAGAGCAGGTAGAGCCGCTTTTCATCCGGGGTGACGATGAGCTTGGGGTCGCGCAGATCGACGCCGGCTTCACTGATGGTGACGTGGTCCACCCAGGTCTTGCCACTGGAGGAGACGAGCATGTGGATGACGCCATCGCCCTTGGTGGCGGAGTCCGCCTCACGGAAGCAGCAGTAGAAGAGGTTCTTGTACCGCGTGAGGTCGGTGAAGCCGTTGTGCGGGGCGGCGTCCCAGATTTTCTCCACGGAAACGAGCTCCGCCGTGGGTGCCTGCGCGTGCAGCAGGCTGGCGGAGGCAAGGTGGAGCAGGGCGACAGCAGGAACGATGAGCAGGCGTGAGATCATGGCGGGAATAAACGCATGATGCCCGGCTCGTCTATTATTTGGTCATCTCAGTTTGGATGATTTGCATGATTTGCGGCTGCAGCACCTTCATCTTTTCGGAAGTCGCCTTCATCATGTCGGCAGCCACCGTGGTCTGCTTGCCAATCAGGATCTGACCGGCGGGAGATTCCATCAGCGCGGCTACATCCTTGGCCTCCTGCTCGGTGTAGTTTTTGCCATAGATCTCGATGACCTCAGGCTTGAGCTTTTCCCAGCCCATCTGCTCGAGCATGACAGCCTTCACCTTTTCAATGCCCTTGGCAAATTTGTCCTGCTGCTCCTGAGGCAGGGATTTGATCTGCTCGGAGGAGCCGCCCATGCCGGCCTCAAAGCCGAGGATCAGGTTGCTTTCAAACTGCTTCTGCACCTGCATGACGGTCAGCAGTTTTTCGATGGCTGCCTGATGGGAGGCGGCCAGCTCGGCGTGGGCCGTGCTGAGACAGAGGGCGAAAGTGGCGAGGATCAGGATGTTTTTCATAGTCGGTAGGCGTGTTTAAGCGAGCCCTCGGGAAACAGGAAGAGCAAAAGCACACCTATTTTGTAACCCATCGTTTCCGTGCGGCGCGTGGCAATGGAATGACGCGATGCCGTGCGTCATGAAGTGATGAGGGACACCGCTGATGGAAACGCTGAAGATTGAGTATTGAAGTCCGAAACTGATTTCTGGAAAGGGCGTTTGGAGACGCCCGGCGGCGGCTTGAGGACAAGCCGCCCTACCTCGCGCCGGGCATGCGCATACCCAGTGCGAGGTAGGGCTGGCTGTCCCAGCCAGCCGTCGTCGGAGCCCAGGATTTTCGCTTCATAGGCAGGCGGGAAAACGGAAATGGTTTTGCGTTTTGTGATCAAGACAAAGAGGAAGAATCGTGGGCGCAGAGAGGCATGCCGCAGCCCTGCGCCCGTCGTTGTCAGTCGGTCACCACTTCCACTCCACACCACCGTAGAAGCTGCGGCCGTCTCCGGGAAGGAAGACGGCGGTGCTGCCTGCCGCCGTGGCATTCGTCACCACGTTGACCGTGGGGCTGTAGATTTCATTCGTGAGGTTGCGGGCCTCGACGAAGAAGGAGAGGCCTTTCTTCGTGCGGTAGCCGAGCTTCAGGCCCAGCAGTGCGTAGGGATCTGCAAAGGTCGTGCGCGCCAGATCGGCGGCATATTTGAAGGGAGACCACTCCACGGTGGGCCCCGCGTAAAAGCCGCCGGGGTGCTCATAGAGAAGCTGCGCGCGGTAATACACGGGCGAGTAGCCTGGCAGCAGGCGGCTGCCATAAGCGGCGTCTTTGTGAAAGCTGAAGTTATTCCAGAGGAAGTTCTGGTTCAGCACCAGTCGGTCGGATGTGACGGCGAGATCACGCAGCAGGTCGGCATTCAGTGCAAACTCGATGCCCTGATGAATCGTGCTGCCGGCGTTCACGGTGGTCGTGGGGCCGAGGATTGGAGAGCCCAAAGCAAGAAGCTCACGCTCCACCCACGCATAGTAGTAGCTGAAGTCCCACGCCACGCGCCCGCGCTGGCCGCGTGTGCCCAGCTCCAGCGTGGTGGCGGTCTGCGGCTTCAATGCCAGCAGGCCATTCCCTGCAGGGGTGGCTTCACCGAGGGTGGGCGGCTCAAAGCTGCGGCTCGCATTGAAGTAGATCTGCGTCTTGGCATCCACCTCATACAGCAGGCCCAGCTTGGGGCTGAAGCCCCAGGCTTCGAGGCGGTCGCTGTTGTTCACGAGGTTGGGCAGGCCGGTGAACTGGCCGGGCGGATTCACGCCAGCAAAGGTCTGCAGCTCATCGAGTTCACGCGAGGCATAGGCCACCTGCGCACCGGCAAACAGCGAGAGCTTCTCCGTGAGCTCCAGCTTGTCCTGGAAGTAAAAATTAAAATTCGTGGACTGCAGCCGGTAGGCGCCCACCTGCGCGCCGCGTGCGCCGTTGATGTTGAAGAAGCGGTTGTCTTTCGTCCCGCCATACATGAAGCCCGTGCCCACGGTGAAGGTGTTGTCATGCCCCAGCAGGCGGCCCTTGTGCTCGTAGCGCAGATCAAAGCCGAGATCATTGCTGAGCTGATCGATCACCTGGAAGATCGGATGATTCAGATCTTTCCATGACCAGAAGGCGCTCAGCGTCAGGGTGTTGTCCCCGTCGCTGTAGGTGGTCTTGTTTGCCAGACGAAAGAGGCGGTAGTCGCGCTCCTGGTAGCCTGCGCCTCCGGGCACCGTCGGGATGAAGGACCCCGGTGCGGCCTGCCGTGGGTTGTTCTGCATCTGCGCCTTGGTCAGGTTCCCGGGCAGCTGCGAGTTGCTGTCCACATAGGTGATGTAGAAGCGGTTCTCCAGGTTCGGGCTGAGCTTGGTGCCCACGTTCGCAAACACACGAAAGCTCTCCTGCTTGCTCCAGTCGCGGAAGCCATCCGTATGAGATGCCGTGATGCTCACATACACATCCGTGTTCCCGCTCACAAAGCCGGAGGAGATCTGCGCACGGTGCGTGTTGAAGCTGCCGATCTCCACGCGTGCCTGGGAGGCAGGCGCGGTGTAGCCCGTGTTGGAGATGAAGTTGATCGCACCCCCGAGTGTGGACGAGCCGTACTGCAGCGCGTTCGCACCACGGAAGACCTCGATGTAGTTTGCGGTCATCGGCTCGATGGCCTGCATGTCGAAACTGCCGTCCGCCAGGTTCAGCGGCACGCCATCCTGCATCGTCCAGATGCCGCGACCATGAAAGGTGCGCTGCAGGCCGGAGCCACGGATGGAAAGGCGCGACTCCTCCGCACCGAAGCGTGACTGCACCAGCACACCGGGTGCGAAGTCCAGCGCGTCCTTCAGCGTGGAGGCACGGCCCCGCTTGTAAAACTCCGCGTCCACCACACCAGCACCGCCGGGCGTGGATGTGGAGATCTGTTCCTTGCGAAGTTCCAGGCTGGGAACCGTGAGGGATGGCGAATCATTCTTCGCCGTGATGACGACTTCCTTGAGTTCAGTCGTTGGGGTTTTGATTGGGGTGGCGGATTGCGCGAAGGCAGCGCCGGGAAGAGCTAGCAAAAAGAGAATGGAAATGGGTTTCATGAAAAGGAGATGACGAAGGCACGGCCGCGTGCAGCGGCAGGCGCATGGGTGTGGGCCGGACTTCGCGGTCCGGCGCCGGGATGGGGAAAGCGGCTGGGAAAGCCGCGTGTGCAGAGTCAGACCAGCCCGCGTCGTGGCGGGGGTGGCTCCGGCATCTCGCTGCGTGTGATCAGCACCGTGCGCAGCGGCACGAAGTGCATCGTTTTTCCTGCGGGAGGAATGAGCACCGCATCCAGCTCCTTCACGGAGTCGTCTTCCTGCGGGGTCTGCTTGCGCTTGGAGTCCTGGCTTCCTTCCCTCACCTTCTTGCACAGCGGGCAGGCATGCTGCCCGTCAAAGGTCTTCTCAACCGCCTCGATCACCGAGCCCTCACTGGCGAAGTCGATGAACATCTCCGCCCAGGCAATGCCCTGGACCAACGCCCACTGCAGGCCCAGCGCCAGGCACAGCAGCAGCACGACGCCACGCTGCACGAGGTGCAGGCGGGAGTGTCGTGCTGCAGAGGAAAGCATGACCTGAGATCCGTGGCAGGAGGGAGTGCCAGGCAGGGCTACTGGCCCTTGACGAGCTTCAGGCTGCGGATGTCATACATCTTCGCATCGTCTCCCAGCGCCTTCACGGCGTCTTCGCGGGTGATTGCCGCATTCGTGGCGATGAGTTCGAGTCTGGGCAGGCCGCCCTTTTCGTTGCGGGTGATTTTCACGATTTGCACACCGGGGAGCTTCTTCATCGCGGCTTCGACTTTGTTCGTGCAGTGAATGCACATGATGCCTGCGACTTCGCCCTGATAGACGAATTTCACCGGATCGCCGGCGGTGCAGGATGTGGCAGTGAAGAGAAGACTGAGAAGGAGTGTGAGGAGGTGTTTCATAGTTTTGGAGATGTGGGTTGCGTTGATTATTCGGCGGGGTTGTCGAGAAGGCGCTGCACGTCACGGTCGAGCTTTTCGATCATGAGCGTGGCGATCTCGGATTGCGGGTGGAAGACGGCGTAGTAGCCGCGCACGCGGCCCTGGCGGTCGATGAGGACGAGGCGCAGATCATGCTCGTAAAGATCGAGCGGATTGAGGCGCTTCTCCTCCGGGATGGGAGCAGGAGCCTGCAGTTGCAGCTCGTAGGTCATGTAGTCCCAGATGCGCTGCTGCTCACCGGTCACGAACCACCAGGGATCTTCGGGCCTCGCACCCACGCCTTCAGCGTAGGCCTTGAGGAAGCCCGAGGTGTCGCGCTCCGGTGCCAGCGCGAGCGAGACCAGATGGAAGTCTGGACGCTTGCGATAGGCGGTGTTGAGCTTCTGCATCTGGGCCACCACGGCCGCGCAGCCATGCGGGCACACGGTGTACAGGCAGGCCATGACAGTGACCTTCCCGCGCAGGGCGGAAAGCTTCACCGTCTGCCCGCTGCGCTCGGTGGCTTCAAGGTCGCCCTGGATCTGTGTGACCACCGGCAGCGGTGCCTGCGGGAGCGCCTGACGGGCATAATGCCCCAGCACCAGCACGCCCGCGAAGGCCATGCCGATGCCCAGCCCCATGCGCACCCAGGAGCCGGTGCTGACGCAGAGGTCAGCACCGGCGGAGGTGTAGCGAATGCTCGGGGGCGATGAATCTGAAGGTGAATCCGGCATCGTGTTATTCGGTGGGGATTTTGAGGATCTCAGCCTCCGTCCACATCGCGCTGCGGGCCTTTTCAGCTTCGCGGATGGCGGCGACTTGCTCAGGCGTGACGGCACCCGCCTTGTTGCCAAAGCTGCTGCGCACATAGGTCAGTACATCAGCGATCTGTTTGTCGCTGAGTGCCGCACCCTGCGGCGGCATCAGTGGCGCGGGGGAGGAGAAGGGTTTGCCATTCAGCGTGATGGGTCCGGTAAAGCCGTGCAGCACCATGCGTATGATGCGGTCAGGCTTTTTCGCCGCCACCCAGTCCGAGCTGGCCAGCGGCGGAAACATGCCCGGCAGGCCAAGGCCCGTGGGCTGATGACAGGCGAAGCAGACCTGCATGTAAACGGTCTGGCCGCGTGAGAAGGACTCCGCCGCAGGAGCAGCATCCTGGGCGTGAATGTGAGAGGTGAAAGGCAGCGCGCAAACGGCTGCGAGGAGGTGTTTGGAAAAATGGAACATGAAAAGATGAATGAAAGGGACGCAGGAACGGATGACGTCACGCCATGAGCGTCCCGGCAGGGCATGGCAGTGCGGAAAGGATGGGTGCAGACACACGCCTGTGAGTTCAGGCGGTGGGTCCGTCTGTGGTGCTCAACCCAGAGAGGAGCAGCGGCTGCCGCATCGTGGCGGCGGGCTGGGCGGCTTGGCGCGGCGTGCCATGGCCTGCGGGAAATCAGGCAGCGGCGAAAGCATGGGTGATGGCGGAGTGAGGATGACTCTGCCAGGAAAGGTCAGTGCCAGATCGATTTTCTGTTTTTGATCCGCCTGCCGGGGTTCCTTCTTCTCGGAGTTCTTGCCCTTTTTGATCGCGCAGCAGAGCGGGCAGGGATGCGCATCGTCAAAGGTCTGGCTCATGCCGGTGAGCAGGGAGCCTTCCTGCACCGTGTAACTCACGAGCATGCCTGCCCAGGCGACGGACTGGAGCACGACCCAGTGCAGCCCGATGGAGAACATCAGGGCGGCAACAATGAGGATGCGTGCAGTGCGGCGGAGCATGCTGGGGAAGGCGTCCGGTGGAAACACGGCCTGCGCCGTGAAATACAGTTCACCAGAAAGGAGGGCATGATCCGTGAGGGATCATGCTGAAGGCGAAGTTTTGAGAGACGGTGTGTTCCCCGGCATGCGAGAACAGGAGTTGGGAAATCTCAAAACGTGAAACGGGTACCCACCGACAGCGTGAAGGTGGGCGCCAGCTGGTAGCCGTTCATGTACTGGTAGATGGGCAGCTGGAAGAACACGTAGTGGTACACATTCTTGGCGATGTTGAAGGTGAAGCCCGGGCTGAGATAGACCATGGTGCCGCCGCTGTCTGCCGGGGAGGCATTGATGCCGTGATCGCGCGAGAGGAAGCGCGCATTGACCTGCAACTGCGGGACAAACCGCGGGAAGTGGCTGTAACGCAGGGCCACGTTGGTGTTCAGCGAGTTCCCTGGAATGTAGCCTTCGCGGCTGGCCAGCGGCATGTCTGCCACCGCCTGGGAGAAGTAGTTCCAGTCCGTGGCAAGGCTGGCAAAATGGAAGAAGCCGAAGATCAGATCCGTCGTCCCGGTGCCGAGCTGCAGGCCGCGGTCAAGCGGCGAACCAGCGATGGCACCGCCGTTGAAATTCTGCCTGAATTCACCATTCGGCAGCTTCAGTCCGAGCTGCAGACCCAGGCTGCGGTTTTTCAGCAAACCCATCCAGCGGCCGAGCACTTTGACATCGCCAAAGCCGGTCTTGCTGGAGGTGCCGGCATCGGTGCCGTCGTAATTGAACCCGTTGGTCGCATGGGTTCTTTCGATGTAAGGCAGCTGCACATTGAAGCCCCAGTCGCCTTTGCTGTAGTCGTAGGTGAGGTTGTAAGTCTGGGTCTTGGTGTACAGCTCCTGCTCATG
This sequence comes from uncultured Verrucomicrobiota bacterium, assembly GCA_903838675.1. GTDB lineage: Bacteria > Verrucomicrobiota > Verrucomicrobiia > Verrucomicrobiales > Verrucomicrobiaceae > Prosthecobacter. Next base: position 27,109 of record CAILZI010000141.1, read on the forward strand.
CGGACCGATGGGCCACATGCCGGGCCTGCCCGAACCGCTGCGCAGCTGGTTTTGATTCAGCAGATCGTAGCGGAAGTCGAAGCGAAAGCCGTCATTGGCGGCGAGGCCCTGGCTTTCCCAGCCAGGGGTGTAGCCCGGCCCCGACATCATGCCGCAGCTGGCGCAGGCAAACACGGCGGGTGATGAGAGGAGGACGAACAGCGTGGTCAAAAGCATCAGCCACGTGCGATGACGTGGCTGATGGGGTGCCGGCGTGGCACCAATGGAAGAAGCAAAAAGAGTCATAAAAGAGTACGGAAAGAGAGTTTTCAGGCACAAGCATTCGCCGCAGAAAGGCGCGGCAGGCAGAGAGGGGCATGCAGGGCTTGAGCCCCGCGCAGAGTCGGATCGACGGCTTTTTAGCAAGCCGGTCGGTCAATCAAACCAGCCCGTGTCTGGGCGGCGGTGTTTCCGGCAGTTCGGTGCGTTGCACCAGCCTCTCGTGCAGCGGCACGAATGAAAACGTTGTGCCTGCGGGGGCCACCAAGCTCGTGATCTCCACCAGCACGGCCGTGATCTTCTGCATGGACTGCCCCGTTTGCTGCGGCTGCTCAGGGTTGGAATTGCGGCCCTCTTTCACCTTGTGGCAGAGCGCGCAGCCGTGCTGGCCGTCGAAGGTCTTTTGCACCGCCTCGATCACCGCGCCTTGCCTGGCAAAGGAGATCAGCATCCCCGTCCACGCGATGCCCTGCAGCAGCGCCCAGTGCATGCCGAGAGAAAGGCAGATCGCGCCCACGAGCACCAGCCGCGCGATTCGCGGCAGCAGCGAGACTTCAGGGCGGGAAGACATGGCGCGAGTATGAGTGCGCTGTGCGCGGTGTCAACTGTGCCGCTCACCGCAGGTTCTCAAACCACGCCAGCAGATCGAGAATCTGCTCCGCCTTCAGTGAATTGAGCAAGCCGGGCGGCATGGGCGAAATCTCGGAAACCGTGCGCTCCTTGATCATCGCCTTGGCGATTTCGGTTTTGTCAGGAGCGAGGGGATTGGTCTTCAGAACCACGCGCTCATCGTCCTCGCTCTCCAGGCTGCCGGTGATCGTTTTGCCATCGCTCGTCTTCACCGTCACGTAGCGGAATTTTTCGTCGATGAACTTGGAAGGATTCAGGATGTGATCCAGCAGATCGCGGCGGTTGAAGCGTGCAGACACCTGCACCAGGTCCGGCCCAAACACCCCCGCTGGCAGCGTGGGGTCATTGCTCACTTTATGGCAGAACACACACTGCGCACGAATGAGAGCATCCTTCGCGCTGTCGCGGCTGCGTGTCTTGGCATCCATCTTCGCCAGCAGCGGGGCCAGATCTTCCAGCGTCCAGTTCTTGAACGAATGCCCCGGCAGCGCATGCGCAGAAAGCACCGCAGGCTTCGCCGGTGAGATTACGGATGCGAGCTGCGTGGCCTCCTCCGGTTTCAGCGCCGCCGCCAGCTCGCTGCGCGTGTCGCTGATCGCTTTAAAGAAGGTCGAGGCCCCGTTCATCTTCTCCGCCTTGTTCAGCGCCTCAAACGCGACCTTCCGTTGCTCCAGCGTCCAGCCGTCTTTGAGGTAGCGCAGCATGAAGGGGTAATAGAGAAGGTCTTCCGAGGTCGTGGCCGCCTTGAGAAGAGGCATTGTTTTCGCGATGACCGTGGGGGATTTGAGATAGACGAGCAGGCGGCAGGCTTCACGGTTCTGCGCTTTTGCTCCTTCAATTCCGATCTCTCCTTGTGCGATCACAGGATAATTCTCTTCAGTGCCTTTGAGCAGGCTCTCTCGATCATCCTTATTGGGCTCACCTAATCTAGCGCAGGCAATCGCGATGATCCGCAGGATAGCCAGTCGTTCGCGTGAATGAGGCACGTACCAAGGGAAACGCGTCGTAAGCCGTTGCAAAATGGGTGACAAATCCTCAGTCTTTCCGACGCGAGCCAAGGCAAGCAATGCCGGTAATGCGCTATGAAGGTTATCTTCGGCAAGCGCCATTTTCCGCCAAAGCTCGACAGGAATGCGCTCCAATGCAAGACGCGCCGCGTGTTCAACCTGCGGACCATCCCAATTACGAAGGCGGCTCCAGACTAATTCTAGTTCCGGCACTTTTTTGTCCGAGAAGAGCACCGAGCCTTGGAGTTCCATGGCGATGCGAAGGGGTGTAGAGCTTATCACCCCAAGGTTTTCGTACTGTTCTTCGGTAGCCTCGCTGCCGTGATAAGAGATTCGGTACAGCCCGCTCTGGGTTCCCCGGCCACCTGTGGTGAACCACATGGCTCCATCCGGACCGATGCAACCATCCGTGACATTGAGGGGCCTGCCAGAGACGAAGGTTTCCTGCCATCCTTCATATCGTTTGCCATCGAACTGCATGGCCACCGCAATGATTCGACCATAGCTCCAATCAAGCAAGTACAGTGCATTTTGGTACTTCACTGGAAACTTTGCTTTGTAACCGAAGTAAATCCCCGTCGGTGAAGACAGCCCGATGTCGACCACGCTCGGCAGCGTGTCCGCATACCACGCCGGAAAACGCCCCGTGCCTCTTCGCCAGCCGTAGTCGCCGCCTGGTAGAATCTGCAGCACTCTTGTGGGCATGTACCACGGCGTTCCCACATCACGCTCCATATCAGCATCAAAGGTGAAAAGATCCCCTTCGCCATTGAAAGCAATGTCGAGCGGATTGCGCAAACCGCCCGCGAGGAGTGTGACTTTGCTCCCATCCGGCTTCACCCGCAGGATGTGACCGGCGGGCAGTTCGACATTCCCGTCAAACATGCTGCTGTCCCACGGGTTCGGGATGAGCTGATCATTGGCGTAGTTCTTGAGCGGTGAAGCAGGATCGAGGTTCTTGGGAATAAGCACGTTGTTGCCATGCGCGACGTAGATGTCGCCATCGGGTCCGAGTTTGATGTGGTTGCGGCCATGGCCCACGCCGCCTTCGGTTTTGACGAGGGGCTGGCGTCTTTCAAAGACACCATCGCCGTCTGCATCCGTCAGTCGGAAGAGAGTCTTGGAGACGTTCGCATTCGCGAACAGCGAACCGTGCGCATAAAGCAGACCGCGACATTCGAGCAGTTCGTCGTCGATGACTTCCACCTTTTGCTCCCCGCTGCCACTGAGCGTGAGGCGCAGCAGGCCCTTCTTCTCTTTGCCCAGCGTGATGCGCCCTTCGGGATCGAAGGCCATCGACACCCAGGAGTCTTCACCGGGCTGCGCGGAGCGGATGAGTTCCGCTTTGAATCCCGGCGGCATTGTCAGCGTGGCGGGATCGGTCGCCTGATTCTGCGCGCCCGGTTTGGCCAGCTGCCAGGAGTTGTAGGCGTCGAAGGTCTTCTTTAAATCGAAGGGGTTCGTGGCGGGGTCGGCATCGGTGGGGCCTGCAACGACCGCATTCTGCCACGTTGCATCCGTGACGATCCAGCGCACTGCGGCGAGGTCGCCATTGAGTTCCAGCAACGCGGCGGTTTTTGTTTTGCCAGGAACCCGCAGTCCGAGCTGATGCGCTTTGCCATCGCCGAGTTGTTGCGTCAGGTCCGTGCCGGTCGCGGTCTCGGTGGCTTTGAGCGTCGCGATGCTCTTGCCATCGAGCATGATTTCCACCGCGCCATCGCCGGCGGTGAGCAGCACCGCTTTGAGCAGCTTGCCTTCGTGTTTCACCGATTGAGTGAACGTCGCCCCAGCTTCAGGTGCTGTGAGCCACTGCGGCACCGGCGGGCTGTTGGCGAGCTGAGCGAAGGCACTGGCTGATAGCAGCAGGAAGAGAAGGCAGCGTGACATGCGCAAAGAACGCACGTTGTGGCAGCAGCCTGTCGGCGGAGATCACGGCGGCTCGTTGCCGACGGTGAAAGTCACGTTTTGAATCCCGGCCTGGTGCAGTGTGTTGAGCACATCGATGATGCGTTCGTAGCTGGCCTGCTCTTCGGCCTGGATCGTCACCAGCACCTTCTGCTTCTGCCGGGCAGAAGATGTGGCCAAACGTATCAGTGTATTGGTCAGCATGGGCAGAGTCTTGTCCTTGGGTGAGTCAAACGCCTCCTCGTTCATCGTCACAGTGCCGTCTTCGAGAATGCCGAGGGTGATCTCTTCAGCGGGAATCTTCACGAGTTGTGTGAGATCATCTGGGCCTGGGAGTTTTGTTTTCAGCTCACGCTCCACCTTCATGCTGCCCGTCATCACCATGAAGAACAGCATGATGACAAAGACCACGTCGATCATGGGAGCGATCTGAAAACCAATCGTAATGTCTTCGAAGTGGATGCGCTGTTTCATGGCTAATACATCCATGACGGCCATCTTAGGCGTATCTTGGGGTCAGTTTTATTCCCAAAAACCCGGCTTTGAGGTTGTGGCGGAGGGTAATTTTGGGTTAGTTTTGGGTTAAATGACCATGCTCTCAAACATTGAAAAGCAATGGAGTGCATTATCCGCTCAAAGTTTCTTAAGAACGTCGGCTTGACATTCTTTTGAAAATGAGTCTTCTAGTCCGACCGTGAAAAGTAAAATCTATATACTCGACGACCATCCCATCGTTATCGAAGGGCTTAAGAAACTAATCGACCAGCAGGAAGACATGCAGGTCATCGGCAGTGCTGAAGACGCCAATACAGCGTTGCAGCAGATCGCCAAACTCAAGCCCGACGTAGTCGTGCTCGACATCACCTTGAAGGACCGCAGCGGTGTGGACCTCATCAAAAAGCTTCGTGCCAGCCATCCAAACATGCAGATCCTCGTGTACTCGATGCACGATGAAAACGTGTATGCAGAGCGCTGCCTACGCGCCGGTGCCATGGGCTATGTGATGAAAGGTGAACCAAGCACCCGCGTGCTGCAGGGTCTCCGTCAGGTGGCCGCTGGTTCCTTCTTCTTCAGCGCTTCCCTGCTCGGCAGCATCGTCTCCGGTGGCGGCCCTCGCGGCGGTTCCCGTGGCGAGCCAGCCCGCATGCTCAGCGACCGCCAGCTCGAAATTTTCGAGATGGTCGGACGCGGCTTCGACTCCCACAGCATTGCAGAAAAGCTGGCCCTCAGCGCCAAGACGGTGGATGCCCACAAGGCCAACATCCGTCAGAAGCTCGGCCTCGCCTCCGCTCGCGAACTGCTCATGGAAGCCGTCCGCTGGGTGGAGAAATAGGATTTCTCACAACTCCAAACTCTGCAGCGGGCGGTGTGCAAACACCGCCCGTTTTTTGGCTTCAGCAAGGGCTTCAAACCTGCGCCACGGCATCGCATTCCGTTGATCCTGCATGAACGGTTGCGTGCCCGGAAGCGTTGCGGCATAAAGAGGTACATGGGACGCGCCAAAGACTCCGCCAAATTTTCCACACGCACCGTGCAGTGGCTGATTTACGCGCTGTTCCGGTGCATCGAAGGCGTGCTGTGGCTGCTGCCGCTCATCGTGGTGTGGCACCTGGGCCGGGTGCTGGGCACCCTCGCTTATTTTGTGGGCGCCAAGTACCGCCGGCTCGCGCTGCACAACCTGCACATTGCCTTTGGCCGTGAGAAAAACGCCGCCGAACTCCGGCAGCTGGCGCGCGAGCACTTCAAGAGCCTGTTTGCCAACATCCTCTGCGGTTTCAAACTGCCCCTGATGACCGAGGCCCAGATCTGCAGGCATGTGCGGTCCGAAGGCATCGAGCGCGCGCAGGCGGCCTATGACAATGGCAAACGTCCCCTGCTGAACCTGGTGCTGCATGCCAGCTGCTGGGAGATCCTGACCCAGGTGCCGTCCATGTATGTGCGCGGGCACAAAGCCGGGGCCATTTACCAGCCGCTGCACAATCCCTGGCTCAATGCGCTGGTGCTCCGCCGCCGCGAAAAGCTGGGCTATGCATTGTTTGACCGGCAGGCCGGATTCAATGCCCCGATGAAGTTCATGCGCGAGGCCGGTCAGGTAGGTGTGCTGGTGGATCAGCATGCCGGAGACCATGGCCTGTGGTGCCCCTTCTTTGATCGCCTGGCCTCCACCACCACCATCGCGGCGCTCATGGCCATCCGGACCGATGCGGTGGTGCTGCCGATGATGGTTTATGATGACGGCCCCGCACGCTGGCGGCTCGTCTGTGCGCCGGAAGTCAAAGCCGAGGAATCGCAGCCCAACGCCGAGGGCCTGACTCTGGCGATCAATGCCGCCGTGGAGAAGTTGATCCGTGCGCAGCCGGCAAACTGGTTCTGGGTGCACAATCGCTGGAAGCTGCCGAAGCCCAACTTCCTGCTGGCAAATTATCGTCGCGGTGTGGTCTTTTCCACAGACTACGACATGAGCCGCCTGCAGCCCTTTGAGCTGCTCATCCGCAGCCCCAACTGGCTGGGAGATGCCTGCATGGCCTTCCCCATGGTGCGGGCGATCAAACGTGGCCGGCCGGACATGAAGATCACGATTCTTGGCCCGGACAAACTCGAGGAGCTGTGGCTCTCCATGCCCGAAGTCTCGCGCTACATTGGCAAACCTGCCAAAGAAGGGCTCTTCGCCGTGGCCAAGCGCATCAAGGCCACGGGCGTGAAGTTTGATGCCGCCGTGTTCTGCACCAACTCCACCCGCAGCACTCTGGAAATCTGGCTCGCAGGCATTCCCCGCCGCGTCGGGGTGAAAGGCTCGTTCCGCTCGAAGCTGCTCAATCAGATCATCAAGGGCGGCCCGGCCAAAGGAAGCAAGGAGCATCATGCGCACCGCTACCTGCGCATCGCCAAAGGCATCGGCGCCGACATCGAGCAGCCCGGCGTGTGGGACGCCGGAACACCGCCGGTCTCGACGGATGGCACCATTCGTGTCGGGGTTTGTGCCGGTGCCGAGTATGGGCCCGCCAAGCGCTGGCCGCTGGAGCGCTTTGCCGCCGTGGTGAATCAGATCTCCGCGCAGCATGCGCAGTTCCGCTGGCAGTTGTTTGGCGCACCCGGGGAGAAGGAGATGGGAGAGAAGCTCTCCGCCATGCTCCAGGCACCGCATGAAAACCTCGTGGGCAAAACACGGCTCTCCGAGCTCATCGCCAAACTGCGCGGCTGCCAGCTGCTGCTCACCAATGACACGGGCACCATGCATCTGGCCGCAGCGCTCGGCATTCCTACCGTCAGCATCTTCGGCTCCACCTGCCCGATTGAAACCGGCCCGCTCGGCGAACGCCACACCGTCATCCAGCACAAGGTGCCGTGCAGCCCGTGCTTTGAGCGCGAGTGCCCCTTCGGCCACTACGACTGCATGACACTGGTCACACCCGCAGAGGTGGCGCAGGCGGTGCTGAAGACGAGCGGCGTGGTTTGAAGTACGATGGGTACTCCTGCCCGTCGGCGAGCGCTCCCGCCATTCCACTTTGGCGCTGCCTCACGGTTCCGCCACCGGGTCTTTGCCCACAAAGATGCCCAGAACAGCACCACCAATGATCCAGGCGATCAAATGATCGGCGATGTTCACCGCGGCGTCGCGCCCCGGATTTTCAAACCAGATCCACATCGGCAGATCGGAGGTCAGGCCAGCGAACAACCCCGCCGCCGCCACGAAAGCGATGCGTGCAGGATAGAGCAAAGCCGCCTGGGAAAGCAGTCCCGCAATTAAAAAGGCGCAGATCAAGCACCGGATGAAACTCAAAGTCATGTTCATCCCCATGCTGACATCCCCTTTGCCTGGACGAACGATGGCGTACACGAAAGGGCCATCCTTCAGCGCCTTCTTCTGCTGGGCCTCGAAGACCTTCTTTTCCTCGGCGGTGGCGATTTTCGGTGCTTCCCCCATGGCTGGCAGCAGGTAGATGCCGTGGCCGGAGGTCACGTTGGCTTTGATCACTTCTGAAACGGCGGATTCATCACGAAAGGCGCGAAATCCATTTTCATGCCAGCCGAGAGCTGTCCACGACACCGCCTCCCAGCCGAAGACGGCTATGGCGGCGAGAACTGCTCCAAGGATGATTTTTCCCATGAAGTTTAATAGTGGCTAAGGCCGGAAGGGCAAGCAGGCAATCTGCCAAATCTGACACAGGAAAAGGACAAACAAAACCCCTCAGCAAACCGGTGTCAGCAGCGCCGCGCCGCTGAAATGCGCCGCCAGGTTTTCCACCACCAGCCGGGCCATTTCAGCCCGTGTCTCATGCGTGCCGCTGCCCAGATGCGGCAGCAGCACGGCATTCTCACACTGCATCAGCGCCTCCGGCACATGAGGTTCATTTTCAAACACATCCAGCCCTGCGCCGCGAATCGTGCCGTTTTGCAGTGCCGTGATCAGCGCCGCCTCATCCACCACCGAACCACGGGCGATGTTGATCAGCGTGCCCTTGGTTCCCAGTGCCGCCAGCACCTCCGCATTGATCAGGTGCTTCGTCGCCGCACCGCCGGGACAGGCCACAATCAGGAAATCCACCGCCTGGGCGAGTGCGACCAGCGAATCCACATACTCCCAGCTCACCTCCTGTTTCGTACGGCCATGATAGGCGATGCGCATTCCATGCGCTTCCAGCCGGTGCGCGATCGCCTTGCCAATGCGCCCCAGGCCCACGATGCCCGCCCGCTTGCCGTGCAGCGCATGCGCCAGGGGGAAGGCACCCTTCGTCCACGCACCTTCATGCAGGAAACGGTTGGCTGCGATCAGCCGGCGGCTCGTCATCAAGACCAGCGCACTGGCCGTGTCCGCCACGTCTTCCGTCAGCACATCCGGTGTGTTCGTCACGCGGATGCCATGCGCTTTGCACCAGTCCACCGGCACCCCGTCATACCCCACGCCAAACACGCTCATGATTTCCAGCTTGGGCAGCTGCTCCAGCAGCGCCACAGGCGTCACAGTGCCTCCGTTCATCACGATGCTGCGGACTTCCGCGCCCACCTGCGCCAGCAGAGCCGCCTTGTCCTCCGCATGAAAGTAATCATGGCACACATGCGCCGCCAGCAGCGGCTTCATGAGGAAGTCTGGCAACGGAGCGAGAATGAGTGCGGGGGTCTTTTCCATGGGAGGTTATGAACGTGATTTTTTCTTGTCCTGCGGTGATGTGAGGCGCACGCCCTCCGGCCATTTGGCGCCCTGCTGAATCCAATCGTGAATGGTCTGCTCGTAATCACGGCCCAGCCGTTCGGGAGTGGGCGGCATGGCCACGGGGCTGTCATGGCCCAGCAGCAGCACCTTGTAGAGCAGGCTTTGGTGCGGTGAGCCAGGCACGATCACCGCTCCGCTGCGCCCGCCCTTCATCGCCTGCGCTTTGGTCTCCAGATTCAGTCCGGCAAACTCATACTGATGCTGGTGGCACTCCAGGCAGCTGGCCTCCAGGATCGGTTTCACACTTTTCACAAAGTTAACGTCGTCGACTTTCAACTGCGACAGATCCATCACGCAGGCGGAAAGCGTCACGGTAACGGCCAGTGCAAGGCAAGAAATTCGATTCATGACTTCATCATCCGGCTGGAGAACCACCTGACAAGCAGCGATTTAACCCGGACGATTCCGCATCATGTCCGCCACCTGGGCAAAAAATGTTCCGATGATGGGGGCCTCCGGTGCTGGCACGGCCACCTCGCTCATCGCCTCACCCATCAGCTTCATCCAGCGGTCACGCTCCGCCTCCCCGATGGAAAACGGCATGTGCCTGCCACGCAGACGCGGGTGCCCCCGCTCCTCGATGTAAGTCTGCGGTCCGCCGAAACGATACACGATGAAATCCGCCAGCCGCTTCTCCGCATTCTCCCAGTCATCCGGAGGGTACATGGTGCCGATCACATCATCCACCCGCACCCGCCGGTAAAACGCCGCCACCATTTCGCGCAGCTTGGTTTCGCCCACCCGGGCGCAGAGAGTTGAGAGTTCATCCATGCAGTCAGAGTAGAGATGGCCGCAAAGAAACGCAAAAAAGTATCCGACTCCGGTGCTCTGGTTTTTTGCCCCTTTTTTGCGACTCTTTGCGGCCATTCATTCCTTTTTCGGGAATTCCGCCGAAAGTTTCGCCTCTCACAGGACGGATGATTGACTCTCCGACCCAACTCGTTCGTATTTACCCCATGAAAACCGCGCTCACCCTTCTCACTCTCTTACTCATGGCCTCCCTCGCCCCGACCTCCTCAGCCGCTGATGCTCCTAAGACCGAAACCGCCGTCTTTGGTGGCGGCTGCTTCTGGTGCGTCGAGGCTCAGTACCTCCTCGTCAAAGGCGTCAAGAATGTCGTCAGCGGCTATGCCGGCGGCAAAACCGAAAACCCCACCTATGAAGACGTCTGCACCGGCGACACCGGCCACGCCGAAGTCATCAAGGTCGAGTTCGACCCCACCGTCGTCACCTACAAGGAAATCATCGACCTCTTCTGGGATGCGCATGACCCCACCAGCGTGACCAAGGAAGACATGGTGAAACACGGCAAGCTCCTGCCCAAAGGCACCGCCTATCAGGGCAACGACTACGGCAGCCAGTACCGCTCCGCCATCTACTACACCACCGAGGAGCAGCACAAGATCGCCGAAGCCTCGAAGCTCGAAGTGCAGAAGAAATGGAAAGACCCCATCGCCACCGAGATCGCCCCGCTCAAGAAGTTCTATCCCGCGGAAGACTACCATCAGAACTTCAAAGCTCTCCATCCCGACCAGGGCTACGTCCGCGCCGTCGTCGATCCCAAGACCGAGAAGTTCAAGCACAAGCTCGAAGAGAAAGGCAAGATCAAGCCCGAGGCGAAGTAACTGCCCACATTGAAGCAGTCCGCACACTCCGTGGGCGGTTCCGATTCAGCCCAGGCCGCAAGGTCTGGGCTTTTTCGTTTAAATGACCGAGGGATTTTTTGAACAAACCTAGAAACAATTTTTCTCCGTCATAGGCCCCGGATTTATCTCGCCACATGGCCGCCATTCTGGCAGAACGGGCCTCCATTGTTTTTTACCATGACTTCCTCACGCATCATTCTCCGCCTCGTCATCATTCTGGTCTTCGCTTTGTTTGGCGCGAGCCTGGGAGTTTGGCGCCAGGCACTCCGCATCACCGGCAGGCCTCAGGAATTCCGCTCGCTGGCCAAGCTCGTCGGGGGCGCACAAACAACCTTGAATGACAGCATCACTTGGCGCGAACAGCAGGAGGACTTCTACGGGACGATCATCGAAACCATCGAATCCGCTGAAATGATTCGCCGCGCTTTGGAGCGTGTCAGGGCGCTGAATCCCGACCTCAAAGATTGTGATGTGGCCATCCGTGTCGTTCGCACCAAAGGCAGCGCCATTTTCAACATCCTCGCGACCGGATCCGAACCCAAATACACCCGGATCTTTCTCGATGCCCTGCTGGATGAGTTCATTGCTTTCCGGCAGAGCATTCGTGAGCAGGCGCAAGGCAAGGTGCTGCAGCAGTTTCTTCAGGAGGTGGTCACCCAGCAGAGAGGCATGGAGGAATCCATGGAGAAGCTGGAGAAGGTGCGTGCCAAGGTTGATACTTTGAGCACCAAATCAGATCTGGAGCGGCTGGTGGCACGGCTCAACTCCCTGCGAAACCAGCGCGACGATTTCCGCCTCAAGCTCAAACCCATGGGCGAGACCGAGGCTGCTCGTGCACCTTTGCAGACTCAACTCGAATCTATTGAATCGGAAATCCAGCGCATCGAGCTTGATTTGCAGCGGCATGAGTCAGACCTCTCCGAACTGCGGGCGCTCACTGAAAAGCATGAAGTCAAAAAAGCGACGTACGGCAGATTGCTCGAACAGGTCGAGAAAATACAGACCGCATTCAATACGTGCGCCGACTATGTCGCCATCCAGGAGCGCGCCACCCCAGCCAGCGAAAATGTCGAGGATTGGATGCTTCCCGTTGCTGTGGGTGCCGGTGGCGGTGGTTTGCTGGGAGGCCTTGTCGGCCTGCTGCTCAGTCTGCTCATCGTGCGGGCTCCCAAGCCACCGCAGGGACCTGCGGCGGTTTGATGAGATATAATCACCATGAGAGCGCCGCGCCTTCTGCTCATCTTGGGTTGTGCTTTTCTCGGAGCAAGAATCGGCGCCGTACGCCAGGCACTCCATCTCACCCACAGGCCACAGCAGTTTCGTTCCGTGGCAAAGCTCGTCGCGGGCGGGCAGATGAACTTCAATGACAACGTGCACTGGCGCGAGCAGCAGCTGGACTTCTACGCCACGATCATCGAGACTCTCGAGTCCCCTGAAATGAAACGCCGTGCCATGGCACGTGTGAAGGCCTTGCATCCTGAACTGAAACTCAGTGACGTGTCCATTCGTGTCGTCCGGTCCAAGGACACCACTCTCTTCAACCTCCTGGCCACCGGACCTGATCCCAAAGACACGAGGATCTTTCTGGATGCCCTGATTGATGAATACTTCGCCTTCCGCGAGGAAATGCGAGATAGGGCAGACGGTAAACTGCTCCAGCAGTTTCTTCAGGAGGTCGCCGCCAAACAAAAGGTCTTGGAGGAGGCATTGGCTCGTGTGGAACTGGTGCGCAGAAAGGTGGACACCGTGGAGGCCAGAGCGGAGCAGAAACGCCTTGCTGCCCGATTGATTCGCATGCGTGATCAACGCACGGCCCTCGGCCCGCAGATCAAAACGCTGGACGCTGATGCTGCTGCAAAGCTGCCGGCGCAGATCGGTCCCATCGAACAAGAAATTCAAACCATCGAGGCGCGTCTTCAACAGTACGAAGCCGCAGGTGCAGAACTGGATGGGGCAGATGATAGATATCGAGGCACCAAAATGGCCTTCGAAAAATTGCTCAAGGCCGTGGAAACGTATCAGGAGTTCTATTCCTCAAGTGCAGACTACGTCGCTCTCCAGGAGCGAGCGACTCCTGCCTTCGAGCTGGTTGAAGATTGGAGGATGACCGCCGCTGCCGGTGGCGGTGGTTTGCTGGGTGCTATCGTCGGCCTGTTGCTGAGTTTCATCATCGTGCAGACTCCAACACCGGCACAGATACCAGCAACTTTTTGACCCCCATCACCTCCACCAATCCATCCATCGAGTTAATCAATTCGCCTTCGTGCGCTGAACGGTTCAAACTCGACTCGGTTACATCTCTCCCATGAACACCTCCCACCAACGCTGGCTCCTCGAACAACTCCCCCAGTGGGAACGTGAGGGGCTCCTCACCGCAGACGCAGCACGTACCTTGCGCGAACGAAATGCGGTGGACGACTCCCAGCCGGGACTGGCGCAAATAGTCATGGGAGCGCTCGGCGCTTTGCTCATCGGCACCGGTTTGATCGCGGTGATCGGCTACAACTGGGATGACTTTTCGCGGCCCGTGCGGCTGCTCTTCGCGTTCCTGCCACTGCTGCTCACGCAGCTCTTCAGTTTGCGCGTGCTGCAGCGTGGCGCGGCCTCAGCACCCTGGGTGCGTGAAACAGCGGCGCTGCTCCAGGCGCTCGCCACCGGCGCGTGCATCGCGCTGGTCTCGCAGATCTACAACCTCGGCGGCGCATGGCCGGACTTCCTCTTCTGGTGGTTCATGCTGAGCCTCCCGCTCGTCTGGGTGCTGCGCTCGCATGCCGTGGCGATTTTCTATCTCATCTCCATTGCGATCTGGGGCATGAACCAGGTCGAATACGGCAAACCCTGGTATGACAGCCCGCTGCTTTATCCGCTGCTGCTCTTGGGTCTGCTGCCCTACTGGCCGGGCTTGAAAATGCAGGCGTCTATCTCCGTCTCCGTGCGCTGGGTGATGACGATCAGCGCCATCTTCGGCTTTTGCAGCGTGGCGGTCTTCGTCAGCGCACGCGGCGGTGACTACTATGGTTACCACGATCAAAGCTTCTTGTGGCTCTGGACACTCACAGCCGCCGCGCTCGCACTGTTTCCACTCAATCAAAACGGCATGGAAGAACCCACCCGCCGCAAGCCGCAGGTCCTGCTCGGCTCGCTCTGGCTGCTCGGTTATGGCGTGGCCGCAACCTTTCGCGATGTGAGCGAAGACATCCTCAAGGGCGCTTCGCATGCCCTGCAACTGCCCTGGTGCTGGGGACTGCTGACCGTGCTCGCGGTGTTCGTGCTGCTGGCAGTCGTACGCAGGCGCTGGGCGGCGCTGGCCATCGCTTCGGTGGCCCTGCTGCCATTGCTCACCATCCCCCTCGCTCAGAGCAAGAACACGCACTACAGCGCGCTGCTGTCCTGGATCGTCACGCTGCATCTCGCCGCCATCGGCATCACGCTCATCGTGCTGGAGTTTGCCGGTAAAAAGGGTGCCCCGCGTCTCGGCGCCTTGCTTCTCTCCGTGCTCCTCATCACCCGCATGGCAGACAGTGATTTCTCCTTTCTCGCCAAAGGCCTCGCCTTCATCGGCGTCGGCATGGCCTTCCTCGCCTTCAACATCCTCATGAGCCGGCAGCTCAAAAAGAAACAAGCCGCAGCCGTATGAAAACACTTCCTTTGATCATCTTTGGCATCGCTGTGCTGGCGCAGTGGGCCGCCCCCTTGTCCCAAATCTGGACGCATGAGCAGGTTCTCGCCAAGGGCACGCTCATCAAACTCAAATGCAGCGCCCCGGATCCCTACGATCCGCTGCGCGGCCGCTACCTTGCCGTGCGTCCGACGCAGAGCGAAGCACCTGTGCCTGCGGGTGTGAAATTAACCCGGGGCATGCAGGTCTATGCCCTGTTCACCACGGGTGCCGATGGCTTTGCAACCATCTCCAGCCTCTCGCTCACACCGCCCGCCAGCGGCGACTACCTCCGTCTCAAAACAGGCTATGTGTACAACGACAAGGCCAGCATTGAGTGGCCCTTTGACCGCTTCTACGTCAACGAAAAGCTCGCTCCTGAAGCCGACAAGTGGTTCGCGGAAAACATCCGCAGCGCCCAAGGCATCACTGCCGAGGTGCGGGTGCTGAACGGGCGTGCCGTGCTCCAAGACCTGAGCCTCGATGGCAAACCCTTCCGCGAGATCCTCAAGGCACGGGTGAAGTGAACGGGGACATGGGCAGCCAGCCTACCGTACATCGTCACTTGCATCCCGCCTCCGCATGCTTCATTCGCGGCGCTTGCAACCACTCCACCTCATCGACGCCATCGGCCCCTTCTTTCGCGGGCATGACGTGCGTACGATCAACTGGTCCAAGATCCCCTGGCATCATCTGCCAAAGGTTCGCGATGTCGCTGCGGACGCCTGGTGGGCACAGGTGCGGGAGGATGTCACTCGGTTCGCCGATCAAGCTGCCGCCTGGGGCTTCAACGCCGTCTCGCTCGATGACGTGACGCATTTGGCGGATCACGAATGGTTGGAGCCGGAGCTGCGTGCCCGCATCGCGCTCTACCGCGAGGAATTCACCCGCTGCTTCGAGATCTTCACCACACGCGGCTTGCATGTGCATCTCACCATGGATGTCATGACCTACACGCCGGAGCTGCGACGGCGCATGACGGAAACCAGGCACGGCGTGAACGACTACCTCGCCGAATTGCTCGATGGTTTCTTCACCAGCTTCCCGCAGGTGGCAGGGATCATTCTGCGCATTGGCGAAGCCGATGGCAAAGGCGTGCACGACGAATTCCGCAGCGAGCTCGTCATCCAAAAGCCCGCGCAGGCACGCCAGCTCCTGCTCGATCTGCTGCCCGTGTGCGAGAAGCACGCACGCCGCCTCATCTTCCGCACCTGGACCGTGGGTGCTTATCGCATCGGCGATCTGATGTGGCACCGCCGCACCTTCACCAGCGTGTTTGCAGGCCTCACCAGCCCGGCGCTCGTCATCTCCATGAAATACGGCGAGTCCGATTTCTTCCGCTACCTGCCGCTGAACTCCAACTTCTTCCGCACCGACGTGGCCAAGATCGTCGAGCTGCAAACGCGCCGCGAGTACGAAGGCTGCGGCGAGTACCCCAGCTTCACCGGCTGGGAATACGAGCGCTACGCGCATGAGCTCAAGCACGCGAAGAACGTCATCGGCTGCATGGTCTGGTGCCAGACCGGCGGTTGGGTGCCTTTTCGCCGCATCGCGCTGATCGATCCCGAAGCCATCTGGATCGACCTCAACACCTTCGTCACCATCCGCATCATCAAAGACAGCATGCCGGTGGAGGATGCCGTGCGCGCCTTTGCCAAAGAGCGTGCCTTGGGCGATGCCGACGCCCTGATCGAACTCTTGCGCTACTCCGACGAGGTGATTCGTGAGCTGCTCTACGTGGAGGAATTCGCGCAGCAAAAACTCTTCTTCCGCCGCGTGCGCATCCCGCCGCTGCTCCAGGTCTATTGGGGGAACATCTTCATCAATCACAGCGTCAAAAAGCTGCTGCTCTACTTTGTGCAGGAGCCGGAGGCCGCCCTGCGCAGCGCCGCCCGCTGCATGGGGCGGCTGGAGCAGATGATCGCCCTGGCACCGCGCGCCGGTGTGCCCGTGGCCGACCTCGACTACATGCGCGACACCTTCCGCCTGCTGGCCCTGGCGCGTGAGTACTACTTCACCGAGTTCACGCCGGAGATGGAGACGCGTCTGCGCGAGGCGAAGCGCGCCTACAAAGCGCAATACCCCAAGCGCGGCCTGCGCGCACGCTACCGCGTGAAGACCGACTTCAAGCCCTTCTGGCTGCAGCCCCGTTATCTCGGCTGGGCCATCGAGCTGCTCATGCGCCGCCGCCGCGGCTACCGACTCATCGACCGCCTGCTCATCCTGCACGTGCTCTCCATGATCTACCGCGTCATCGCCCTGCGAAAGCCGCACTGGATTCCCGGCTTTGCGAAGGAAAGCGCTATGGGCGTGGACGTGGTGTTTCGGTAGTACGATGGGCACTCCTGCCCGTCGATCAGCGCTCACGCCAAAGCATGCGTTGTCCGAGCTGATATGTGGTGCCGCAGCGACGGATCGGAAATGTTGAAGCGCTGGTTGAGATCGAGAGCAAACGAGTGCGCCTGCGGTGCTGCTTATCTGCATACACGAGGATGGGACAGGCGAGGGTCTGGGGAAATAGGTGAGCGCTGATCGACGGGCAGGAGTGCCCATCGTACTTCAGGAGATCTGCCAACGCTGTTCGTAACTAAAATCGGTCGCAGGCAGGCGGGCCTTCTCTGGGTTCATCTGGATGTAGCATTGAAACTTTTTCAACTGCTCCAGACTTCTGACTATGTGGCTGAACGACTCCTGCATCCACAGGCTGCCTGATCTTCCCAAGAGGAGGTTGATGTTTCGGGCGCTGATGCCTTTGACCGGCTTCATGATCTCCTCCAGAGAAACTCCGCCCAGCGGCTGTAACAGCACATGGACATGATTGGGCATCACCACCCAATCCCCGAGATCGTAGTCGAGGCCGTGCTTGAAAAGAAGACGCTCCACCACCTCTTTACGGCAACGGTCATCACGCAGCAGGCATTCCCCGTATCCGGCGTCGAGCCAGCGTTCCATGCGCGAGTTAAAAAGGCTCTGATACTCCTTGCGCTTGGTTTCATCCCAGGGCTCTGGATTCTCTGCCAGCCAGGCGTGTCGTTTATACAGCCAGCGTTTCAGAAGCTTTTGCGGCACCGAATCCTCCAGCCGGAAGGTGACAAAATAAATGCCACCCGGCAAAGCAAGCTGAGGCAGATGCCTGTGGCGGCCAGCCTCCACAGCATCCCAGCCAAAGGGTATGAAGTCTCCTCTGCCAATGGTGCGCATGGGATAAGTACGATGGGCACTCCTGCCCGTCGATCAGCGCTCACGCAAGCCGTCTCGTCATCAAATTAACAGACACCATCGTCCATCATTTCACAGCACCGCCGAGCGTGGCAGATTCAAGGACAGACGGCGCACCGATGCCGTGTCCATGCGACCTCCCGGCAGGCGCGAAACAAATATGCCTGCGAGAGCGTTGATCGACGGGCAGGAGTGCCCATCGTACCTCAAATCTTCACATCCCACCCCTTGCGGTACCCTTCCCGTCCCCAAAGCTTCATCGCCTCCGCGTTATCCAGCACCTTCCCGGTCTTCGGATCACACTTCACCACCGTATTCGTGCGGTAGGCCATGTTGCCCAGGTGGCACATCATGGTGCTCTTCTGGCCTTCCTCGATCGGGCTGTTGAGCTTCGCATTGCCACGGATGGCCTCAATGAAATTGCCCATGTGTGCGGGATCACCGCCACCAGCGCCTTTGCCCTTGCTCATCTCGACGCCCTTCAGGTCGTAGTTGATCCACGAATCACGGGCGATGGCCATGGTGCCGTTGTCGCCATAGAAGATCACTTCCGCCAGAGGCTTCTCCGCCGCACGTGCGTGGCAGCTGCTCTGTACCCACTCGCAGCCGGCATGGCCGAAATCATAGACCGCCGTGCCGGTGTCCGGCGTTTCCTGCGCGTCATTGTAAAAGTAGCGCCCGCCGTTGTAGGTGGTGCGCAGCGGGTACTCGCCCTTGAGGCCCCAGCGTAGGATGTCCAGCGTGTGGATGCCGTTGTTGCCCAGCTCGCCATTGCCCCAGTGCCAGAACCAATGCCAGTCATAGTGCGCCATCGATTTGAAATCGTGCTTCAAATCATCTGGCACCGGGCCCTGCCACAGATTGTAGTCAATGTCCGGTGCCGCAGGCTTCTCGTTCGTGGCCACCGATTTGCGCGTGTTGTAGTAGAAGCCACGGCCAAAGTGAACGGGACCGATGGCACCGCCATGCAGCGCCTCGATCGCCTCCTTCATCCACGTGCGGCGCTGATTGCCCATCTGCACCAGACGGTCGTATTTTTTCGCTGCCGCCACGATCATCTCCGCCTCATGCGCGTTCTGGCTGCCGGGCTTTTCCACATAGACGTGCTTGCCAGCCTGCAGGCACAGCAGCGCGGCCGGTGTGTGCCAGAAATTCGGCGTGGCGATGAAGACGGCATCCAGCGTCTTGTCATCCAGGATGGTGCGGAAATCTTTCACGCCCACGCAGGAAACCTTTTGTGTGTCATTGACGACCTTGAGGCCCGCTTCCAGGCGCTTCGGGTCCACTTCCGCCAGGTAGGCGATCTCCACGCCCGGAATTTTGAGCAGGGCCTGCACATGCTGCATGCCCCGCCCCAGCGCCACCACCGCCACTTTGACTTTCCTCCCGGCCTCATCCGCAGCGTAGAGTTTCGGAAGAGCGGAGACGGCGGCGAGCGCGGACGTTTGGTGGAAAAAAGTGCGGCGGTTCATGTGAGTGAGACCAAATCGGTCGCGGGCGCGTCTCTCTTGCACACGAACGAGGACGCTACCCCTGCGGCCCCGTACTTTCCCCGTGCATCCGGCCCATTTTCGCCCACTATCCGGGCTGCCAATCTCCGCCATGACCTTCGCCGAACTTCACCGCATCTATCACCAGCCCTTTTTCGATCTCCTCAAGCAGGCCCGCGCCGTGCATGACGAGCATTGGACCGGCAATGAGGTGCAGCTCTGCACCCTCCTCAGCATCAAGACCGGCGGTTGCAGCGAAGACTGCGGCTACTGCGCCCAGAGCGCCCGCTACAGCACCGGCCTGCAAAAGGAAAATCTCATGCCCAAGGAGCAGGTCATGGAGCGCGCCCTCGCCGCTCGTGCCAACGGCTCCACCCGCTTTTGCATGGGCGCCGCCTGGAAAGGCGTGCGCAAAGGCACCCAGAAATTCGACCAGGTGCTCGACATCGTGCGCGACGTTTCCAAGCTCGGCATGGAAGTCTGCGTCACCCTCGGTGAACTCGGCGCGGATGAGGCCACCGATCTCAAGGAAGCCGGCGTCACGGCCTACAACCACAACGTGGACACCTCCCCGGAGCATTACCCGAACATCGTCAGCACCCACACCTTTGACGACCGCCTGCGCACCATCCGCCACGCGCAGGATGCCGGGATGTCCGTCTGCTGCGGCGGCATCCTCGGCCTCGGCGAGACCATCGAAGACCGCCTGAAGATGCTGGAAGTCATCTCCAATTTCAATCCCCAGCCCGAGAGCATCCCGATCAACGCCCTCATGCCCATCAAAGGCACCCCGCTCGGCGACAACGAAGTCGTCGATTCCTTCGCCTTCGTCCGCATGATCGCCGTCACCCGCATCGCCGTGCCGAAGGCCAAGGTGCGCCTCAGCGCTGGCCGCACGAATCTCAGCCGCGAAGCCCAGGCCCTCGCCTACTTCGCCGGAGCCAACTCCATCTTCTACGGCGACAAACTCCTCACCGCCGCCAACCCGCGCGCCAACGAGGACATGAAACTCCTCCGCGACCTCGGCCTCGCCCCCCAGGCTCCGAATCCAGAAATGGAAGCCCCCGAAGCGACCGAAGGCCGTCCGCTGATGCCCTGCTGCACCGAGGAGCACGCCTGTGAGTTGGAGAAGGCGAACGGGTGCTGCTAGCTTTTTTCGGCTAACCATTGGTTATAGGTGCCGCTGCTCCCGTTTCTAATCCACAAAAGGGTGAATCTACGCTGAGGTTATTGTCTGCGCAAAGCCTCCGCTCGAGACACAGTCATCCAGTAATGATCCCGCATAGGGCATCCCAGCCCTGTGCGAAAATCACGACGCTTTGCATAATGAAGCACGCCGAAAATCCTGATGAAAGCATGCTTGTGCGCTGATGAAGTGATCAGTGCCCGTCCAGAAAGCAGCTTATCATCTTCATCTTTAAAATACACGGCGGTGTGGTCGATGCATACGTACAATCCTTGTTTACCAACTCCAGCCTGACCGGAGAGGCACACTTGTTTCTCGATTTTTTCCTTTAGTTCGATTTTGGTTCGACAATCGAAGTACTCCTTTGGTGGCTCGTCTGTACGAAATGGTGCACATGAGGAAATCAGAAAAGTTAATACTGATCCAGCGATTAGGCACCTCCCAACTCGTTTGGGAATGAAAGCCCCTGGCAGTTTCCTACACAGTCGGAATGACAATTCAGCCACATTCATAATTACATCATGACGTGACCAGCATCAGTTGTCATTCACTCGTTCACACCGCCGCATGATGCAGCGACTGCGCCCGCAATCCAGCGGCTCAGCCAATTGACCTTGGGTGCAAAAGAACTAATCTTCCCGCATGCAAGCCGTCGAATTTACCACCACGCTTCACGGAGCCGCCAGTTTTCCGATTCCGGGAAACATCGCGGCTCAGCTCCCCAAGAGCGGTATCGCGCGTGTCATTGTGCTGACGAACTCAGACGATGATACCGAGTGGCAGACGGCAGCCTACGACCAGTTTCTGAAGGACGATTCGGAAGAAGACGCCGTGTACGAAGCTCTCGCGTAACATGTTTGGCGAGATCCAGCTTTGAGCGGGCTTAAACTATGCTTTCACAACCTTGGCGCTGCTGCCAGAGGTCTCCGCGCCAGTCGCCTGTTTCATCAAGCGGGCATAGTGCGCCAATCGTTCTGTGCGGCTCATCGCGTCCAGCTTGCGGCTGGTGCTCTCGCGCCATTGACGGGAGGCATGGACGGCATCAAAGGCTTTCGGTGGTGTTGCCATAGATCAATTGGAGTGGGTTGATAATACGTACAGGCGGGTAACCCTGCAACAAGTTGACCGCATTAAATCCGGCCTCCCGCTGGACGTTGACAAGGTGTTTGAAATTCCAGCTAACGAGATAGTCCATACGGGAAACCGCCACGACGGCTACATGCCGGGCATCATCGGTGTATTTGGGGCTCACCACCGCAGCTTTCAGATAAGCCTCGGCCAGATCTTCCATCTCTTCCGTCACCATCAGCAGGCTCGATGAATCGGCGAATGTGCGATGAAACAGCTCACGCACTTCGTCAGGAGCATGAGTGATTTCATCGAATGCAATGACGGAGGTTTGGAAATGAAACTGGCCATCATCCCGCAGCCGCCAAAGTTCCTGTGTGGCGTCTTTCCATTCGTCATCGAAGTAGCCGCCGATGACCGAGGTATCAAGATACAGAGTGGGCACATGCATGCGCTAAACCATGGCATGAACTTGGGCCATTGTCCTGCGTTCATTCACACCGCCGCCTTCAGCAGCCTCGCCAGATACATCCCCGCCGTCTTCCCCACCTCCACCACCTCCGCGTGATGCAGCGTCTGCGCCCGCAGGCCGGCGGCCCAGTTGGTGAGCATGGAAATGCCCGCCACTTCCATCCCCAGAGCACGCGCCTGAATGGCCTCAGCCACCGTGGACATGCCCACGGCATCTGCACCCAGCGTGCGCAGCATGCGAATCTCCGCAGGTGTTTCATACTGCGGGCCGAGGAGCCCTGCATACACGCCCGCATGCAGCTTCAAACCGATCTCCAAGCTCGCCGCGTGAAACTTCTCACACCACGTCCGCGAATAGACCTCGCTCATGTCATGGAAGTTTGGCCCACCGAGCAGCGGCGTGGTGCCCTGAAGATTGATGTGATCTGTGATGAGCATCAGTCCGCCTACATGAAAGTTCTCATGGATCGCCCCCGCCGCATTCGTGAGCACCACGCGTTTCACGCCGATCTCATGCATGAAGCGGATGCTCGCCGCGACCTCATGCGCCGTGAGGCCCTCATACAAATGCCGCCGTCCTTGCGCGAGCAGGATGGGCTTGCCGTGATGCTGCGCCAAGACAAAGCGCCCCGCATGCCCCGGCACCGTGGAAGCGCTCAGTCCAGGCACCTCGCCAAACGCGACTTCACTTTCGATTCCAAACGCCTCCGCCACGGCTCCAAGACCGGAACCCAGTACAATCGCAGTTTCAGGACGGGCGTTTTGAAGAGCGGTGAGTGACATGGGCGTGAGCAAAGTGGTCCGCACAGTCCCCTGTGCGGTCGGCCGAACGTCTCCTGACGTTCAAACCCGCACATAAAACAGCGCATGCCACTATCTGGCGGCAATGCGCTCCTTCAACTCCTGATACAACCTCTCCACCTGTGGCATTTCGATCCCCGCTGCCTTCGCCTGGCGCACCGGCTCGCCCCAGATCGCCTCCAGCTCCACCTCGCTGCCCGCCATAAAATCAATGAGGCTGCTCGGCTTGTACGCAGACATGGTACGCGTGCGCTCGATCATGTCATCGATGAGCGACAGCGGAATCGCATGTCCGAGCCGCCCTGCGGTCTCGATGATTTCACTCATCAGATCACGAACGCGCTGTTCCAAAACCGGATCAGCCAGAATCGTCGCCGTGTCTTTGCCGCCCGCCGCAATCGAAAGCCCATTGAAGGGAATATTCCACACCAGCTTCTTCCACCGCGCCGCAATCAAACTGGGCTCCACCCGGCACTCGATGCCACAGCGCCGGAACTCCGCTGCAAGCGCTTCCGTGCGCACCTGCGGCGCACCACTGTGC
Organism: uncultured Verrucomicrobiota bacterium; assembly: GCA_903838675.1. GTDB lineage: Bacteria > Verrucomicrobiota > Verrucomicrobiia > Verrucomicrobiales > Verrucomicrobiaceae > Prosthecobacter. The sequence continues at coordinate 50,201 of CAILZI010000141.1, forward strand.
TCGCCCAGCGCAATCTGCCCCTGCGCGATGTGATGAATCACCCCCGGAGCAATCCGGTTGATGCACACAAAGCACAGTCCGCCCAGCACATGCGCAGAGCCAAAGTGCCGCGCCAGAAAATCATCGCTGCCCAGCCCGTTTTGCAGCGTCAGGATCATCGACTTTTTGTGCAGCAGCGGCGGCAGCAGTTCCAGCAGCGCCTCATTCGCCGTCGCCTTCATCGCGATGATCACCAGATCGCACTCCCCGATCTCCGCCGTGCTGCGGTGGCAGTTCACCTTTGGCAAATGGAAGCCGCCTAGAGGGCTGCTGATCTTGAGCCCATGCTGTTTCACCTTCTCATAATCCGAGCGCATGAGAAAATGCACGTCATTCCCATGCTGCGCCAGCCGCCCGCCATAGTAGCAGCCGACTGCGCCGGAGCCGATGATGGCGATGCGTCGTTTGGGTTCTTCGACCATTGGTGCCATTAGCGTGGCAGGTGAAATTTCTTCCCGGCATCCAACTCCGCCATGCGTCGGGTCATCTCTTTTTTCCACGCCGGAGATTCTTGTTTAAGCCTGTGAAGGAAAGCAGCCACCTCCTGCCGCTGCTTTGCGCTCATTCTCACAAGTTGCTGCTTCAACTGAAGCATGGCTTCTGCATTCATTCGTCACGAATGAACGGGAATAGGTACAATTCAACGGGCGAGAGAAGGCGGGTGGTTCTTGATCCCGGAGGGATCAGAGAAGTTAGCCAGGGGTAAGCGAGGCACGAGCGCCACCCCTGGACCATGCACATCACTCCTCCTGCTCAAGGGCGCATGCCGGAGGTATGCGAGAAACGTTCGCACACCCAGCGATCACATTAAGACCAAGAAACCCAGCCCTCACTTCACCATCAAATAATGCCGCGTCTTGCCATGCCTCTGCTTGTTCGTCAGCGGCGGCAGATCCAGATGGAAGAAGTGGCGCAGGGTCTTGGTGTGGTGCTTGAGCGTCTGCTTCGCAGCTTCCTTCAGCTCCTTCCAGCGCCGCCACGAATGATCCGGTGCATGGGTGATGTGCCTCAGCAAACTCAGCCATTCCACATAAGCGCGGGAGATGTCACCTTCGGCAATGCCCGCCTTCAAATCCTGCGCACCGGGCTGCTCGGGATGCAGCAGAGCATCAAGCAGTTCCGCCGCGCCTTCGCCATAGTCATCCGGAAGACCGTTCTCAAGATAGCCGTGATGATTCACGAAACCGTAGGTGCCGCGACACACCGCCGCGAGGCGTTCGGAACCGCAATCGAGTGGCAGATCAAACTTGGAGCCGCTGCGCAGGTTCGCCAGGTGATGCACCAGATCATCCGCAGGATAGCTTTCGTCTTCCAGCGCCGCCACAATCGCCAGCCCTTCACCATGCTGGAAGAAGCTGAAGATTTCACCACGCCGCGTCGGCACGCCTTCGGCATCGATCAGGCCAAGTGTGCGCCACGCATGAATCGGTGATCCGCCACGTGGCTCGCGATCGGTCGTGGCCGTTTCGGCCATGTGCACCCCAGTTGCATTCTGCACCACGATGCTGCGTTCCTGCGGCTCGAAGAGCAGCCTGCCATGACCATCCTCGTAGGCCATCACTTCGATGGGCGCGAGATCAAAGCACGCAAAGATCAGGTTCTCCTTCGTCACGGTGCCGATGAATTCGGGAGCCACGTCTTGGATGACGTCTTCCGCATGCGCGAGGATGGCCTTCGCGAGTTCCCCCGCATGCAGCACGGTGATTTCTTCCAGCGGTATCGTTTCCGCTTTGCGCGGCAGTTTGAGCAGACGACGAATCGACTTTGTCGGCTTCACGTCTTCCCCCACCGGCGTGCCGAGGCTGATTTCGACACCGTAGGTCACTTCTTTCTCATGGCGGATTTTCCCCACGCGGCCGATGCCGTGCGCGAACTTCGCCGCAAAGGCCGGAACCGTGAGCAACGCATGCACGCGGCTCAGGGGCACGCGTTGCAGCGCATGGCGGTGCTTGCGCTCCCATTCGCCGTACGAGTTCAGGATCTGCTTCTCCGTGGCTTCGAGGCCGAAGAGCGCCTTCGCATTCTCATGCTGCGGATGCACCACGTTCGGCTCCAGCTCCTCCAGCCCCAGCAACGGCGGTACTTTGGCAAACAACCTTCCCGCAAAACGGGTGGCTGCCTCGAAAGGATTCTCCTGCCGCAGCGCGGCGTGCTTCATCACGCGCAAAAAGATCGGCCACGCAAGCAGGGTGCTGCGGTGCAGCCGCGCAGGCCGCGCATCAAAGATGGAAGGGCTGTCGCGGCTGGTGATCACATGGCCCTTGTCATCGAGTCCACGTCTTCCTGCGCGGCCATACATCTGCAGCAGTTCATCAGGTGCGAGTTTGTGCTCGCTCTTCCCATCATGAAACGTCGTGCCGGCCACATGCACGCTGCGCACGGAGAAATTGATGCCCGCCGCAAGACCCATCGTCGCTGCAATGACACGGAGCTGTCCCGCTTTCGCTAGCGGCTCGATCACGCCTGCTCGCGCGCCATACGAAAGCCCGCTGTGGTGAAAGGCCACTCTCTTTTCCAGCAGCGTGGCCAGATCCTTGCCGCACACTGCACGCTGCTCTGCGGTGAGTTCCAGGGGATCGCCCATCGGCAGATCGGCGGCGAGTCTGCGTGCAATCGACTCCGCTTCCTTGCGGCGCGGCGCGAAGATCAGCAGCGGCGCGAGATCAGCGATCATCACCGCCGCAGCAAAGCGCGGCCAGTAGTTCTCAAACTGCCTTTGTCTTTGTGGCAGCGTCTCCATTGGCACTTCTTCCAGTGGCACGGGTCGCTCACGCGTCATCACCACTTCCGCCTTGCGTCCCAGACTCACCAGCCACGCCGCAACATCTTCAGGATTGGCCACGGAACCGCTCAGCAGCAGCAACCGCGTGTCCTGCGACGCCAGAGCGATGGCAGCTTCGTAGTTGGCTCCCCGCGAGTGGTCTGAGATCATCTGATACTCGTCGATCACCAGCAACGCCGGACCTTCGCCGCGTACAAGCCGCTCGATCTGCGTCTCCAGCGTGGCGACAACGACGGGCGCGTCCACATTCTCCGCGATGTCACCCGTGGCGATGCCCACATTCCACTTCGCCTCTTTCCACTCGGCGTACTTGTCATTCGCCAGTGCCCGCGTCGGCACCGTGTAGATCGCTGGACCCTGCAAATGACGCCCCTGATGCAGCAGCTCAAAGATGTACGTCTTTCCTGCTCCTGTTGGCGCACTGACGACCACATCGCACCCCGAACGCAGCAAATTCACCGCCTGGTGCTGCCAGGGATCGGGGAGCTTGAGTTGGTTGAGAGAGGGGAGCATGGAGTTGAGCCTAGACGTGGCAATGTCTGCACCTAGAATCAATGCATGATCTGCACAGGATTCAGAAAGTTCCTTCCCATCGTCCGCAGTCAGCCAGGAATCTCCCGGCACGGATTACGCATGGGCTATATGGCCGGACTCTTCTTGATGCTGGCCGGGTGCAGCTCGGAAACCCTGAAAGTGGGTCTCTATGACGGCACCACCGGCAAGACCACCACCATCGTTTACTCAAAGCATTACGACAACGGCGTCTGGTTGCTGAAGGACAGGCTGGGCCTCGTGGTCAGGGTGGAGCAGGAGAAAAAGAAGATCCCTTTCACTCACGCCTCAGCACAGGCGTTCAGATCATTCGTGCCGGAGGATACTCTCACCACAGGCAAGGTGTCGATCACGCTTTGGAACTTCGACTCCGTGCCGCATCAGGTAAGGTTCAAACGCATGGTCGTTCGCAGCGGCGAGATGGATTTCCAAAATCACGTGATCACCGCTCCAGCGCATGAGCAGTCGGAAATAGCCGCCGGCCATGTCCCCATTTTCAACTACGGCAAATCGATTCCGCTGACGCTCGAGGTGGAAGTGGCAGGAAAGCCGTTCCGCATCAAGCTCGAACTGCCACGACGTACCAAGCCGCAGTTGAAACAGTACTCTTCACTGGGAGCCGTTCGCCCCTACCCTTGGGGCGCGCGCAGCGTCAAGGGCTGAGCCGCTTCACGAAACCGATCAACGCCCGCAGATTCTCCCGCGCCAGTCTGTCGAAGTGTTCTCGCGCACACGCAGTGAGGTAGATCTGCTCACGGTTTAAAAAGGCCGTCAGGATTTCAGCGCGCTTCTCCACGTACATCTCTTCTGGCACCCACGCATACTCCTGCCGGATCTGCCGCTCATATTCCCGCACGCGCTCCATCGGCTGGGCAAAAATCGCGAGATCAATGTCGATGATCCAGGCATCATCCGGGCCTTCTTCAGGCTGGTGTGACTCGGTCAGCATGATGAGCCGTGCCACCTCGTGCGCCAACTCAGTATCGCCGAGTGCCTCCAGCGCCATCTGCGCGCTGAGTTCTTCGTTTTCGCTGCCTTGCGGGTCATACACCGCATCGTGAAACCACAGGGCCATTTCGATGAGGTCCGGCTTCGCGATCAAACCGGCCCTTTTGGCGTTATCCAAGATGAGCAGGCATTCTTCGAGGTGCTGAAGCGTGTGGTAGGCACGCTGCGGCTCTGCATAGCATTCCAGCAATCGCGCATGCCAGGCCGAGGCTTCGCCCGACAACCGCAGGCGTCTCCAAAGTGCCTCAAAGGGTTCTTTCAAAGTCATCATGAGGTGGAAACAGTTTGGGACAGGTGGCCTTGATTGCCAGGTGAAGCTTCGGGTCCTGACTTATTCACAGCAATCAGGCCACCCCCGCGCTTGAATCCAGATCGCAGCACGGTATCGCTGAGTGAACACATGGATTGCCGCCAAACTGAAATCGTCTCCAGCCTGATGACCTCGTATCACGAGGTGGGCGGGATCAACCATGTCGATTGCGGCAATCTGCCCTCAAAACGCGCCATCGCCACGCTGTGCGAGGATCTGCTGCACCTGCTCTTTCCCGGCTTCTTTTCTGACGAAGCCGTGTCTTCCCAGGAGCTGGAGCTGATGACGAATGAACTCGTCGCCAGCATCCGTGAGCGCCTCAATGTGGAGGTGCGCCGCAGCCTGCGGCTCAATGGTAATCAGGAGAATCGTGATGCGGAAGCGGCCGACGTGGTGTGCAGTTTCTTGATGGGCCTCGCCGAAGTGCGCGCCCTGCTGCAAACCGATGTCGAAGCCGCGTTTGCCGGTGATCCGGCGGCGCGCAGCGTGGAGGAAATCATCCTCGCTTATCCCGGACTCGAAGCCATCGCGATTCAGCGCACGGCCCATGTCCTATACCGAAAGAACGTGCCGGTGATCCCCCGCATGATGACGGAATGGGCGCATAGCTGCACCGGCATCGACATTCATCCCGGCGCTGAGATCGGCACGCATTTCTTCATCGACCACGGCACCGGCGTGGTGATCGGTGAGACGGCGCAGTTGGGAAATCACGTGAAGCTGTATCAAGGCGTCGGCCTCGTGGCACGCTCTCTTGCGGCAGGCCAGGCTCTGCGTGGCAAGAAGCGCCATCCCACGCTCGAAGACCACGTCACCGTGTATGCCAATGCGACGATTGTCGGCGGGGACACGATCATTGGTGCGCGCAGCACCATCGGCGCAAACGTATTCATCCTCGAATCCGTGGCACCCGACATGCTCTACGCTCTGGGTGAACAGGAACACAAGGTGCAGGTCAAAAAGAAGAAGTGAGCATGCTCAATCTCTCCCAGCTGAATTTTGATTTCTCCGCGCTGCCGCACTGGGTGCCTTTTCGCAAGGTGCGTGACCTGACGCCCGCACCTCAGGCCGAGGCCTCGGCGGAAGAAACCGTCCCCGATGGACGGGATGCGGAACTTGAGGAGCAGACGCGGGCCATGCTGCTGGCGCTGGACCTGCCGGGCGGAGCCAAACTCGTCACGGTGGCGTGGAATGCACGCCTGCGCAGCACGGCGGGCTATGCGCGCTATCCGGGCTGGGCCATTGAGCTGAACCCACGGCTGCGTGAGTTTGAAGGTCAGGTGGAGCGTACCTTGAAGCATGAGCTGGCACATTTGATCGCCTACCATCGCAGCGGCCGAAAGCGTATCGAGCCGCATGGCCGCGAATGGCGTCAGGCCTGTGCGGATCTCGGCATCGCCGGTGAAAAAGCCCACCACCGCCTGCCGCTGCCGCGCAATGAAGTCGAGCGCAAGCTGACCTACGCCTGTCCCGCCTGCCAGACCAGAGTGCAGCGCGTGCGCAAGTTCCGCCGTCCCACCGCCTGTCTGCACTGTTGCCGGCTGCATGCGGGTGGCAAGTATGACGGACGCTTTCGTCTCGTGCTGATGACCGGAAATTAGTTGGTTGGGAGCACGTCTTTTCGCCAAACTCGGACGTCTGAGCTGCGTTTATACTTGACCTAGGTGCTCCCACCCGCTGGTTTAGCGCCACTCCACCCTCTCGTCATGAACACCGCCTTGCGTTTCCTTTCTCTTGCTTCCTTCTGCCTGTTCACAGCTGCAAGCGCCAGTGCGCAGCTCGCGGAAGAATTCCACACTTGGACGAACACTTCCGGCAAGCAGGTGGAGGCGGCTTTGGTTTCGGTCGATGCCGTCGCAAAAATGCTGAAGATCAAGACGAAGGACGGGACCGAGTACGACGTGCCCATTGCCAAGCTAAGCCCTGCCGACTTTGAATACGCAAAGGCGCGCTATGCCGCGATGCAGGCCGCCCCGCCGGCCACACCCGCTGTGGCGATGCCTGCGACTCCAGCGGGGACTCCCCCTGCAACGCCCCCTGCCAACGCGCCCAAGGGAGGTGCCAAAACCGCCGCTGTTGTGAAAAAGCCTGCGCCTCCGAGGCCTGCGATCACGGTGGTTCCTGTGTCGAAATTCAAGGCCCCCTCGACCAACGATTACCTCAGTGGCATCGCCAAGGTGCGTCCCCGCCTGATTCACAACGCGGCTGGCTGGGCGGCGCTTAAAGCTCAAGTCGCGTTGGACCCGGTGCTGACGAAAATCATGGCGGACATGAAAGCTTCCGGGGAAGATCTGTTGAATGACCCGGAGCTGACACGCATCAACGGCGAGACCGGCGGTGAAGGGCCGAAGGCCGTTTATCGCATGGGCCTCCTCGGTGCCCTGCATTACGGCGATGGAGACCTCAAATGGCAGGAGCGTGGGGCGCGTGAACTCATCGCCCTGACAGACAAAGTGTCATTCCGCGACTGGCACCCTGATCTCATGGACAATTTGACCGACTTGGTGGTGGCTGCTTCGCTTGGGTATGACTGGTTCCGTGCCGGATTGAACGCTGAGCAAGCCGTCGTCATCCGCACTTTCCTTGCTGAGAAAGGCATCATGGCTCTGATCGCTCATCTTGAGGGTGAAGAAATCCCTGAGAGCGCCAAAGGGCAGTCCGGCGGCCAGACTGGAACGAAATCGAAGCCCGTCCCTGCGAAGGTTCCACCGAGGCCCCAGGCAAAATCGGATGTGGGCAAACTGCTGCCAGACAGCAAGCAGATGGCTGCTGCCTCGGCGCTGCTGCTCTCCGCCATCTGCCTTGCGGATGAGGAGCCAGGCATCGCCAAAAAAGCGGCGGAGGCGGCCGCAAAGATCTTCGGCAAAGGCATCGTCCGCTTTGCACCGGCGGGTGTCTGGCCCGAAGGCCTGCAGGCCGGTGAAGCGGTGATGGATTACGTCGCGATGCTCTCAGAGTCCCTCAAGGCTGCCACGGCCACGGCCACTGCCCCTGGACGCGATCTCAACATCAGCCTGCTGGAAGGCATTCCGCAGTTCGGTGTCGCCCGCATGCACATGATGGGCCCCAGCGGTCAGACTTTCAATTTTGGCGACTCCAAAGGTGCTGCATCCAGCCGTCCGTGGGTCGCCACCTGGCTGTGTGGCATCGCAGGAAATCCTGGCATCCGCGCCGTTGCCGCCACAGGCAAGCAGCCGGTGACCGCCTCCTATTTTGGCCAGGTCGGCAACTTCATCTACTACAACCCGCATGCCGCCGGAGATGGCACCGCAGACTCATTGGACTACGCACAGCCCGGCGGCTTTGTGGCCACCTCGCGCTCCGGCTGGGAGAAGACGGATTACTTCATCGCCGTCAAAGGCGGCGAGAACGAAGACACAACGGCACAGCTCGACATTGGCAGCTTTGTGCTGGAGGCCGGCGGGCAGCGCTGGGGCCTCGAACTGGGTGCTGAAAATGACAAAGCTCCCGGCTTTGAAGTCAAACCCGGTGCGGACCGCGCCAAGCGCTTTGATCTCTACCTCGAAAACACGCTGGGTCAGAACACGCTCGTCATTGATGGCAATCAGCAGGAATTCGACGCCAAAGCTGCGGTGTTGCTCGGTGCTTCGACACCGGAGCGCGGTCTCGCCGTGGTGGACATGACCAAGGCCTACTCCAAGCCTGCGAAGGATGTTCATCGTGGAGTCATGGTCGTGCGCGGGGCGAAGCCCTACATCGTGGTGCAGGATGACCTCCTCATGAAAAACACGGGCAGCATCGTCTGGAGCATGCACACCAAGGCAGAGATCAGCGCCACCGGCACCACCGCCAAACTTTCGCTCGGCGGCAAGACCCTCGTCGCCACGATTGTTTCACCCGCCTCGGCCACCTTCAGCTCTGCTGAACCGCCCGTGGCCGTCGGTGAGCAAGTCCGTGACCTGGTCAAGGAAGGTATTCGTGTGCTCAAGGCCTCCATCGATGGTGTCAAAGGTCCCCAAAGCCTCTGCATCACGTTTGCCCTTGATGAACCGGCAGCGCATACCGCCACACCGGTGGCGACGTGGGTGAAGAAGTGATCACGCCCGCGGGTGCGCGGCCTCATAGACTTCCTTCATGCGCTGCGTGGAAACGTGCGTGTAGATCTGCGTCGTCGAAAGGCTCGCATGACCCAGCAGTTCCTGCACGCTGCGCAGATCCGCGCCATTGTTCAGCAGGTGCGTGGCAAAACTGTGGCGCAGCTTGTGCGGTGTGAGGTGGACCGGCAGGCCGGAGGCACGCCAGTATTTCATGATCACATCGTCCACCGCCTGGCCGGTGATGCGGGTGCCCAGCTTGCTGCGAAACAGCGCCCCGTCATGCACGCCCGCTTTTGCACGGTAGCGCTGAACCGCCTCCAGCGCCGCCGTGCCCACCGGACAGAGCCGCTCCTTCTTCCCTTTGCCAAACACGCGCACGGTTTCGGTGTAGGTGTCGATGTCCGCCACGTTCAGCGCCACCAGTTCGCTCAGACGCATGCCAGTGCTGTAAAACAGCTCCAGGATTGCGGTGTCTCGCTCCGGCGCCCACACGGCGTCGCGTTTGGATTTTTCCATGGAAAGTGGCAGCGCCAGCATGGCCTCCACCTGCGTCACCGTGAGCACCACGGGCAGCTTCTTCTCGCGCTTGGGCAGCTGTACCTCCAGCAGTGGATTGGCTTTCCAGCCGCGTCGGCGCGTGAGCCATTTGAAAAAACTGCGCAGCGCTGCGAACTGCAGCCGGATCGTCGCCCGGCCGCGTTCGCGCTTCATCAGGTCAAACAAGAACGCACGGAAGTCATCGGCGGTGAGCTCGCTCCAGCCCTTGAAAGGCGTGCGCCATTCGCGGAACTGCCGCAGGGCCAGTTCGTAGTTTGCCAGCGTTCGTTCCGAGGAGCGGCGTTCCACCTCCATGAACTCCAGAAAGTCGGTGGCGAGCTTGTCCTCCATGGCGTTCATCCTCAGGTCCTTTTTGCGCGGCACACGCTGCAGATTTCATCGCCGGAATCCAGCACTCGGAATTCCAGATGCGCATCATCCAGCTCCGTCTTTTTGCAGACCGAGCATTGGTGGAAAAAGGTGCCCTGTGGGAGCTGGGCGGATTCAAACCGCCCACGGCGTGAGGCGACCTGGGCCATGCGCGCCCGTTCGCTGAGGAATCCCGGGCCAAACGCGATGAAAAAGTTCAGGTGCCCCAGCAGCACCGGAAACAGCAGCGCAGGCTCACGCATCACCAGAAAGGCCGTCATGCCCGCGCTCAAGGCCGCCACCCATTTCATTTTGATCGGCAGGATGAAGTAGATGTAGATCTCCTCATTCGGAAACAGGCTGGCAAAGGCAAACAGCAGTGTTTGATACAGAAACATTCCCGGTGCCGGCCAGTGAAACACCAGCGTTCCCACGGTGACGGCAAACATCCAGCCGAAGATGTAGAGGTTGACGCGAAACGCACCCCAGGCCGATTCCAAACCGCGGCCAATCCACATGATGAACATCGTGCCGATCAGCGCCCAGATCAGCGAAAAATTCCCGGGGATGAACACATGCGTGAACAGCCGCCAGACCTCGCCGTGCATCAGTCGTACCGGATTCAGCTCTAGAAATTGCAAATAGGCCGCCGCGCCTTCAGGCGACATCACCATGACCATGAAAAGCACCAGCAGTTGGAACAGGGCGATGACCTGCACCAGGCCGGGAATGGCGAAACGGCCGAATTTGGACTCTAATTTGGGGATGATGGACATGTCGGGTGCGTTGGTAGTCCGGTTTCAGCCGGGAGCCAAGAAAAGAACGAATGTCACACACAGCGCGGCGAGCCAATCGCGCGCACCGAAGCGATCTCCGTCACCCGTGAAGCGCAGCAGCTTGAACAACGCGCCCGTCGGGCAGCCGTAGCGGCAGTAGGCCAGCGGGGTGAAAAGGGACAGCAGCAGGCCGAGGGTGGCGATGGCGATGCTCGCCCAGCCAGCCACGCGAAACAGATACGCATCAAAAGGCTCCAGCGCGTTTAAATTGACCGGCAGCGCAAAGGCCACGCTGAACAATACCAAAGCGAGCAGCACGAAGGGCAGTTTGGACAGCAGCGCATCGAGTGCTTTCGAGGGCGACCACTGCCACGGCAGCCGCCGCATCACCAGCTGCTGCAAGGCACCGTGCGGGCAGATGTGGTGGCAGTAGAGCTGCTTGCTGGTGCACACCGGTCCCAGCAGCGCCACCGCAGCGAGCAGCACCAGGCCCTGCGCATTGCGCCAGGGCGTACCATGCGCAGCCCAGCCAGCGAGCAGTCCTTGGGACAGCATTTCTCCCGCAATGAACCCGCCATAGATCACCAGCAGCACATGGTGCAGGTGGCGGCACCACGCCCGGCCCCGCAGCGGTGTGAAGGCCATCAGCAGCGCCGCCAGCAGGATCGCCACATGTCCGGTGTCCTGCCACCGCCAGCGAATCTGCTGCCACCAGCCACGCTTGGACTCCTGTTCATGGAGCAGTGACTCAGCACGCACCCGCACACCTTCGGCAACGCCGTAGCTCGTCTGCGTTGCCCCGGAAACGCCTTCGATGCCTGCAGCATTGAAGTCGATGTGCGCGATCTTCTCCGTCGTCATGCCATCAAACGTTTTCAAAAACGCCGGATCGCCAGTGACGTAGCCCACGTACTGCTCCGTGTCATAACTCCGTCGCAGGGCGATGCCACGCAGCGTCGAACCGCTGGCATCCATCAGCATGAAGGTGTCGCTTGGTCCCTTGTAACCAATGGTGCCATCCGCAGCCGGCGCGGTGCGCACTGCCAAGGCGACCACCGCACCTTTCTCATCGAGCACTTCCTGTGAACCAGCATGCTGCTTGGATTCGCGCAGTTTCATCGCGCGCGGTTCGAGCTTCCTGACCTCATCCAGCGTGATCGCATCCGGAAACCGCAGCGATGTCGTCGCACTTTTGCCCAGTCGGCGCAGTACGCCTTCGGCAATGGCGCTGCTGGTCAGAGTCGCCCCTGAAACGGCCTGCGGCTGCAGGTTCGCGAGTTCTGCCGGTTTCTTGTCAGTGAACTGCTTGAAGAACGACCGTTCCCGCACCACCTCGGCCAGATGATCCGTCGTGTCGCCGCTGCTCAGAATGCGCAGCCCCAGGACTTTGCCACGTGCATCGAGCGCGATGAGCGTGTTCGTTGGTCCCGAGTAGCCGATGATGTCATCCGCCTCCGGTGAAGTCTGCAGGACATGGCCAAGTGTGATGCCCGAGGCGTCTTTGACGACCTGCATGCCGTTTTGAGGTGTCAGAGCTGCAGCGGCTGGAAAAAAATCCCGCACCCGCTCCACCGTCAATGCCACCGCCGTCGCCGGGTGGGAACGCCGGATGGCAAACACCGTTAGCCCCAGCAACGCCACACGCCAGAGGCGCAGAGCGAGGGATTTCCAGCTGCGAGGAAGTGGCATCGGCATGCAGAGGGTCAACAAATAGCAGTCGTAAAACGAAAGTCACCCTGAAGACCTGCATGACAGCTTTGATAAAACCGGTCGGGCAGGAAACAGTTGAAGAGATGGCAGCCTGTGGAATGTTAGTTGCTTGTTACGTCAGGAGATTCTGTTGCATGAAACGCGCTCATAGCATGCTGGTCCTGCTTCTGCTGCTCGCCTACACGGGTACAGCGACTTCGATCATGCCTGCGGTGTTTGCTGCATTGGCAGTGCTGGATGGCAGCCATCGTGTCATGATCTGCCGGACCGAGCAGGGCACGGAAGTGCGCCTGCATCACCATGAAAACGATTACACGCCGGAAGTGTGTGACCATGCCGGGATCCTGGCAAAATTGGTCGTCAGTTTCTGTCGTCCGGCTGCTGAGGGAGACCACAGCCTGACCACCAACCAGGTGACGGGCACGCTGACGAATCCCGGCGATGAAGCGAAACGATTCATCAAGGACAAGCCATGCGGCAGCCTTGAGGCGGTGAATTTTGACAACCGGTACTCGAGCGTGACCCTGAAGGTGGTTTTCAAGGCGTCTCACCGGGTTGTTCAGGACAGCAGCGGCGCGGCCTTGCGAGAGATTGCCACCGTACGAATGTTGATTTGATTCCGGCACGGGTTGTCTGCGGCATCAAGAACCGCATGGCATCAGCCAATGTCACAGGCCGGGTGGTTCATGCCCTGATCTGTCACGCATCCTGTCCGCGTCCGACCAAGAAATGCACTGTGATTGCATGCCGTCGGTCCAATTAATCTGTCATTGGTAGCCTGGCTACCCCCTGCACTTTTACTCCACGTTTTGCTCTATGAAAAAATTTCTCTGCTTGTTTTGTCTCCTGGCTGGCTCCGCACTGGCCGACACCTCCAACTGGTCTGGCACCAGCCAAATCTCCTTCGATGGCACCTCCACTCTGCATAGCTGGGGAGGCAAAGTGGCCGCGAAACCTTTTGTCACCTCTGTCACCACCGACGCCGCTGGCAATCCCACCCGGGTGGAAGCCACAGTGAAGGTCGAAGTCGCGAAAATGGACACCGCTGAGGCGGATCGCGATGAAAAAATGCGCGAGGCCATGCAGGCTGCCGCGCATCCGCTCATCACCGGCGTCATCAACACCCCCTTCACCGCCATTCGTCAGGGCGATGCGACACCGTCCGCTCTGCCTTTGAAGCTCACGCTGCTGGGCAAAACGCAGACCATCACGGGCAGGATCAGCAACTGGCAGCACCGGGGCGATACGGCCACCTTTGATCTGGATTTCGATCTCTCGCTCAAAAAGAGCGACATCAAGGTTCCTTCCGTGCTGCTCTTCATCCGCGTGGGCGATACGATCAAGGTGCATGCCGCCGTCTCTCTGAAACGCAATCCCTCCTGATCCATGCCCGCTTTCATTCATCACATTGCCACGGAGACGCCGGACTTCATTTACAGCAACGAGTTCACGCGTGAGCGCATGAAGGGCTGGGTCTCCGAGCCGCGGGCCAAACGTCTGATCGAGATGATCTACGAACGCACCGGCATCGAGACGCGCTACAGCGCCTGCGACGACTTCATGAAGGAAGACGGTTCATTGTTTCACACCCTCCCGGATGGTTCGATGAACTCGCCGACCACCGGCCAGCGCAACGCCCTCTATGCCAAAGCCTCACGCGAACTCGCTGTGAAGCTCGCGCACAAGACCCTGGCCGAGTGTCCGCAGTTTGCAAAGAGCGACATCACGCACTTGGTGTTCGCCTCCTGCACCGGCTTTGCCAATCCGGGGCCGGACTACCACATCATTCGTGATGTGGGACTGAATGAAAGTGTGGAGCGCTACACCGTCGGGTTCATGGGCTGCTACGCCGCCTTTCCGGCGCTGCGCATGGCGGCCCAGTTTTGCGAGGCCAATCCACAGGCCGTGGTGCTGGTGATGTGTCTTGAACTCTGCTCCCTCCATCTGCAGGTCAGCGGCAAACCCGAGAGCATTGTGGCCAACTCGCTGTTTGCCGACGGTGCGGCGGCGGCGATCGTCAGCGCACGCGAGCCTGCACGTGACCGGCCCTTCTACCGGGTGCATGGCTTTCATTCAGCGCTCGTGCCTTCCAGCGAAGCGCACATGGCCTGGGACATAGGCGACCATGGGTTCAACATGGTGCTCTCGGCCTATGTGCCCGATCTCATCGGCAGCAACATCCGTGAGATGGTTGGCGGCATCCTCGACAAGCGTGGTCTTACTCCGGCGGACATCGACGAGTGGGCGGTGCACCCGGGCGGTCGTGCGATTCTTGAACAGATTGAGGAACAGCTCACCCTGCCTGCCTCTGCGCTGGACATGTCCCGCAGCGTGCTGCGTGACTACGGCAACATGAGCAGCCCGACGGTGATGTTTGTCCTCAAAGGTTTCCTCGAAGAAGCGGAAACGGAGCGTGCCATGACCTGCGCCATCGCCTTTGGTCCTGGACTCACGGTGGAAACAGCCGTGCTGGAACGCTGTGGTGCGGTAATTTCGACGGCCCAGAAATCACAACCTGCCGCCCTGGCGCACGCCGTGGCATGAAATCAAGCATTGAAAGTCCGGCAGGCAGCACCGACTACGATGTGATCATCGTTGGTGGCGGGCCCGTGGGCCTGCTGCTGGCCTGTCTGCTGAGGCAGCAGGGATTGCACCTCCGGGTGCTGGAGCGGCGCGTGGAGCCCATCGCACACTCGGCGGCTATCGGCATCACGCCGCCGTCCTTGCAGATCCTCGACAAGCTGGGCCTTGCGGCTGAGTTCATCGCCAGCGGTCTGAAGGTGCGCGACTGTTTCGTGGATGGTCAGCGTGGCCGGCTCGGCTGCGTTTCGTTTCGGGAGATCCCGGACGCACATCGCTTCATTCTTTCCCTGCCACAGGTCTCCACCATTGCGATCCTGCAGAAGCACTTGGGACAGGACCACATCGAGCTCGGCTGCGAAGTCAGCGACGTGAGGCAGTTTGCGGATCATTGCAGCGTGCAAACCGGTGAATGCACCCTCACTTCACGCTTCGTGATTGCGTGTGATGGCAGCCGCAGCCGAGTGCGCGAGTTGATCGGCATTCGGGCACCCAGCCACGTCTATGGTTGTCATTTCGTCATGGGGGATTTCGTGGATCGCACCGGCTTTGGCGATGAGGCGCATCTGTATTTCACGGCCACAGGCTCGGTGGAGTCATTTCCGCTGCCTGGTGGCCAGCGGCGCTGGGTGGTGCAGACAGAAACGCGTCTGGATCACCCGCCGCCCGGGCTTGTCAGCGAGCTGACGCGAGAACGCACGGGCATCGTTGTGCCTGCCTCCGACCAGATCAATGAAAGTGTTTTCACACCGCGCAAATTCAACTCCGACTGCTACTACAAGGGGCGCATCATCCTTTGCGGTGATGCAGCGCATGGCATGAGTCCTATTGGCGGCCAGGGCATGAACACCGGTTTTGCCGACGCGGAGTTCCTTGCCGCCATCCTTTGCCATGCCGATCCGCTGAAACTGCTGCCCGCCTACAACCGCTTCCGTCGCAAAGCGGCCAAAACCGCCATTTTTCGAGCCGAATGGGGCATGTGGCTCGGTACCTGGCGCGGCAGGATGCGCTCGCGGGTGCGTGATGTCATTTTGAAGTTCCTGCTCTGCCAGGGCCCCGTCGCCAGACATATGGGGTCCTTTTATGCGATGCTCACGATCCCTTTCAACACCCTCAAACGCGTCCCAGCGGCAAGCTTGAAGCCGCGCCCGCTCTAAAAATCATGACCACCACGTCCGAATACACCCCCACCATCGACGGTGCCGCCTCCCACTATGACGATCTTGACCAGTTTTACCGCGAAATCTGGGGCGAGCACATCCACCATGGCGTTTGGCTGACTGGCAGGGAAACCGACACCGAAGCGGCGGAAAACCTCGTCAAAATCGTTGCGGAGCTGGGGCATCACAGCCCCGGGAAGGAAGTTTGTGACATCGGCTGCGGCTACGGCACCACGGCAAAAATCCTGGCGACGAACCATGGGGTGAACATCACCGGGATGACCATCTCGGCGGTGCAGCTGGCCTACGCTCAGGCCAATAACAGCGTGCCCGGCAAGACCCACTTCATGCTGCGGGACTGGTACGACAACCAGCTGCCGGACAACCACTTCGACATCGTGCAGACGGTCGAAAGCCTGGAACACATGCCCGATCTGCCCACTTTCTTCCGCGAATGCTACCGCGTCATGAAGCCGGGCGGCCGGCTGGTGGCCACGGCCTGGATGTCCTGCGAGAATCCCAGTCCTTTTGCCAAACGCCACCTCATTGACGCCATCACCCGCGAGACCCAGATCGCCGGGGTGCGGCCTGAAAGCGAGTTTCGGGCCGCCACGGAAGGCGCCGGCTTTGTGAATTACCAGTTCAAGGACTACGCCAAGCAGGTGAAACGCACCTGGCCGCTCTGCGCCCTGCGCACGGTGAAAGGGCTGTTGACCAAGGCGCACTACCGCCGTTTCCTGTTCAGTTCACAGAATCCTAACCGTATTTTCGCCCTGACTTTGTTCCGCATCTGGCTCGCCTACGAGCTGGGTGTGCAACGATACGGCGTCTTCAGCGCTGAAAAGCGTTGATCCAGCACCATAATTGACTAAACACATCCATGCCCGTGAGCGAAGACCGAAAACAAGAAATCACCAAATCCCTGAAACGTTGCAGTGAGGAGACGGTGGCGGCTGCCCTGCGCTTTGAAGAAAGCAAGAACCTCGATGAGCTCGATGCCATCATTCTGGGCGTGCTGGCGCGTGATGCGGCCAACCCCCGGCCCGATGGTGTCGCATCGGTCACGGATGACATGAAGCTGATGGAAGACATCGGCATGGACTCCTTTGGCATGATCGAAGTGGTGATGACGGCGGAGGAAGTGCTCGGCCTCACGATCGCCACGGAAGAACTGAGCGGCATTGTCACCCTGGGCGATCTGAAGAAATTTCTCCGTGCCAAATTCGGTGCGAGCGCCTCATGAAGCGGGTGGTCGTCACCGGACTGGGATTCATTTCCAGCATCGGCAACAACCGTGCTGCGGTGACAGAAAGCCTGCGTGAAGGCCGGTCAGGCATCGAATTCGTCCCGGAACTGGCGGCGGCCAACGACCGCGTGAAGCTGGCGGGCACCGTGAAGGGTTTTGAATTCCCCACGTCCGATCCGCTCGACTGGACCTTTCCCGAGTACGTCAAGCTGAACCGGGCGCAACTGCGCACGATGGTTCCCAATGCCGTGTTTGCCTATGCTGCCATGCAGGAGGCCATCGCTGATGCCAAACTCGAACCCGCGCAAGTTTCAGATCCGCAGACCGGCCTTTACTGTGCCTCGGCTGGTTCGCCTTGGCTGACGTACCTGGCGATGGATTCGGTGATCAAACGGGGTCCTGCACGGACCTCGGCGCCAGTGGTCATCACCGGCATGCCAAATTCGCTGCATCTGAATCTCACGGCTTTGTTCAAGATCAAAGGCGCGACACTGGCATTTAACAGCGCGTGCGCATCGTCTTCACACGCGCTCGGGCATGCCTGCGACATGATTCGGATGGGGCGGCAGAAGACCATGTTTGTGGTCGGTGCGGAAGATGCGCAACTGCTGCACACCGTTTTACCCTTTGCTTCACTGCGGGCGCTCAGTGCGCAGAGTGACCCCTCCCAGGCACCGCGTCCATTTGATTCCGGACGTGACGGCTTCATCACCACGGGTGGCGGAGTGACTCTCGTGCTCGAAGAGGCCGAACATGCCGCCGCACGCGGTGCGACGGTTTACGCCGAGGTCACAGGCTGGGGCCAGGGCTCGGATGGTTACGATGTGGTCGCACCCGATCCGTCCGGCAGCGGACTGGCGCGTGCGATGACCAATGCCCTCCAAGACGCCAAGCTGGACACTGCATCGATCGATTACATCAATGCGCATGGCACCGCGACGAGTGCGGGCGACCTTGCCGAACTGAACGCTCTCAAAACTATCTTCACTGGTGATGTCAGACCGAAGGTCAGCAGCACCAAGGCGCTGACAGGTCACGGACTCTGCCTCGCGGGAGCTCTGGAGGCTGGCATCTGCTGTCTGGCATTGAAAGAAGGCTTCATGCCGGTTTCGGCGAAGATTCAGCAGCTTGATCCCGCCTGCGAAGGCGTTGACATTCTCACCAGCCCGATCAACAAGGCTCCGCGTGTCGCCATGAGCAATTCCAGCGGCTTCGGCGGATCGAACGTGACGCTGATTTTCTCCCTCACTTGATCCACTTCCACTTCGCGAACTGGAAGTAGAGCACCGGCAGCAGCAGGAGCGTCAGCACCGTGCCAAACAGAAGGCCGAAGATGTGCACGGCGGTCAGCGGCCGCCACAGTTCACCCCCGGTTAGAGCGAGCGGAATCAATCCGCAAACCGTGGCAAACACCGTGGCCAGCACAGCACGCAGACGCACCAGAGCGGCCTGCATCAGGGCGCTCTCGAGCTCAACGCCGGCGGCCCGCTCTTCCTCGATGAAGTCTGAGAGTACGATGATGTGGCTGACAATGACTCCGGCGAGGCTGACGATGCCGATTAACGCCATGAAGCCGAAGGAGGCATGGGTCGTCGCCAGACCAGCAAAGGCACCGATCAACCCCAGCGGTACCGTGAGCATCACCACGAGCGATTTCATGATGGAACGAAACTGAATGACCATCGCCAGGGCGATGAGGGACAGGGAGACTTTCAGGACGCGCTCCATCTCTCGCTGGCTGTTGCGCAGTTCGCGCTCCTCGCCGCCTAACACTACGCCGCTGGTTGGGAAGGCAGTGCGAGCGCTGTTCAGTACGCCGGAGGCGAGCGTTCCGAAAGGCGCGAGCGCTTTGACTGTTACGGTACGCTGCTGATTGATGCGGGTGAGAATGCCTGAATCATCGTGCACTTTATAAGCACCGGAGGCGCGCAAAGCTTCGACGATCCGGGTGGTCTTCGTCGCCAAATCAGCACCACTGATCTCGATTTGAATCGGCGTTTCAAGGGCGGGCCCCTGCTCGATCTGTTTGACGAGACAAAGCGCCCCCTTGATCTCGCGGTCAAAGATTTCACGCAGTCGCACGATCAGTGCGGGCACATCATCTGCACTTCGCGTGTTCACCAGCACCTGCGCCACGTTCGCAGCGGGCTGGCGCGGCAGGACGTTGTAGTAGAACATCGGCATGCCGCCGCCGCTGACGATGACGGCGCTTTGGATGGCCTCCTGCCGCTGCAGATGCATGCTGATTTGCGCGGTGATTTTGTGTGTTTCCTCGATGGTGCTTCCTTCCGGCAGCTGCAGATCCACCAGGAACTGGTTGCGCTCTGCAACGGGGAAAAACTGCTGGCCAAAAAGGGGAATGAGCGCTGTGCTCGCTGCGAGTAGGCCGTAGGCGGCGAAAATGGTGAAGAGCGGCCTGCGCAGAGCCATCTGCAGAGCGGATTTGTAGTACGGAACGAGGTGATGAAGCGGATGTGAACCGGTGACTGCGTCAAAGCCCTTCTGGCCCCGCAGCAGATAGTAACCCAGCAGCGGGATGAAGGTCATCGAGACGATGCGCGAGGAGACCAGCGCCAGTGTGATGACGATGGGCAGCGAAATAATGAACGCACCCATGTCTCCGGGCAGAAGTGCGAGCGGCAGAAAGGCAACGATGTTGATGATCGTGCCGAAGAAGATGGCGCGCCGAAGTTTGAACGGCCCGAGCCAGGCGGCGGTGCTCCGAGGCTGGCCATCGGCGAGTTCGCGGTTAATGCCATCCGAGGCCACGACGGGGTCATCGACCAGCATGCCCAGCGAGATGATCAGCGCGGCGATGGAAATCTGCTGCAGGGGCACATGCAGCGCCGCCATGCCGCCAAGGGTCATGGCTATCGTGAGTGGTATCGCCACGGCGACAACGATCGCGGTGCGCCAGTCCATGAGCAGCAGCGCCACCAGCACGACGACGATCACCGCCTCTATGAAACAGCGCAAAAATTCACCGATGCGGTGCGCGGTGGCCGCAGGCTGATCGGAAACAGTGATGACTTCGACACCATTGGGCAGTGAAAGGCTCCCGATCTTTGTGAGCACGGCAGCTTTGAAATCGTGAATGATGTTTCCCGTCTTCATTTCCACGGCGACGAGAACGCTGGTCGAAGAAACCAGCGGGCCGTTCTTTTCGCGCTGCAACGTTCGCACGCTGTAGCCAGCCGCCGCCATGTCTTCAAATGAAGCGATTTCCTCCGGCGCATGGCCAAACTGCCGGATGCGCCCTGTACTGGGGACGTTCTTGAGCTCCTGCTCGATCACATCTGCCGCCGCTGCCGCTTCATCGCCAAGAGCGGCAAAGAGCAGCGTGGCGGGAAGCTGGTAATCTGTTTCGAGACGAGGTTCTTCGCAGCCGGCAGGGAGCTTCACGGTCTGCAAAATCTCGCGCGTTTTTTGCCACTGCTGGTCGATTGCTTCTTTGCGACCAGCCTGGAGTCGGATGACGATGGTGGAGATGTTGTCCTTTGACTGCGACTGCAGCTTTTCGAGCGTGGGAAGCTGTGCGAGCGCAGCTTCGAGCTTGGTGGTGACCTCCTGCTCCATCTGGGCCGCACTAAACTCCGGGTGCACAGTCACCAGCACCGCATCATGCGTCGGGAAAGTCGGGTCTTCCTGCTGCGGCAGGCTTTGAAAAGCAAGCCATCCCCAGCCTAGCACCAGGAACATCGCCAGCCAGCCGAGGGGTCGGTGTTCGACGAAAAAGCGGGTGATGCCGCCGTTCGAAGGAGCTGGTGCGGGAGACGAATCCATGAGGGTTGTTCGGAGGCTTAGAATTCGTCGCGACCCGGCTGCTCCGCAATGGCGCACGTTGTGCATTGGCTGACGGGTTTCAATCGGCGGCAAAGGCTCACCTCCGCCCAAACCTAAAAATCATCCAATGACAACATCCTCAGACGGGGCGTGATGCGTTGTCTTTACGGGCAGAATGAAATGATGAAAGAGCGCATAATCCAACCTGAACTGCTCGACATTCTGCCGCAATCTGACCCAGATGCCATCCGTGCACGGGAGGAAATGCTGCAAATACACGGCGTCATGGGGAACCATCGCTGGATCGAGCGAATGGTGCGCTGGCATCGGGAAAGCGGCTGGCGCATCACGGAGCTGGGTGCTGGAGATGGTGCACTGGCCATGCGGCTGCTGCAGTCCGGCTGTTGTGCTGAGACCGGGTTGCATGCGTTTGATCTGGCACCCCGGCCTGAGCATTTGCCTGCGGCGGCGCATTGGACGTGTGGCGATGTGCTGGCGCAGGTGCTGCCGGAAACAGAGATCATGGTCGCGAGTTTGTTCCTGCATCATTTCACCCAGGAGCAATTGCACCTGCTCGGGTCGCGGCTGTCGCCTGCCATACGATTGATTGTGGCTGCCGAGCCCGCTCGCCGCTGGGTGCACACCGTCACCGGCAGGTTGTTTTGCGAGCTGGCGGAACTCAATCATGTGCAGCACCATGACATGCAGGTGAGCATCCGTGCAGGATTTCGTGGTGACGAACTGAGGGATGCGCTAGCGCTTGACGCCACCTGGCAGACGGCTGTGTTCAGTCATCCATTTGGCGCCTATCGATTCTTGGCCTGGCGCTGAGAGCCGACAGGAAGGCCATGACGCCCGTTGCCGTGGGGCATGACTGCATTCATACTGCGACCACATGATCCGGCCCCATACGCCGCCAGAAACACCCGCTGACAAGCCCGCGCACCGCGGGGAAGCCAGCGGCGCGTGGGCGTCCCCCTGGGAGCTGGATCTGGAGTGGCAGGATGCGCCACCGGGAAAGAAGCGCCGTTACATCGAGGAGAAACCACCCCCCGCGCAGCAAGAGCCAAAAGCGGCACCCAAGCCGCACGTGCAATCACTACCGCCAGCGGTGGCGCGAGAAGAGCCCAATGTGCCTCGCCAGGCACCGCCTTCACGGCTTGTCTCGAAGCCAAGGCCCCAGCCCACTGTTGAACGCGAAGTCTCATGGTCCACGCTGGCCATCCTGTGCATGGGATTGCTGGCCTTGGTCTTCATCGCCTGGCTGTATGTGGACGACCAGGCTCCGGGCTTGGACAAAGACCTGCTGTTGAACCGGCCGGTCGATCAGGCGTCTGCGATTCAAACACCCGACAAGCTGCGCAAGTTTTTGAATGCGCTGGTGCCTTTCGAAAACGTGCAGCTCTCAGGCAAAGCGCCGTGGTTGTGGGACACCCCCACGCTCTCACGCGTCGTCCAGTCCAATGGCATCGCTCTCGACAATCTGCGTGATCTGCTGGAGGACGCTGACTGGCATCCTGCGCATGCTGCCTGGCATGCCATAGATCCATGCAAGGATCCGCGCTGGCATCAGGTGCTGGTGCTCAAGCAGGCGGAGGCCGCTTATCTCTCACGTCGCATGCAGGAGGAGTCGGCGTTTACCGCGGCGATCGATCTTGCCGAACTCGGCTGGCGGCTGGAGCATATCTGGGCCTGGCCCTCCTGCTACCAGCGCTCGCTGGAGGCACAGACACTCGCTGCCCAAACGCTGGCTGACCTGCTGCGGCAGACCAGGCTGCCTGAGGCCACACTGCGGCAGTTTCAGCGCCAGTTCAATGTCTGCCAGCCCACCTCAGAGGTGCTGGAGAGCGCGATGAATGCCTTTTACGTTCATGAGAAAAAACTCATTCTCGGTCCGAAGAGCGGTGAGAATCTCGACACCATGCCAGGCGGCGTTCAGTTGCATCGTCCGGGCCGGTTGTTTTTCAAACCGTATGAAACCCTGCAGCATTTCGCCACGGCATTCCGGCAGATCAAAAATGAAGTGCAGACACCGCTGGTCCTCACCGCAGAGGTGCGTCTCAAAGACAACGCTGTCGCCGAAGCCCCCTACCAGCCTAATTCCGCCGGGCTGGCCTACTATCATCAGCGCATGAAGGCCTACACTCCCCTGCCCGCCGAGCTTGGAAAGGTGCGCACCTGCGGCAATTTGATCATCACCCTGTTCGCGGTGCGGCGCTGCATTGCAGAGAAGAAAACCGTGCCTGCCACCCTCGAACAACTGCGCACCTTCAACTTCCTTCTCGACGTGCCCATTGATCCATACACGGGCGCCCCGCTGCAATACAGCCTCGCGCGTGGTCTGATCTGGTCGGTGGGCACGGATCTCAAATCCGCCAACGGCGCGCCCACGGAACCGCCGATGAGTAATCCTGCTGAACCGACCGTGGAACTCGGCATCGCCGTGGCAGGAGTGGCGAAGTGATCACTTCCACCGCATGCAGCGGAAAGGATGATCGTCGATCAGGTTCGCCTGCACGCCAGTGAGGCGTTCGGCGTGGTAGAACTGGACGCCGACGTAGTGGTAGATCGGGATGATGACGGCGTCGTCGGTGACGAGGAGTTTTTCAGCCTGCTGAAACAGCGTGTTACGCTGATTCAAATCAGCTTCGCGAGCGGCGGCTGCGATGAGTTCATCGTATTGGGAATTCGCCCAGCCGGTGCGGTTGTTGCCGTTGCTGGACAGGAACATTTCCAGGAAAGTACCGGGGTCATTGTAGTCGCCCACCCAGCTGCTGCGGCAGAGTTGGTAGTTTTTCTCCTTCATGGAGTCGAGATAGATCTTCCACTCCTGCTTGGCGAGATCGACGCTGATGCCGAGGTGCTGCTGCCACATGGCCTGCAATTCCACGGCGATGTTGCGCTCGACGGGCTTGGGAAAGTAGAGGTATTCCACGCGCGGAAAACCTTTGCCGCCGGGGTAGCCGGCTTCGGCGAGCAGCTTGCGCGCGCGTTCAGGATCGAACTCGGGACCGGGCGGCGGCTGGTAGTTTTGGCCGGCACCGGGCGGGGTGAGGCTGAAGGCGGTGCGCTCGCCGAGCTGGGTGATTTTTTCGGTGATACGTTTGCGGTCGATGGCGAGGGAGAAGGCGAGGCGGATCTTGGGGTTGTCGAAGGGGGCGCGGGTGACGTTGAAGCGGGTGAAAAAGCTGCTGAGGAAGGGGCCGGTGTGGAAGTAAGACTGCTGCTTGAGTTTGACGGTGAGGGAGGTGGGCACCATGCCCTTGTCGATGATGAGATCGGCCTGGCCGGTGATGAAGTAATTGATGGCCGTGTTCGGCTCCGAGATGGGCAGGATTTCGATGCTCTTCATCGGTATGTTGGCGGCATCCCAGTAGCGCTCGTTGCGACGCAGCACGATGCGGTCGTCCAGCAGCCAGTCTTCGAGCGTGTAGGAGCCATTGCCGACCAGGATGCCCGGCTTAAACCAGGCGGTGCCGTGTTTTTCCACGACCCGCTGCGGCACGGGCGAGAACGTGGTGAAGGCGCAGAGGTCGATGAAGTAGGGCGTGGGATTTTCGAGTTCGACACGCAGCGTGCGGTCATCCAGAGCGGTCACGCCCACCTGAGAGAAGTCCTTGAGCCTGCCTTCATGAAAGCGCTGGGCGTTTTTGATGACGTAGAGCTGGCTGGCGTAATCCGCACCGAACTCAGGCGTGAGCACGCGCTTCCATGAGTAGATGAAGTCCTGCGTCGTGAGCGGTGCTCCGTCACTCCACGTCGTGTTCGGGCGCAGATGGAAAGTGTAGGTCTTGCGGTCCGGTGTCATTTCCCAGCGTTCTGCCATGCCGGGCTGCGGTTTCCCAGCCGCATCAATGCGGCAGAGCCCCTCAAACAAGGCCGAAGCAATGCGCATGCCCACCTGATCGGTCACCACCGCCGGATCAATGCTCTCCGGCTCGGCACCATTGATGAAGACGAGGTCTGCGCGCGGCCGCGACTTGCCGCAGGCCGCGAGGGAGAGCAGAAGTGCGGCGGCGAAGGCGAAACGAATCACGCGAAAAGCTAGCACACGGTTGGTGCGGTCTGCAGCACAATCCTTGCATCAGGCTGCAATGATCTGCCTTCACGCAGCGTTCCCAACGCCCAGCTTTTTTCCAGCCCATGCGCATCCTCTGCCTTCTCACCCTCCTTGCCGTCTCCGCCCGTGCGGAATTAAAACTCCCCGCCATCATTGGCGACAACATGGTGCTGCAGCAGAAGCAGGCCAATCCGGTCTGGGGTTGGGACGCCCCTGGCACCGAGGTCACGGTGACCTTCGCCGGTCAAACCAAGACCGCCAAGGCTGGTGCGGATGGCAAATGGACCGTGAAGCTGGATGCAGTGCCCGCGAATGCGCAGTCGGCGACGATCACCATCAAGGGCAGCAGCACCAAAGAACTAAAAAACGTTCTCGTGGGCGAGGTGTGGATCTGCTCCGGCCAGTCCAACATGGGGTTCAATCTTTCCAGCGTCTGGGATGCGGATCTGGACATCGCGCAGGCAAAGTTTCCGCAGATCCGCCTCATCTCGGTGCCACAGGTCGGCACGCAGGAGATCCAGGACGACTTCAAAGGCCAGTGGGAGGAATGCAGCCCGGCCAATGCGGGCCAGTTTACCGCAGTGGGTTACCATTTCGGCCGCGTGTTGCATGAGATGCTCGGCGTCCCCGTCGGTCTGATTGACAATGCCTGGGGCGGCAGCGCCTGCGAAGCCTGGGTGAAACGCGATGTGCTGGAAAATGACCCGCGCTTTGCCGCGATCATCGCCCGGTGGAAGCAGATCGAGTCCACCTTCACGCAGGAGGCCTTCGACAAGCAGGTGGCCGAGTACAAAGTCAAAGCGGCTGCTTGGGGCAAAGCGCGCGCTGAAGCCGCCAAGGCCGGGACCTTTTTCACCGCCCCGGCACCGCGCCCTCCGCAGAACCTGATGACCGGTCAGGGTCGTCCGGGAAATCTGTATGCAGGCGTACTGCACCCGACGATTGGCTACGGCATCAAAGGCGTGATCTGGTACCAGGGCGAGTCCAATGCCAGCCGCGCGAAGGAATACGGCGAGTTGTTTCCCTTCATGATCGAGCATTGGCGCAAAGAATGGCAGCAGGGAGACTTCCCCTTCTACTGGGTGCAGCTGGCCGACTACAAGAACTACCAGACGGAGCCGGTCGAAAGCGACTGGGCCGAGCTGCGCGAAGCCCAGACCCGCACGATGAGCAAACTGCCCAAAACCGGCCAGTGCGTCATCACCGACCTCGGCGAGGCGAACGACATCCACCCGAAAAACAAGCGCGACGTGGCCGAGCGCCTCGCCCGCTGGGCCTTTGTGAACGATTACGGCCAGAAGCTTCCCTATCGCAGTCCAGAGCTCAAAGACGCGAAATTTGATGGCGGCAAAGCACTGCTGACTTTCGACTTTGCTCCTGGCGGCCTGCGCACCATCGACACCGATGACGTCAAAGGCTTCGCCATCTGCGGTGAAGACAAGAAGTGGGTCTGGGCCAAGGCCAGCATCCTCGGCGGGTCGAAGAAAGGCACCAACCAGATCGAAGTGAGCGCCGAAGGCGTCACCAAACCCGTGGCCGTGCGCTACGCCTGGGCGGACAATCCGATCTGCAATGTCTATTCTGCCGAAGGCCTGCCTGTAACTCCGTTCCGCACGGATGACTTTCCGATGATCACTGACCCGGCCAATCCGAACAGCGCCGAAGCCCAGAACGCCAAGCGCGCCGAAGACCTCCGGAAGCTCAACGAAGCTAAGAAAAAGGCCGGGAAGAAATAAGCGCCGGTTTTCATGGCGATTATTTCATGTGCAAACTTGTGTCAGAAGCGGCGGGAAGCGTATGTTGATGACTTCACGTCATCCTGCATGAACACCCGACCGCTTCTGTCTCTTCTCGCCCTGGCTCTGCTTCCTTCAGCCCTCTGCGCGCAACCCGCAAAGGCACCGCCCCCGGCAGCTCAGGGCATCGATGTCGCATCAGGTGCCTGGGAAGGCATTGTGAACATTGATGTTTCGGTGCTGGTTCCCGACTATCGTGAGCCGTGGAACGCCGGCCAGCCCAGCGGTGGCAGCGGCACAGGGTTCCTCATTGGCAAAAATCGTTTTCTGACCAATGCGCACGTCGTCAGCAACGCCACGCGCATTCTGATCCGCACGACCAATGACCCCGAGCCGCATCCGGCCAAGATCGTTCACATCGCGCATGATTGTGACCTGGCTCTGATCGAAGCCGAAGACGGCAGCCACTTTGACAAGCTTAAGCCGCTCGAATTCGGCGGCATTCCGCAGCTTAACACCGAGGTGATTGCGATCGGTTATCCCATCGGCGGTGATCGCATCTCCGTGACGCGCGGCGTAGTTTCGCGCATCGACTTCCGGCCTTACAGCCACACGAGCGTGGACTCACACCTCGCCATTCAGGTGGATGCCGCGATCAATCCTGGCAACTCCGGCGGTCCGGTGATGCAGGAGGGCAAAGTCGTCGGTGTGGCCTTTCAGGGTTTCAGCGGCCGGGTGGCGCAGAACGTCGGCTACATGATTCCAGTACCTGTGATCAAACGCTTCCTCAAGGACATCGAAGACGGTCGTTACGATCACTATGTCGATCTCGCCGCAAGCGACTTCCCCATTGAAAATCCAGCGCAGGCCAAGGCGCTCGGCACCGGCAATGACGGTGTGGGCGTGATGGTCGGTGATGTGGAGCCCCAGGGCAGCGTGGGCGATCTGCTGAAAATCGGTGACGTCATTCTGAGCATTGATGAAAATCCGGTCATGAACAACGGCCTCGTGCGCTTCGAAGGCGAGCTGATGGACATGAATGAAATCGTCGAGCGCAAGTTCGCCGGTGACACGATCAAGCTGAAGTACATGCGCGATGGCAAAAAACTGGAGGCCACGGTGACTTTGAAACGCTTTGATCCCTATGTCCGTCTCGGTGCGCAGTACAACCAGCGCCCCCGCTACATCGTCAATGCCGGGCTCGTGTTTCAGCCGCTGGACCGCAACCTGATGGACGCCCATCAAATGCGCGACGACACGGTGAACTACGTTTTTGACAACTTCCTGACCGACAAGCTCTACGTGGAGCGCCCTGAGCCCGTCGTGCTGACAAACGTGCTGCCAGATGAAGTGAACACCTGGATCACTCCTTATGCGCACAGCATCGTCGATGAGATCAACGGCGTGAAAATCAAAACACTCAAGGATGTGCAGACGGCTTTGGCAAAGAAGGACAAGCCGTTCATCGAGATCGTGCTGCTGGAAAAAAACCGCCCGCTGGTGCTCAAGCGTGAACTCGCCGAGGCCGCCCACAAACGCATCATGCAGACCTACAACATCCAGGAAGACTCCTACCTTGGCGATGAGTAGCCGAGTGAACCGAACTTGAACCTTTCAGCCTCGACGCATCCATGAAGCTTTCACAGACTCTCCTCCTTCTGACATTCAGCGCAGCCACTTTGCAGGCGCAGACGCCGCAGTCTGAAATCCCCAAGAAGCAACGCGCACCCGCCGTGACCGAGGGTGCCGCCGTTTCGCAGCAGGTGGTGCAAAGCAACTCGCTGGTGAAGGTCAACGCCACCTCCCAGCCCTACAGCCTGCATCTGCCCTGGCAGAAGGAGTCGCCTTCGGGTCGGCGCGGCCTGGGCGTCGTTCTCGCAGGCAACCGGGTGCTGGTCACGGCGCAGATGGTGGCGGACGCCACTTACATTGAGCTCGAGCTGCCGACCACTGGCCAGAAGATTCCCGCCAAGGTCCTGGCGGTGGATTATGAAGCCAACCTGGCCCTGCTGGAGTCAGCTCCTTCGGACAAACAAAAAGCGTTCTTTTCCGGGCTCAAGCCGATGGCGGTGGATGTCGGCACCCGCATCGAAGACAAGGTGGACATCCTGCAGACGGGACGCGTGGGCGAGCTGATCAAAAGCGAGCTGAAAATCGGCAAGGTGCTCACCCGCCGTTACAACGTCGAAGGCTCAGGTTTCCTCGTCTATGAGGCCAACAACATTGTGCGCAGCGAAGCCAACAGCTTCACTCTGCCAGTGGTCAAAGGCGGCAAGCTCGTCGGATTGTTGTTGAGCTACGATTCCAAGAACCAGGTCACCACCATCCTGCCCGCACCGATCATCGAGCACTTTCTCAAAGACGTGGCAGACGGGAGCTATGAAGGCTTCCCAAGTCTCGGCATGGAGCTGCAGTCCACGCTGGACGAGCAGTTCCGCGAATTCCTCGGACTCAAGCCCGATGCCCCCGGCGTACTCATCAGCATGGTCATGAAGGGCGGCTCTGCTGAAAAAGCCGGCATGAAAAAGGGCGACATCCTGGTGGCCATCAATGGGTTCACCATTGATTCACGCGGTGACTACAAGGACCCGCAGTTCGGCGCTCTCAGTTCCAGCCATCTTGTGCGTGGTCGTGCCTATGTGGGTGATAAGGTCGAGATCAAAGTGATTCGCGAAGGCAAGGAAGTCACGCTCACAGGCGAACTCACCCGCCGCAAGCCGGACGACTATCTCGTGCTGCCCTATCTGTTCGACAAAGGCCCGCGCTACGTGCTGATGGGCGGGCTGCTGTTTCAGGAGCTGTCACGTCCCTACCTGGACGCCTTTGGCGAGGAGCAGCGCGGGGGTGCCATCCTGCGCCTCACACGCATCGCCTCCCATCCTGACAAGTATGAGGAGGAAGGCCGCAAGAAGCTCGTCTTTCTCAGCCTTGTGCTGCCCACTCCCAGCGCCCAGGGCTACGACAAGCTCGGCGGGCAGGTGGTCAACAAGGTGAACGGCAAGGCCATCAAAGATCTCAATGATCTCGCGGAAGCCTTCAAGAGCGCCAAAGACACTGTGCACGTCATCGAGCTCAATGACTTCCCACACATCCTCTACCTCGACACCTTCAACGCTGAACGCGACAACATGCGCCTCCTTGGCGGTGCGTACCGCATCGGCAGTCTGAAGCGGCTGGAGTGATTTTACTTCACCGCACCGATCAAGGTTTGCAGCCGCGACACCTGTGCCTTCAGCAGTGTGATCTCCGCTTCCATCTTTGCCCGCCAGTCTGCATCGCTTGAATCTTCCATCACCTGCGGTGCCGGGGCATGCGCGGAGAGTGTGGCAGCCGCTGCTCCTGCTACTTCACCACAAAGAAGATGCATGAACTGCGCAACACGCTGCCCTGGTCCTGCTGGAATGCATTGCACCAGCGGACCTTCGTTATAGCCGATGAGCTCGGCCAGCGTGTTTTCCACGCTGGGCATGTCGGGAAATTCAAACAGACGTTCGGTGCGCTGGCGCAGTTCACCTGCCGTTTGTGATCCGCGCAGCAGCAGCATGCACAGCAGCGCCATGTGCGAACGGTCCAGGCCTTGCAGTTTTCCCTTCAGATTATGCCGGTACTTCAGAGTGCGACCGCCGACGATGTTCACTTCAAAAACATAGCCATGGGATTTCATCGTCTCCAATGCACGCAGTACGGTGCGTTCATCATAGCGTACGATCGGGTCGCGGTTCGTGGTCTGATTGCATGCGGTCACCAGGGCGTTCAGCGTCATCGGGTAGTAGTCCGGCAGCGTGATTTCTTTTTCGATCAAGCACCCCATCACACGCGCGGCTTCGGGAGTGAGAGTAAACAAGATGGCAGGTGTGACGGATTCAGCAGACATGATAAGTTGGCTTGGGAAAAGCAGTCATCATCCACGGCTATAAGCTGCGTTCAACCTCGGCTCATGGTTGGTTTTAAAGGAATGCGTAATTAATTCTGAATACTTCTCAATGAGCATCGTCGAATGGTCTGTTATGAAAACGAAACTTATCCTCCTCTGCGGTGCGATGATCGCCGCTCTTTCTCTCTCCTCCTGCGACATGTACGGCTATCCCGGCTATGGCTATGGAGGATACGGTGGCGGCTACGGCGGCTACGGCTCAAGCTACAATAACTACTACGGGAGTTCACTGCTCGGCTTGGGTGGCCTAGGCGGTTACTACGGTGGTTATTCCAGACCTTATGCTTACAATAGTTATAACAGAGGTTATGGCTACAGCCCCTTCCGTTCCTTTGGTAACTTCGGCAATGTTGGATACAACAGGCACCACTACAGCTCTCCATTCCTAGGCCACACTAATCTGTCTTCCTTCGGTCGTGGCTTCGGCGGCTCCTCCTTCGGCAACCATAGCTTTGCCAGCCACAACCTTGGAGGCTCACCATTTGGTGGTCATAGCTTTGGTGGTCTGGGTGGTCATAGCTTCGGCGGTGGTGGCCACAGCCTTGGTGGCGGCGGCCACAGCTTCGGTGGTGGTGGGCATAGCTTTGGTGGTGGTGGCCACAGCTTCGGTGGTGGCGGCCACAGCTTCGGTGGTGGCGGTCATGGCGGCGGACATCATCGCTGATTTGACCTGGTAATTTCCCAATCACTCACCCAGCGCCCAAGGTTACTTGGGCGCTGTTTTTTTTGCATCTCACTGTCCCTGATCAGCGCAGAACTTGTTCCAGGGAAAGCATCTGCCACTCGCCTTCCGCGAGATCGCCGAGCACGTAGGGCCCGAAGCGCTCACGGTGCAAATTTTCCACGTGCCACCCTTGGCTGGCAAACATGCGGCGCACCTGATGGTATCGTCCTTCGGTGATCGTGAGGCGGGCGGATAGGCTGGAGACGATTTCCAGTTTGGCAGGCAGGCAGGGTTTCTCTTCGCTGCGGAGCATGAGATCTCCTTTGGCAAAGATGTCGATGAGCGAGGGATCGAGTTCGCGATCGACTTCGACGAGGTAGGTTTTTTCGATGTCGGATTTCGGCGAGGTGTAGCGATGCACGAGGCTGCCGATGTCGGTGACGAGCAGCAGGCCGCTGGTGTCTTTGTCGAGTCGACCCACGCTTGTCACTGCGGGATTGCGTTCCGGCCAGTGGGAGGGCAGCAGCTCGTAGATGTTTTGACCTTCCTCCTCGCTGTGCGTGCAGGAGTAGCCCACGGGCTTGTGCAGCATGGCGAGCAGTCCGTCCGGCGCTTCGAGCGGTTCGTCATCCACGGTGATCAGCGCGGAATCCACGCGCTGATCCGAACGCTTCACCACCACACCACCCAGCTTCACCCGGCCTTCTTTGACGAAGGCCATGGCCTCGCGGCGGGAGCAGTAACCGAGGGCGGAGAGGAGCTGATCGAGGCGGCGCATGTGGATGGGAGAATCTGTGTTTTGTAGTCCCGGCTTTAGCCGGTTCCGGGGTTCATTCGGGCATTTTCAAAGCCGGCTAAAGCCGGGACTACAATACGAAGAATGGCTGTAGGCGATACTGCAATGCTCAATGATCCCAACTGGAGCCGTAGTCGAGGATTGGATAGGCTTGCCAGATATGGGCGGCTGCTTCTCTGCCTTGGACTTGAAGGTAATCATGCGCGCTGGACCACGGCCATTCGGTCCATTTGGATGCGTGGCCGTGTTTTACGGCATTGTGGTGGATGTAGTTTACGGTCGTCCAGAAGTGGGATTCGCTGCGCATGGCGCGATCGGTGATTCGATGCCAGCAGATATGTACACGTGAATTGTCTTCGCCATTCCAGGCGAAGGACATTTGACCGTGGAGTTTGCCGAGTCGGGAGACGAGCAGCGGGAGGTCTGAGGTGGTCGTTAGCACGTGGTAGTGATTGGGGAGAACGCACCATGCGTGGATGGCTGCGCTGGTTGACTCAAACGCGTGGTGCATCTGCTTCACGAAGTCATCCATGCGTACGATGGAAGTACCGATGATTGGCTCATGCTCGTAGCATGTTCCTGTGATGAGATACTGGCTTGTTTGCTGGCCGGTGAAATGGGGCGGACCGTGCCAAGGACGGTTCAGCAGTTTGCGGCGTTCCAGCACTTCTTCACGCATCTCCTGCGTCCAGTTTCGCCAGGCGTACATGGGGTGATTTCAATACAAAGTGGCGAGTGACGCAAGGCTGTATTGTAGTCCCGCCTTTAGACGGTCTGGGTTTGGTCGTGTCTTTTAGGCGGACTGATCCAGAACCGCCTAAAGGCGGGACTACAATACGTACCGTGGGTGTGCGATGCTGGGAACCGAAGAGAGGTTTATGCCCCAATCAGCTTGCGCGCTTCTGCCAGTGCGGCATCGACTTTGGCCACATCTTTGCCACCACCTCTGGCGAAGTCGGGCTTTCCGCCGCCTTTGCCACCGACGATGGGGGCGATGGTTTGGATGATCTTGCCGGCCTGGACTTTGCTCTGGTG
This sequence comes from uncultured Verrucomicrobiota bacterium, assembly GCA_903838675.1. Classification (GTDB taxonomy): domain Bacteria; phylum Verrucomicrobiota; class Verrucomicrobiia; order Verrucomicrobiales; family Verrucomicrobiaceae; genus Prosthecobacter. The sequence goes on from CAILZI010000141.1 coordinate 83,336, forward strand.
CTCTTTGGCCACGCTGGCGATGAGGGCCACGCTGCCACCGCCGGTGGCGGCGAGGACGACGATGCCATTGAAGGTGCCTTTCAGGGCTTCGGCCACACCGACGGCGTAGTCGGCATCGACGTCACCAAGGTTGGTGATGATGATGTTGTTGGCGGCGGTGGAGATGAGGTCTTTGGCCTTCACTGCGGCCTCGCGCTGCTGGGCGGATTTGAGGGCCTTTTCGAGTTCCTTCTGCTGCGTGAGGATTTGATCGAGTTTCTTCTCCAGGTCCGCAGTGCCTTGGGCGCTGACTTTGCCGGCGAGGAGCTTTAACAATTCAGCATCGGCGCGGGCGGCGTTATAAGCTTCGAGGCCAGCAATGGCTTCGATACGACGCACGCCGGAGGCCACGGCACTTTCGCTCACGAGGCGGAAGAGGCCGATCTCGCCGGTGCTACGAGTGTGGGTGCCGCCGCAGAGTTCCATGCTCCAGCCGTCGAGCTTGTTGCGCTGTCCGCCGATTTGCACGACGCGGACGAGGTCGCCGTACTTCTCGCCGAAGAGGGCCATGATGCCGTTGTTGGCCTTGGCTTCCACGAAGGGCACTTCCGTCCAGGAGACGGGATCGTTGGCGACGATGCGCTCGTTCACCAGACGCTCGATGTCGCTGATCTGCTGCGCGGTGAGCGCAGCGCTGTTGAAGTCGAAGGTGAGTTTGTCCGGCGTGACGGAGGAGCCCTTCTGCGTGGCGTCCTTGTTCACCACTTCATGCAGCGCCCAATGGAGGATGTGCGTGACGGTGTGGTGGCGCTCGATGGCATGACGGCGCGGGGCATCGACGATGAGCTTCACCGTGGCATCCACGGCGGGGGCTTCGTCGCCTTCGAGGAAGTGCAGCCAAGTGTTGCCGACCTTGGTCGTGGAGCTGATCGGATACGTGTTCGCGCCGAGAATGAGCTGACCCGCATCGCCGATCTGGCCACCCATTTCGGCGTAGCAGGTGGAGACGTCGAGGACGACAGCGGTCTTGTCCTTCATCTCGACGACTTCGAGCACGCGCACATCGGCTTCGAGGGCGTCGTAACCGATGAACTTGGTCGGGGCTTTGGTTTCGATTTCGGAGACGGAGACGACTTGCTTGTTCTTCTTGCCAGCTTCGCGGGCACGCTCCTTCTGCTCTTCCATGAGCTTGTTGAAGCCTGCGGTGTCCACGGTCAAGCCGCGTTCGCGGGCGAGAAGTTCGGTGAGGTCGAGAGGGAAGCCCTGCTCGTCATAGAGTTTGAAAGCAAAAGCGCCGTCGATGTTTTTGCCGGCACTGGCTGTTTCTTCAAACAACGCGATGCCCTTGTCCAAAGTGCGATTGAAACTTTCTTCCTCCAGCTTCAGCACACTCTTGATCTGCTCTTTCTTCGTACGCACTTCAGGAAACACATCGCCCATCTGGGCTGCGAGGACATCGACGAGCTTGAAAAAGAACGGCTCTTTAAACTCCAGCGTGCGGCCGTACTTCACGGCGCGGCGGAGGATGCGGCGGAGGGTGTAGTTGCGGTCGGAGTTGCCGGGCTGGATGCCATCGGCGATGGCGAAGCTGAGGGTGCGGAGGTGGTCGGCGATGACGCGGAAGGCGACGTCGATTTTTTCCTGCTCGGTGACGGGGACCACGTGGCCCTGCTCATTGGCCTTCGGCAGGGTGCTGGCGTAGGTTTTGCCGGAGTGCTTGGTGAGTTCGTCGAAGATGGGCTTGAAGACGTCGGTGTCGTAGTTGCTGATCTTGGCCGTCTCGAAGTCGGTGAAGTTTTTGGTGCCCTGGATGATGGAGCAGACGCGCTCAAAGCCCATGCCGGTGTCCACGTGCTGTGCGGGGAGCGGGACGAAGGAGCCATCGGGGTTGGCGTTGTACTGAATGAAGACGTTGTTCCAGATCTCGATGCAGCTGGCATCACTGCCGTTCACGAGCAGGGCACCCGCGCGCTGGCGGTCTTCGTCGAGATTCGGAGCGCCGGGGGTGAGGTCGATGTGGATCTCGGTGCAGGGGCCGCAGGGGCCGGTGTCGCCCATCATCCAGAAGTTGTCCTTCTTGTTGCCGTTGACGATGTGGATGTCGGGATCGAGGCCGATGCTGCGGAACTTCTCGGCCCAGATGTCCCAGGCTTCCTGGTCGCGGTCGGCGGGGTCGCCTTTGCCGGGCTGGTAGATGGTGGCGAAAACGCGCGTCGGAGGGAATTTCCAGCGCTCGATGACGAGCTCCCAGGCCCAGGAGATGGCTTCTTTTTTGAAATAGTCGCCGAAGCTCCAGTTGCCCAGCATTTCGAAAAGGGTGTGGTGGTAGGTGTCCAGGCCCACGTCTTCGAGGTCGTTGTGCTTGCCGCCGGCGCGGATGCATTTCTGAGTGTCCGCCGCACGGGTGGGCAGGCCTTTGTGCAGAACGCCGGGCCAGGTGTCCACATCAGCGCTGCGCTCTCCGAGGAAGATGGGCACGAACTGGTTCATGCCGGCGTTGGTGAAAATGCGTGCGCCGTCGCGGCTGGTGTAGCCCACGTTGTCACTCGGGACGATGGTGTGCTGCTTCTCCTTGAAGAAGTCGAGGAAGCTCTGGCGGATCTGGGCGGCGGTGGGGACGGCGGACATGATTGGCTGGGGAAAAGGGAGCGCGGATGGTAGCGGGATGAGGCCGAAGGTAAAGGCGGGGTTTGCGGCCGACTGGGCAGCGGTAGGGGCCATCTGATTGGAAATCAGCCACAAGCAAGCCGGTTGGACCTAGGACGAAGAGCATAGCAACAAAAATGTTTGTAAAAATACTGTAATTAAGATAACATTTATAAAAATGTAGTGATCGCAATGACAACCACAGTTTCAAATTTCCAAAAAACATGCCCTTCCGCGTCCGGATTGAGCCTGTTGGAATTGTTGATCACGATCTGCATTCTCGCAGTTGTCACGAACATTGCCCTCATGGCCATGGGCAGTGCCCGTCAAGGAGCGGAAGATCAGAAGGACAAGCGCAATGCCCAGGAAATTGCCAATGTGGCAGCCATGGCCAACGCTGCTGGCGCCAGTTTTATCGTACCGGGTGATGAGAAGGCCACTATTGAAAACCTCCGCACAGGCACAACTCCAGCCACAGGCGCTTTTGGAGGGCGTTTGTTCCGAATCTCAAACATGCAGGATGCAGAGATCATAGGGGCGATGCGCTTCCTGGCCTTGAACAACACTGACCTGCAATACCGCATGGACGGCAGCAGCGGTCCGTGAAAAAAGAAGCTCGGATCAAGCTCCCAGCCGCAAGACATCCGCTCCGCGCATGGAGAATGCCGCTCCGAGTCAAGATCGGCCCGTCTGCAACGTATCACACAGCGTGATTCGTCTATTCATCACTCTTCCTCTCATCACCTCCGCTGTCGCAGAGTCGGCATCGCGTCCCATCCATTTCTCCAAGGAGATCCGGCCCATCCTGAGTGAGAACTGCTTCTTCTGTCACGGCCCTGACGAAAAGAAGCGCGAGGCTGGGCTGCGCCTCGATGAAGAAACCAGTGCCAAAAAGAATCACGAAGGCGTCTTCGCCGTGGTGCCCGGGCATCCCGAAAAGAGCGCCCTGCTGGAGCGCATCGTGAGCAAAGATGCCGACGAGGTCATGCCGCCGCCAAAGCAGCACAAGACCATCTCTCCCGCGCAGATCGCACTGCTGACCGAATGGATCAAACAAGGCGCGCCTTGGGGTAAGCATTGGAGCTATGAGAAGGTGGTGAAACCGGCGGTCCCCGCAGGAGCCAAACAGCCGGTGGATGCTTTCCTCCTGCAACGTCTGAAACAAGAAGGTCTCAAATACTCGCCCCAGGCCGACACCGCCACGCTGATCCGCCGAGTCGCTCTCGATTTGACCGGGCTGCCGCCCACTCTTGCAGAACTGGAGGCGCTGACCTCCCAGCCCTACGACAAGATCGTCGATCATTTCCTCTCCCTCCCCGCCTATGGCGAGCATTGGGCACGGCAGTGGCTCGATCTCGCACGTTATGCGGACAGTTCCGGCTACCCGAGCGATCAGCCGCGTGAGATCTGGGCCTACCGCGACTGGGTTGTGCGTGCGCTGAACACAAACATGCCTTTTGATCAGTTCACCATCGAGCAAAACGCAGGCGACCTTCTGCCAAATCCCACGGACGATCAGCTCATCGCAACCGCGTTTCATCGCAACACGATGACGCAGAACGAAGGTGGCACTGACGACGAGGAATTCCGCAACGCCGCCATCATCGACCGCGTGAACACCACCTTCGCGGTGTGGATGGGCACCACGATGGCCTGCGCCCAATGCCACACGCACAAGTTTGATCCCATCACGATCAACGAGTACTTCCAGTTCTACGCCTTCCTCAATCAAAGCGCCGACAGCGACAAGAAAGACGAAGTGCCGCTTCACAGCTTCGATACAGCGGAGCTGACACAGCAGCGGGCCAATCTGAAAAGGGAGATCGACACGCTGGAGCAGAAGTTCACGGCCCCTGCCCCGGCATGGCTCGCCGGACTGGACACCTGGGACCAGGGCTTTGCCCGTGATCTTGGCTGGCAGACACCGCAGCCCTTGCAGGTGACCACGCAGTCCAAACAAACCGCCGCCATTGCTGCGAACGGCACCGTTTCAATTCCTAAAACCAGCGACACGGACAGCTACACCATCGAGCTGCCCGCCACGGGCGACAAACTCAGCGCGCTGCGCATCGAGACAATTCCCGCCGCCGGGTTTGGCAACTTCGTCATCACCGACGTCAAAGCGGAAGTCGTGCCGCCGGATTCCAAGCAGGCACCGCAGGCGCGCTATGTGCGCATCGAACTGCCGGGGGAGAAAAAGATGCTGCAACTGGCTGAAGTGCAGGTTTTCAATGGCAACGAAAACATGGCACCTGCCGGTGTCGCCACGCAAAGTAGCCAATACACAGACGCCGCTGCCAAACGTGCCAACGATGGCAACACTGAAGGCAATTACGCGAAAAGCAGCGTCTCCCACACCTCCGGCACCGACAACGATCCGTGGTGGGAAGTGGATCTGAAAGCAGCCAAACCCGTAGACCGCGTCGTCGTATGGAACCGCACGGACGGCGGTACAGGCGCTCGCCTGGATGGTTTCCGCGTCGTTTTGCTCGATGACAAACGTCAGACCCTGTGGAAGAGCGCTGCCACCCCCGGACCGCAAACAGACAAGGCTTTTGCTATCAGCGGCCCGGTCGCCGTGAGCTTCACCACCGCCCTGGCTGATTTCGAACAGGATGGCTTCACCGCCGCGTCCGTCCTGAAGCCGAAGGATAAAAAACAACAGGGCTGGGCCGTCTCTGGGGCTGCCGACAAGCCTCACACTCTCACCCTGCTGGCCGCATCCCCAGTGGTGATTCCGTCCGGTTCCAAGCTGCGAATCACTCTCGGTCAAACCAGTGAGCACAAGCAGCACACCCTCGGTAGTTTTCGCCTCAGCTACACGGGAGACGCCCGGGTGCAGCAGGTCACCAAGGTGCCGGAGAATGTCGTCGCCGCGCTCGCACAGGCGAAGGACAAGCGCACGCCCGCACAGCAGCAGACCGTCGTGGAATACTTCGTGCGCAATGTGTCCAAGGCTTCCGCCACGGAGCGCACGCGTCTCGCCGCCGCCAGCAAGGAACTCGCCGCGCTCAAGCCGGTCACAGTGCCCATCATGCGTGATCTTGATCCCAAGCAGCGGCGCGTGACGAAGATCCAGCTCCGTGGAAACTGGCAGGCGCTGGGGGATGAAGTCAATGCAGGCACGCCTGCTACCTTTAATCCGCTGCCCGCGAATGCGCCGCGCAATCGCCTCACCATGGCCAAATGGCTCGTCAGCCGTGACAATCCGCTCACGGCGCGGGTGACCGTGAACCGTTTGTGGGAAAGCATCTTCGGCACCGGCATCGTGTGCAGCAGCGAGGAGTTCGGCAGCCAGGGAGATCTGCCGGTGCATCCCGAACTGCTCGACTGGCTCGCTGCCGAGCTCATGGACAGCGGCTGGGACATCAAGCACATGCTCAAACTGTTGCTCACCAGTCAGGCCTATCAGCAGACTTCCAAGACGACGCCGGAACTCAATGAGCGCGATCCTGACAACCGCCTCCTCGCGCGTGGTCCGCGCTTCCGCCCCACAGGCGAGCTGCTGCGGGATCAGGCACTCGCCGTCAGCGGTCTGCTCAGTGCCAAAATGTACGGCCCGCCCGTGCGCCCCCTGACGCCGAATCTCGGCCTCACCACCGCCTTTGGCCGCAGCAATGACTGGACCATCAGCCCCGGCGAAGACAAGCACCGCCGCAGTCTCTACACCGAAGTCCGCCGCAACAGTCCCTACGCCAGCTTCACCACCTTTGACGCCGGCAACCGCGAGGTGTGCATGATTCGCCGCAGCCGCACGAACACGCCGCTGCAAGCCTTCGTGACGCTCAATGATCCCGTCTTCATCGAAACGAATCAAGCCATGGCCCGCCGCCTCGTCGCTGAAGCCAAAGCAACGCCCGAGCGCCTCTCCGTTCTCTTCAGACTCTGCCTTTCACGCGCACCGAATGCCCATGAAGTAGCGTCTTTGAGCCGACTCTACGATGAAACGCTCACGACCTATCGCGCAGACCCAGCGGATGCCACCAAGATGGCGACGGATCCCCTTGGCCCCGCACCCAAAGACGCCGATATTGCAGAACTCGCGGCGTGGACCACCATCGCCAATGTGGTGATGAATTTGGACGAGTTTTTGATGCGCCGTTAAATTTAACCTGATTTCACCATGAACCCCATCACACACGACACCCTTCAGCTCAATACGCGCCGGCAGTTCCTCGGCAACGCGGGGCAGTTCAGCCTCGGGGCCATCGCCATGCATGCGCTGCAGCAGAAGGCGGGAGCCAGCGCTGCGTCGGACAATCCGCTCGCGCCCAAGCAGTCGCAGTTCGCACCGAAGGCCAAGCGCGTGATCTACCTGCACATGTCGGGAGCGCCGCCTCATCTCGATCTGTTTGATTACAAACCGGAGCTCGTGAAGCGCAGCGGGCAGGACTGCCCCGACTCGATTCTCAAAGGCCGGCGCTTTGCTTTCACCACCGGGGTGCCAAAACTCATGGGTACGCCGCGCACCTTTGCGCGATATGGCAAAGGCGGCATCACAATGAGCGATGCCTGCCCGAACTTCCACACCATCGCCGATGAGATGTGCATGATCCGTTCGATGAACACGGATCAGTTCAATCACGCACCCGCAGAACTGCTGCTCTTCACCGGTCATGCACGGCAGGGCCGGCCCTCCATGGGTTCGTGGGCCACGTATGGCCTCGGCACGGAGAATCAGGATCTGCCGGGCTTCGTCGCACTTATCTCCAGTGGCACGCAGCCCAGCGGCGGCCAGGGCTGCTGGGGCAGCGGCTTCATCCCCAGCGTGTATCAAGGCGTGCAGTGCCGCAGCAAGGGCGATCCCGTCCTCTTTGTGAGTGATCCCGCCGGCATGAATCGCGCCATGCGTCGCAAGACGCTCGATGCCCTGCAGGATCTCAATCAGCAGCAGGTCACCGAATTTGGACATCCCGAAACCGTCACGCGCATCGCTCAATACGAACTCGCCTTCCGCATGCAGACCAGCGTGCCCGAGGTCATGGACATCTCCAAGGAGCCGCAGCACGTCATCGAAGCCTACGGCGCGAAACCCGGAGAGGCGAGCTTCGCCAACAACTGCCTGCTCGCACGTCGTCTCATTGAAAAAGGCGTGCGCTTTGTGAATCTCTTCGACTGGGGCTGGGACTTTCACGGCACCAGCGAAGGCAGCGGCATCACCACGGGCCTCACTGCCAAAATGGCCGCGACCGACAAGCCTGTGTCCGCACTGATCAAAGATCTCCGCCAGCGCGGTCTGCTGGACGACACCCTCGTCATCTGGGGCGGTGAATTTGGCCGTACGCCCTTCCGCGAAGGTCGCACCGCTGCCAGCAAAGTGCTCGGCCGCGATCACTACCCGGACTGCTTCTCCCTCTTCATGGCCGGCGGCGGCGTGAAGGGCGGCTTTGAGTATGGCAGCACCGATGAACTCGGTTTCAGCGTCGCTGAAAACAAAGTCCACGTGCACGACTTCCAGGCCACGGTGATGCACCTGCTTGGCTTTGACCACGAGCGCCTGACCTACCGCTTCCAAGGCCGCGACTACCGTCTCACCGACATCCACGGACACGTGGTGAAGGACCTGCTGGCGTGAGACTCGGACTAAGAACGGCGTCGCCGCACCGCAGCAGCCAGGGCCGCTAAGGACACGAGGAGAGCGCCGCCTGGTTCAGGGACCGGGTTGGCCGCGATGACAGAATCAATTGCCGATGAATTGGCGCTGATGTCTGACAGATAGAACGTTGAGGCTCCGGTCACGGGGACCCACGTGCCGTTGGAGGCCTGCTGGTAATAGCCGGTCATGTTGTAAAGTGCTGCGGTAAACGGATTCGATCCCGTCGGGCTGGCAGAGAAAGGACCGCTTTGCACAGCATAGTTGATCCCGGCAAGCTGCCAGACGCCGCCGTTGTCCACGAACGCCGCACCGCCGGAGTCTCCCACCGACAGCGTCATGTCGTTGGAGCTGCTGAAGCTTGCGGAAAGCAAGGTTCCGGAAAGTCCCAGGGTCGAGCCGTTGACCGATCCGGTAAAAGTGTTCTGCCCCCAGCGGGCGACGCCATCCTGCGTCCCCCAGAGCCAGCCATGCGTGATGAGCCCGCCAGAACTGGTGACAGCCGCGCCCTGCTGGGTGCCACGCCCGATGTCCTCAAATGCCAGCGTCGTCGAGCCACCCGTGTAAAGCGGAGCATAAGTCGAGAAGGTGCCACCGGTGACTTTGAAAATATCCAGGTCCGTGCCGGGGATGTTGTAGTAACCCACGCCACTGTTGAAACTTGTGTCGATGTTGTAGGACGTCGAGGTCGTTCCACTGAAGTTCGAGTTGTAGTCGAACGTGCTGGATGCCACACCGATGTGGGCCGCCGTGATGAACAGGTTCGGCGAAATCATCGTGCCGAGGTAGCTGCCGAAGTAGCCCTCATACTGCCAGCCGGAGTTACCTGTAGGGGCGGTGGTGTTGTACGAAGAGTTCTCCTGATCATAATAGATCACCGCACCTGCTGGCGAAACCATGAGCAGGCTGAGGGCTAAAAGATGGCGCAGGCGTAACATATTACGTTCCTGCAAATTACATAATATATATAAATTATCAATATTATAATTTATGCAAAGAGTACGGCCACATCACCACGCCTTACCCTCCCTGTACCGGCGGCATGATGGCGACATCGCCGCCGTCATGCAGCGGCTCATCTCGCTTCACGTAGGTTTGATCCAAAGCCAGAAGCAGGCTGTTTTGCCAGTCGCGCAGTTTTGGCCAGCGGGTTTCGATTTGGGCGAGCAAGTCGCCCATGGTGGCGCCAGCTGGGACTTCGAGGGTGACTTCGTCCGTGCCGGTGATGTCGCGCAGGACGGAGAAGAAGAGGACGCGCAGCTTCATGACGGCGAGCCCGGGTTCAGGATGCCGATGCAGGGCAGGTTGCGGAATCGGCCCTGGTAGTCCATGCCGTAGCCGACGACGAATTCGTCGTCGATTTCAAAACCCGCGTCATCCAGTGGCACTTCGCGCAGTCGCTGACGGCGCTTGCTGAGCAGGACGTAGGTGCGCAGGGAGGCGGGCTGCAGCGCCAGAAGGCGCTCGCAAATGACGCTGAGTGTGAGGCCCGTGTCGAGGATGTCATCGAGCAGGAGCACATCCTGATCGCGCAGGTCGAAGTTGGCAGGCCAGTTCACCTTCACTTCGCCCGTGGTGGTGGTTCCGCCTTGGTAGCTGCTGGCGCTCAGGGTGTACAGCCGCACGGGCATTTCCAGCCGGCGCAGCAGATCGGCCACAAAGAAGAGACCGCCATCCATCAGCGCCACCACGGTGACGACTCTGCCTGCAAGTTCTGCATTCAACCTCGCAGCCATGGCGTCCACCCGTTCGCTGATTTGCGTCGGGGTTAGCAGGATGCGTTCGAGATCTTGGATGACGCCGGTGACAGAGGATGGCATGGAGCAAAAGAGTGTGCAAAAGGCCAAAGCTGACGTAGCGCAGGCCGCACGGCACGCGTTTCTTGTAACCCGAATGAACCCGACTGACAAACCGAACCTGCCCGACCTGCGCGTGAGCTACGACCAGGGCGAACTCGACGAACACAGCGCCCCGGCCGATCCCGTGGAGCTCTTCACGCACTGGATCAACGACGCCCTCGCCCACAAGCTGCCGGAGCCGAATGCGATGAGCCTGGCCACCAACGGCCTCGATGGCACGCCGACGGTGCGCACCGTGCTGCTCAAGGGTATCGACGAGCGCGGCTTTCATTTTTACACCAACTACGAGAGCCGGAAGGGCCACGAAATTGCCGCAGACGCCCGCGCTTCCGCCTGCTTCCTGTGGACGGACCGCCATCATCAGGTGTGCCTTCGCGGTGCCATCTCCAAGCTGGATCGTGCAGATGCAGAGAAGTACTTCGCCAGCCGCCCCTATGGGCATCAGATCGGCGCCTGGGTGTCGGATCAGAGCGTGGTCATTCCGGGCCGTGAGTGGCTGGAGCAGCGCGATGTCGAACTTAAGGCGCAGTATCCCGAAGGCCAGCAGGTCCCCTGCCCGCCGCACTGGGGCGGCTACACGCTGCTGGCGGACGAAATCGAGTTCTGGCAGGGCCGTGTGAGCCGCCTGCATGACCGCATCCGCTACCGCCGGGAGGGTGGCGTGTGGGCGAAGGTGCGGCTGAGTCCGTGATCACCAAGGAGCGGCACTTGCCAAGTGCCGTCTGAGCCGGGTCCTCATGACATACGCCAAGCCCCCAGACTGGCACTTGGTAAGTGCCCTCCTATGACTTGGGCCTTTCGCCTTCCACAGGGATGAAGAAGTTTCGAAACCACTTGCCTTTCATTATTTTCAGTTATAAATGAAAGCGTGAGCAAGGAACTACCAGAATGGGAAAAGGCACGCGAGGAATTCGTGGTCCAGTGGGGTTCGCTCGGCACGCAGTGGGGCATCCCTCGCACGATGGCCCAGATTCACGCCCTGCTCATGACGGCTCCTGAACCCATGTGTACGGACGATGTCATGGAGCGGCTCGAAATCAGCCGTGGCAATGCGCACACCAATCTGAAGGACCTCGTCGGCTGGAACCTCGTGCGCATCATCACCAAGAAGGGCGACCGCAAGGAGTACTTCGAGGCCGAAAAGGATGTCTGGAAGATTTTCATCACCATCTCGAAGGAGCGCAAGCGCCGCGAAATCGAGCCTGCCATCCATCTCCTGCGGGACTGCGCCGCCCGCACCAAAGACGAAGCCACAGGGCCGGGCAAGGATTTCCACCAGCAGATGCAGGATCTCGACGAATTCCTCAGCTTCGGCGTCAAAGTCGCCGACACCGTGATCTCCATGAAGCACGCCTCCGCCCTGCAGTGGGCCATGCGCCTCCTCGGCTGATCTTTTCATGCCTCCATGTTTCACTAATATCTGAAATTTCAGTATAGACAATTTCCCTTCAACACAAACACAAACCACACACCCATATGAACGAAACCGTAATTAGCTACAGCCTCTATCTCATCCTTGCCGTCTGCATGACCGTCTGGGTGGCGCACCCTGCATAAAAACGGCCGCATCTTCCTCGTTGATTGCTTCAACGGAAACACCGACCTCGCCGACAGCGTCAATCACCTGCTCGTCGTCGGCTTCTACCTCGTCAACATCGGCTTCGTCTCGCTATATCTGAAAAGCACGGAAGAAATCAGCGGCGCGCGCGGCGTCTTTGAGCTTCTCAGCGGCAAGATGGGCGTCGTGCTGCTCATGCTGGGCGGCATGCACTTCTTCAATCTCTACGTCTTCACCCGCATGCGCCGCCGCGCCACGCTGGCCCACCTGCCACCCCCGGTGCCTGCGATGAACCGCGCCAGCAAAGCGAATGACATCCTCGACACGCTATGAAAACGTTCCTGCACAAATTGAAGCTGTCGTTCCTCGCGATGTTGTGCGGCTGGATTGCGTGCAACATCGCCTGGTGGGTGGGAATGATCCCTGAACTTCGTATCGAGGAAATTTGGATTCTGGATGATATCATGAAGGTTCTCTTTCTTGGCGCGGCCACTGGCCTCGTGATTCTCGCCGCATGGCTTATTATTTTCCTGCCTGTTGACCTGCTGGTACCCGATCAATCTAAGTTGCGCAGGCCTTGGCCGGCCTCAATTTTAGGATTCATGGCCGGGAGCACTGTGGTTGTTATCATCGTGCTCGATGCATTTTTGCGCGTTGGTTCCACAAAGAACGCTGCCGAGCTTTTCACCTCGCAAGCCTTCTTCCCTCTGAGCAGTCCGGGCATCACAGGCATGGTTGCGGCCTATGTGAGATCACGTAATCGCGAACCCTTGATGAATAAGTCATGAACACCCTCACCATCTTTTACGATGCCCGCTGCGGCCTGTGCTCGCGCTTCCGGCGCTGGATGCTCGAACAGGCCGCCTACGTGCGGTTGGAGTTTCTGCCTTACGATTCGGTGCAGGCACTCCAGCGTTGCCCGGATCTGCCCCACCTGCGTGCAGATCAAGAAATCGTTGTCATGGGCGATGATGGATCTCTTTGGCAGGGAGCAGGCGCATGGGTGACGTGCCTGTGGGCGCTGCGCGAGTATCGCGAGTGGTCGCTGCGGCTCGCGAGTCCGGCGATGCAGCAGATCGCCCGGCGGGTAGTTCACTGGATTTCCAGCAACCGCATCGGTCTTTCGCACCTGCTGCGTTTGCGCAGCGATGACGCGCTGCGGGCGCAGATCACAGAGACGACCTGTGACAATGGGGCCTGCTCCATTGAATCACGAAACGCTGCTTGAATGAAGACTGCGGTTTGCGCTGTAATGGCTGCATGTCTTTCCTTCGCTGCTTCCTCTTGCTATGCACCGTGACCGCCAATCTTCATGCGGCGGAGGATAAAATGCGCCTCGTGCGTGAGACGGACGCATTGACCCCGGAGCAGGAGCGCGCGGGGCTGCATGTGCCGCCGGGTTTCACCGTGCAGCTCTTCGCCAGTGAGCCGATGATCAACAAGCCCATCAACATGGCCTTCGATGCTCGCGGCCGTCTCTGGGTGTCATCGACCGTCGAGTATCCCTACTCCGCCGACAAAAGCCGCTGGTCCGACGCGCAGGGCACACGCGTCAAAGACAGCCGCGACGCGATCAAAATCCTCGAAGACACCGATGGCGACGGCAAGGCCGACAAAGTCACCGACTTCGCCGACGGCCTGAACATTCCCACTGGGGTGCTCCCCTGGCACAAACCGGAGCACAAGGCCGGCTGCATCGCCTGGAGCATTCCGAACATCTGGTACTTTGCCGACACCGATGGCGATGACAAAGCCGACCACCGCGAGATTCTCTTCGGCCCGCTCGGTTATGAAAAGGACACGCACGGCATGTGCAGCAGCTACCGTCTCGGCCTCGACGGCTGGGTATATGCTACCCATGGCTTCAATAACGCGAGCCACTTCAAGGCCAAGGACGGCAGCACGCTCGATCTCCACAGCGGCAACGTCTTTCGATTCCGTCCCGATGGTTCGCGCATCGAAAAATGGACCAGCGGCCAGGTCAATCCCTTTGGCCTCTGCTGGGACCGCTTTGGCAATCTCTACAGCGCCGACTGCCACAGCTCGCCTATTTACCAGCTCATCCGTGGTGCATGCTATCCCAGCTTTGGCAAAGCGGATGATGGCCTCGGCTTCGCCCCCGTGATGTGTGAGCACAGCCACGGCTCCACCGGCATCTGCGGCATCGTCTACCTCGACGGTGGCGTCTGGGGCCCCGAGTGGGACGACCACATGTTTGTCGGCAACTGCGTCACCTCCCGCGTGAACCACGACAAGGTCACCTTCACCGGTTCCACGCCCAAAGCCAACGAACAGCCCGACTTCATCACCAGCGATGATCCCTGGTTCCGCCCCGTTGATCTCCAACTCGGTCCCGACAACGCGCTCTACATCGCAGACTTCTACAACAAGATCATCGGCCACTACGAGGTGCCGCTGGATCATCCGGGGCGGGACAAGGAGAGGGGACGGATCTGGCGGGTGGTGAAAGAGGGGCCGCCCCCTTCACTTTCGGATGCAAATATAACCGCCTTGTCAGACAAAGATCTGGCAAAGCAATTGGAATCCAAGAATCTAACAAGGCGCTACCTCGCTACCCAAACAGTCTATGAACGCGGAGAAACGGCATATGACGTTGCCAAAAACTTGAACCCTACTGGCACAGATCAGGTTCTGACTCGTCTTGTTCATTCCATGTGGATTGCTGCACGGCTTGAAAAAGCAAGCTGGACGCAATTCCAAAAATTGTTCGAGTTGGATGATTATTGTGAAGCACAAGCGCTCAGAATACTGAGCGCGTTTAAAGGCAAGCCTGGAATTCCCGGGTTGTTCGCGCAGACCCGTACCCAAGGGGATTTTACTGGAGGAAAGTTCACTATCACATTCGAAAAAATCGAGCTGGACTCTGGCACACGGCAAGTATCGAGAAGCACTTCTGAACGAAAAAAGATGGGCGCCGAGGCAATGGGTGTATCCGAAGATCCAGCTGCTGTTGAAGAGGTGGTTTCGCTGATCAGGAAAAGTAGTTCAGATGCAACCTTGAATCTCACCGCCAAAGTTGCATTGCGCAGAATCTTGCTGGTGCCGGCGAATTTGAAGGCGCTTCCTCCGGATGCCTATGATGCCGCTGAAGTGGTGCTGGCCGTGCCAAACACCGAAGCCAGTGCATGGCTATGGCGGATGGAAACGCTCGAAAAGAAGCCGTCGATCAGCCGGGCGCAGATTCTTCAGCATCTTGCCCGTTACGGTGAAGTCGGTCTGCTTGAAACCGCGATGCGTGAAACCCGCAAGGCGTATGGAGACAAGCCCGCTTCCTCCCAAATCGATCTAGTGCAAGCCCTCCAAAACGGCCTCAGCGAACGCGGTGCGCCTGCGAATCCGGAACTTCTAGCATGGGCGCAGGAACTTGCCACACAGCTTCTCGATTCAGCAGACAAGCAGCCTGTGCCTGCTTGGACCGCACAGGGCAGTGCGAGGTGGTCATTGCAGCCACGGAAGTGTGCAGACGGCACAGAGGCACAAGTGTTGCAAAGCATGACCAAAGGCGGAGATGAAGAAAAGCTCACGGGCATTCTGACATCCAAGGTCTTTGCCGCGCCTGCAAAGCTCGCGCTTTGGATCAACGGGCATCGTGGACAACCATCTGCCAAAGCGCATGACAAAAACCTTGCTCGCATAGTGGATGCGCAGAGCGGTGCGACGCTCGCCAGTGTGTTTCCGTCGCGCAGTGATGTGTGTCAGCGTGTTGAATTGGATCTCGCCCAACATGTCGGCAAGTCCGTTCGGCTTGAGATCGTCGATGGGGATGACGGCAAGTCCTATGCGTGGTTGGGCATCACACGCATCGAGCCGGCGGTGATCAGCGTGAATGATTTCCAAAATGAGGACAGCACACGCAGCGCGCTCAAAACACTCGCCATGCTGCTGCAACACACGGCACCGGCTGCGCTGCGTGAGAAGCTGGTGGCTTATCTGCCGCCAAGGCCTGCACCACCGCCGCTGCCGGTTTCACCGGAGCAGCGGAAGCAGCTGGATGCGTTGATCGCCACGCGGGCGGCGGCATTTGCGAAGGCGAAGCCGGATGTGGCGGCGGGGAAGACGGTGTTCACGACGAATTGTGCAGTGTGCCATCAGATCCGTGGTGCGGGTGGTTTGATCGGTCCGCAGCTTGATGGCATCGGCGCGCGTGGAGCGGAGCGGTTGAGCGAAGATATCCTGGATCCGAACCGCAATGTGGATGCGCATTTTCATCTGCACACGCTGACGCTGAAGGATGGCTCCGCACTGAGTGGCTTCCTCAAAGGAGAAGCGGGTCAGGTCCTGATCCTCTCCGATGCCGCCGGACAAGAGCAGCGTGTTTCCAAGAATGATCTCGCGAAGGATGTCACGACGCCGATGTCGCTCATGCCGCCAGTGTTTGGGCAGATGCTGGATGAGAAGACGTTCATCAATCTGCTGGGGTATTTGATGAACGAGAAGGCGGGGAAGTAGGTTTCAATTTTGCCGCCACATCCAGCACGATTAAGTCATCCTCACATGCCCATCGAATTCGACGTTCATATCAGTGAAAAACTTCTTCGACGTGTCGCGAGACGTCGGCTGCTTCGCCATTGGCCGCGCCTAGTGTTCGCCTTGGTGTTGGTTATTGTAGCAGTGGTGCTGGATTATCGTCCGGGCACATGGAGCGCTTCTTCGATTTTCGGTATGACGACCATTGGTTTTATGCTGGCGGTGTATTCCGCCATTGAGATCCGGCAGCGGCGCAGCATTGCTGCCTGGAAACGTATGCAGGGGGATGCTCCCGTACATTACTGTTTGAATGAGGAAACGCTCCAGGCGCAGTCCAATCTTGGGAGCACCGAGTTGAAGTGGACAGTGTTTGGTGAACTCATTGAACATCACGACTGCATTCTACTTGCACTGGTTCAGGGAAATAATCTCACATTGCCACGTGAAGGTGTTCCAGCAGAGGCGCTGGATTTCATCCGCCACAAATTTCAGGAGCTGAAGCTTCCCATCAAGCGCGCATGATTCTTCGCCTGGCTTCCCTGATGATTCTTTTCGGCGTCGTCATGGCCGCTGAGGTCCTCAAACCACATCCCAAGGCTGTTCCAAACATTCATCCGCCGGGTGAGGTGGACCGGCCGGACATGGTGAAGTTTATTGTGTCGGATTCGGCAATACTGCCGGGAATTGTGGTGGATGAGATGGATGCCGAGCTCGTCGGCGAGTGGCAGTACTCCACGCACACACCGCCGTACGTGGGGCTGGGGTACCTGCATGACATGAAGGCAGGGAAGGGGAGCAAGTCGGTGACCTTCACGCCGAAGCTGCCGAAGTCAGGCTGGTATGAGGTGCGGCTGGCGCATTGCTACAATGTGCGGCGTTCAACGAAGACGCCGGTGACGATTCATCACGCCGATGGGGAGGCGAAGGTCATCATCAATCAGCAGCAGGAGCCGGAGCATGGGCGGCTGTTTCGCACGCTGGGCACGTTTCGGTTTGACGCGGGTCGCACGGGCTGGGTGCGGGTGTCCAATGAGGGCACGGAGGCGGACAAGGTCGTGATAGCGGATGCGGTGCAGTTTTTGCCGGTGGCAAAGTAGCCCACGAAAAAGCCGGAGTCTTGCGACTCCGGCTTCGTGATTGATGGGATCCTATTCGTCCTCGGCTTCGGCGGCGGCGGCCTTTTTGCGCTTCTTTTTGCCACCGGCATTGCGGAGAGCCTTTGGAATCGGGTCTTCCTTCTTCTGCAGGGCACGGCGGAGCTTGCGCAGGGCGATGTTTTGCAGCTGACGGATACGCTCGCGGGTGACGCCGAACTCCTGACCGACTTCTTCCAGCGTGCGGGGCTTCTGGCCGGCAAGGCCGAAGCGGGCATCGATGATCTTGCGTTCGCGTTCGTCGAGAACGGTCAGCAGGCCATCGAGCTGGCTGTGCATGTTTTTATGCGAAAGCAGGTCGAACGGGGTCTGGGCGTTTTCATCGCCGACGATTTCGCCGAACTCCGTGCTGTCGTCGTCGCTGATCGGGGCGTCCAGCGAGGCAGGGCGCATGGAAGCGACCTTGAGCTGGCTGAGCTTGGCACGATCAATGCCGATTTCTTCGGAGAGTTCGTCGTCGGTGGGTTCGCGGCCCAGTTCTTCAGACATCGCCATGGCCACACGGCGCATCTTGCTGATCTTGTCCACCATGTGGACAGGAAGGCGGATGGTCTTGGACTGGTTGGCGAGGGCACGTTTGATGGATTGTTTGATCCACCAGGCGGCGTAGGTTGAAAGTTTGCCACCCTTGTTCGGATCGAAGCGTTCCACGGCCTTCATCAGGCCGATGTTTCCTTCGGAAATGAGGTCGAGAAGTGGCAGACCGTAGTTGGCGTAATCCTGGGCGATCTTCACCACGAGGCGGAGGTTCGCACGAATCATGTGCGAACGGGCTTCGGGGTCGCCACGTTTGATGCGTTCAGCAAGCTCGACCTCCTGGTCGGGAGTCAGCAAGTCAGTCTTGCCGATCTCACGCAGGTAAATCTTAATGCCTCCGTCGAGTTCCATATGAGCGTTCTAGGTGTGTAATACGATACAAGGACCAACGTCCCTGCCCCCGGCCGAGACGCAGGGGGTAGTCAGTATAAAAGGAATTTTACACTTCGCTCGTGTTTTTTGAGCAAGTTTGCGGCCAGTATAGGAGGATGGACCGGATGAAGGTGACACGAGCGAAGAATGAACAACCTCCGTTCAACTAAACTTTCGGGTGATCGTCAACATCATTTCTAAAAAAAGTTAAGATTTATTAATAAAATCACCTGCGAATCGGCACTTTTTCAGCTTTGAGAGACATTGGTTAGAATTATTCGCTTTCCTCACCGTTGGCGTTTTGTCCTTTCTCCATGCAGCCGCCCGCTTGACACCGCCCCGCCCCGCCCCGACTTACTGCCCCCTCAAAACCTGCCATGCCCCGCCGAATCACCTACCGCGACGCCATCCGTGAAGCCCTTGATGAAGAAATCGCCCGCGACCCCATGGTCGTGGTCATGGGCGAGGAAGTCGCCCAATACAACGGGGCTTATAAAGTCACCCAAGGCCTCTGGGACAAATGGGGCGACAAACGCCTCGTAGACACCCCCATCAGCGAAGCCGGCTTTATCGGCATGGGCATCGGTGCCAGCATGCTTGGCGTGCGCCCCGTGATGGAACTCATGTTTTGGAGCTTCTACACCGTCGCCTGGGATCAGATCGTAAACAACGGCGCCATGGTGCGCTACATGAGCGGCGGCAAGATCAACGTCCCCATCGTCATTCGTGGTCCGGCCAATGGCGGTACCAGCGTGGGCGCCACCCACTCCCACACGCCGGAAAATATCATGGCCAGCTTCCCTGGCATGAAGTGCGTCTGCCCCAGCAACGCCTACGATGCCAAGGGCCTCATGAAGGCCAGCATCCGTGACAACGACCCCGTCATGTTCATGGAGAGCACCAAGCTCTACGGCGAAGAATGGGACGTGCCCGGCAATGACGAACTCCCTGGCGGCGAACTCTTCATCCCCCTCGGTCTTGCTGATGTGAAGCGCGAAGGCACCGACGTCTCGCTCATTGCCCACGGCAAAGCAGTCATCACCTGCCTCGAAGCCGCCAAAATCCTCGAAGAAGAGCACGGCATCAGCGCCGAAGTCGTCGATCTGCGAACCATCCGCCCGCTGGATGAAGACACCATCCTCGCCTCAGTCGCGAAAACGCACCGCGCCATCTACGTCGAAGAAAACAAGCCCTACTGCGGCATCGGCGCCCAGATCGCCTACATGATTCAGGAGCGGATCTTTGACGAGCTCGACGCCCCCGTGCAGCGCGTGTGCAGCCTTGACTCCCCCGCCATCTACAGCCCGCCACTCGAAGCCCTGCAACTGCCGACGGCTGAAGTCGTTGTTGCCAAAGCGCTGAGTATTTTCTAAGCAGGAGCCGCCATGAAATTCACCCAGGTCTTCAAAAAAGTGCCGGAAGGCTTCGTCGGCTTTGTCGAGGAGCTGCCTGGAGCCAATACCCAAGGCGCGACTCTGGATGAAACCCGTGCGAACCTGCGCGAAGCCATCGAGCTGGTCATGGAGGCCAACCGCGTGCTCGCCGAAGAGGAGATCGGCAGCGATGAGGTTTATCGTGAAACCATGCTCCTGGCTGCTGCTTGAAACTCCGTGACCTCCTCCAACACCTGCATGACCACGGCTGCGAACTCTTGCGTGAAGGCGGCAATCATTCGATATACGTCAACCGCGCCACGCGCAAAAGCTCCTCCGTCCCGCGCCACCGCGAGATCAACGACTTCCTTGTGAACAAAATCTGCAAAGACCTCGAAATCCCCCGCCCTTAACCTTCTTTCCCGCCATGCCTAAATTCATCGAAATGCCCAAGCTTAGTGACACCATGACCGAGGGAACCCTCGCCAAATGGACCGTCAAGGAAGGGGACAAAGTCACCGTCGGGAAGGCCATCGCCGACATCGAGACCGACAAGGCCACCATGGAATATGCCAGCCCGTTTGAAGGCGTGCTGCACAAGTTCATCGCCATGCCTGGCGGAAAAGTGCCTCTCGGCGCACCGCTCGCGGTGATTCTCGAAGACGATGAGGCCGTTCCAGCCGACCTGGACGCACTTATCGCCAAAGCGCAAGCCTCCGCGGCTCCCGCACCGGCTGCCGAGAAAAAGCCTTCCGCATCTGCCACAAAGGCAGCCTCTGTCGGCCCACGTCTGCCTCAGGCCCCGCAGCACAAGAGCCGTGCTGTCGCTGGCGGTGCCGCCCTGCGCGTCAAAGCCTCGCCGCTCGCCAAAAAGATCGCAGCAGAACGTGGCATCGATCTCAACTCGCTCATCGGCACCGGTCCTGGCGGTCGCGTCGTCCGTGAAGACGTCGAAAACGCGCCTGTGGGTGGCGCTTCTGCGGGTCGTGTGGCTGCCACACCGGCCATCCGCCCTGTCATCGGTCCAGACGACGAACGCGTGCCCACCAGCAGCATGCGCAACATCATCGCCGAGCGCCTCCTGGCCTCGAAGACGCAGATCCCGCACTTCTACCTGCAGATGGAGGTCGATGCCGGCCCGCTCATGGCCTTCCGTGCGCACCTGAACTCTTCTGCCGACAAGAGCGGTGGCAACAAGTACACCGTCAACGATTTCATCCTCAAGTCCGTCATCCGCGCCGCCCAGGCCCAGCCTGCGATCAACGCTGCATGGGATGGTGATGCCATCGTGAAATTCAAGTCCGTCGGTCTGAGCGTCGCCATCGCCATTGATGACGGCCTCGTCACTCCGGTCATCAAGCAAGCGGAAAAGAAAACGCTGCTCGAAATCAGCCAAGGCGTCAAAGACCTCGCAGCCAAGGCTAAGAACAAGAAGCTCAGCCCCGATGACTTTGCAGGCGGCACCATCACCGTCTCGAATCTCGGCGCCTTCGGCATCGACCAGTTTGCCGCGATCATCAATCCTCCGCAGGCCGCCATCATTGCCATCGGCAGCATTCGCTCCGCTCCTGTCGTCAATGACAAGGGACAGATCGTTGTCGGTCAGCGCATGTGGGTCGGCCTCAGTGGTGACCATCGTGTGGTCGATGGCGCCGTCGCCGCCACCTTCCTTGCTGAAATGCGCAAGCTGCTGGAAAACCCGGCGCTGATGCTGGTGTAAGACATCCGCGAGTGGTTGGGGGCACAAAGGCCCCTGATCCAGCTTGCAGCGTTTTTCGAAACTGATTCCGCCAAGCAAGCCAGAGGACGTTCGGCGGAGGCTTGGGGACAAGCCTCCCTACCTTGCTCTGGGCCTGGGCAGGCGGCGCTGCAGCCAGTCCATGTCCTCCGGCTGCAGAAAGCTCAGGTAGAGCGTCATCATCGCGAGGAAGAACAGCATCAGGTTGTATGACATGAGGCTGATGCCTGCGTGCAGGAGGATTCCTGCGCCGAAGCCATACCACCGCCAGCGAGGAACCATGAGAAGAAGGGGAATCGCGAGCTCAACCAGCAGCACCAGGTAAGTGACCACTTTCAGCAGGAAGCCATAGTTCAGGACCCAGAGGCCGGGCCACCGCGCGTTGTGGGAGAGCAGGAAGAAGCTCATAAAGTCTCCGCTCATCCAGTATTCGTTATCCAGCCTGGCCAGCACGGCCTGCAAATAGATCACCGCCAGCTGCACCTTCATCAGAGTCAGACCATAGCACGGCACCTGCAGCTGAGTTGGAGCCCGTTTGCGCGATTTACGCGTTCTCAAAGACCAGCAGGCAGGCATGGGCGAGATCAGCACCAGAAAAGCCGTGCAGCGTAAAACCTCATCCCAGCCCACCAGGATCAGCGGCGCGCGCATGGCGTAGGACACATACCAGACATAAACAATCCCAGCCGCCATCCGGGGCCACACGCCCAGCATCAGCAGCAGCATGGCGCAGCCGCTGAAAAGCATGTAGGTGCTGACTGCGCTCACGTCATGGCACAGGTCAAACACGGATAGATAAGCCCCCACCGTGTACTTCCGCACGACCTCCTGGTCCACCATCCCCACATCGGTGAAGAAGATCTCACGGTCCGGCCAGATATGAATGAGATTCAGCAGCGAAACGAACGCGAACGCGATTCGTATGCAGGCATACAAACGGGAATCCGCCGGGTCGAGAAACAGGCCGAGGAAACGGGATTTGAGACTCTTCGTGTCCGCCTTCATAGAGTTGGTTGAGCCGGGGATTTTCTTGAAACGAGCGCCCCAAGCTCAAACGGACCCAGCACCGAAGGGCGCTCGACGGCAATCTCCCTGAGCGAGCGAACTCCCAGCAGGCTGCGGGTGTAGGCCGGAATCACCTCCAGGCTCACCTGGGCCCTGGGGCCGTAACGCCCTGAGTGGAGCAGCGCCTCCGCCGCACTCTTCATGTAGGCCTCACGAAACACACCCCTGGTGGGGTTGAAGATGACATTGACCATCCAGTTGTTGAGCCTCACCTGGTCGTGCTGGGAGAACTTCCGCAATCCCGGCAGCACCACGCCTTCCTCCTTTGCCTTGAGTCCATCCTCTTTCACCACCAGCCGCGCCTCCAGGCGGTTCATGTTCGGAATGGTCTCAAACATGTTCCAGAGCTGGTGGCAGCGCGTGATGCGCTCATAAAGGTTGAACACCGAAGACACATGGATCTGGTCACGCCAGCTCGCGGGCAGGGCGCCGAACGAAAGAAAGGCCAGATGCACCGTGGCAAAAACCACGATCACTTTTTCTCGGCTGGACAGGGGGGACGCATGCATGAGCTGTGCGGCCAAGAAAGAACCGTGATGCACCGTTCATCAAACGAATAGAGCAGTGTCTTTGCAAATCAAAGGAGTGCCATGCCGTCGGGGAAAAAGGCCTGCTGTTACCGCGCCAAAGACGGCGCACCTTTTTGAGCGCCTGCGAAGCGACAGACCCGAAATCACGGACGCGCACAACGCGTCCCTACCAACCCTGCTGCACGCCCTACTCTGGATGGTAGGGACGCGTTGTGCGCGTCTTGCATTCTCCCTCCTTCAACCCCATCGCAGCCCACACCACCTGCCACTAACACCGGCATCTCCCCTGCAGAGGGCATGTATTTGCGAAGACACCGCCTAGAGCGGAATACGACATAATCTCCCTCAGCCGATGGGCTGGAACTGCCATCGTTGCATTTGCATGGCGGGTCTCTATTCACCTATCATTCCGTATTATGGAACTGCCCGATGTCATC
Organism: uncultured Verrucomicrobiota bacterium; assembly: GCA_903838675.1. GTDB lineage: Bacteria > Verrucomicrobiota > Verrucomicrobiia > Verrucomicrobiales > Verrucomicrobiaceae > Prosthecobacter. Next base: position 106,665 of record CAILZI010000141.1, read on the forward strand.
GAACAATGCCTGAGCTTTCCCGGCGCGGAGGAAACACAGCCGTTTGGACCTGAAGCGCTCGTTTACAAAGTCGGCGGCAAGGTGTTTGCCATCACCTCACCGGACGAATTTCCCTCCCGCATCAATCTCAAATGCGACCCCGAACGTGCCATTGAACTGCGGGATGAACACAAAGGCATCAAACCCGGCTGGCACATGAACAAGAAACACTGGAACACCGTGATGCTCGATGGAACCGTACCGCCAGCTCTCGTGCGGGAGCTGGTGGAGCATTCCTATCAGCTCGTGGTGGATGCTTTGCCGAAGAGGGTAAGGGAGGGGTTGAAATAAATGATCAGGGGTAAACGAGGGACGAGCGCCACTCCTGGTTTGTTTACTTGATTGCCCGGCTCCCTTCGGGTTTTGAAAAATTCATGGCTTCACCACCCGAATAGGTGCCGGTGCCGTGCTAAACAAAGCCAAGATCTCTTTCGCGTCTTGTAGTGTCAGCGTTTTCAAATCAAGATGTTTGAGTACTTCAGCGTCGGGGGCTCCGGAACGCATCAGCACCACTCCATAGACTTCCTTTTTTGCTGCAATGCTCAGGTCGCGTGATGCAGTGAAGAGGCCGTATGGTTTTGCCATGCCTTCCCAGATGGCGATTTCACGATCTGGATTCTCGTCGCGTCGAAAATCTTCAATCCACTTCTCGAGTGGAGTAGGATCTACCTCACGGAAAACAGATTGAAGGTATCTCACACGTTCCAATTGTTTTTCCGTCAACGCTTCGTGCTGGATCGGTCCTTCTTTCAATTGAGCAGGATCAACCCACTCCCGTGTCTTTGGCTCCTTGATGCCATCACGCGACGACATCGCAACGATGACACCCGCGACAACTGCCACTACCCAAATGCCAGTCTTGAGATTCTTCATGGGGAAGGATTCTGATTATGGGTCTCTTCGCGTTTGGTTGCTTGTGTCACCCCACCACCAGCTCCACCGGGCAATGGTCGCTGCCCATCACATCATCACGAATCGTGCATGACTTCAGCGCCGGTTTCAGCTTCTCCGAGGCCAGCCAATAGTCCAGACGCCACCCGATGTTCTTTGCCCGTGCATCGGGCGTGCGCTGCGTCCACCAGGTGTAGCGCCCGGGATTTGGATCAAATTGGCGAAACACATCGAGGAAGCCCGCATCCAGATGCTTCGTAAAGCTGGCGCGTTCTTCATCGCTGAAGCCGGGGTTCATGCGGTTGGATTTCGGATTGGCGAGATCAATCTCCTGATGCGCGCAGTTGAGGTCGCCACAGGCGATGACGGGCTTGGTCTTCTCCAGCTTCTTCAAGTGGGCGCGGTAGGCGTCGTCCCAGGAGAGGCGATAGCTCAGGCGGGCGAGTTCAGCCTGTGAGTTGGGTGTGTACACATTCACAAGGAAGAAGTCCGGAAACTCGACGGTGATGAGGCGGCCCTCGCGGTCATGCTCGTCGATGCCGAAGCCCAGCGTGTTGGTCTTGAAGGGCACGCGGCTGAGGATGAGGGTGCCGGAATAGCCTTTCTTCACCGCGCTGTTCCATACGGCGCTGTAGCCGCTGAACCAGCCCAGATCCACCTGCTCCTGCTGCGCCTTGGTTTCCTGCAGGCAGATGACATCGGCATCGCCGCTGAGCATGTATTCGCGGAGGCCTTTGCCGAGGGAGGCACGGATGCCGTTGACGTTCCAGGAGGTGAGTTTCATGAGAGAGGGCGGAGTGAAGCCGGAAACCGTGTGCAGGAAAGAAGGGAATCAGAGAAGGTTGCGAATTGCGACTTCCGCAGCTTTGACTGCAGAATGAGCTTTGACCTGCTGGCACCGCATTACCGCTGGATGGAAGCGTTGTTCGCCGCAGGGCAGTTGCAGCGTTGTCGCACGGATCTGCTTGCGGTCATTTCAGCGCCTCAACAGGTCCTGATCTATGGCGAGGGCAACGGGCGTTTTCTCGTCGAGCTATGCCACCGCTTTCCTAATGCGCGAGTGACCGTGGTGGAGGCCAGCGCGGTGATGATTGATCTCGCACGTGTTCGGCTGCAGCGGGCGGGACTGTCAGGTGCGCTTGTGGAGTTCATCCATGCGGATGCGCTGACGTGGCAGCCACCAGCGGCGGCGTTTGATCTCATCGTGACCTGCTTCTTCCTCGATTGTTTTCGTGAGGATCATCTTCAACATCTGATGCCCACAATCGCCAGTGCAGCTGCCGGGGGTGCGCATTGGCTGCATGCAGATTTTCAAATCGCACCCGCAGGTCTGCGCCACGCATGCAGCCGGGTGATCGTGGCTGCGTTGTATGCGTTCTTTCGTTTTGTGACTCGGCTGCCCGCACATGAACTGGTCCATGTGGCGCCTTATTTAAGCGCTGCAGGATTCACCCGGTGGCAGCGGCGTGAGTTCGTTTTGGGCCTCTTGTTCTGCGAATGCTGGAAGCGTTGAGAGATTGCGTCTCATGATCTTCTCATGAGCGTCGCAGAACTTGCTCAATGGATGCCAATCCACGCGGATCAAAGCGAACGTATCCATGCTTTATATGCGGCATGGACCTTAAACCACACTCCCAAAACCGGTGGTTGCTTGCGCTGAGCCTCAGCGTCGTAGCAACCGTGTCACTCTCAACCGCCACTGCGGGCACACCCGTCGCAGCGAAAAATCCCGTGCCAGATGCTTTTGACTGGAAAGCGAACACCATCTCCCCGGTCACGAATCCGATGTACTTCGAAGATCCGGTGATCCGCTCTGAAATCCGCCCGATCTTCATGTATAACAACTTCGCCAACAACTTCGCCACGGGTCGTGGCAGTGCACGGGCGGGAGCCATTCAATTCCGCTACGCGATCACGGACCGACTTGCCTTCATCGCAACGCAGGACGGTTATCTGGACATCAACGGCACCGGAGTCAAAGGCAGCGGCTGGATGGATCTGGCCGTTGGTTTCAAATATGCATTGATCAATGATGTGCAAAACCAGTTCATCCTCACGCCGGGCTTCACCTTCCAGATCCCGACAGGCGACAAAGATGTGTTCTACGGACGCGGTTCAGGCCAGTTCAATCCCTTCATCTCCTTTGCGAAGGGATTCGGCGACCTGCACATCACCGGCAACATTGGTGCGCTTATCCCAATGCTGCGCCAGGAGCAGAACACCATGGCCCATTACAGCTTGATGGTGGACTACTACGTCAGCAAATGGTTCGTCCCCTTCGCCACAGCGAACTTCTGGACCACGCTCAACAATGCCTCAAACGTGCCCGGCTTGCGCAGCAACGGCTACGATGTGATCAACTTCGGCGCGGGCAATGCCAGCACTGCCACTCAGGGCATGCTGGGCATTGGTTTCCGCTCAAACATTCAGAAGAATGTCTCCCTTGGCTTTGCTTATGAAATGGCGGTCGTGAAGCCCTACGGCTTGGCCAACACCCGCTTCACCATGGACATGAGCATCCGCTTCTAAGTTTGAGTTTTTGTTAGGTTGAGTCAGAAGTTAAGTTGGGGCGCACGGGGACGAAAGTCCCCGTGCGTTTCTATTCCGGGCTTGTTGCTTTGCGATTGGCGGGGCAGGGTAAAATGATCTAAGTTGCCGGGGAGGGACGCCGTTGCATCATGGCCCCTCACAACCATGACACGCCAACCTCTTTCTCATGCCGCCGGCGCAATAGCGCTGCTTCTCGCTCTCAATTCCTGTGGCAAGCAAGAGCAGCCCGCAGCCACGCCACCGCCTGCGCCAGCACCCGTCGCAGCCAAGCCCGCCGCACCAGCTCCTGTCCCCGCTCCTGCCCCTGCGCCCGTAAAACCCGCAGATCCTATTTTTACCGCCACACCTGTGGACTTGAACGGCTTCGGCAGTGATGAGCCCGCTCTGCGTGTCAATGAACCCACCCGGGGAGTGATCGTGATCGAGCCGAAGGACATCAAGCACACCTCGCAGCAGCATTGGGATCAATACGACTGCGAGAGCTTCAACGCCAAACGGTGGGGCCGCTACGAGGTACGCGTGACCTACACGCTCAGGAGCACCACGCTCGGCACGCAGTTCCGCTTTGCCCAGCAGCCGTTGAAAAAGACACTCATGGCCAGCAGCCAGCCCAAGAAGGTAGTTTATGGCACGGTGTATGTTGACAAGGCCACCACGTATCCCTTCTCGCTTTTTGCTGCCGCCAACGGAACAGAGCCGGGATTTGAAATTCATGAAGTGGCCTTTGTGCCTGCGCCCGAAGGGCCTGCGCCGGTGCAGGCTGCAGACGGCAGCATCGTGCTCGAAGCCAGCAGCGCCACGACGTGGTCTGAAAACATGCGCTTCGAACCCAAATCTGAGAAAAACTGCCTCGGCTTCTGGACGAGCGAGGATGACTTCGCCGAGTGGGATTTCGAAGTCACCAAACCGGGCCGTTACAAAGTGACGGTCGTTCACGGCTGCGGCACAGGCAATGAGGGCAGCGAAGTCGCGGTGAAACTCGGTGAGCAGGAACTCAAATTTAAAGTCAAAGACACCGGGGGCTTCCAGAAATGGTCTGAAGAGCACGTCGGTGAAGTAGAGATCAAAAAGCCGGGCAAGATGCGACTGGTGATCGATCCCGTGTCGAAAACCAAGAGTGCCGTCCTTGATGTCAACAAAGTGGTGCTCACGCCGGTGAGCTGAGTTTCGCATGCATGGACTGCGCACGCACCTCCACCCGTGATCCCGAAACCTGGCTCGATCTCGCGCCGGAGTTCTCACAGATCATGGCGCGGCAGGTGCGCGGTTGGATTCAGCGCTGGGAGCCGGATCTGACCGAGTCGATCAAATGGAACGTGCTGTGCTTCAGCGGCAGAAAAAACATCTGCGGTCTCAGCGCGTGCAAGAAGCACCTCGGCATCACCTTCTTTCGTGGCACGGAACTGCGTGAGATTACAGACTTGTTTGAAGGTGGCGAGGCCAACACCAGCATCCAGACCATTCGCGTCATCAAGCTGGAAAAACTGAATGCAAAGGCATTGCAGCGTCTGCTGCATGCCGCCGTGGCTTTGGATTCTGACGAATCCGCCAAGCCACCGACGCCCAAGCATCGCGCCGAGTGGCCCATGCCTGCGGCACTTGCCAAGGCGCTGAAGCAAAACCCGAGAGCCGCAGCGGGATTCAAGGCCATGAGCATTTCCTGCCAGCGCGAATACAAGGTGTGGATCAGTTCCGCAAAGCAGGAAGAAACCCTCCAGCGCCGACTGGCCGAAACACTCCGCGCTGTTGCCTCAGGCAAAAAGTGGGCGCAACGCAAAGAAGCCTGAAAGTTACGGCAGGTACTCCAGCCGGTCGGGCACGCCGTTGTTGTTGCTGTCAAAGGGCAGGGGATCATCGAGATCCTTGCGGCCATCTTCATCATGGTCGTTGCCAGGCTGCAGCCAGGAGTCGTCGTCATTGAGCCATTCGCCCTGCTGGCGCAGCGCATGCCAGAGCTGCACCACTGCATCGGCACGTGTGAGCGTGCGTTGTGCGACGTCTTTGCTGAAGAGACCGCGATCCACTGGAAGTTTCAAAGCCGTGGACCAGCGATAGAGCGTGGCCCAGTCGGCCTTGTTGTCGGGGTTGAAACTCTTGTCCGTCGTCACGATGCCCCAGCTGCAAAGGGATTCGATGGCAGCGCGATCTCCATCGTCCTGACTGACATCGCTGAAGCGTGGAACTGCAGCGACTTTCCAATCCGGTGGATTCGAATTGGCGCGGATGACTCGGGCCAGCACGCGGGCGAGTTCGCGGCGTGTCATGACGTGCTCCGCATCGAAGAAGACACTGCCTGATTCCGCCGGCCCGATGCCGCGTATGGCCAGCATGTTTGCCGCCTCAAAATACACCGCATCGGAGGGCAGATCCTGCCAGGGCCAGAGCAGCACACCGGGGCCGCCCGTTCCACGCGCAAGACGCAGCTGAATCTCGCGCCAGTTTTTCTGCAAAGAAGCTGCCGCACGAGGCTGGACACCATCGCGCAGGCACAGCCATGCCAGCGTGGCACTCGCCTGACCGACGTGCATCATCTGCCCGTGCAGGCGCAGCGCACTCTGCACCACACTGCTGACGCCGATGTTCTTGGAGCAGCCGAGCAGTCCGTTCATTTGCACCGGCACAAGGCCGCGCAGCGGAAACATCGCGCGGTCAGTGTCCGTATGCCAGCCGCGTGACGGTGTCTGCACAAACTGCCACGGCCCGTTGCGATCTTCGCTGAGGAAACGGCGGCGCGTGGGATGGAAGTCGATGTTGAACTGAAAGCCAAACAAGCCATCTGGCACCATCACCTTGGCCCACTTTGGTTCGCGTGTTTCAGCGCGGATGTCCTGCTCGCGCAGCATGTAGAGTGCTTCCAGGCGCAGACCTTCACGCACATACGGCTTTGGCGGCAGCAAATCGGACGTGCCAAACTCGGTGGTGAGCTTCATGTCGCGGAAGGACTGTGGGAAATCGCCCACACGATCATGCACCGCCGTTTGCAGGTGGTACAGCATGCCCAGCGTGTGCCGCTTCGCGTCGTCGAAAATGATCTGCCGCTGTGCGGGCGTGAGATTGACGATGTTTTTCTTCGATGCTCCAGCCTCCGTTTTTTCGAGTGCATCCACCACTCGCTGAGGCAGCTGGCACAGGGGATAATCCTGCACCGGCCAGTTCAAAAACGTCGCTTCCGTACCTGGAGCGAGACCATTGTGCCAGCGGTCCACCAGACGCCGGTGGGTGTACACACTCCAGCCTGACTGGCTGTAGGGGCCCGTGCTCATGTCGCTGTCCACCCAGGGTGGCGTTTTGTCGAGCTGCGCAAAGGAACGCGCATCGTAGCTCGCGGGCTTTGGAATAAGGCTGTTCTTGCCTGCCTCGCGTAGCACCACACACCAGGACAGCGGATTCATCTCCTGCTGGCCTGCGTCATCGAAGACGGCAGGGGCACTGGCTTCGCCAAAGCGGGATTTCAAGTCAGGGCCTGCACCGTATTTCGCGCCGCTGAGGCGGATGACATCGCCCCAGTCGGTGGAGTCGAGGGTGAGCTTTGCGCGAACGGTTAGAGGTTTTTCAGACGGGCTGAAGCCCGAACTACGTACAAAGAGGCAGCCGGTGACCTGGTTGTTTTCGACGGTGATCTTGTTGGGCTGCCAGCCGCGCTCGATGCGCAGTACTCCGGCATCGACATAAGGTTTGACGAGTTCTTCGAAAATCTTTGCCGCTGCTGCGGGCTCGATGGTTTCCGTGCCGCAGTAGGCGTTGCCGGGAGAAGGGATACCATAGGTCTGCGAGTTGTGAGCGCGGATGCGGTTGATGACCTCGCTGTAAATGCCGCTGCGGGGAAAATTTACGCGACGACTGTTCACACCCGTCCACTCATCCGGGCAACCCACACCTTCCGCACTGAACTGGCCGCCGAGCCAGTCGATGTCATTCACCAGCACGATTTTCTTCACGCCGAGTCGTGCCGCCTGCATTGCTGCTGCGCAGGCGGATTCATTGCCGCCGACGATGAGGAGATCGGCTTCGATGACTTCGGCCGATGCAGGCGCGAGGAGGCCTGCGAATAAGAACAAGATGATTCGCCTCATAAAAGTAGAGATGGTTCGCAGCGAGCTGCTGCTTTGCTAAAACTCAAACTCCCGCCACCCGCACCGTCGCGTAGCTCTTCTTGCCTTTGCGAAGGATGCAGAGTCGGCCGCCGAGAAAGTTTTCGGCGGTGAGTGTTGGAGCGGCACCAGCAGCGACTTGCGCGTTGTTGATGTAGAAGCCGCCGCCTTTCATCAGGCGGCCGGCATCGCCCTTGGAAGTGGCGAGGCCGAGGGTGACCAGAAGGTCGGCAATCTGCGGGATGCTGGCGAGATCGACTTCCGTGCTTGGTGCGGAAGCGGTGGCTTCGATTAGCGTGCCCACATCGGCGGTGGCGAGATCGGCTCCGCCAAAGAGGGCCTGGGAGGCGAGGATGACTTTTTGCAGCTCTGCTTCGCCATGCACCATGCGGGTGACTTCGGCGGCGAGGCGTTTGTGGCCGCTGCGCTGTCCGGGGTTCGCGTTATGCTCGGCCTCGATGGCTTCGATCTCTTCGTGTGAGAGCAGCGTGAACTGGCGCAGGAAGCGTGGCACATCGGGGTCTTCGGAGTTCACCCAGAACTGGTAGAAGGCATACGGGCTCGTCTTGGTGGCGTCCATCCAGATGGCACCGGCTTCGGATTTGCCGAACTTTTTGCCCGAGCTCGTGGTGATGAGAGGGAAGGTGACCACGTAGGTCTGCTGGCCGCGCATTTTGCGCACGAGGTCAATGCCGGCGGTCATGTTGCCCCATTGGTCGCTGCCGCCGATCTGCACGGTGCAGCCATGGCGCTCATTCAGCACCACGAAGTCGTAGGCCTGCAGAATCATGTAGGTGAATTCGGTGAACGAGATGCCTGCCTCGAGGCGGGAGCTCACGGAGTCCTTCGCCAGCATCCACGCGATGGTGAAATTCTTGCCCACATCGCGCAGCAGTTCCACGGCGCTGAGTTTGCAGATCCATGAAGCATTGTCTTCGATGATGGTCTGCTCAGGAATGAGGATGCTGCGAATCTGCACCTCGATGCGCTTCACAAATTCAGCGACAGTCTCGGGCGTGTTGAGCGTGCGCTCGTTCGCCTTTCCACTGGGGTCGCCGATCAAACCGGTGCCACCACCGACGATGGCGATGGCCTTGTGACCATGTTCCTGCACGCGGCGCAGCGCCATGAGCGGCAGCAGGTTGCCGATGTGCAGGCTGTCAGCGGTGGGGTCAAAACCGCAGTAGAAGGTCTGCGGCGTCTTGAGGGCTTCCTTGAGGGCTTCGAGGTCGCTGCACTGCTTGAGCAGGCCGCGCCATTCGAGATCGGCGATCAGGTCGGTCGTGGGCATGAGAGGGGGTAGATAAAGGATGAATTCAGAATGGCGAAAAAGGCGGCGGCCCGCTCAAACTTCGTCCTTCATGATGCAGGTGGCGGAATGACGCTTTTACGGCGTCGAGCCCGGTTCAGCGCGCAGGAGCTGGGAACCGTTGAATTTCTCATTGGGCCTGAAAAGCCAGCCCGGGCTTTCATTGCGGACTTCCCAGCGGCGCAGCTCAAATTCCGGCAGCACGAGGTTGCTGTTGGGGTCAAACACCTTGCGTCCGGTGAAGCGGCCATAGAGGGTGTACTCGGCGTTGTGGTCGTCACCGTAGGCGTAGCCGCCGTCGGTCGGTGCTTCAGGCAGGCGGTAGGGGATCTTCTGGTAGCGCTCGTTCATGATGACGAGCTTCGAGGACTCCCAGCCCTGCCCTGGACTGCGCACGTAGCCCCAGAGATGCGTGTGGTTGATGTAGAAGCGGCGGCCGATGAAGTAGTCCCCGCGTGGCTCCAATGAGATCTGACGATTGCGCGCCTCCACCGCCGCAGCCTGCTGCGGGGAGAGGCCGGCGGTTTCACAGCCTGTGTTGAGCAGGGTGACCAGGCAGAACAAAAAAGAAAAGATTACGCGACGTGTCATGGCGGCTGTCACTGTGAAGCGTGCTCGGGCCGTCGCAATGGGAAAGGCGCAACTTGATGAAAGTCGGTCCGTCTCGCCTTCGTGAACGGACCATGCGTTTTCTGCCCCTCCTCGCTTTCATTATTTCTTCGGCTTTCGCCGCTGACACGCCAAACATCGTGATCATTCTGGCCGATGACTACGGCTACGGCAGCGCCGGGTGCTACGGCGCGGACGGCAGCTTGGTGAAGACGCCGAACATTGACCGCCTCGCCAAAGAGGGGCGGCGTTTCACGGATGCAAACACCACCTCCTCCGTCTGCTCGCCCACACGTTATTCGGTCATGACCGGCCGCTACTGCTGGCGCACCTCGCTCACGCATGAGGTGCTGGGCACGTTTTCCCCGCTGCACATTGAAACGACGCGGCTGAACATGGCCTCCCTGCTCAAAAAGCACGGCTATCAAACCGCCGCGATCGGCAAATGGCACCTGGGCTACGGCACGGATGACGGCTCCCTGAAATGGCGCACAGACTACACTGCCGAGCTTTCTCCCGGCCCCTTGGACATCGGTTTCGACTACCACTTCGGCGTCCCCAGCAATCACGGCGATCTCACGGGCGTGTATGTCGAGAACCGCTTCGTCTATGGCCTGCGCAGCGGTAAAATTCCCGCCGGCATGAAACTGCACGGACCTGATGCCGAGGATCCGAACTTCAAAGCCACCTACGGCCCTGAAGACACGGAAGGCGGCAAGGCCACCATCCTCGACATCGATGCGCCACGGCGGGTGAATGAGCGCGTCATGCCGCTGCTCACCACCAAGGCGGCCGAGTGGATCACGCAGCAGAAGAAGGGCACGCCTTTCTTTCTCTACTACACACCAGTCGCGGTGCACAATCCGGTCACGCCCGACAAGGATATCGCCGGCCAGAGCAAGGCCGGGCCGTATGGCGATTGGATTCACGAACTCGACCGCAGCGTCGGCGGTGTTTTGAAAGCGCTGGATGACAAGGGCATCGCACAAGACACGCTCGTCATTCTCAGCAGCGACAACGGCGGCGTGTTCACTCCTACTCGGGACAGCGTGCAGACGCAGGCTTTCAAAGCAGGGCTCAAAGTGAATGCCGGTCTTCGCGGTGGTAAACACGACGTGTGGGAAGGCGGCTTCAAAGTGCCCTTCATCACCCGCTGGCCCGCGAAGATTCCGGCCGGCACTGTGTGCAATGACATGATCAGCCTCGCTGACATCCTGGCCACCACAGCGGCTATCGTCGGTGAAAAACTGCCCGCCGCAGCCACTGCCGCAGAAGACAGCTTCAACGCGCTGCCCGCCTTTCTCGGCACAAAGGACGCCTCACCCACGCGCGATCACATGTTCATCCACAGCTCCGACGGCGTCTTCGCGATTCGCAAAGGCCCCTGGAAATGGATCGAAGGCGTTCCGGTCAGCGACATCAAGCTCGGAGCTCGCAAAGCACACGCCAATCAATTCAAACCCCAGCTCTACAACGTGAAGGAAGACCCTGCCGAGACCACGGATGCAAGCGCGCAAAATCCAGAGGTAGTGAAGGAACTGAGCGCCCTGGTGAACCGTTATCGCGATGGCGGCTACAGTCGCGAACTGCCACCCATCGTTGAGAAAAAGCTACAGGCTGCGCTTCCGGCGCTGACTGGAAGCCCGGTGCTGTCACAGGATTTCAAATCACTACCCGCAAAGCCATGGATCATGACTCGTGGTACCTGGCAGGTGCATGATGAAGCCATCTGGAATCCCGCACCAAAAACCGAGGAGCAGGGTGCCACATTGACCTGCCCGCTGTCGATCACCGACGGCACGCTGCAGTATGACATGAAGCTGCATACCGCAGGGCGGCATTCACTGCGCATTCACACGGCGGGCAAGCATTCCTTTCGCATTGTCGTCAGCAGCACGGTGCTGGAGATCACCAAAAATCCCGACCAGGGCCAGGACAAGAGCCAGACTGAGCCGCTCGCCCGGCAGAAGATCAAACTGAATGCCGAAGACTGGCAGACACTGCGGATCAGCTTCCAGGGGGATCAGATCACTGCGCAAATCGGAGGAGTGACGGCGACAGGCAAACACGCCGTAATCGCCGAAGCCAAAGAACAGCTCAATTTGATCGTGTTTGACGGTGAAGCCGGCTTCAAGAATCTGCAGGTCGTGAAGTAAAACCATCGCGGCAACGGCCCACATCGACTGCCTCTCCACATTCCATGGACGGCGCATCTTTTGAGCGCCCGCGACGCCACAGACCCGAAGCTTCGGACCCGCACAGCGGTTCCCTACCAGCCCTCAGGCACGCGCTAATTTGGATGGTAGGGACGCGCTGTGCGCGTCCCTGAAATCCTTCGACTCATCGTGGGCTGCTGCCTCAGCGCATGCTCCCTTTTCAAAAGCCCTCAGAGACAGACCTGTTTTCAGCGGATCGTGATATAACGGATCCACGCGCAAGCGCGACCGTCAACGGCAGCCAGAAGAGCAGTCCTTCGAAACGCGGCGCTGTCGCCAGCGAAGCCAGGGATTCGCCGTCGAACAGAAGACCGCCGCAGCCAAACGCCAGCAGGGCGATCCAGATGGCGTCGCCTTGAACTGCAAGCCGACACGCACGCTTGATGCCGAAGCCGAGCGCCATCAGCAGCAATACCATGCCGATGACCCCGCCATGCACGAAGGTGGCCAGGAAGGCGCTGTGCAGGTGCGACATCATTGAGATGCTCGTTTTGGCCTGAAGCTCGCATTGCCAGATCCCGCTAACACCCCACTGGCCGGTGCCGAGCCAGAGGTTGTCCATCGCATGCCAGCCGGCACGGTAGATATCAAGGCGGCTGTTGTCTCCACGTGCGACCGCTTTTTGAAAATGATGGGTGATGCCGGGCGCAGAGACTGCAACAGCGGCCGGTTCGGACCGCCATTGCGCGATGCGTGCAAACAGCGGTGCGCTGGTGAAATAGACCAATCCCGTCAATAGAAACACACAAACCGCCACCCTGCCACGCTGCCAGCCGCGTGCTGACAGCAGCACCCCATGACCCACCGCCAGAGCCAGCATGGCACCACGACTGCCGGAAAGAAAAGCTGCGAAATGCAGCAGCGCGATGGCCGCCCAGGCGAGCCTGCGCGGCAAAGGCGTGGATTCATGTTCCATCAATGCCGCGAGCCACAACGCTGTGAAGCCAAAGATCAATCCCGTGCAGACTGGATTGAGACCTCCATGCACGAGCAGGTTCATGAGCCGCTCTCCAGCCTGATGATTGGGCAGAAAAAAATACGAAAGCACGATGCTGATCAGCGCGGCGAGAGCACCTGTCATGCCCGTCACCCAGCCCAAGGCATGCAGGGATTCTTGATTCTGCGCCTGCTGCCAGACGAGCGCGCAAAACATCACCAGCAAGCCGGTGCCGACGATGCCACGCATGATTTCATCCAGCGTGCGGTCAGGCATGAAGGGTATCTGGCTGCAGGAGCGCACCGTCATCCATAGCAGGAAGAAAATAACCGACAGAGCACCGGCGTCCGCCTGCCAGCGCCTGAGGTGCGGAGTCCAGTCCGTCCACACCAGGGCAGGCAATCCTGCAATAAGCAACCACCCGAGATGCAGCCAGACATTGGGCAGACAGGAATGACCGGCCACAAATCCGGTCACAGCGATTTGCCCCGCCCACATTCCAGTCACAGACCGCCGCAACTCAGACGTTGCGAACCCATTCGTGAATGCGGGTGCCAGGCTTTTCACGCGAGCCAGAGTACGGTGGCCAGCATGACCAGCAGCAGCGCACAAACAAGCGCCGCCATCGCGGAGCCCTGCCAAGACAGCGGCTGCACGACGGCATCCGCAGGATTGCGCGGATGGTAATACACCGGCACTTCAGCACCCTGAGTCAGCCGAGTGATGAACTGAGTGGTCAGCCCTGCGGTGTTGCGTGCAGCCTTATGGGTGAAACGGCTGCCTTCAAAGGTATGCCCGCCCACGGTGTAGGCGTAGCGCAGCACTGGATCATACAGCAGGCAGCCGTCCGGGGTTTTCTGCTTTCCGCGCCGCATTTCTGCAGTCAACACGCGACCCTCTGTGCGCCGCCAGTCACGCATCGACCATGCGGTGCTGAAACGACGGAGAAAGTAGATGAATGAAAACAGCGCGAGCACGGCGCCGAGAAGTACGATGTGAGTCATGAGTTGAAGTGGCTTGAGGCACTCCAAAATGCGAGCACATCACAGAACTGCACGAAACAGTATCGCCACACTTACGCCTGCTTCCGGCCGATGAAGATGCCGTACTTCCAGACGCCGCCGTAGGCGGCGAAGCGCTCATCGAGCAGCGGTGCAAACTTCCGGTTCAGATACGGCCACAAATGGCCTTCCATGCGCACATGGTTCACGCCCATCCAGTTCCTAAACCAGGTGAAATAAGAGTCGGAAAAATCCACGACGGCGATGCAGCCGCCTTCGGCGAGATCGTCCCATGCCGCATTGATCGCCTGTTCCCAGCCGGGATTAAACATGGACAAAGCATACGAAAAAAGCACCAGATCAAAGCGCTTCCCGTCTTCATGAATGGGTGCTGAGTAGGAGCCGCGCAGCAGCGTGGTTTTATCATCACGTACTTTCTTTGCCGCAATGGCCAGCATCTGTTCGGAGAGATCCACTCCGGTGATGTGTGCCTGCGGAAAGCGCCGGCGCAGTCCTGGCAGATTGCGCCCGGTGCCGCAGCCGACTTCCAGAATCCTCTGCGGATTCGTCACACACGCGGCACGCAGCAGCACTTCCTCGCGCCCAAACAGAAAGCTCCAGCGCGTGGCGTCATAGATGCGCGAATGGAACTGGTAGTAGCGCTCCAGCGCCGTGCTAGCTCTCTGGGCGGTCGAGGATGTGTCTGCGGCAGTGCTCATCATAGCACCTCCGCAAAGTGCAGGCTGCCATAAGTGCCCACGCGATCCTGCAGATGCAGGGCTTCGGTGCGCTCAGGGAAAAAGCGCACGCGCGTGCGAATTGCTTCCGGTACGAAGTCGAGGTTCACACCCGCCGACCGCATCAGGATCTTGGCTCCAGGGGCGCTGTTGGCGAGGATCAGCTCCCATTCATCTCGTAGCGCTTCCGTGTCATGCGCCGCCAGCCAGTCTTGATGATCGAGCAGCACGAAGTGTGTGTACTTGCCGGGATACTCGCGCAGGAAACCTGAGAGCGTGGTGGTGTAGCTCTTCAGGCGGTCCACGCGTGATTGCAGAGCGGGGAGGTTTTCCTGCTTGAGGTAATTTGGGCAGCAGCCCAGGGTGTAGGACCCGGTCATGTACACGCGCCAGAAGTAGTTGTCCGCGATGGGCAGTTCTGTGAACACGTGGCGCAGCTTGTCCTTTACATAGTCGGTGAGCCCGCCGGGATAGGAGTCCTGGATCAGTTTGATCTGAGGACGTGGCACGCCCAGCAGTGTCATCAGCGTGGGCTGGCGCAGCAGCCAGTTGCTGAAGGGGCCCCAGATCTCGCGCTCAAAGAGACCGTACGCATCGCGCTGTTCCGCCAATGACCGGGCATCCAGCAGGCAGGTGGCGAAGTTCTTCACGTTCGGGCGCAGCTTGAAAAGCGCATTGCCCATCACGTACGCGGCGATGCCTGACGTGCCATGGTAATAGAATGACTTCTTGAGGCTGGTGGGATTGAAGAAGCTGATGCGTTTGTCCCAGAATTTCTGCGCAGGTTCAGACAGCGTGCTGCGCACACGGTCATAAACTAAAGCATAATCGGCATGCGAGCCGAAACCAAACATCTCAAACAGCTCTTCAAAATTTCCCTGGCGGATGAGCGCCTGCTTGAGCTCAAGCAGCGCATTCTGCCGGTAGTTCATGTCCACTGCATGAATCTCCGCTGGATTGTCGAGCAGGTAGTCGAGTGCGTTGCAGCCCGCGCTGGTGATCATGACCACGCGGCTGTCTGCACCGAGCTGCATCAATTGCCGGTCGAGTCGCGGGTCCTCCCATGCCGTGTTGTAGATGAGGTTGGAATTGTGAACATGGCGGAAAACCATGTCATGAGCCGATTTCAACATTTGAACCGGACGGCGGGGTGGGGACTCTTTGAGCATGATCGCAGTGGAGTGGGCAAGTTTTCACTCGAAACGTGACACTGAGCCAGCAGACGAGTGTGTTTGTTTCGTCACACAAACAGCCTGCAACGAATTCGTTTCCATCCATGAGGTTGGAATTTCGCCCATCGCGTTTTCATTGATGACGATGGATAAAAAACACGGCCTGCTGCCTCCGTATGCAGCGTCTTGGAATGAGCTTGCCACGGAAGATTCGGCTTCCTGCCTGCCCGCAGGTTTTGATTATCAGGCGCGCCCGTTGTTGGCCTGCTGGTGGGCGGATGTGGTGTGCCTGCTTCGCAGCGCCCGAGCCATGGTGGTTGCCAACCGCTGGAGGCTGCTGGCATTCGTGCTGCTGGGTCTTGCCCTGATTGCCTGGCTCATGCCCCAGGATCTGGCTTTGCTGGCACAGGTGCGGCATGTGGGAGAATCCGTGGAATCCGAACGCATCCGCAGCATGGCGCGGTGGCTGAGTTACTGGGGGGATCTGGCGGGGTTCAATGTGTTTGTCTTCGGCACGCTCACCTGCTTTGCCTTTGTGCGGCGCTCTACCTTCTTCCGGCGGCTTACTCTCGCAGCAGTGCTGGGCACCGTACTCACCGGCGGTGTGGTCAATGCGATCCGCGTTTCCACCGGACGTGCCCGGCCCGGCAGCAACGTGGCGCCAGGCTTTTATGGCCCCACCTTGAGTGCGCGCAAACAATCGTTTCCCAGCGCCCATACCGCGACTTCGTTTGGCGCCTGCGTACCATTGGCCGTCGCGTTTCCACCGGCGGGAGTTCCGCTGCTGGTGGTGTCCGGCGGTGTCGCGTGGTCACGCATGCAAAACAACTGCCACCATCCCAGCGATGTGCTGACGTCCGTCCTTCTTGCACTCGCCTTCGGTGTCCCGCTTGGACTCACCGTGCGCCGCATGCGGCGTGCAGCGCCTAGCGCTTGATGATGAGCTGAACCTCCGCCCAGCTGAAGCGTGCCACGTTGAAGCCTTCGATCCTCTGGCTCTGCACACCGGATGATTCTGCTTCCAGAGTCTGAATGATAGTCGTGTTATCCTTGGCGGCTGTTCCTTTTGGGGCGGTTCCCAGCAGTCCCTTGAACCAGCGGTCCAGCGTCCACTCACGTTTCAGTGCCACCACGGCGACTGGACCGGTTTGTGGAAGCAACAGCTTTGCGGCGTTCACATCATCTGTGAACTGCCACAGGTGGTTCGTGTAAAACACCAGGCTGGGTTCGGTGTAGCCGCAGCCATGCAGCGTGATGTCAGGGGGCAGCGTGCCGAGTAGTGTGGCGACGCGCACCGGCACCGAGGTGGCACGCAACTGCTGGCCGAGCAGTGCGAGACTCAGGCTCGTCAGTGCCACAGTCACGCAGACGAGACCAGTATTGCAGCGCGTCATGCCTTGCTTCCATGCCAGACACACAACGGCTCCACCCAGCACCAGCACACAGGTCAGAAGAAACAGAGCGCTGCAGAGCAGCTCTCGGATGCTACCTTGCTGGATCTGCGCTGTGCACGCAAACACCCAGCCACCGGCAACCACAGCCACCAGCGCGAGCGTCAGCCATTTCGCTACCACAGGGACGTTGCGGTTGCGGCTTTGCCAGACCAGCGCCAGCAGCACGATGAACGCCGGATAGCCCGGCATCACATAGTGGGGCAGTTGCGTGGCATAAAAAAAGAAGATGACCTGTGGTGCGAGAAACCACGCCGCGAGAAACGAAGTCTGTGCCGTCCAGTTGGCCCGCAGCCAGCGCCAGACGGGCAGTGCAAAACCGATCCAGGGAAAGAGGCTCAGCCAGGTGGTGAGGAGATAGAAGCCGGGCACAAACTTGCGGCCGTTGAACACATCCGTGCCGCGTTTCACCACATGCTCACCCATGCCCGTCTTCCAGAAAGCCCCATTCGTTTCGATCAAAGCCGGTACGCCCCAGGCCGCGACCATTGCCAGCGACAGACACAGTCCAGGCACGGCCTGCAGCCTGCTCCATGGCAGGGGCTTCCTCCAAAACACCCAGCGCCAAAGCACGAGAGCCAGCGCGGGCACGAACCAAGCGATGGGCCCCTTCGCCAGAAACCCAGCGCCAAGGGACAGCCATAGGCACCAAAACCAGCCATTCCAGCGCCGCAGCTGCGGCTCTGTCAGCAATTCCACCAAGGCCCTGCATGCGAGAGCCACCAGCAGGATCATCGGCATGTCCGCCACGCATAGCCGGCCATGCACCAGCGACTGCAGGCTGGTGAGCCAGGCCACACCGGCCAGCAGCCCAGCGCTGGCATCCCGGGTCAGCTTTCGCGCCATGCCCGCCACAACCAAGGCGACCCCATAAACGGCCAGTACACTGTGCAGCCGTGCCGCCAGCTCGTTCACACCCAGCAGGGCGTAGTGCAGCCGCATCCACCAGTAGGTCAGCGGCGGTTTGTCGAAACGATATGCGCCATTGAAGTAGGGGATCGTCCATGTGTCCCGCTCCATCATTTCCACCGTGGCGTGGGCAAAGCGCGGCTCGTCACGGTCCATCAGAGGTATCGTGACCGTTCCCGGCAGGTAAAGCAGGAGTGCGAGCACCAGCAGCAGCCACCAGCCATGCTGGCGGCTGCGCTGATCATTCCAAAATGGCATGGCAGACGAACCCATCACGCCATTTGGCATGACCACACGCTTCGTCCGTCAGCAAGTTCCAACGTTTTCGTCACACGTCACCCGCCGGTCAATACAGCAGGAAACCGATCTCACTGTCCGTGAGCTGGGACGTGTCATCCACCGCCAGCAGAGCTTGCGTGTCAAAGGTCGCCTCCCAAGGCGTTTCCGCCGCTGCATGCAGCAGGGGAAGATCAGGAGCGGCCATTGCTGGTGCCTCCTGCTTTGCAATCTGGGTGTCAGCCGCCGGTTGAGTCTGGAAAATCACGAGCGCCAAAGCCAGGGCGGCTACGGTCACGGTGCCGAAGGCCCATTTGGCCGCAGGAGCCGCAAACGAGACGTCTTCCCACCAGGTGCGCAAGGCAGCCAGCCAGCCGCGATCCTGCGGCGTCTGGCGGGCGGCACGCACCACATTCTGGGCAAAATTGGCACGCACCTCAACCGCGCGGGCCTGGGCCAGCAGCTTGGCGATGGGGTCTTGGGGCGAGAGGGGTTCCATGATGGTAAAAAAACAGCCGGGCCGGTCCAAAGTTGCAAAAAAAATCAGCCCGGCGGCCACTCAAGGCTCCGACCTGCCAGCAAGTGCACGTGCAGGTGCGGCACGGACTCGCCCGCATCCTTCCCGTGATTGATCACGAGGCGGAAGCCCTTGCTGCGGTCCTTGATGCCCAGTTTGTCGGCGATTTTCCCCGCAGCCAGCAGCAGCGCACCGAGCGTGGCCTGATCCTCCGCCACGGCTTCACCGACCCGTGGAATCAGCTTTTTAGGCACGATCAGCACATGGATCGGAGCCTGCGGATTGACGTCGTTGAAGGCGGCCACCAGATCGTCCTCATACACGAGCGGGGCGGGGATTTCGCGGTCGATGATCTTTTGAAAAATGGTCTTCTCACTCATGGCGGATTAACGAAAAAGTTCGGGCTGCCGGCCATCGCGCGGGCGGCGTTCGCCGAGGCTCTTGATCTCATCGATGAATTCACCCACGTCCTCAAACTGGCGGTACACCGAGGCGTAGCGCACGTAGGCCACGTGGTCGATGGCCTCCAGACGGCGCATCACCTTCGCACCGATGACGGTGCTGGGGATTTCGCGGTAGCCTTCCTCTTCGAGTTCGTTGGCGATGTCATCCACCAGCTGCTCTAGCTGCTCCATTTTCACCGGGCGCTTTTCGCAGGATTTGCGCACACCGCCCAGCAGTTTGTCGCGGTTGAAGCTCTCCCGGGCGCCGTTGCGCTTCACCACGCGCAATTCCTCGCGCTCCACGATCTCGTAGGTGGTGAAGCGGAAATCGCATTTCATGCACTCCCGGCGGCGGCGGATGGCGTGCCCCTCCCTCGCCTCGCGGGAGTCGATGACTTTATCCTGGGAGCTTCCACATTTGGGGCAGCGCATTCAGTCGGGGGTGGGTTGGACGGAGAATGTGCTTTCTTAGGGGCAGGATGGCAAGCACCTTCGTAGTTCGGGCTTTGCGGGCGGATTTTCGCGTTTATCGTCGTTTCATGTCTCGCATCATCCTCGGCGTCACCGGTTCCATTGCAGCCTACAAGGCGGCGGACCTCGCCAGCCAGCTCACCAAGGCTGGCCACGTGGTGACCTGTGTTTTGACCCAATCCGCCCTCGAATTCGTCACTCCGCTGACCTTGGGCACCCTGTCCAAGAATCCGGTCATCACCGACCTGTTTGCCGAAAAGGAGGGCTGGCAGCCCGGGCACATCCAGCTCGCCGACGAGGCCGATCTCCTCCTCGTCGCCCCCGCCACCGCGAATATTCTGGCTTCTATGGCCAACGGCTTTGCCAACGACGCCCTCACCGCCATAGCCCTCGCTACCCGCGCCCCCATTTTGATTGTCCCCGCCATGAACGGCAAAATGTGGCAGCACCCCGCCACCCAGAAGAACGTCGAGACCCTGCGCGGCTTCGGCGCCCAGTTCGTCGAGCCCGCCTCAGGCATGCTCGCCTGCGGGTATGAGGGGGTGGGGCGGCTGGCGGAGGTGGAGACGATTTTGCAGGCGGTGGCAACGCTGCTCAGCGTGAAGAAATAAACGGCAATAAACCCCATGAAAACAAGAGGCTGTCTGAGGGAATTTGGCGTGCTTTTTGTTGTGTTTTTCTGCTATATCGCTGCGATTTGTCATCACAGAGCACGGTTTGCTCCTGCCAAAAACGTCCACACGTTTGATGATTTGCGACGTCAAGGACTGCCAATGACCCGCGCAGTGTTGCTGTCGCGGTTGCAGGGGCATGTATGCGTGTTCGGCGACGAGAAAGACCTCTGGTGGACACTGCCATCCGGCCCGCCAGCCTACCATTTTGATGCCCAAGGGCGCCTCATTGATTTCACTCTGGATGTTGGTGACAGCACCCAATTTCAGCGAGTGTATGACATTTACCACGGCCAGAAGATTGCATTGGCTGACCTCCCTGCCAGATTCCAAGAGGCCGCCCGCTAAAGTGTCCTTGGCAGTCCGCACCACGTCCGCTATCTTCCGCCTATGCACGAGCACGACGACACTGGCGACAAGCTGGAACATGCGTATTTCTGCTATCTCGCCGACAAGTTTGAGCGGCAGCCGGAGCTGCTGGAAATTCCGCTGGAGACGATTTCACGCTGGCGCAAACGCGGAACATGGGGAGTGGAGCAGCTCTCGCGGTGGGAAACTCTTATTCAAGCTGCCAGGGTTTCCCAGACTGGTTTGAAGAAGCTGTCGGGTGTTCTTCGGGCCGATGATGAGGAAACACTGTTCTTCAAAGGCTTTGATCCCTTTCCAGGCGTGCTCAGCATGCAGGAAAAAAAGCAATTTGTATGCGCATCGAGGCACTGAAACATCTGGCCACTTCTGCTGCTGCAATGGCTCCAGGAACGACCATCGTGGTCTTCGGTTCGGCATCTGCCTTCGCCACCTATCCAGAACTGGGAGTGGAGTGCGAATTGTATCAACAGACCAAAGATGCTGATCTGATTTTCGAACCATGGGAACAAAGCCTTGGCATGGCACTCAACAGCGCTGTGGGCAAAACGAGCTCCTTTTATGACCACTTCGGCTACTATGCCGACATCATCTCTCCCGCTGTCTTCGACAATTTTCCACCCGGCTTTCGCGACCGGCTGGTGCCCCTTGAAGGCTGTCCACGGGTGTTCGCTCTCGATCCTCACGATATGGCCGTAGCCAAGCTCTTCGCGGGACGGTCCAAGGACATCCAACTCTTATCTTTCCTTCTGGCCACAAGGCGGCTTGATGAAGCGAAGGTGCGCAAGCTCCTGTGGGACACGCCGATGGAGGAAAAGTGGATCGTGAAGACCCATTCGGTTTTAGATCAAGTCGTGGTCGAGGCGGCGAAGCAACGAGTGGCGTGAACTACGGCGCGCTGGCGCCGACCACCCTCTTCAGCCACTCTCTCGCCTTTTCACGCACCGGACTAGGCCGCAGTGTCCATGCATCGTTGTGATTCCGGAATCCGGTGCTCAAAAAGACCAGATCGGCATTGGGTAGCAGCGGACGCAAATAGGCTTCGGTCTCCTGGGCATTCGAGCCTTCCCCACAGATGAACTGAGGGCGGTTGCCAAGACGTTTGAGGCGGGCCAGGGCCGATTCGCGGTCTGAATGGGGATACGGCCAGGTTTTGACGCCGTCGTAATGGCTGTAGGACAAAAACCCACACCACAGCCTGGCCGTCTCATCATCGTAAAGACCCAGATAGTTGCAGGCGATGGCACCGCGCGAGAACCCGCATAGCACGACCTTTGACTCATCACCGCCATAGTCGCGGCAGACAGTCTTCACGGTCTCGCGCAGGTATTTCAGCGTAGGCTGCGGATCATAGGTGGGCGGATTTCCCCACCATGTGATTGCGACTGCATCCCCTTTTTCATTCAAATAAGGCGAGCAAAGCCAGATGAAGCCTTTGCCGGAAGAAAGGCCGTAGCCGAGATTGCTGCCTTCAGGCAGCCCGGTGCTGACATCACCGAACTTGTTGGTGTAGCCGCCATTGCCGGCTAGCTCGACGATCACCGGCATCTTCACGCCTGGTTTCCAATCGGTTGGCAGATAGAGCACATGCAGTCCCACTTTGACGCGCTTGCCGGGAGCAGGCGGCCCTGCGCTCAAGGCAGGAACTTCGAGATCCGCCGGTACGGTGCGGATGTCCGGCAGTTCCGCAGCCGATAAGGGCATTGCCAAAAATAACAGAAGAACAATTTTCATGAGGGAAAGAATCAAAGAAAATCGGCCCGAATTCGATCCACATCCAAAGGTGTGATGCCCTCCTTGAAACTGAAAGTAGTGTCTGCCTTCCCTCCGGCGGCAGCCAGAGACCCTCGTGCTTTGACGTGCAGCGAAAAAAGAGTGTGCAAGTCGGGCTTGGCAAGCGAGGTGAGGGAACGCAGCATCAGAGACAGTGAGGAGAGATTGTTGAGTGCGTTATTGCTGAAAGCAGGACGCCGGGTCAGCGCGAGATCCGCCCATATGACTTCTTTGGCCACCAAGTCGAAGACTGCGGGAATGCAAATCGAGGTGTTGGATGCCACATCAAGTTTGTCCACCACGGTGCGTGCTTCGAAAACTTCTCCTGAACCCGCCTCTTGTCGTGCCATCCAACCTGCGAAGCACTCCGGGAGGTCACAATAAGGCTGCCGCGTGTAGCTGGCGATCATCATGATGATGTAGCGCACCTTGTGGGCAATCAGCCGTTCGATTTCGACATCGATGAATTCCGCAGCACCCTTGGGAGCATCCACAATGTCTCCACTGTGGCAGCCGCCAAAGTTTTTGAGGTTGTAATAGGCCAGGTCACCCACATGGCGCTGTTCATGGTCAAACAGTGAGGCGCTCAGATCGATGTCGGTTCGACTGCTTCCATTTCTCCACCAAATAAAAAATCTTAGAACACGCGCTTCAGGCAGGGGTAAACGGCTGCCACGTGTGAGCGTACGCAGAGCCTTTGAAGCAGAGCGTTGGCTAAGCGGAACCATGAAATGTTTCATCTGCTCGTCGATACGGCAGCGCCCCAACGGCGGCAGCCTGGCAAAACGGGCAATCAAAGCATTTTCACAAATAGTAGCGACTTCATTCGCGATGCCAGACTGCAAGGCGGGCAGTTCGCATGGCATGGCATGAAGCTTGCCCACCTCGCCCTTCGGGAAAAAAATGCGCAGTTCCGCCGGGTGATCCCGATGACGGAAATGTGCCAGCATTTGCAGCAAGACCGGCGTTGAAACTTGGTCCGCTTGCTCCCGAAAAGTTTGAAGTATGGTTGGGGCGTTCTTGGAGATGCGAAGAAGGTGATCCAATCGACGTGCAAGATCACCCGGACGCGCCTCCAGCAAGCTCAACACCCCTTCGGTATCGCCATGGGTCAGCAGGCATTCCAGCCGACTGTTAAATGTGGTGATCTTCTCGTTATTACGCAACGCCTTGAATGCGGCGAAGGTTTTGGGGAACTCCGTGCTGTAATCGCCAGGATGGAGCCGCTCTCCCAGACGAATCCAGCGATTTTTCCATCGCAGCATGTCTTCCACGGTGTTGCTACAGCGCTCGACCCATGACAGCAACATGCGGCGTTGTGAGCGCTTGAACTTGGTAAACTTCACAGGGGCGGCGAGGGATACATCCCCGTCCGAAAGTGCGACGGCAAGCCGGAGCACATCGGTTGCGGTTTTGATTTTGTCTGACAGGCCCTCGGCAGCGACAGGTGCATGGCGAAGCAAGGAAGCGCCAAGTACCGCCAGATTTTCTTTGCATGGCACGACCTTCGGAACAAGAGGCGAAATATTGTCTCCATATTGTGAAACAAACCACGCCAGATCTTCCTTGTCCTGAGCTGAGAGGGAAGTTTTCGCACCTGCGAGCTGGACGAAAATGGATTCAAAATCCGCACGAGTACCGAGATCAATGACCCGCAGTTCGGTTTGCTCATTGAGCGCGGGCCTTTCCTTGCTGGCAAACACGGGCAACCGGTTGGTGATGTAGTGAATGATCGCATTCAAGTAGAGCCGGTACTCAGGCATCTCCTGAACCTGCTCGGGGAAATTGAGATACATCGGCTGAAAAGCTCGATGAGCGCCTAAAAGCAGGCGGAGGTCTTTGATGAATGCGCGATAGAAATTGACGAGTGCTTCCTGGCCAAGTGTGCGCACACTTTCCATCAAGGCTGGACTCATAACGAAGCCAAGCGCCTCAAGATTTTTTTGCATGGCCGCGATGGTGACATCTGGCTGCCTGCCATCCCCTTCCTTGAGAATTACTTTTCGCCTGCGACGAAGATAAATGGCATTCATGGAGTGAAAGGAAGCCGCGTTTGCCAGTCAAGCCTGGCAAACGCGGCAAGTATGTGGAAAGCGAAGAC
Organism: uncultured Verrucomicrobiota bacterium; assembly: GCA_903838675.1. Taxonomy (GTDB): domain Bacteria; phylum Verrucomicrobiota; class Verrucomicrobiia; order Verrucomicrobiales; family Verrucomicrobiaceae; genus Prosthecobacter. The sequence goes on from CAILZI010000141.1 coordinate 131,195, forward strand.
TCTAAATCCGAGTTTAGAAGGAAGAACCCTCATAGCCACGCAGGGATTCTTGGCTGCTATGCACCAGCAGGCAACAGGTTTTCTTTCCGCAAGGCTAAAGCGTCTTGAGTTCAACGTTGCCTTTTTTCAAGGCAGCTTCGAGGACCTCAGGTTTGGTCTTGGCAGGATCGATCCACACGGTGAGCAGCGCTTTCTCGTTCAAGGTAGCGCGTTCGACGCCGTCGAGTTTGGCGACGGCGATGTAGGCTCCGTAGCGGCAGCCTTTGCAGTCCAGCAGGCCGCACTGGATCTCGATCTTCTGCAGCTTGTCCGCCGGAAGGGTGGACAAAGGCACCAAGGTGAAGGTGCCATTGGAAGCGGCGCGCAGGAGATCTTCCAGACGTTTGGTGATGACTTCAGGTGCTGGGGGCTTCTTCGGATTGTAGCCGGGCATCAACTTCGCGGGGTCATATCGGAAGGTGACTTCGGCGGTGTCGAAGTTGAGTGCCGCGACTTCAACCTCAGGCATGGTCTTGACCTGCTCGCGCAGGTCTTGCTCCCGTGCAGGTTCGCTGAGACCGATGATGCGGTGCTTGGATTCATCCGCATGCAGATGCAATGCGATGAGACTGAAGAGGAGGAGCAGGTGTTTCATCAGCGGGTTTGGAAGAGGGGGCTGAGGACGATTTCATGCAGCAAGGTGCGAATGCCGCCGCCCTGCTTCTCGGTGCGGGCCACGATGTCATTCAACGCAGCACGATCGCTGAAGGCCACATCCCGGCCGGTGGCGTAGATGACGAGTTGCTGTGCGAGGTTGCGCAGAAGGTGGTGCTTGTCAGAAGCGAGCATCGTTTTGAAATCAGCGATGCCACCGAACTTGCGTTCATCGGCGAACTGCCCGCTCGCATCCACTTTGGGTCCGAGCTTGAAGCTGATGGCGATCTTGGGGTCGATGCTGCCGCGCGGCGCGGGATCGCCCTTCTCATGCAGCGAACGATAGCGGTCACGGAAACCGCCGATGACATCGAAGGACTCCATCGCAAATCCTGGCGGATCAATCTTCGCATGGCAGGAGGCGCAGGTGGCGTCCGCGCGATGTTTATCCAGCAGTTCGCGGATGGTGGTGGCACCCTGCACGTCGGGCTCCACGGCTGGAACATTCGGCGGCGGTGGTTCGGGCGGTTTGCCGAGCAGCCGCGCCATCACAAACGCACCGCGCACCACCGGCGAGGTGGTCGTGCCGTTCGCGGTGACTTTGAGCACTGCGGCCTGGGTGAGGAAACCACCGCGCGCACAATCCTTGGGCAGCGCCACTCTGCGAATCTTCGGACCGCTAACGCCTGAGATGCCGTAATGCACCGCCAGCTTTTCATTGAGCATGGCAAAGTCCGACTTCACCAGAGAACCAGCATCAAGGTTCTTCTCAATGAGTTCGCGGAAGTAGGCGCGCGTTTCGGCCACCATGCTGTCCTGCAAATACGGACTGAACTCGGGGTAGAGCTTCTTGTCAGGATCATTGGCACCGATGGAGCGCAGCTTGAGCCACTGACCGAGGAAGTCGTCGATGAAGCGCTGCGATTTGGGATCTTTGAGCAGGCGCTCCACCTGCGTGTGAAAGTCTCGCGGATGCTGCAACAGCTCGGCATCCGGCGCGGAGTTCCAGAGGAAGTATGACAAGCGCGCGGCGAGCGCCTGGTCATCGAGTTTGTTTGCGGGCTCGATGTGGTAGAGAAAATCAGGCGAGCACAGCGCGGCGCGGTACACCCAGCGCATCGCGGTTTCAAAGCAGTCGCCCGCTTTGAGACGAGCATCGAACTGAGCGAGGTATTGCTGGCGTACGTCATCGCCGACAGGCCGGCGGAAGGCTTTCGGCAGAAACTGGGAGAGCAGGCGGTCCGCCGCTGCGTGGGGCTCTGCGGGCTCCACAGTCCAGAGGCCTTTCTCCGGCTCCGGTTTGTTTTTGGAGCCGATGACTTCCTGCTTGAGTGGCTTGCGCACCGGAGGCCGTGCGCCTTTGAATTCCACGAGCGGCAGATCGCCGAAGAGCAGGGCGTGGCTGCGCGGCGGCCACACATCATTCAGCGGGCCTTCGATCTCGACCCAGTCATTGGCAATGCATGGCCCGGTGTACCCCATAGTGCGGTCTTTCTGACCCCAGGTGCCGACGCGATACAGCACGACGGGTGCGAGCGAGGCGACATTGAAGCCGAGCGTTTCTTTGAAATTCAGCCACACATCCAGGTTGTGAACCTTCGATTCCAACGACGGTGCATCATAATATCCGAGCACATAGCTCGGATGCTGGCCGCCACGGCCGTTTTCATTGAACTGCACCACGGAGAGCCGCGCGGCCTCGGTGCCACGTGAGGGCAGGATTTTTCCTTGGTCCCACTGGAAGCTATAGAACGAGGCCCGTACGCGGTAGTGGCCCGGATACAGCGCGGCGAAGTGGCGGAAGTAGGCGTTCCATGATTCGTCCTCATGGCGGAAGACGCCCACGCTGCTCATGCGGTCAAAGATGCCGAGCTGCTCATGCGCCCCCTGGTTCACATGCCCGTATTCACCCGCAGGCGGAAAGACGGCGTCGATCTTCTTGTCACGCAGCAGCATGGCATCGCCCTGCATGAGCATGATGTCCGGCTCGTAATTGCGCGCGAGCGAGAGACGCACAATCTCCGACGCGGGAGCCGTCGGCCGTGTGGCGATGGCCATGTCCAGCGTCTTGTCCGCTGCCTCAATGTAGCGTGCGAGGTTTACATGTGAGATGTCGAGGGCATCGCTGTTGTTGTCGAAGCCATGCGCCGAACCATCGGCGGGCAGTCCCGCCTGCAAGGCGATGCCGGGAAGGTCAAAGAGATCACGCACGGTGTTTTCATACTCGCTGCGCGTGAGGCGGCGCACGCCGGTGCGGCCTGCGGCATCGGGGTGCTCGGCTTTGATGAGCGCAGTGTTCAGCCAGCCGGTCACGGCGTTGACATCAGCAGCAGGCGGGCGCGCTTTTTTCTTCGGTGGCATCTCGCCCGTCTCGATGAGGTCATGAATCTTCACCCACTTCGCGAAATTCTCGGCATCGCCGAAATTCTGCTTCAATGCGCTGAGATCGAGATTGCCTTTGTGCGTGTCCGCGTCGTGGCAGTCGATGCAATGCGTGTCGAAAAAGGCGGCGGTAGGTTCGGCGGCATGCAGGCCGCAGGCCAGCAGGGCAAATGCGAGCGGTTTCATCATGCCAGCTCCAGTCCCTTCATGGTGCCTTTGGCGGTGGAGAACTCATCCGTCTCAACGCCGAGACGGTGCAGCATGGAGAGATAGAGATTGCTCAATGGATAATTGTTCTGCGTGTCGAAGGCGAGATGCTGGCCGTGCTTGAAGCCGCCACCGGCCAGGAGCACGGGCAGGTTCACATTGCTGTGCGAGTTCGCACTGCCCATCGGCGTGCCATAGAGCACCTGCGTGCGGTCCAGCAGCGTCTGGCCTTCCTCCTTGGTCCCATCGAGCGCCGTGAGAAAACCATTGAGCGCACTGAACTGCGCCTCTTCCTTCGCACGCAACTCGGCCAGGGCCTCGGGGCGGTTGCCGTGGTGGGTGATGTTGTGAATGACGCCCGTGTCGATGAAGAGCGTGATGATCCGCGTTGAGTCGCTTTCCAGCGCCAGCTTCATCACATCAAACATGAGCTTCGTCTTCGCCACAAACTCACGCGCATCATCGATGTCGGCTGGCGCGGCGTTTTTGACCACGGGCTTGGGCTTGTACTCCCACTCTTCGGCGGCATGCAGGCGTTTCTCCAGTTCACGCACGGAGGTGAAGTACTCATCCATGCGCTGCTTGTCGGCATGGGTGAGAGTTTGATTGAGGCGCTTGGACTGGCCGCCCACGAAGTCGAGCATGCTGCGGCCCTGGCGCAGCGCCTCCACATTGGCCTCCACCTCGCTGGCCTTGCCCTGTACGAAGAGCTTTTGAAACAGCTTGCTGGGGCTTTTCTCCGCCGGGATGGGCGCGCCGCTGCGGGTGTAGCTGAGCGTCGGCGAACCATCGCTCACCATCGCGAGCGAGAGCGAAGGGTGCCGCGTGGCCACGCCCACATGCTCGGCGGCAAATTGATCCAGCGAGACCCAGTTGCGGAATCCACCGCGATCCGGATGCGGCGTGCCGGTGAGAAAGCATTTCTCCGCTGCGTGTCCCCCCGTGACCCCAGGCAGGCTCACGCCGGAGAAAACCGTCATCTTCTCCCGATGCTGCGCCAGCTTTTGCAGATACGGCGTCAGCGCATAGTCACGTCCACCCTTCTCCGGGAAGAAGAACTGGGGGATGATGCCCATGTTCGTTTCAATGGCGACCATGCGCTGCGGCACCGTGGCCGTCTGGCCTGCGCGTAGCATCGATTCGAGAAACGGCAGGGCGAGCGTGGCACCCGCGCCTTGCAGCAACGTGCGGCGCGAGATAGGGCGGTTCAGATTGAGATTCATGAGGGGTTGGAATTCAAACGCATGCGAACGAAAAACACTGTCATGCGGGCGGTGTCATTTTAGCTCGCGGGCTCGTTTGGTCCAGCGGCTACGCGACAGCGTCGTGGAGTGCGGTGGGAAGCGAAGCGCCACACCGCTTTGACAGGCAGGGTGGCGCGCTGAGTTCAAAGCGCACCATCCGGCTGGCGAAAGCGGTGTCACCGAGGCAAGGGTTTTGCCCTTGCCTCTTTGCCACCGCACTCCAAGACGCTGTCGCGTTGCTTGAGCGCCCCATGCATCATCGCAGCGGCACACTCCAGAGATGACCGCCCGAAGTGATGAAAAGCGTCTTGCCATCCTTGCCCCCGAACGCGCAGTTACAGCACTCGTCCGGAGCCACGGGAATGAAGTCGAGCAGGCGGCCGGAGGGAGAGAGGATGTAGCAGCCCGCCTTGAAGCGTGTGGATTCAAACTCGGTGGCCTTGTTGGTGCCTGCCGCGACGTAAATGCGGCCTGCGCTGTCCATTTTCATGCCATCGGGACCGCGACCGTCTTTCCAGTCGAAGATTGTTTTGGGCGGACTGGTAATATCACCGTTGTGATCGAGCTTGTAGCGCAGGAGTCTCCGTGAACCGCCGTGGGTGCTGTTATTGTTGTCAGCGATGTAAAGGTAACGGCCGTCCGGGGAGATGAGGATGCCGTTGGGGCGTTCCATCCTGTATCCATTCGCGCCACCTGCCACTACCAGTGATACTCGGCCAGGGGAGTCAAGGCGATACACTCCTTCAACGAGACGCTCCTGTTTCTTCTGCACAAATGACATCAGCCATCGCCGGGTTTTTGCCGACAACTTGTCGAGCTCGATGTCGAAGGCATCACCGGTTGGATTTAAAGACAAAGCTTTCGTAAGATCGTTTGGCATGGCTCCACCTTGAATGATGCTTTGCTTGTCAAAAGAGCCGTCATCGATCTCCATTCCGGCCCTTGAGCCATATCGTGGATCGGTAAAGTAGACTCGTCCCTTTGAGTCCATGCAAAGGTCATTGGGTGAATTGAATCGCCGTTCGCGAAAGCGGAGGGCATTTAAAGTGCCGGCCCTTGGTTCAATTCCTTCCGCGAGGTCCATTCCCATGTAATGCCTTCCTTCAAACCGATCTGCCAGCACGGTGATGCTCCCATCCTTTTCCGTCCGCGTCACCCGGCGCAAACCCGACTCGCAAGCCACAAGTCGCCCCTCCTTGTCAAACAGCAGACCATTCGAGGCATTATGGCGAAAGACGCTCGTTTTACCATCCGGCCCCATGCGGTTGATGTGCTTGCCATCGGTGAAGTAGAGGGAGCCGTCTTTCCATGCCGGGCCTTCGGTTGCGCCGATGGCCCCATGGTCCTTGGGCGTGGCACCGGGAACAACTGGTGAGCGCAGGGACGAACAGGAGACCAGGATGAGTGCCAGGGCGAGGCTGGAAAGAGGTCGGAAGAACATGCGGGGCATCAATACGGCACAAGATGGAAAAATTCAGCGACACATCACGCGCCAAGCGTTTTCTTGAAGGCCCCATGCTTTGGAAATTCCTGCTCCCGATCTCTTTGCTGCTCACCGCCACGCTGCACGCCCAGACCAGCGTGCCACCCCCATCGCGTGAGCTGCGTGGATCGTGGCTCGCGACGGTGCACAACATCAACTGGCCCAGTGAGCCGGGCCTGCCCGTGGCCAAGCAGAAGCAGCAGTTGAAGACCCTTATCGACTCGGCGGCGGATGTGGGATTGAACGTCCTCATCTTCCAAGTGCGCCCAGCGGGAGATGCGATGTATCCCTCGCAGATCGAACCCTGGTCACCCTTCCTGACGGGGCAGATGGGGGTGGCGCCTTCGCCGTTGTGGGACCCGCTGGAGTTTGCGGTGAAGGAAGCGCACAAGCACGGGATGGAACTGCACGCCTGGTTCAATCCGTTCCGTGCGCTCGCGGGTGAGAAGCGGGTGCCCAGCGCGGGTCACATGGTGCGCAAGCACCCCGAGTGGACGATGAAATACGGCCCTGACACGTGGATGGACCCCGGCATCCCCGAGGTGCGTGCGCAGGCTATCGCGGTGATCATGGATGTCACACGCCGCTACGATGTGGATGGCATTCACATCGACGATTATTTCTATCCCTATCCCATCACCGATGCGGCCAAAAAGAAGATCGAGTTTCCCGACAGCGATACCTTTGCACGATACAAAGCCGCAGGCGGCAAGCTGGAGCTCACCGCATGGCGGCGGCAGAATGTCGATGAGACGGTGCGCATCATCTATGAGGGCATCAAGGCAGAGAAGAAATACGTGAAGTTTGGCATCAGCCCGTTCGGTTTGTGGAGGCCCAATTTTCCTGAAGGCACCGGCGGCGGGCTAGATCCGTTTGAAGATCTCGGTGCCGATTCGCTTAAGTGGCTGCAGCAGGGCTGGGTGGATTACCTGACGCCGCAGCTCTACTGGACGATTGATCGGCCCAAGCTCGGCTTCATCACCTACTACGACTGGTGGCTGGAGCAGAACACCCTCGGCCGCCACATCTGGCCAGGCATGAATTCTTCCAAGGTCGGCGATGATCGCAATGCAGGCGAGATTCTGCACCAGATGAGCGTGCTGCGTGAGCGCGGCTTGAAAATGACACCGGGCCACTTCCACTGGAACTTCGGAGCCCTGCACAAAGACCTCGGCAAGCTCGGCACCTACACCAAGGAGCGCGCTTACACCACGCATGCCATCCCGCCTGCATCGCCATGGCTCAGCCAGTCGCAGCTGCCGGCCCCCGTCGTTGGTAAAACCATTCCCGGCGGCAAACTCACCGTAGACTGGCAGCACCGTGATATTCGTTGGATGAGCGCCACCCGCTGGTGGGTGATGCAGGCGCAGATCAACGGCAGATGGATCACCTGGGAAACTTATTTCAAAGACCAGCTCAGCGCCCCATGGCCGGACAATGCCACCGCTGTGGCGATCCGCGCTGGCGGCCTCGGCTGGGAGGTGGGTGAGGCAGGAGTGACTACAAAGTAGCCCGGCTTCTGCAACCACCGAGAGCCACATGTCAGTTGTCATCCTCCTCACTGGCCACATGTTATACCCATGAGACCGAGGACATTCGAAATCCGGGGACTGCCCGCCGTGCTGCTGCTGGGAGTGGTTGTGGTCGTGGGTGTCGGACTCTTGGCGCTCTTGCTGATGGTGGGCGCTGCGGTGGCTGTGGCCGGACTGGCGATATCCGCTGTTGCGGCGCTGTATTACACCCTGCGGCGCAAGCTCTCTTCCGGGACCAAACAAGACATCTGGCTGGAGCCCGCCCCACCTGCCACGATGGCATCGCTCGAAGTGCGTGACATCGAGGTGGAGGTGCTGCCAGAGAAGGAACGGTGAACGATCAGCGTTCAGGTGGGTGCCAATAGTTAATCCTGTCGTGCACCGACTTTCCTTCTGCAGACTCCGCCCCCTATGAAATCACTGCTCCTGATTCTGACATCCTCGTTGCTCGCACTCTGCGCCATGGCCGCAGAAAACGAACAGCATCTGCTCTATGTCGCCACTCCGGGCATTCGCAATGACCTGTCCTGGGGTGGCGGCGGTGTGCTGGTCTTTGACATGGATCATGGGCACAAGTTTGTGAAGCGCATCCCCTTCAGCGTGCCAGATGACAAAGGCGCGCCGCGCAACGTGAAGGGCATCTGCGCCAATGCGGTCACGCAGCGGCTCTACATTTCCACCACGCACACGCTGACCTGCCTGGATCTCATTACCGGGAAGCTGCTGTGGGAAAAGGCGTATGAGGGCGGCTGCGACCGCATGTCCATGACAGCAGATGGCAAAGACATCTACCAGCCATCATTTGAGAAGGACTTCTGGAACGTCGTGGACGCCGCAACGGGCGACCTTCGAAAGCGCATTGACACGCCAAACACCGGCGCGCACAACACCGTCGTCGATGTTACGAGCACTCATGCCTACCTCGCCGGATTGCGCTCGCCCCTGCTGCGCGTGGTGGATACCAGCATGCGTGAGGTGGTGAAGGAGGCCGGCCCTTTCAGTGCCGCGATCCGCCCATTCACCGTGAATGGCCAGGGCACGCTTTGTTTTGTGAATGTGAACAGCCTGCTCGGTTTCGAGATTGGCGATCTCACGACCGGGAAGAAATTGCACCGCATCGAGGTGCAGGGCTTCAGCACCGGCCCGGTGAAACGTCACGGCTGCCCAAGCCATGGCATCGGCCTCACGCCCGACGAACGCGAGGTCTGGGTCTGCGATGCCTTCAACAAGCGCATGCACTACTTCGATGCGACGGTGATGCCGCCGAAGCAGATCGGCAGCATCGAGTGCCGCGATGATCCCGGCTGGATCACCTTCAGCATCGACGGACGCTATGCGTATCCTTCGAGCGGCGAGGTCGTAGAGGTCGCCACTCACAAGATCCTCACCACGCTCGAAGACGAGACCGGCCGCCACGTCGCGAGCGAAAAGCTGCTGGAGATCGACTTCAAAGACGGCCAGCTCGTGCGGCACGGCGATCAGTTTGGACTTGGCCGGGTGAAGCCCTGAAGCTCACCTGCAGTACTCGTAGAACAAGCCGCCCATCATGCAGCCAAGCTGATTGCCACCAGCGAAGTTGCCCCGGGTGTAGAGCACGATGGCATAGGGCGTATTGCGGTAATAAAAGAACAGGGATTCGTGATCCCATTCGCCGTAGTTGCCCGTCTTGCCGCCGATGTAGTTGATGCTGGCCGGCATAACCCAGCGGCCGAGGCCGTATTGATCGCGCCGCATCGCTTCCAGCAGCAGTTCGCAGCCATAGTCGAGGCGGTAGTTCACACAGCACTCGTAAAACTCAGCGTAAAAGCGCGGAGACTGCCAGTTGTTGATGATCTCGACATTGGGCAGGCTGTATTTCCGCTCAAAGTACTGCTCATCGGCATGCGTGATGCGGGCCATCAGGTAGAACCAGGAGGCGTTGATGCTTTGATCGCAGGCATAAACAATGTTCTGAAATTCATCACGCGTCAGATTGCCACGGCGTTTTTCCAGCAGCACTGCGGCCACGGCAGGCTTGGGCATCGAGCCTCCCATGAACAGCTTGTCCGCCTGAAATTCCGCAAGGTAACGGCCCGTGGCCAGATTTTTGACCGCGTACCCGATGCGCGGATCACGCTTGTGCTACGATACACATACTCCATGCCCGCCGTGTACGGCTGACCATGCGCACTGTGAGAGCGGAAGCGCAGCCTCGCACCAGAGGCGAGGAAGCGGTTGTGGTATTCCCACTGCGCACGCGTTTTGCGGGCCGAGAAGCCGAGCACCGAGGTTGCGGGAGCTGCACATCCCGCGAGCGCCGCAGGCAACGCCAGCAATCCACGCTGCAACCAGGTGCGGCGTGTCTCAGAAAGCGCTGAAGGAACATCCACTGACATCGTCTGAAATTGCGCTCCTTCGCACGAGACTGCCACAGGGAAAATGTCAGAAGATTGTTAAAAAAAAGGGACGCCTTGCGGCGTCCCCTTCGTGGTTGATTGGATGTTGAGTCTCAGATCGCGGATTACTGGCCGCCTGGACGCCACTCTTCGGTGGCGAACTTGAAGGCCTGCTCCAGACCGACGAGGTCGGTGCTTGGGCGCAGAGCTTCGAAGGCCTGGCTTTCCTTCTGGATGTCGGCTTCGCTGTAGTTCATGGCCTTGATGGAAAGGCCGATGCGGCGCTCCACCTTGTCCACTTTGATGACGCGTGCTTCCACTTCGTCGCCCACATTGAGCTTGTCCTTGACCTTCTCGATGCGGTCTTCGCTGATCTGCGAGATGTGCACGAGGCCGTCGATGTCGTCTTCCAGTTCGACGAAGGCGCCGAAGGAGGCGATCTTCGCCACGCGGCCCTTCACGACGTCGCCCACCTTGAAGCGGGTGTCGATGATGGACCATGGATCGGTGTCGAGCTGCTTCATGCCCAGGCTGATGCGCTGGTTGGCCTTGTCGATGCCGAGAACCACGGCGTCCACTTCCTGGCCCTTCTTGAGGAGTTCGGAAGGATGGTTGATCTTGCGGGTCCAGCTGAGGTCGGACACGTGGATCATGCCATCAATGCCTTCTTCCAGCTCCACAAACGCACCGTAAGCGGTGAGGTTGCGGACGGCACGCTTCATCTGAGTGCCGATTGGGTAACGAGCGTCAATGTCGTCCCAAGGATTGGTGTCGAGCTGACGCACGCCGAGGCTGATCTTGCGCTCTTCCTTGTTGATGCCAAGGACGGAAGCTTCGATTTCCTGACCGACGGTGAGAACGTCCGAAGGACGGGCGATGCGCTTCGTCCAGGAGAGTTCGGAGACGTGGACAAGGCCTTCGACGCCTTCTTCCACTTCCACAAACGCGCCGTAGGCGACGAGCTTCGTGACCTTGCCGCGCACGCGCTGGCCGACGGGGTAACGGGCTTCGATGTTTTCCCAAGGATTGTTCTGAAGCTGCTTGAGGCCCAGGGAGACACGCTCCTTCTCGCGATTGACTTCGAGAATCTGGACTTCGATCTTCTGACCGATGCCGAGCATTTCGGAAGGATGGTTGAGGCGGCCCCAGGACATGTCCGTGATGTGGAGCAGTCCGTCCATGCCGTTGAGGTCCACGAACGCACCGAAGTCGGTGATGTTCTTGACGATCCCGATGACTTTGTCGCCAGGGGTGACGCCATCGAGGAACTTCTGGCGCTGTTCGGCGCGCTCCGCTTCGATGACTTCGCGGCGGGAAAGAACGATGTTTTTGCGTTCGTCGTTGATCTTGACGATCTTGAACTCGAACACCTTGCCGACGTACTCGTTGAGATCCTTCGGCGGGATGATGTCGATCTGGCTGCCGGGGAGGAAGGCTTCGACACCGACGTTGACCATGAGGCCGCCTTTGACGACGCTCTTGATCTTGCCTTTGACGAGACCACCGTCCTTGAAGACGTTGTAGATCTTTTCCCAGTTCTGACGGTGGGCGGCTTTCTCCTTGGAGAGAACGACCATGCCTTCATCGTTTTCGAGGCGTTCGAGGAGGACTTCCACCTCATCGCCTACCTGGATGTCTTCATCTTCGAACTCGTTGGAGGGGATGGCTCCTTCGGATTTGTAGCCGATATCGACGAGGATGACCTGCGGTTTGATTTCAAGGATCTTGCCTTTGACGATGGATCCTTCGGAAAGCTCGCGGAAAGAACCTGCGATCAGTTCTGCGAGTGTAGCGGTTGCGCTCATTATCTGTTGTTTACGGGTTGCGAGTGTTTAGGTGGGAACCGCTCGCAAACCTCCACTCCTGAGGCGCACGGCGGGCTTTCGTCCCGCAAAGCCAAAAGGCCTCCGGACAAGAGGGCCGGAATTCTCGGGGAAGTTCCGCAAATGGCAAGGGGGAAAGTGGGCGGGCAGACGAATCAGAACCCCCGGCATTCCGCACGGCGAACCCTTCACGTCCAGCTTGGTGTGAGGTCTCAAAGTTCGCTTGTACCAGCGGGAGGGATCAGGGGGAAACGGGCCGACGGATCTTGATGGACTGCACGGTGACCTCGGAGCCGTAGGCCTGAATCGTGATCGGCCGGTTGATCTCGGCATAGTCTCCACGGTGCTCAAACCGTTGTTTTCCGTCCACAAACAGGATCTGCTTGTCTTTGAGTACCACCCAAAGGATCGTCGCAAATTTATTTTGAGGAAACTCACCCATTCTGGGAGTGTAAATCCTGTCTGCTGGGCCACCGTCGATACGCAGTTCGTCGGGTTTCCTCTCCCAGTTGAAAATGACCTCCTTGGCCGCATAACCAAGGCGAAGATCGAGTGATTCGAGTTTTGCCACCACTTCGATTTCAATTGGCGGCTTGAAGCTGGACAGAGTGCTGAGAGTGTCCCGCTTCCGGAGCAGGATGGGCGTCGTTGTGGGCTTGGGTGTGACTTTGTCAGTCAGGTCCTGCCAGTCATCCTGAATGATGCCGGGGTGTTCCAGATAGTTTTTGGCCAGTCGCCTGGCTTCCAGGGCAGCGTCAGCCTTGCCTGCGCGATTCATCTTGAGGGCCAGCAATTCGAGCTGCCGTGCCAGCTCCCTCTCCAGTGGCTCCTGTTTTTTCTGCATGGCGCCACGGAGGGTCTGCATCGCATCGAGGTATTTTTTGCGCAGAGTGGCGAGTTCCCGCAGATTGGGCGCCAGCGTCGGCAGGCCGCCTACATTGTTTGCGGTCATGGCCTCCTTTTCCGCACGCAGCGCTTCGGCTTCCTCCAGCTTTCCCTTCACAGTGGCATTTTGCTGGGCACGGCCAAGTGCTTGAACGTAGTTCTGGTTCAGCTCTTCCTTCGCTTTCGCAAATGGTTCGCCCACCTCGGTGGCGATTTTCGCCTTGAAGGCGAGCAGCAGGGACATCAACTCCGGATCTGTAGAAGCTGTTTGCGCCGACAAGTTCGGAATGTTCAAGGTGAGCAAGGCGACGACGACCCAGATCTTACGGAAGGTAGAGGACATAATGGCGGTAGAAACTTGAAACGGAGGATATACGTTTTTATTATCCTCTCATCCATTCATCAGAAGGAGCAAGAGGCCTGATTAAGGGGACAACATAGTGGGAATCGCGATTTTTGAATCAAACTGTGTGATAATCTGAGGAGATTCCCTTGTGCACAAAGGTAGGGCGTGGGGAAGCCGCTCCTTTGTCCAGACTTGCTCTATAATGCTGCAGAGCTCACGGCTGAGCCGCCATCCGCACCTCAAACACGGTCTCGTCCTCTCTCGAACTGACGAGCCGCAGCTCCGCACCGTTCGCACGGGCAAGTTCGGTGGCGATGTTGAGACCGAGGCCGAAACCGTCGTTCTTGCGAGTATGGGCCTGGTCACCACGGAAGAAGCGTTCAAAGAGGCGCTGCTGATTTTCCACCGGAATCGCGGGGCCGGTGTTGGTGACGGTGAACACGATCTCCGTGTCCTGCTTTGAAAGCTGCAATGAGACTCGGCCTTGCGGGCGGTTGTATTTGATGGCGTTGCTCAGCAGGTTTTGAAACACCTGCTGCAGCAGGGCGCGGTCAGCATGCGCGATGATGCCAGGCTCGAGGTGGTGTTCCAGAGTGAGTCCGGCCTGCTCGCAGAGGATTTCCCCGTCTTCGATCAGGCGTTCGAGATCCAGGCTGAGGTCGTAGCTTTCCGGATGGGTTGGCAGGCGGCCAGCGTCGGCCTGGGAGAGCAGCAGGAGGCTTTGCGTGATCTGCTTGAGCCGGGAAGCTTCAGAGAAGAGCGAGACAAAACGCTCGTGCTCCACACTGCCAGGAGTCGCGTGGCGCACGGCATCATCCAGATCTGCCAGCATGATCGCGAGCGGGGTTTTCAGTTCGTGGGAGGCGTCAGCAGTGAAGCGCACAGCTTGCTTAAAGCTGCCCTCAAGGCGCTGCATCATGCCGTTGAGCACGTCGATGAGCTGGGCGAATTCGCGATTGTCATCGCGCTGCACAGGTATGCGCTCGGCCAGATCACTCGCTGTGAGGCGCTGGGCGGTGCTGACGACGCGTTCCAGCGGCCGCATGGCCTGCCCGGAGGTCCACAGCGCACCGAAGCCTGCCAGCACCAGACCCAGAGCGCCCGCCCCCACATACCACCAGGCCATGCGGTTGATCTCTGCATAAAAATCCGTGAGCGAGAGGCCGATGAAGATGGTGTACGTGGGGCTGCTGAAAGCTCCGAAACGCCAGTCGATGCCGCCGGAGCGTGCGGTGAAGGTGGTCGGCTCGCGCACCATGGGCATCTGCGGGCGGAAAGGCAGATCGCGCTCCTGCGGTGGCGGTGGCCTGTCGAAGCCCGGCGTTCCAAGCAGATCATCAAATCCGTTTTCCCTCCTTGGCGGGGGTGGTTCGCGCCGTCGGCTGCTTGGCGGGCCTGCACCTCCGCCGGGGGGGCCGGTGGGCGGTGCCCGCCCGATTTCTTCCTGCGTCGGGAAGCAGCTGCGGAAATAAACATCGAGATCTTTCGGGGCGTTCGGCGTGGCGAAGATCGTCTTTCCTTGTGCATGCTCCTGCACCACGAGCACGGCGTGCGTGGCATTGTGCTCAGCGGAAGTGCCAAAGACGAGGTCGGCGATCATTTTGAACTGATCGTCGGTGGTGTAGGGGTCGATGCGGTTCCACACCCGCTGAGCGGGAGCAATGATGCGGTCATCCACACTGCGTTCCAGCGTCTGACTGGCATACCACCAGGCGGCGGCGCCAAAGCCCGCCACCAGCGTCCCTGCGACGATCATCGTCTGCAGAGCCAGGCGAATGCGGAAGCTGCGGGTGTTGGCCGGGGCGCTCATTTAGTGAGGTTAACACGCAGACTCTCACGCGGACTGTGGCGGCACGCACGAAGATAAATGCCTATTAATGTCCGCCCGCAGGCGGGCGTCATGCGCGGTTGCTCCAATGCATCTGTAACACCCCCACACCGCCATGCACCTTGGAGAAGACCACGCCGCCAGCCACACCACGGATTCATCCGCCCACAATGCAGCCTCAATGCTCTACAGCCGTCACTGGCCCGTGCTCTGCGCATTCGCACGTGCTCGTGGCTGCGAGGTTCACGATGCTGAAGACGCCGTGCAGGAATTGTTTGCCAAACTCGTGGCCCAGGGCCAGCACGAACGTGCGGCAGCCATCGTGGATCATGGCGAGCAGGCGGCGTTTCTCTTTGCCCGCCTGCGCACGCATCTGATCAAGCGCTGGCAGCACCGCACAAGGCAGCGCCGTGGGGGTGGCGTGGTTTGCTTCTCATTGAGTGATGAAAATGGAGGGAACATCGACTTGGTCGATGACCGTCCATCACCAGACGCGGAAATGGACCGCGACTGGGCCAGGGGCGTGATCGAGCGGGCGCTCCATTCATTCAACCTTGAACTGCACGCACAAGGCCGCGGGGAAATCTGGAACTGCCTCGAAGAAAACATCGTCAAGGGCTGCCGTGCGGCACGTCCTCAGAGTGGAGCACTGCGCACGGCTTTGCACCGCGCCAAACGCCGCCTGCGGGCGCTGATCCTGGCCGAATGCCGCGAGGATGAAAGCATCCTGCATGCAGTGCTGGCTTGAGTCAGCTCTCTGACTGGCTCAGCGGAATATGCCGCGTTTCGTCGGAGATTCTTCGTGCTGCTTTTTCAGTTCATCGGTGCGGAGTTTTTCCGCCGTGTCCTTGTACCAAAGGGGGCCGTTGATTTTGAAGTTATAAATCAAGTCACGGAAGTCGCTCATCAAGCGCTGGTCGTTCGTGAGCGCACCGAGCAGACCTTTTCCGGCTGTAATGTTTGCGGCGGCCACGGCAAAGCTGTCGGCGGCTTTTTTGATCGACTGCAAAGATTCATCGGCCGTTGTCATCACTTTATCAGCCTTGGCGATGGCAGGATCCAGCTTGTCAAACATGGGGCCGAGTTTTTTGCTCGACTCCTCCACGCTTTTGGCCGCGTTTTTGAAACTGGTGGCGGCGTCTTTAAGTTCGGCGAGCGCAGTCTTGAGGGTCAGGGCGTTTTCATCCCCCAGCACTTTGTCGTCAACACGCTTGAGAGTATTGTTGAGGTGTTCGATGCCCTCCTTGAAATTCTGAATCGTGGCATCAGAGAGCGCATCTTTGTTCACCTTGCCCATGGCACCCTTGACGTCCTTGAGTGCTTCGCGCACGTCATCCAGCACGACATCGACTTTTTTCCCGACCTGCTCGGCCTGGCTTTGCAGGTCGTTGAGGCCGCCGCCTTTTTCACCTTCGATGACCTTGTCATAATCATGCGGCAGGAACACATCCGTTAGTTTGCCGGTGGGTTTGATCTCCACCAGCGCATCACCCATGAGGCCTGCGGAACCGATGCCAAAGGAGGCGTCGGCGGGAATCATGACATCCTTGAAAAGCTCCAGATCAAGAATGACTCCGGTGAAGGTATCGTTGAGCTGCGGCTTTTTGTCCACCTTGCCCACGCGCGAGCCGCCGAGGAAAACAGGCGATCCCTCCTTGATGCCGGCGGCGTTTGGAAAGGCCACGTGCAGATGGTAGGTGTCCTTGAAGACTTCACGCACGCGTCCGAACATGAGGATGAGGCCACCAAGCAGGAGCAGCCCCACCAACAGAAAGAGTCCGACGAGCATTTCGGTTTTTTTATCGCTGTCGATCATGAGATGATATGAATGAGGGTGAAAAGGGGAGGGTTCAACCGGTGATGTCAGAACGGCCGTTGATAAAGTCCTGCACGACTTGATCGGTGGACTCTCGCAGCTCAGTTGGTGTGCCCAGAAAACGGATTTCACCACGATAGAGCATGGCCACACGGTTGGCGATCTTGAACACGCTGCGCATGTCGTGGGTGACGATGATGGAGGTGATGTTGTAGCGGCGCTGCATGCGCAAAATCATCTGGTCGATGACATCCGAACCGATGGGGTCCAGGCCGGAGTTGGGCTCGTCGTACAGAATGCACTCGCTGCGGTCAATGATGGCGCGGGCGATGCCCGTGCGTTTGCGCATGCCGCCTGAAAGACTCGTCGGAAATTTGTGCCGGTGTTCATCCAGATCCACGGCCTGGAGAGCGGCGCGTACGCGGCGGTCGATTTCCGCACGATCACGCACGCCGTGTTCCAGGAGCGGGAAGGCCACATTTTGCTCGACGGTGAGATTGTCAAAGAGTGCCGCGCCCTGAAAGAGCATGCTCACCTTCTGCCGAATGGGGGCCATTTCACGTTCCTTCAACCGGTTCACATGCACGCCATCGACGTAGATCTCCCCACTGTCGGGTTTGATCAGGCCGATGATGTGCTTCAAAGTCACTGTCTTGCCCTCACCACTTGGGCCGATGATGCAAAGCGTTTCACCATGCTGGAGCGTGAGGTTGATGTTCAGCAGCACCTGCTGGCTGCCAAAGCGTTTGCAGACATTTTTCAACTCAATGAAAGCATGCGTGCTGTCGTTGCCGTCGGCAGGGACAGAAGCTGGAGTCGTGCTTGGGGTTGGTTCAGCCATGACTTAGGCGGCGCCAATGGGGAAGATGTAGTTGAGCAGGATGGAGAGGAAGAAATTGACGATGAGCAGCACAAGCGAGGAGATCACCACCGCACGTGTGGTTCCAAGTCCAACACCAACTGCACCGTTTTCAGCCGACAGTCCCTGATGGCATGAAATCAAAGTGATAAGCATGCCAAACACGAAACCTTTGATCATGCCAATGCTGAGATCTTCCATGTTCGTGTGATCGAGCATGTGCGTGAGGTACCAAGCGGAGGGCATGTCGTAGCCGAAGCTCGTCACCAGATAAGAGGCGAACAGGCCGAAGGAAATGCTCTCTGCCACCAGAAATGGCATGGAGATCATCATTGCCAGGAAACGTGGCAGGACCAGAAAATCCACCGGATGCACTCCCATGACTCGCAGTGCATCGACCTGTTCGGTGACTTTCATGGTGCCAATGTCAGCCGCCATCGCAGCACCCACACGTCCGGCCACCATCAGCCCCGCCAGCACCGGGCCCAGCTCACGGCAAAGCGCCACAGAGACCACGGCTCCCACGGTGGTCTCAAAGCCGAAGTCCTTGAACTTGGCGTAGCTTTGAAAGGTGAACACCGCGCCGGTGAAGGCACCGGTCACAATGACCACCGCCTGTGAACCATAGCCGATGGCAACGATCTGCTGCGCCACCAGCTTGAGCCGCCACACCCCGGAACGAACAGCAATCGTCAACTCGCGCATCAAGTCTGCGAGTTGTCCGAGATAGGCTAGAAAATGAAGGAAGGTGCGGCCCGGAAGGATCAGCAGGCCTGAAGAAAATTCCATTACGGTTTCATCATCGCATGTTGTGGCGTGAAGGCAAATTAACGGAACCGTTGCAGACGAAAATGAAAAGCCCCGTCATGGATTTCTCCACAACGGGGCCAGAAGAGAGACGGAGTGTTCACTCCCGCAGTGCTACTGCGGTGGCACGCGGAAGAGTTTGCCCGTGTAGGGGCACTTGACTTCCATGCCGACTGGCAGGCCGGTGACATCCACCAGCTGATGCTTCGCGGCAAACGGGCTGTTCACGAAGCCTGGGCGTCCAGCGATCGGCGATCCGTAAGGCAGTTCTGCCGTAGGGGCGGGAGTCGTCGGAGCCACCGATGGCGTCGAGGGAGTATTCGTGGTCATGGCGGCCACGTTGCTGTTGGCTGCCACGGGTGTGGTGCGCGGACGCTCAGGAGTTGCAGGAGTCTTTGGGCGAGTCGCAGCGACGTTGGACGAGGCGGCTGTCACGCTGCCTGGAACCAAGAACGGACGCTGCGTATAAGGGCACACCACTTTGGAACCGGCGGACATGCCGCGCACATCCACGAGGCGTGGAGGATTGGTGAACGGTGTGCGAACATAGCCGGGAAGGTCTGGCACTGCCTGCGCAACAGGCATCGTAGACGCATTCAACATCGCAGGAGGCGGGGTGGCAGGACGATCAGGGCCGACAATCGGGCTGGGGGTCTGCACCGGAGTTGTGCTTTGTGTCAGTCTCTGTGACCCAGATTTAGATCCCAGCGGACTGCTTGGTTTGCCCATGTAATAGGTGATGAGCCCACGACTCTGGATCTCCTGCCATGCCTCACGGGGAGGAACGGCACAGGATGCGAGCATGAGCGTCACAACACATGTTGTGACGAGATGAAACGGAGAATGAGATGCTTGGGACATAGGCTTACGAGCGGTTAATTTTTGAAGTGGCATTCTCATTTTAACGATCTTTTTAAATTATGCAACAACAAGGATGGTAATGCTGAGTAACAAAACCCACTTTTATTAAAATAGCAATAATATCATGCATGCCTTGTATATCTACTGGAGTTGTGCGCTTTTGACCCCATGCAATGGCGCATCATCACTGTTGGAAAACCCGGCCACTCTTGGGTCAAAGAGGCTGTGGAACTCTACTGGAAGAGACTTCAGCACTACAGCCATTTCGAACATCTTGTGATCAAAGAAGGTCCTCTGGAGCGTGTCGAAAAGCAGATCGAGGCCGCATGTGCGGGGGATCTCTGCATTCTCCTGGACGAACGTGGGAAGCAGCTGCGCAGTCTTGAAATGGCAAAATGGATTGAAAATGAGGAGGTTTCTGGTCGCAAACGAATCTGCTTGGTGATCGGTGGTGCAGACGGGCACTCTCCGCAGTTTCGCGCCAAGGCCAAAGTGTGCTGGTCACTCTCCACACTTACCATGCAGCATGACATTGCCTGGGTGATGCTGATAGAGCAGATATACCGCGCTTACACCATCATTCGCGGGGAACCCTACCATCGAGAATGATTTCTCAGGAGCGAGGATGAAACTTGCCTCCCGGCTCATTTATTGCTGAATTGAGTCGCAAATCATCGCATTTTCGCCTTGCTGATAACTTGGGAGAACCTAAATTTCAAATTTTCTCAACTAATCTCAACATGTCATCTTCGGTCCTTAGAAACGTCATTCATCCCAAGGCGCAGACTGCGCCCCTGGAGAAGGCGCGTGAAGAGGCCAGGGATCAGCGTACGGGTGCTTCAGGGAACTCAGAATCCCCCAAATACGAATCTGAGGACATGGAGTTGGTGCTCGGAGTGCTGGTTGAAAACGCTCCGGTTGCCATGGCCATGTTCGACCGTGGAATGCGGTACATGCTCGCCAATCGCCAGTGGATCAGCGAATTCGGTCTGCAGCAGGTGCAGCCACTGGTCGGCAAGAGCCAGTATGAAATTTTTCCCGGCCTGCATCCAGGCTGGAGGCAGGTCTATGAACGTGCATTGCAGGGGCACATCGTCCGCAGCGAGCATGATTCTCTCAGCGGACCCGACGGCCGCCATCTGGTCTATCGCTGGGAAGTGCGTCCCTGGCGCAAAAAGCGTGATGCCGTTGTCGGTGGCCTGATGGTCACCTGTGAGAAATTCAGCTCACCCCAGCCATCCACTGAAGAGGCGGCTCAATCAGTCCCTTCCTTTGAGCATAAAGAAAGCGCCTCGCCAGTGGCGAAAACGCCGGATCCTCTCGACTGCTCCATTCCGATGCTGATCTTGGACGTAGATGGCGCGATCCTGCGCGCCAATGTCGCCGCTGCACATCTGACCCTGGACAAAGGCATCCAGGAGGGTACCACCTGCTTTTGGGAAGTCTTTGGTGAAGGCCGGGACTACAGCGCGCTGCGCCAGCAAACACTTGATGCACTTACCCGCGTGGCGGTGGCTCACTCAGCGGTTCCGGTTTACATAACCACTCGGACTGATTCTGCCCAGGATCTTTCCACCCCATCACGCTGGCTGGTTTCAGCGCTTGCTCACAAAGGAGCGGATGATTCCTCCCGCCAGTTCATGGTGATGGGTTTCCCCGCCCAGCCTGCAGCGGAAATCGTGACCCGCTTCATCCCGCCAGTAGCAGCTCCAGCGCCAGTGGTTGTTCCCGCACCGATCCCTGCGGCTGCGCCGGTGGATCATGCCGCACAACAGCGTTTGGAAAATGAGCTTTCACGGGCACGGCAGGAATTGCGCACTCTTGCCGAGGCGCAGCAGGCCTTCGGCAGACGTGAAGCCCGCCTGCGCACCTATCTCGAAGGCATTCCATGTGGCGTCTTTGTTCTCGATGAGCGTGGCGTTCCCGTGTTTCAGAATGAACGTCTTGCGAAACTGCTCGGGCGTCCGCTTGAAACTGATCAAACCGTCGAAAGCTGGCTGGCGCATGCTTGTCCCACCGAAGAGCATCGCGCACAGGTCGTGCTGGCATGGCGTGAAAGTGTCTGGCGGCGTCAGCTGACGCGCACGGTGTCGTTAGCCACGGCGGATGGCCTGCTCAAAGAGCTGGAGTTTCACCCCATTGCATTGCCTGGCGGGGGGCTTCTCGTCAGCATTCAGGACGCCACTGAGCACACTCGTCATGAAGAGCAGCTCCGCAGCATGGAGGCCAAGCTCCGCACGCTGATGCATGGCAGTCCCATCGCCATTGTCATGACGGACAAGGCCGGTGTCATCTTCGAAGTCAACCAGCATGCCGAAGAGCTCCTCGGTCAGGCCAAGTCTGAGCTGAGGCGCTATCCGCTGGATGCCTGGCTGGACCCTGAGAGCGCCACGGCAAGGCGTGATGCGTTGCGCTCTCTGCAAAGCAGCGGCCGGCAGGCCGAGGCTCTGGGAGTTCGCATCAAACGTGTCGATGGTTCCTTCTCGCGTGCCATCCTGCATCTTTCAGCTGTTCCAGATGCACAGGGTGAAACTCACTGCACCATTCACTACCTGCAGGAAGTCACGGATCCCGCAGTCTTGTCTGCACCGGCAGCGGTGCTTGCCGCCTTAGACATCTCCCACATACCGCCTGCTGCGAAATCAGCACCTGCCAGCGCTGTACTGCTCACCACCGATGCCAATGGCCGCGTGCGCACCTGGACGGAGCATGCGCAGCAATTGTTCAGTCTCGAGGCTGCAGCGGCCATCGGCCGGCCCCTTCATCAATTCTTCCGTCCCTCTGACGCCACCGGTTTCTTTGCGGATCTCGCCGAACAGGCCGCATATCCGCAGAGCATCGTTCAGCGTCCGTTTTTCGGCGGGAATGGCAAACGCGGTGAAGCGAAAATCGGCGCCCGCATGCTTGCCGATGGTGGTTTTGAACTCATCTCACATTTCACTGCCGAGGTGGAAGCATCAGCGGTTCTCCCTCTGCCCGTAGCGATGCTGAAAGCCGCCATCCCGCTGGCTTTCCAGGTGGTGTCACCCTCCAGCCAGCGCTGGCCGGTCGTTGACCTCGAGCGCGAAAAACTCCTGCTCACCGAGACGCATCATCGCATCAAAAATCATCTCCAGATCATCTCCAGTCTGCTCAACATGCAGATCAATGGCGTGAGCGATCAGGATGCCCGCAACGCCCTGCGCTCCAGCCAGAACCGCGTTCGTGCCATCGCCGCTCTGCATCAGCATTTGTATCAGGTCGCGCTGGGGAAAGGGGATACCTTCAGCGACTTCTCGCGCGATCTCGTCTCGCACCTGCGTGAATGTTACGAGGTGAAGTCGGAGCAGATCAAGGTGCACCTCGAAGTGCAGGAAGGTCCCATCGAGCAGGAGTGGCTCATGCCCCTCGCACTCACGCTCAACGAAGCGCTCTCGAACTGCTTCGAGCACGCCTATCCTCATGGCCGTCAGGGGCGCATCACCGCCCTGCTGAGCTACACCCAGGGCAGCGGCGAACTTGTCGTCAGTGACGATGGTGTGGGGCTGCCCCCCGACTTTCATCCCGGTGAAGGCAGCGGCCTCGGACTCAAAATCCTCGCAGTGTTCGCTGATCAAATGCGCGGCCAGCTCTTCGTCCGGGGCAATCCTGATCAAGGCACCGAGATCAAGCTGCGTTTCCCGCTGGCCACACCCGAAGCTTAAACCTTCGGCGTAGCATATTCCTTTTGCGAACTTCCGCACTGCCGTGACAATAAGGCGTGCTGACACCTCCTACGGCCTGCTTGCGCCTCCTAGCGTTTTTGACGCTTGGCCTCGCGGGTGTCGCCGCGCAGCCCGTCACCACACGTACGGATAAAGTCGCCTGGCTGCTCAATGACTGGTTTGCCAAAGGCACGGCGGCTGGACTTCAGGCCATCACCTATGAAAATCGTGACGGCCAGCATTCGCCGTTGAACACCGCACAGTATCCGCAGCTGCAGGTGTATAAAGGTGCCGAAAATGACAAAGGCGCTGCAACGCATCTCCGTTCACAGCCAACCTTGGGCAATTGCTCCATGGCCTCAGCCGCCACGCAGCTCGGCAGCCTGCCGCGGATCTACATGATGGATCCTGGCGGCAATCGCTTCCTCGCCCAGCAGTATCTCTCCAACAACCTCTTCATCTATCCCGAGCACCAGGATTACGACATCGGTGCCAACGGTTTCAATGGCGGTGGTTATGGCGATCTTCTGCTGCTGAACACGCCCTGTCTCCTCATCTCCCAGGGCTCCTCATTCACAGACCAGCCCTTCCTTCAGGCCCTTCTCTCCACCGCCGCCGCCCTTCCTCCGGACACGCAGAAGCTGCTCATCGAAAAGCGCATGCTCATGCCCACGCTCCAGTCCATTTTCCGCCGCTCGAACAAGGTGGTGCAGACGCCTGAAGACTATTTCTCCGGCAAAGCCCATCCGCCCGTCTTTGATGGTGCGCAGATCGACGAGGAAAAAATGGTGCGCCTCGCCCATGACATGACGCCCGCAAAAATTCCTCCGCTCGTTCTGCTGCGTGTCATCGAGGAATCCAAAATCGAACCTGGCAAAAACTTCTTCGAGCTCGCCGGCTCCCATCCCTGGCAGCTCTCAGACACACCCGTCTCCATCGCCCGCATTCTGCGTGGCAATGAAGCCGAGCACACCATGCTCATCGGCTTTGATAAAACGGTGAACCTCGTCAAAGCACCGCTGCAAATGCGCGCCGCCCTGCTTCAGGGGGATCCCCGCTTCGCTCATGTCGAGTCCGAACCCGGCGGCGATGTCATGCGCCTCCGCGTACGCTGGGCACCGCCCATCACCACCGGCACCGGCATCCGCAGCCATCGCATCGACATCGGCATCTTCGCCGACAACGGCTCCAGCATCAGCACCCCCGCCATCATCAGCTTTTACATGCTGCCCAACGAGATGCACTTCTACGATGAGAAGGGTCGCGTGTCCGAAATCCAGTATCAGACTCACAATCCTGACTTTGGTCTGCCAGTCACAGACACTGACCCGCGCTGGGTGAAGGTCTTGCTCGCCTTCAGCCTGAAGGACCCCAACCTCCGCAGCCGGCTCCTTGATCAAATTCTCTCCCCTGCAGAACGCAGCGGCTTGCAGCAGCATTACCTCGCTCTCAAACCTCAGCTCGATGCCTTCAGCGCCATCGAATTCGCCGACAAACGCAAGGATGAGGCCGCCCGGCTGCGTGCGAAACTGGGTGAAGCCATCAGCGCCGCCTTGAAGCAACCTGTCGCGGAAAAATCCGATCTCACCGTGCGTGCCACGATCGAAAAGGTGCTCAACGCAATCGCCAACTTTCATCCCTTCTACTTCGGCTCGCAGCGCGAACTCGACGCACTCGCATCAGCTTCGCCCAAATCTACCGCCGTTGCCGATGTTCGTGCCGAGCTCCACCGCCTCATCCTGCAGGGTGTTCTCGTCGAGCAGGCATCCGGGCAGATCGACACCATGTCCCCGCCTGAAAAACTCTCCCTGGGGGAGCGCTACATGTTGCGTGGCTTGAACATCACCCTCCTCAGCCAGGTGCTCTTCCCCGACGTCCTCGAACGCTCCACCGATCCCGCCTACGTCAGCCCGCGCCTCACCACTCTCAAGCAGTGGCGCGACGTCTATCGCTACGATCCCACCTCCGGCGAACTCCAGGGTTGGATCCGCTACGCCGATTCACGCATCGCCAACTTCGACGCCGAAGGCCGGCTCCTGCCCGATGGTCCGCAGGGCAAGTCCATACCCGTCCTCTACCTCATGAATGAAAAAGGCATGCTCACGTGGCGTCCTCAACCCGAGCCCACGCCAGTGACATCGTCGTCCAAGTGACGAAGAGCAGATGTCCGCACTGCAAGTGTGATGAATGTCAGTCATAGCTCAGCACATCGTGCAGCTGCCAGGACAGGCGCCCTTTTCCCATTCCCTCTTCGCTCCACAGTCGCAGGTCCAGCACCTCAAACGGCTCCAGCCATTTCAATGCCGCTTTCAATTCCCCCGCGCCTTCGCTCTGCGCCCGCACCGCTGCAAAGGCCTTCAGAAACTCCCGCAGCTTCGTGACGCTCAGCTTCACCCGCATGCCTGTGGCCGGCCTGGCACTCGGCTGCTTGAGGATTTCCGCCAGATGACTCTGTTGCACTCGCGACGTGCCCAGCATGAACAGCTGATCGTTCAACGAGGCACACGGCCCCAGCTCTCTCGAATCAAACGGCAGCTCATAGCTGTAGCTCGTCAGATCCCCGCTCCGCTTCACCACGACTTTCGGCAGCTCAATCGGCTGCGGTGCAGGCACATTTTTCAACAGCTGCTGCAGCGCTGTCTCCATGTTCTGCCATGACACACCGATCAGTGCTCGGTTCTTGATCTCATGCACACTGGCAAAACGTGGCAGCGGCACCGCCTCACCACCCGGAGGCAAGCCAGGCAGCAGCGGCATCTTCCCACCCACATCGAGGATGAAAGCCCCGTCTCCGCTCAGCGCCTTCTGCCAGATTGTTTTCGTGCCGTCATACAAGTCCACGACAGCAGGCAGCACCGCCTGATTCACCAGCTTGAACATCTGCACAGACTGATCACCTCCCACACCTGCCTTGATCAGTTCATGGGCCGTCGCATGCAGCGTGCGCATCCACGTTTCAAAGTAGGCTCTTCCGGTGCCAGCGCCCGAACCCTGCCCGCTCATGCCAAACACCAGTTCTGGCTCATCCATCACCACCGAAAACTTGGACGCCTTCGCCAGCTCCGCAGTATCCGCTGCCGAAAAACCACCGGCCATCTCAATCTGCACCCCGCCATCCCACCACGCCACTGCCGCGCCGCTTGTGTGTTCACAATGGTGGAACGCACGCTCCGCCGCCGCCAGCTCGATTAGTTGAGGTTCCAAGGCGCGTGCCATGCCTGAAAAAGTTTTCTCAGTCTGCAAGCCCGCCAGCACTCCTCGCACGATCGGCTGAAACGGGTGGTCCGACTTCAGCACATCCCAAAACACACCGTCCCAGCATGCGATCATACCCAGGCCATTCTGTGCGTGTGCATCCAGCGTGCGCATTTCCGGCCGTGCCAGCAGCGAATCATCCACCGAATTCGCCAGCCGAATTTGATCCTTCGTTCTTCCTACCGCCACATACGCGCGCTGGGTGCCCAGTCCCAGGGCCAGGACCCACTTCTTGCGTGCCAGCACCTCCATGCCGCGCGAGATCCGGTCCTTCATTTCCGGTGTGATCCCGGGCATGGCCTTCACCAGCACCTCCATCCACTCCCGTCGCCGGTCCACCGTCAGCACCTGATCCATCGCGATCTCATTCACCGTGATCTTTTCCCCCTGCGCCGTCACGATGCGCGACTGCGGCGCATCTCCCAGCCAGTCCGAGAGACGCAGCAGATCACTGATCCGTTTCAGCACCTGCTCCGGCTCTGGGGAGGCCACACCAATCATTACCGGCGGCATTTCAAACCGCTCCAGCAGCAGAATCAGCGCCTCCAGTACTTCGGCATCACGCAGCGCGGCCTCCATCAGCTTCTTTGCGTCAAAACTCGTGCCCAGACCCGCCAGCACACCACCGCTCATCATGCCTCGATAGGCTGTTTCGTTGTACAGATCGTTCAACTGCCGCAGCAGCAGGAGGCTTTTCACACTGTCTTTGCCAAAGGCGAGAAAGGCCTCGTCCACCTCCAGCGCCCCGGACGTTTCAGGCGTCGGTGCCTTGTCCTCCACAAACGCCATCATCTGCTCCCACCAGTGCGAGGCCTTCAATGCCTCCGCGTGCTTCTTCAACTGCACGCTGCTCACGCAAAACTCCACGTCACTCACCACACGCCCCGCCAGCCCCAGCCGGTCCGCCTCCGTCAGCAGCGTCGGCTTCAGCACCAATGGCGCTTCCACCTTGGGCTTTGCCGCTGCCTTTTTCTTGCCGCAGCCGCATAGGAGCAGCACCGCGGGCAAGATCAAAAATGACGAAGTGCGGAAGACACGCCCCACGAGCCGATGCCTCACCCCTTCAACATTCAGGCTTCGGCATTCATTCGTCATTTTGATTTCGTCATGCGTCATTTCAGCGCCGCATAAACCCGGTGCACATCATCATGTCCATCCAGCGTTTGCAGGAAATTCGTCACTTCATCGCGCTGCTCATCCGTCAGCTCCGGATATTCCTTTGGCACGTAGCTCATTTCAGAGGTCGTCACCACCCAGCCGGCTGCTTTCAGCGCTTTTGTCACCGCGTCCAGCGTCGTCGTCTGCGTGAAAAACCGTGCGCCGATGTGCCCTGCGGCCTCTTCATCCTCGACTTCCATCGGCTCCACGTTTTCCGCCTCGGCTTCCAGAGCCGCCACTTCGATGTCCAGTGTCTTGTCAGCATGATGCGCCTCGATCAGGCCCACATGGTCAAACATCCACATCACCTTGCTCATCGTACCCGCACGGAACAGCACCTTGATGTCCGAGGACGTGCGGTTGTTGTTGTCCGTCAGACATTCCACGATCACCGGCACCCGGTGCGGCGTGAAGCCCTCATACGTTGTCGTCTCAAACTGCACCGCATCCGGCCCGGTGCCGGAGCCCTTTGCGATCGCACGCTCGATCGTGTCCCGCGTCACGCTTTGCTTTTTTGCGATCGCCACCGCCGCCGCCAGTCGGGCGTTGTACTCAGGGTGCGGCCCGCCCAGCTTCGCCGCCACCTGGATTTCACGCACCAGCTTCCCCGTGATCTTCCCCTTTTGGTCTGCGGCCATTTCCCGCCATTTCTGTTTCCATTGTGCGCCCATGATGTGTCTTTCAGTTCAAAGTTAGGCCACAATCAAAGGTGGGAGTGGTGCGAATGCAAGGAGCACCAAGCCACGAACCACGTTCATTTCGTGCCTATTCAAAAGCAATGTTTCCCGGATGCAGGTCGGACAGGAAAATGCCGTGGCATTCCAGTTCTCGCATGACCTTCTTCACTTCCGGCCAGCGGTCTTCGAATTTCTCCATGCGGTCCATTTCCCATGCCTCCCAGGCTTCCTCCTGAAAGTCGAAAGGTTCGTCCAGCAGCGCCCCGGCGAAATCGAGCAGATAAGGAGGCCTGACGATGGTCATCTCGACCACAAGCCATCCATCATCATGATGCAGGTATGCCGGCACCGCGAAGCCGCGCACGCTTTCCAGGTGTACTTCGCAGAGGCGCAGGTAGCAGTCCCGCTCGCGAAAGTAGGGTTTGTCGGCCCGGAAAAGCTTTGCCGCCCAGGGCTGAATTCGTTCCTTGCTGTGCAGGAGCCAGACGCTACCATCTACTCCGAAGCCGAGGCTGTCTCCAAGTTCCGCGTGACGGCTCGCAGCATACTCCAGTGCCTTTTGTTCCATGGAATCGAACACCATTCGCTCATCCTCGCCGAAGACCGGTTACAGCGCCACCGTTGAGATGTTTCTCGATATAGATGGCGTGCGTCATGACGTGTCGCACATGGGGCCGGAGTTCATCATTCTCGCCCAACCTGTTAACCACCCGCCCTGTGAAGGTGTCGTAGGCCTGACGGTGGATGGCAGGCTCAAACAATGGCCAGTCAGGCTCCCCGATGGCATTTCCCAAGTTGCAAGCCGCGTAAAGACCGCGAAAGCAGCTTAGCATCGGCTTGCCTCATCCAACGCGACAGCGTCTTGGAGTGCGCCGGATCTCCGGCGCTTTCGGGCGTCGCTAGAAGCTCCAGAGGACTGGAGCACTCCAAAATGCTCTCGCGGCTGTTCTGCCGGTATCGCTCACAAAAACCGGGCCGTCTCGCTCCCCTTGCACTTCTTCACCTGCTCCGGCGTCCCCGCAGCCACCAGCTTCCCACCCTCAGGCCCGGCTTCGGGCCCAATGTCGATGAGGAAATCCGCCTCGGCATAAACATCCGGATGATGCTCAATAACCACCACCGTGTGCCCTTCATCGACGAGCCGGTGCAGCACATCAATCAATCGCGCCACGTCCTGCATGTGCAGGCCGATGGTTGGCTCCTCGATGAGGTACAGATTGCGCTTCCCGGCCACGGTGATGCCTTTGAGCCGCTCCTTGTTCGTGCGGCCATCGCCGCTGCGCAGCTCAGTCACGAGCTTGATGCGCTGCGCCTCGCCACCGCTGAGTGTGGGGCTCGGCTGCCCTAGCTGCAGATAGCCGAGACCGGTGTCGGCCAGCAATTTGAGAGGGCGCGAGATCTTCTGCACCGGCGCGAAAAACTCCGCCGCCTCGGTGATGCTCATGCGCAGCACATCGCCGATGTGTTTGCCGTTGTATTCGATCTCCAGCGTGGATGAATTAAAGCGTAGGCCGTTGCAGGCCTCGCAATGTACTCGCGTGGTCGGCAGAAACGCCATCTCCACCTTGATCTCCCCATTGCCACCGCAGGTCTCGCAGCGCCCGCCTTCGGTGTTGAAGGAAAATCGACTCGCCGTGTAGCCACGCGTGCGCGCCAGCGGCACCTGTGCAAACAACGCCCGGATGTCATCCAGAATGCCCACATACGTTGCTGGACACGAGCGGCTGGTCTTGCCAATCGGCGACTGATCCACCTCATGCACCGTCTGCAGATTTTCAAACCCGCTGATGGTCTTCCACGCCTTCACCACTTTGATCTTCGACTTGCTGATCTTCTCCCGCACCGCCGGCGAAAGCGCGCCATGCATGAACGAACTCTTGCCGCTGCCGCTCACTCCCGTCAGCACCGTCAAGCGTCCCAGCGGAATCGACACATCAATGTTCTTCAAATTGTTTGCCGTCGCCCCCGTCACACGCAGCCAGCCTTCCTTCGCCTTCAACGCTGGCAGTGCCCTGCGTGAGCCACGCACCGGATGCTTCAGCGGCGTGCGCAGGCTAGCGCCCGTGACGCTGTTCTTGTTCTTCAAGATCTGCGCCATCGTGCCCTGTGCCACGATCTGACCGCCAAATTTACCCGCGCCCGGCCCGAGATCGAGAATCGTGTCCGCACGTCTCATCGTCTCGTCATCGTGCTCAACGACGAGCAGCGAGTTGCCCTTGTCCCGCAGCGCCATCAGCGTGTCGAGCAGCTTCTCATTGTCGCGCGGATGCAGGCCGATGGTCGGCTCATCCAGCACATACAGTACGCCACGCAGATTGCTGCCAAGCTGCGCCGACAACCGGATGCGCTGCGCTTCACCACCACTCAGCGTGTCCGCGCTGCGGTTGAGTTGGAGGTATCCAAGACCCACCTCCTGCATGAATTTCAACCGCTGGGCAATTTCCTTCACGATGTCGAGCGCGATGATGCCTTCTGTGCCTTCAAACTTGAACTTCGACAGCAGCCTGCCCGCATCTCCCGCCGTCAATCCGGCGAACTGCTGGATCTTCGTGCCTTGCAGCTGCACCGCACGACCGATCTCATTGATGCGGCTGCCTTGGCAGCTTGGGCACACCTCACGCGGCTTTTCACCCTCATCATCCTCACTTTCAAAACGACGCTCCTCTTCAAGCTCGGCCTCCAGCACCGAAACATCCGGCTGCCGGTCGCTCAGATCAGACTTGTGGCCTTTCAGGCCAAAGCCACGGCAGTCCTTGCACCAGCCATGCGGACTGTTGAAGCTGAACAGACGAGGGTCCAGTTCTTCAAATGACAAACCGCACGACGGGCAGCTCATCTCCGTGCTCAGCACGTGCATCGTCTTGTCATTCAGCCGCAGCTTGATCGTTCCCTTGCCCATTTTAAGCGCTGTTTCGATCAGCGGCCGCAGTTTCTCCGCGTCATCGCTCTTCGCCACTCGGCCGATCACCGCATCAATCGTATGCTCCTTGAAGCGCTCCAGCCTTTGGAATCCCATCGTATCTCGAAACTCGCCATCCACGAGCAGCGTCTCGATCCCGTGCTTGCTCGCATGCTCCGCCACTTCGCTGTGGAAACCTTTGCGCGCCTTGATCAGCGGCGCCAGCAAATGCCCGCCACCACTGCGCAGATGCTGCTGCACCGTTTTCAAAATGGCCTGCACGCTCTGCTTCTTCACCGGCACATGGCACGTCGGGCAGTACTGCGTACCCAGCTTGGCAAACAGCAGGCGGAAGAAGTGATACACCTCCGTCACCGTCGCCACAGTCGATTTGCCACCGCCGCGCGAAATGCGCTGCTCAATGGCCACTGTCGGCGGCACACCTGTAATGAGATCCACCTCCGGCTTCTCCATCTGCTCCACAAACGTCCGTGCATACACCGACATGCTGTCCAGAAAGCGCCGCTGCCCTTCCGCAAAGATCAAATCAAAAGCCAGCGAAGACTTGCCCGAGCCACTCAGCCCCGTCACAACCACAAACTCATCACGCGGAATATCCAGTGAGATGTTTTTCAAATTGTGCTCACGCGCCCCGCGGATGCTGATCGTGTTGCTGGTCTCCTGCGGCAGCGAGAGGTCTCTCCTTGGAGTCTCCGCCACACGGCTCGCCGCATGTCCCTTCGAACCCGAAAGCAGCTCCTGCAGATAACGTCCCGTATGCGAAGCCGCACACTCCGCCACCTCTTCAGGCGTGCCAGCAATCACCAAGCCTCCGCCCGCTTCTCCGCCTTCAGGCCCCAGATCAATCACCCAGTCTGCGCATTTGATGACTTCCAAATTGTGCTCAATCACAAGGAGGCTGTGCCCTTCATCAACGAGGCGCTGCAGCAGTTTCACCAGCAGCGCGATGTCATCAAAGTGCAGACCCGTCGTCGGCTCATCCAGCAGCAGCAAACTTCCAGCCGCCGCACTCGCCGGGTTTTCAATCAAATGCCCGATGAGCTTCAAACGCTGCGCCTCGCCGCCCGAAAGCGTGTTCAGCGGCTGCCCCAGCTTCAGATAGCCGAGACCGGCCTCATTCAGCAGATGCAGCTGCGCCACAATCTGCTTCGCCTTCTTCGATGACTCAAACAGCGAACTGCTGAACCACTCCACCGCAGCCTCCGCCGTCATGCCCAGCACATCGTGAATGCTCTGACCATACAGCAAAATTTTCAGCGCAGGCGGCTGGTAGCGCTTCCCTTCGCACTCAGGGCAGGTCACATACAGATCGCTCAGGAACTGCATCTCGATCTTTTCAAAGCCATTGCCCGCGCAGCGCTCGCAGCGCCCTTCACCTGAATTGAAGCTGAAGAATCCCGGCATGATGCCCTGCGCCTTCGCATCCTCCGTTTCACTAAATAGCGTGCGGATGTGATCAAACGCCCCCAGAAACACCGCGGGTGTCGAGCGCGGCGTACGTGCCAGCGGTGACTGGTCCACCATCACCACCTCATGCAGTTGCTCCCAGCCCGTGATCTTGCTCACCCGGCCCGGCTCCTCTTCACACACCTCACCGCGCAGCCGCTGCAAATTCCGGTACAGCACATCATGCACCAGCGTGGATTTCCCCGAGCCGCTCACCCCGGTTATGCAGCAGAACACCCGCAGCGGAATGTCCACATCCAGCTTCTTGAGGTTGTTCTGCCGTGCACCGCGAATGGAAAGAGTCCCAGGCTTCTGGTTGGCAGTCGCACCTTTGCGCCCACCCTTGCCTTTCGCCGGAGCCGCATCTGCATCTGACGACTTGGGATTTGAAATAGACCGCCGCTGCGCCGGAATCGGCACGCTCTTCCTCCCAAACAAATAATCCCCCGTCAGCGACTTTACCTTCGCCCCCAGCTTTTCCAGCGGCCCGCTATACACCAGCTCTCCACCCTTCTCCCCACGACCAGGACCAATGTCGATGAGGTTGTCCGCACTGCGCATCACCGCTTCTTCATGCTCCACGACGAGCAGCGTGTTGCCCTTGTCACGCAAACCTTCCATCACGCCAATAAGTCGCCCGATGTCACGCGGATGCAGCCCGATGCTCGGCTCATCCAGCACAAACAGCGTGTTCACCAGCGAGGCCCCAAGGCACGTCGTGAGATTCACGCGCTGCAGCTCCCCACCGCTCAGCGTGCGCGTTTGACGGTCCAGATTCAGATAGCCCAGCCCCGCACGATCCATGTAGCTGATGCGGCTGGCGATCTCTCCTCGCAGCATCGTCGCCACATGATCACTCGCCTTGATCGGCCATGACTGCACCAGCGGATGCAACTCATCCACCGGCAGCCGCGAGAGGTCCGCAATGGTGTGCTGGCCAATGCGGAAGTTGTACGCCTCCTTTTTCAATCGCCCGCCGCCGCAGTCGCCACACTCCGTGTAGGCACGGTAGCGGCTTAGAAACACGCGGACATGCATCTTGTAACTGCGCGACTCCTGCCATTTGAAAAAGCCGCGAACGCCATACCATTCGCCGCGATTGTAGGCGTCTTCGGGATCATCCCGCGTGCCTTCGATGAGCCACTTGCGCTCTTCTGCCGAGTAATCCTCAAACGGTTTGTGAATGTCCACGCCACGCTTCCTCGCCGCCTTTTCCAGGTCCAGCTGGGACTCCCCATACGTGCTCCCCTGAAACGGCCGCACCAGACCCTGATTGATGCTCAGCGACTCATCTGGAATCGCCTTGCCCATGTCCAGCCCGAGCGTGCGGCCAAAACCACGACACGTCGGACACGCCCCGATCGGACTGTTAAAACTAAACAAACCCGGCGTCGGTGCCGGCAGCGTGATGCCGCAGTCCGCACAACTCCAGTCCGTTGAAAAATGCAGTGTCTCTTCGTCGATGCTCGCCGCCACCTTCCCCTTGCCATAGCGCAGCGCCGCTTCCAGCGCCTCGCTCACACGTGCACGTTGTTTCGCCTCCAGCACCACACGGTCCTGCACCACCATCACCTGCGCGGGCAGCTTGCGGCCCTTCAGCGCGTCCGCCTCATCCAGCCGGATCACATTCCCATACAGCCACAGCCGCAGAAAACCCTGCGCTTGGAGGAACGCCGCAAAGTCCGCCGTCACCGCATCCTTCGGCACCGCCACCGGAAACAGAATAAGCGCCTGCTTCCCCGCATGCACATTCAGCAGCTCATTGAGAATGCTCTCCGGCGACTCCGGCCGCACCGGTCGATGGCACGAAGGACACGTCGCCTCCGCTAGGCGCGGGAACAGCATCTTGAGGTAATCATTGATCTCCGTGATCGTCCCCACCGTCGAGCGCGTGCTGCGCATGTTGTTCACCTGCTCGATCGCAATGGCAGGCGGGATGCCCTCGATGGAATCCACCTTCGGCTTGTCCATGCGCTCAAAGAACTGCCGCGTGTACGGCGAAAACGTCTCCACATACCGCCGCTGCCCTTCCGCATAGATCGTGTCAAACGCCAGCGACGACTTCCCCGACCCGCTCGGCCCCGTGATCACATTCAGCTTCCCCAGCGGCAGGTCGAGATCAATCCCCTTCAAATTGTTCTGCCTCGCCCCACGAATGCGAATGACATCGTTGAGAGACTTCCGGGCGGCAGTTTTTTTGGCAACACGAGACATGGGGGCGCGAGAGTAACGATACGCCCCGCACTGGCAACCGGGCGCTCGTGATGAGGAAAAGAAAGCCCGTGGCCTCAGTGTTTCCAGATTGGGGGGATCAAGGAAGGCTACGATGTCGGTGTCAGAGTCTCGATCCCGAAGGGATCACAGCAGGTAGCCAGGGGTCGCAGACCCCTGGATAGCTCATTAGCCCCCAAGCTTCCTCCGGGGCGCATGCCGGAGGCATGCTAGCACGATACAAACCTCCCACCGCCTTCGAATCCACAGGCAATGCTCCCTCGCGCTAACCGCACAATAAAATGCCCATGAAAATCATTGCCCAATATCCCGCTCCCACGGCATCATGAGGTGGTCCCTCTGCCCCTCATGCCCGGCACCTACACCTCGTTGCACTACCACGTGATCTTCTCAACGAAGAACCGGGAGCCTCTCATCGCCGCCGCATGGAGGGCTCGCCTCCACGAATACCTCGGCGGCATGATCCACGGTCTCGGCGGAATGCCGCTCTGCATCGGAGGCGTGGCGGACCACGTGCACCTGCTCTTTGGACTCAAAGCCACGCATTGCCTGTCCGACTTCATGCGCGATTTGAAAAAGGACGCGACGAACTGGGCCAAAGAGACTCTGCAACAACCCTACTTCGCCTGGCAGGAAGGATATGCTGCCTTCACCGTCAGCCCAACGGCGATTGAATCCGTGCGGGACTACGTCAATGACCAGGAGGAGCATCACCGGGTCCGGACATTCCGTGAGGAACTGGTGACGATGCTGCGCCGTGCAGGCGTGGAGTTTGAGGAACGGTATTTGGACTGAGGCGTGGGTCAGGCGCGGGAAGAGAGGTGCTGGCATGCCTCCGGCATGCGCCCTTGAGAGAGGGCTGGGTGGATGCGCTTTCCAGGGGTCTTCGACCCCTGGCTACCTTCGGCGATCCCTTCGGGATCGTGGATCGGTGCTTTCGGCGAAGAGGAGGACGGTGATGGGCCTCGGAGAGATCTTAGTAAGCTGGATCAGCCTACAGTGAACTCCAAGTTTGTTTCCACAAAGTCATCTACTGGAAAAGCATAATACTGTCCGTCCATCTCAACGTAGATCTTGCCTTTGAGAATGCCGTGGACTTTTCCTATCTCACCTGAATCGTCACCAACTAATACATGACTCGGTAGGTCGACATAAACCATGCGCCATCTAGCGAGCAAGGCATCCTGATTGGACGAGTCATCCAATACAGGAATAAACGCAATATGACGGTATCGTGCTCCGGCACCATTAATGGAATCTTGAATGAGAATCTCATGGGTGTTTTCCGAAAACATGATCGTTGAAGACCCCATGACTTCGCCGCCGCCCTCCCATGTGAGCAGGCTTTCAGCACGCCCCATTTCCTTACCTGAAACTTCAAGGATATGACGTGTGTTTGTGCGGAGTGGACCGCCACGATTTTTTACCAAGATTTCTTTTCCGAGTTGTGTGCGGACCGCAATGCCCGGAGCAAGTTTAGTGGGGTGCCACTTCGATGCATCAACCCCGTGATTTTCATCAAAAGGTAGGTTGTAAGACTTGATCACAGGCAATCCTGGATTCTCGCATCGATATGCCGCGTATTTGGCTGCGTAATTAGCTCTGTATTCGTTGTTCAATCCAGCTTGGCGTTCTCCTTCGTTCGTCATTCGCAGGTTTTCTTGCTGCCACTTAGACAACGGAGGTTGCTTGGTGGATCGACAAGTCGAAACACAAACAATGCTCAATATCAGGCAAGCTCTGACCGTGCACTTAAAAACGAGGTTGGTTTTCATGAACTGTTGAAGAAGTCACTTCCCCAGCACCCTCTCCAACCCCTCCACCGTCGTCACCGGCGCCTGACACGTGAAGTTCTGACACACATACGCCGCAGGCTCACCATTCACCGGTTTCATACCGGCGAGCACTTCATTGTGTGTGGCCAGCCATTGCTGACCGGCTCCCCCATCCGCGCAGAGAAGCACAGCTGAAGGCAAAAACCGGCGCCGCACATGACCAGCAAGTGCCTGAAACGCTGCACTGCTGGGATCTCCGGCCAAAACAATCTGCTGCTTGCCGCGATGACTCAAATCAAACGCAATCGCCATCACCGGCACCGACGAAGGGCTGCTCTGCAGCGTCGAACCAAACAGCGCGAAGATCTTCTCCGCCTGCTTTTTCCACTCATCCTTGGCCAGCAGCGCGCTAAGCCGCACCAGATTGAGCGCCGCCAGCGAGTTCGGTGAAGGCTCAGCACCATCGTAGTCCTCCTTGATGCGCAGCACGCTGTTCGGCATGTCCGTGTGCACGCTGTAGTACCCGCCGTTTTTCGTATCGAGAAACAGCGCATCCATCTCCGTCTGCAAAGCGGTGGCCCATTGCAGCCACTTCACCTCAAAGGAGGCCTGATAAAGATCGATCAGCCCGTGAATCAGACAGGCGTAATCGATCGCAAAAGCCCGCGGCCCGCGCTCGCCCTCACGCCAGGAACGATGCAGCTCTTTGCCCGGCGTGGTGCAAAGCTGGGCATGCAGGAACTGCGCGGCTTCTGCAGCGAGTTGGATCATCTCACCATCCCCAAACGCCGCTCCCGCACGGGCGAGCCCGGCGATCATGAGCCCGTTCCACGCAGCGATGACCTTGTCATCCAAATGCGGACGCGGACGTTTAGCCCGCGCTTCAAACAAAATGGCAATGCCTTGATCGATGATCGCTTTGACCTCTTCCGGCGTCTTCTTGAAGTACTCCGCAGTCTTCTTGAAGGAAATCGCACGATACAAAGTGTTCAGCCCCTTGAGCTCCCCCTGCGGATCGCTTTCCATTCGCGCATTGCCATCGCGCCTTGCGCCATACGCATAGCGGAAGATGCTGCCGTTTTCCTTGCCCAGCAGTTCATCGATCTCGGCGGCTTTCCACACATAGAAGGCCCCTTCAGTTTTGTGCTCCGCATCGGCACTGGCCAGGCTGTCCGCATCTTCAGCAGAGAAGAACCCCCCGTCCTTCTGCCGCAGGTCTCGCTTCACATAGGCCACCGTGCTGCGCACGATGTTTTCAAACAGCACGTTCTGCGTGAGCTGCCATGCTTCGGTGTAGGCGGTGAGCAGCTGCGCCTGATCGTACAGCATCTTTTCGTAATGCGGGATGTGCCAGTAGCCATCCACACTGTAGCGATGAAACCCACCGCCGATGTGGTCCCGCATGCCGCCATTCGCCATGCCGCGCAGCGTTTTCACCGTCATCTCCATCGCCCAGTTGCTCTCGGACTCGCGGTCATTGCCTTTCCGCTCCGCCAGGATGCGATGAATGCGCATCAGCATGTTCAGCGAAGTCGGCCGCGGAAACTTCGGCGCGCTGCCAAATCCGCCCTCATGATAATCAAACGAGCCCGAAAGATCATCATAGGCCTTCTGCACCAGCGTCTCATGATTGATCTCGTCCAGTGCCGTGTTTTCGTTGTCCAGGTGGTCCTGCAGTTTTTCCACCGAGCGCGCCGCACGTTCGTCGATGCCCTTGCGATCTTCCGTCCACACCTTGTGCAGTTCGTTGAGCAGGTTTTTAAACCCAATGCGCCCCGGTGAGTTCTCCGGCGGATAGTACGTGCCACCGTAAAACGGCTTCAGCTCCGGCGTCAGAAACACGCTCATAGGCCAGCCACCGTGACCGCTCGCCGCCTGCACATACGTCATGTACGTGAGGTCCACATCCGGCCGCTCTTCACGGTCCACCTTGATGGGAATGAAGTTCTCATTGATGATCTTCGCCGTCTCCTCGTTTTCAAACGACTCACGCTCCATCACATGGCACCAGTGGCAGGTCGAGTAGCCGGAGGAGAGAAAGATCGGCTTGTCCTCGGCCTTCGCTTTTTTAAACGCCTCCTCGCCCCAAGGCAGCCAGTTCACCGGATTGTGGGCATGCTGCAGCAGGTAGGGCGAGCGCTCCTTGGCGAGGGCGTTGGTAAATTTGGGGGGCTGGCCGGTCGTATCGCTCATGGTTGGGGGTATTGAGATAACGTCCGCATGAGGGCCGGGGTTGCAAGGCGAAGCCTTGACCTTCCCTCACTCCACCTTCTTCGGCAGCCTCTTCACCACCACCCACAGCAGCGCTCCCACCACCAGCGCGAGCGAAGCCCAGACCCAGAGGCTGCCTTTGCCGTAGGGGTGGTCTGGATCAGACTCGTAACCGGGAAGCTTTTCTTCGTCGCCCAGCATTGCGGCGACTTGGGTGGCAGTTCCAAAATCACGGCGCCCGAACTGGAGATCGTACCGGGTGTACGGCGCGCGGCGGTTGCCGTAGCACAGGTGCACCGGGGTGGTGTCCGGCACACGAAACATCAGCCGCACCACGGGATACACCACGCGGGCGGCGGTGATCTGCAGCCGGGGATTGTTGCCGTTGTCGGTGGCCAGACGGATCTTGGCGGCGCGGGGCGCCGTGTAGAGTGCCAGATGAAAGGTGCTGGCAGCCTGGTCGGGCCTGCGCTGCCAGTTGACGTTGCTCAGGATGCGTTCGAATTGGCCCTTCTCCGTCACAAGTTGTTCGGCGACAGTCAGCGTCCGCGCGAACAAAGGTGTGGGAGAGTCCAGCAGCAGCTCGCTGGCGGGGAAGTTGGCAAACGGCATCTGGATCTCCCATTTGGACCATGTTGGCATCTTGGGATCTGTCACTTCGGCGATGGCAACTTCGACCTCGCGGTCCACGCCTGGTTTGATGGCGAGAAACGGGAGCTGGTGGCCATCGCGCACCACGCGCACGTCGTGCAGATCATTCGCCGTGTGTGCGAGCACTTCGGGATCGATCTCTACCACGATCACCCCCGCGTCATTAAATTTGACGAGCCGTTGGAACCACCACGGGGAGACATCAATCGGCGGGCCGATGTCACCGACGTCGGGTGCGCTGGCAACATCAGCGTTGCTGGTGATCGTGGACAGACACAGGGCAATGAGCAGCAGATGCGGGTTCATGATTCAATGCGAGGGCTGCAACAGTCTCTCAGGATCAGCAGCCAAGGGAAAATGATATTTCAGGTGGCATCATGGATAAAGCGGATAGCCTTTCACCAGCATGAACGTCCATCACCTCGAACTTTTCTACTATGTGGCGCGTCACGGCGGAGTGAGTGCGGCGGCCCGGGCCATGCCCTACGGCATTCAGCAGCCGGCCATCAGCGCCCAGATTCTGCAGCTTGAAGACGCGCTCGGTGTCACCTTGTACCAGCGGCGTCCGTTCCAGCTCTCTCGCGAAGGGCAGACACTCTATGATTTCATCGCGCCGTTCTTCGGTGGACTGACGGAGATGGCAGACCGCCTGCGTGGCGGTGGTGAAAACCGCCTTCGAATCGCATCCGCAGAGGTCGTTCAGCGGGATTACCTGCCCGAGCTCTTCGGGCGCATGCGGCGGCGGGTGAAAGGTTTCCATTTCACCCTCACCCATGGCCGCCAGCAGGAGATCGAGACCCTCCTGGCCGCGCAGGAGGTGGACATTGGATTCGGCACACTCATGGAAAAGACCGTGGCCAACATTGAGTCACGCGAGTTGATCCGGCTTCCGATGGCCCTGCTGGTGCCAAAGCAGAGCGGCATCACCAAGGCCGAGCAGATTTTTGAAAAGGACCGCATCGATTTGCCGCTCGTGGCCTTGGAGGCCAGAGACGTGGTGTCGCGTTCATTTCAGGCCGCCCTGCGTCAGCGTGGCCTTGAATGGATGCCCAGCCTGGAAGTCGGCAGCTTCGATCTCGTGCTGCGCTACGTCGTGGAAGGTTTTGGCGCAGGGCTGGTGCTGCGCCATCCGCGCATGGAGCTTCCCGCGAATGTAAAAGCTCTCGCACTGGATGATTTTCCCCCGCTGTGCTTCGGGGCGCTTTGGACAGGACGGCTTTCACCATTGGGCGAGGCCTTCCTTGCCGAAGCGACCGCACTGGCAGGTGAACTTGCCGGATA
The DNA here is from genome assembly GCA_903838675.1 of uncultured Verrucomicrobiota bacterium. Classification (GTDB taxonomy): domain Bacteria; phylum Verrucomicrobiota; class Verrucomicrobiia; order Verrucomicrobiales; family Verrucomicrobiaceae; genus Prosthecobacter. The sequence continues at coordinate 171,565 of CAILZI010000141.1, forward strand.
GTGTCTGAACAACGCAGAGAAACAATCGTGCCTCTTTCCCAGCTCACTGCTTCGGCAGATGGCCGATGACACGTGGTTCTCCCGTCCCTTCCCACAGCATCAGCGCGGGGCCCTTTTCATCCTCGTTATCGCCGCAGAAAAACAGCCGTGGTTTCCCTCCTACTTCGGTCGCGCAAAAGCCGTCCACATGTTCCGTGGCCTCCGAGACGATCTCCGTTTTGCTCAGTGAATGGGACATTGCGGCAAGGTGGTCTTTCGAGCTGGGGGAGTCTTCCGATCCTGGCGCATAGAGAGGCTTGGCCGGCATCGGCGTGCGCAGGATCGAAGCCATGTGGTGCCCGCGCAGTTCGGCATAGATCCATTTTCCTGCAGGGGCCACATGCTGCACCCACAGGCTCCCGGCGTTGGCTTCATCCGTATTCATGATGGCCAGCGGGGCAAGGCGCGCGCCGACGAGCGTCCCCATCCATCCGGTGCCGGGTTCGGGATTCATCTGGATGCCACCCTCCCACACATCGCCGTTGGTGACGAAAAACAGACGTCCATCCACGGAAAAAACACCGCCTGTTGCATCGCTCACACGCCGGCAGAAAATGGACTGAAAGGCATTCTTGGTGCCCGGCTTGCGAACATAGAAGGTTCCCATGCTTGTCGCGTCGGCGGTTTCATTGCCGCTGATAAAGAGACAATCCGTGAGCGGCGTTCCCGGCACCGTGGCCACAAACAAATCTGTGGCATTCACGACGGGTGCGGTGGCGCAGACGTGCTTCACCGGCGTGGCGGCACCGGGTGTCCACACCCACACCCCATTCTTCGCCAGAAACAAAGCCTCGCCCTCGCTGCCAGCAGCCACGCTGTTGATTTCCTCATCCTTCAGTTCGGCTGGCAAAGGTGCCGGGGTGATCTTTCCCGTCGCAATTTCCACCTGCATCAGCCCATAGCCTCGGTCACCGAGAGCCATGGTCACCGTGCTGCCATCTTTCGAAAAGAACGCCTCATTGCCCATGCCGGGTTGAATCAAAAACGTGAGTGCCAGGGAAGCACTGACAAGCAGGGCCGGAAGTCGTGAGTTGCTCATGGCGCACGGCTTAAGTCAGTCTGACGGCAAGTCAATGCTCATCGGACGTCACCGATACAGGGATGCACTGAAAACAATGCAGGCTTCCACCGTGAGTTTTCGGTCGCACGCAGATTCCGGGAATAAAAACCACCGCCAGCACATCTCACGGTTCGTACCTTGATTACCCCCAAAACCATGAAAAAAACCATCCTCCTCATTCTCGCCGCCGCTTCGAGCCTTGCTCTGGCCAGCGACTTTCCGAAAGGCAGCCCGCAATTCCAAGACAGCAGCACCCTCGCCATGAGTGCCGCGAAAAAGTCCGGCAAGCCGGTCATCCTGGTCTTTTCCGCCGCCTGGTGCCCGCCTTGTCAGGCCATGAAGCATGACGTCTATCCCAGCGCTGAGGTGAAAGCCTTCCACGACAAGTTCGTCTGGGCCTACCTCGATGTCGACGATCCGCGCAATGAAAGCGCCGCCACCAAATACGGCGTCAACGGCATCCCGCACATCGAGTTCCTCAATGCAGCAGGCAAGGAGCTCGACAAACAAGTCGGTGGCGTCTCCTCTGAGGAATTTGCCAAGACGCTTCAAAGCGTGCTGGCCAAGGCACACAAATCCTAATTCGATTGCGATTTCGGAGCCGGGCCATCCCGGCTCCTCAGATCTGCGAATACGCCGTCGGCACCAGCACAAGGTTCGTGATGCGTGACACGATCTCCTTGTCTGTGAAACCGGGCGTAGTTTTGAGCTTGGTCCATTCAGGATCGACGCGGAAAGTGTTCCACGCCTGATCCTTCGCAGCGGCATCGTTAAAGCTCAGCATGTAGGTCAGGTTGGGCATCAGCGGGCCGACGATGGTCTCGCCAAAGAAAACGGCGTTGAGTCCGCTGCGCTTGAAGATCGCCAGTTCGCCGATGTTGAACATCTCGATCTTCTTCTTTCCCGTCTTCTCGCTCGGACTTTCATAGATGCGCAGCTGGTAAACCTGGCTGCCTTTGGCCGGCACCTCCATCGCGGGCATGCCTGAGATGCCCTGCGTCAGCCAGCTTTCGACACGCTCATAAACGGTATCCGTCGCTGGTGCATCGAGGTAAGCCGCTCCCTGCTGCTGCAAGGCCGCATCTGCCAGCAATTCCGCGCTCTTGGCAAGTTGGTCCAGCGAACTGAACCGCAGCACCACATACACCACCGGCGTCGCTTCAGGCTTCTCCAGCAGAAACACCCCCACGTTCTTCACGCCGAGACGGTTCAGCGCGGGTATCGCCGCATCCTTCAGGTAAGCTTCCAGCACACTCTGCTTTTCAGGACTCTTGAGCGTGTACTTCCGAATCTCAAAATACTCCCGCGCAGCGCCGCTTGGCGCATCAGCAGCATTCAGGTTTTGGATGGCACCCACGAGCCCGCTGGCAGCCACGGTGGATTTGAGGAAAGTGCTTCGTGTCATAAATTTGGGGAGTGATTGGAACGACGATGCTGACGAACAAGCGCGGAAACGTCAATAGACTTGTTACCAGAAGCTGTCCCAGGCGTTCGGCGGTGGCCAAAATGTCTTGCCGAACTTCGTCCGCAGCCACGGGATTATCTTGGCCGATTTAGCTCGTGATTTCGTCGAGGTCTTCGACGGCCACCGGATTGAAGACGACCGCCCTCATGCCTGCTTCTGCCGCAGTTCCGCCACTGGCACCCTGCGTCCAGGATGCTGCAGGGCTTCATCCAGCAGGGATTCGAGCGCCTTGCTCGCACGGCGACCAAACACCGTCTGCACGGCGGCCTCCAACGCAGAATCGACAGAACTGAAATGTCCGCTGGCGACTTGTTCGCGGAGCAGGGCTTCGGCAGGCGCGGTAAGGGTGGCGGTCATGGGAAAAGTTATCGCATCGTTCAGGCGAGGCAAGCTGGCAGATCTTCGATTCAAAATTGTTACCATTTTCAGCCCACCTTCGCCAGCGCACCCGCCAGCACCCCATAGCACTTCTTCGCCGCCGCAATTGGCTCATACCCTGGCTTGCTGAAGATCTGCCCGCTCACCTCCACCACCACGGGCCCATGGTAGCCATGCTGCTTCAGCGCCGTGAAGTACTTCACATAATCAGTCTTTCCCTCGCCCGGCAGCAGGAACTGAAACTTCGCCGCATCACCTGCCGCATCTTTCACATGGATGAACTTCGTGCGCGGCAGCAGCAGCTTCATGCTTTCCTCCATGTCGATGCCCTGCAGCTCAAAGTGGCTGTAGTCATACGTCACCTGGATGGCCGGTGATTTCACCTGCTCCAGCAGCCACAGCAGGCGCTCTGGCGAGTTCACCGCACTGCCCACATGCGCCTTGATCGCGATCACGGTCTTCTCCTTCTCTGCCACTTCCGCCCAAGCCTGCAACTTCTCCACCATGCCGGCCTTCTGCTGTTCCCACGTCGCCGGTTTGCCACCGCACACCGTCTCAATGATCGGCGGCTGCGCGGCATTCATGTCCCGCGCCACCTGCGCCGCATCCTTGATGCTCTGCAGGTTCAGCGCATGCGCTTTGTCATCCGCCGTCAGGCTCAGGTTCACCATCAGGCACGGCAGCTCCAGCTTCAGCGCCGCTAGCTGCTGCTTCGTCTCGGCCCGTGCCGCCGCAGTGAAAACCTTCGGCTCACTCGGAAACCCCGCATTCAAAGCCAGCTCCACATTCCCATAGCCAATCTCCGCACATGTCTTCAGTGCCTCACTCAAAGTCAGCGTCTTCATCCCATACAGGCTGAAACCCAGGCTGACACCTCCAGGCATCGCCGCCCGCGCAAGATGTGGCAGGGCTGCAAACCCCAGGGCAGTGTGAAGAAAATGGCGGCGTGTAGGCATGAGGGATTTGGGTTGGCAGATGAACTTGTCCCATAAACTAACGGGCACAGGATTCCTTGCATGAGAAGTTTCGGGAGATCGGAATCATGGGCCAAGACTCAGTTGCAGGCCGAATGGTCGCTGTTAACATTGCAAACATGAGCACCAAAGAGCAAACCTTGTCCTGGCTGGCAGAACTGCCGGAGGACTCGTCGGTTTGGCGCGAGCTGCATGACGATGCCCGGCTGCTGCGGGACATTGCGGCGGCCGAGGACGATGTCCGGAACGGGCGTGAACGTCCCTTGGCGGAAGGCAAGGAGCTGCTGGAACACAAATGGGCGCAACGTCGTTCCAAGTCCGCCTGACCGATTCAGCGCTGAACGATCTTCATGAGATCGACGACTACTGGTTCGCACATGGCGAGCCTGACCGCGGCGAGCAGTACGTGCGCAACCTCATTTAGGCAGCAGAGACGGAACTGTCATCAGTGCTACGAGCACAAAGCGGCCGCCTGGTGCGTGTGGCGATCCTGCCAGACACGAGGGAAATTCAAGTCTTCAAAGGCAGCTACAAGATCATCTACCGGATCGATGCAGTTGAGAACGTTGTCCACATCCTGCGTTTCTGGCACAGCCACCGCGATGAGTTGGATTTGGGAGAAGGCTAACCGTGATTGGAAGGGGAGAAATTTTCAGAAGCTCCAGTGATGGTTCCATCAGGCTCCTGCCGTACTTCACCCATGAGCCGTCTGCCTCATGAAACACAAACGAAGTCCATGAAGCTGCTGCATCGCGCGCTCTTCGCAGTACTTTGCATGGCTATGCCCCTGCATGCCGCAGAAACAGCTCCCCCACCGAACGATGACGGTGCCATCCCTCACCCGGTGAACATGGAAGACTTCGAAGCTCTCGTGACGAACTCACCCTTCACCCGCTCTCTCGGTGTCTCCGACTCCCTCATCCTCACCGGCGTCGCACACTTTGAGCAGGACACCTTCGCCACCCTTCTCGACACCAAAACCTTCGAGTCTCACGTCGTCTCCAAAACCCCCAATTTCCAAGGCTGGCAGCTCGTCGCCGTCGGCGGCCATTCCGCCGAGATCCAGACCTGGTTCGCCAAGATCCAAATCCCCGGCGGCGAGGTCATCTCCGTCCGCTACCAGAAGCCCCCGCCTAAACCCGCGCGCACAAAATCCGGTGGCAGCACTTCCGGCGGCAACGCCCCTGCATTGACCTCTTCCCAGATGAACGAGGCCAAAACCGCCGCCGTAAATTACAAGGAAGGCTTCTCCTCAGACGGCTACCCCAAGGCCCCGCCTCCTGAGATGGTAGCCAAACTCGGGCGCCTCAGCACCTCCCAGCGCGAAGACATCAACAAACAAATGTTTGGCCTCCGCAACCAAGGCCTCGGCCTCGACGAACGCCGCAAAATCTACGAAGGCCTGGTGGACCGCTCGTTGCAAAGGTGATGAGTCTCCGTCACTTCCACAGCGCTTTCGCTGCGGCGGTTTGAAACGCCTCGCGCACCGGGCTGGCGTCGCTGTTGGGGAAGTTCGCGCGCTGCACCATCAGCACGTAGATGACCTCCTTTTTCGGATCGATCCATGCCTGAGTGCCCCAGGCACCGCCGTGGCCAAAGGTGCCGGGTGAAAGCATTTTTGCCAGACCTTCATGTGGCTCCTTCAGCACACAGGCACCGATGCCCCAGCCGTAGTTCTTGCCGTGACTGCCGAACTCCGCTTTCTGGAAGAAGCCGCAGGGCAGATCGCCCGTGTGCACCGACGAGAGAATCTTCACCGCCTCGGGACTCAAGATGCGTTTGCCATCGAGCGCACCGCCATTGAGCAGCATCTGGCAGAAGCGGGTGTAATCCTTCGCGCAGGAATACAGGCCGCCATTGCCCTGGGGTGGGCGCCCGCGTTTCCCGAAGTCACCACGTGGTGGCACGGCTTCCAGTTTGCCATTCTCCTTGTTCTTCGCATACCCCGTGGCAACGGTGCTCCACTGCGCATCCGTGGGATAAAAAGTGGTGTTCGTCATGCCCAGCGGATTAAAGACGCGCTTCTGCAAAAATTCATCGAACGTCATCCCGCTGATCACCTCCACGATGCGTGCCGCCGCATTGATGCCGGACTGGCAGTACTGCCATTTTTCACCCGGCTCGTACTGCATCGGCGTCGCCAGCCAGATAGGAACCAGATCCGCGAGCGTGTGCGCCTCCTGCGCCTTCACTCCGCCCGCCTCGCCCAGCCCCGAGGTATGCGTCAAAATCTGCGTGATGGTGAGATTCGCCGCTTTGCCCGCAGGCGTTTTCAGCCCCGCAAATTCCGGCAGAAACTTCGCCACCGGGTCCGCGATGTTCAGCTTCCCCTCGTCCTGCAGCATCATGATCGCCACGCCCGTGACCGGCTTCGTCATCGAAGCAATCCAGCACATCGTGTCCACGCTCACCGGCTTCTGCTTTTCGATGTCCGCCATCCCATTGGCCTCCAGATGCAGCAGCCCATCCTTGTTCGCCACCACCGTCACCACCCCCGCCACTTCACCCTTGGCGATCATCTCCCCCATCGCCTCGCCAATGCCAGGAAATTTGGGTGTGTCCGCGAAGGCGATCGACGAAAGAACAAAAGAAAAGAGGAGCGAGCGCATGGGTTGAGGGCTGTTAAACGGAGCCACGACACCAATGTTGCCGCCTTGTGGTAGATGAAGGCAGCTCAGACAGCTACCCCAAAGCCCGCACCCCGAGAGGGTCGCCAAGCTCTCCCGCCTCAGCACCTCCCAGAGCGAAGACATCAACAAACAAATGCTCGGCTTCGACGACCACCGTAAAATTTACGAGGTCATGGTGGACCGCTCATTGCAAAGATGGTGATCTCTTGAGACAAAGAATTTATCAGAATCCTGTGTATTTAGACAGGTCCCCGAAGATGGCGTGTTGTAGTGCCTAACGGCATGTTGTTTTGAGTCCTGTTTGTTCTTTACGATATGAATTGTGGAAGTGACCAAGGCCACGACAGAGGCCGCAAACAGACAGTTGTACGCATAACGTAGTTGTGTTGCCTTTGATTGAACGATGTTTTCCAGTGTTTCTAACACTAAGCGATGCTCATCAAAAAGATGTTCATACATCTTTTTGAGTCTTACACCCGGAGGTTTCGCAAGTTCCGTTCGATGCATGAGTCCTGTGTTGCCAAGGTCTATTGATTGGCCGCCATCAACAAGCATCTGAAATTCTTGGGCTTTCATTGTTTTTAATGCAAACCACATTGAGGAACACAAAAGAATTAACGTTGTAACCGTTCCAATAATCACGATGAGCGACAACGATGTTTCGCGGGAAAACGCGAATGCCCCTGCCATAAAAATTCCGCTCGAAGTTATTAGTCCTTGTGCCTTTGCCTCAAGAGCCTTCCAGTTTTCATTTTGCTCACGGTACTCATCCCAATAGGCTTTGTAGGCCAACTCAAGAATGGCTTTGTTCTCGTCTTCGATGTCCATGGCTAATCAAACATATCGCCCGGAATCTCAACCAAACAACATCAACCTCATCAAGACGGCAAAGACGGAACTGCCGTCGCCCATAATGGGTCAATGTGGGCCTTGGTTCGTGTGTCAAACCTGCCGAACATGCGGGAATCCTGGTCTACAGAAGCAGCTACAAGATTATCTGCCGGATTGACGCAAACGAGAATGTCGTTCACATCCTCCCCTTCCGGCACAGCCACCGCGATGAGGTGGATTTGCGCGAAGGCTGAAAACGGCTAGATGACGTGGAAATGACCGACAGAATTTTATCATCCTTTTCTCATGACAACAGAACAACAGCAGCGTGTGAGTATCGAAGATTTGAATTTGGCTGTTCAAAAGATGATTGATGGAAAAACTGATCGTGAGATTGCGATTCTGGGAGGGGCTCTTCTTGAAGGCATCTTGTTCGATATTCTTTCGAGCGTGTTGGTAGATTCACTTTTCCAGAAAAGAAAACAGCTTTTTGAATACCCGAAACCGCTTAGTTCTTTTGGAAACATGTTGTCTTTGGCTTATGCCTTCGGAGTCATTTCATCTGATGAGTTCCATGTGGCAAATGTGATTCGGAAAGTCCGTAATCACGCGGCTCATTCAATAGGTCTTCGAGACGATGATGAGTTTTGTTTTTCAAAGCAGCCTGTTCGCGGAATGCTTTTCGAATTTTATCCCAAGTTCGCTATGAACTCGGCCCCGAAGGAATTGAAAGAAAACACAGTGAAGTGCTTTGACCAGATGATGGAACTAGGTGGAAAATCCGCTTATCGATTGATCTTCTGTAACGCGCACATTCTGCTCATGTCTCGAAAAATGATTGCTTCTGCAATCCAGACACCCCGGGAAATTAACGAAGATGGCGCAGAGGATGTCGTCTTTCACTTTGATAGAGAAGCAGTCGAAGCTGTGCTTGGGGCTGATTTTTTTACGAATGAAGATCAAACTCCTAAATCCGAATGACCTGCTGCCACACTCTTCGTTAAGCAGCGCCTTTGGGGGCGATCATACGTCGCCATAAATCTGGTCGCCAATTTTGATCAAGCTCCAAACTGCGGCAGCATTAGGAATCTTTAGCTGGTCAGTTAGGTTTATCATTAGCTCACCCATCTCTTTCCTCTCTGCTTCGGCGGTCACGATGATGTGCTTTATGTCTTCAAATTGGAACAATAACTTGGCGTCAGGGTTAAACGTTACGGCACGCCATTCCCGTTCATCATAAAACCTTCGGATTGTGTTTTTCCCCGTTGCTCGATCTTTCCACTCGCCTTCGTATATCCGTGTGAAATGAAAGGTTTTCCAATAATGCTCAAGACAGCTGAGTAGCAGGCTATTCACATCACGCATCAGCAATTTAATTGAGTCTGGAGTAGCATTAAATTCTTCTTTTGTCGGTGCTCTTCCGCCACTCTCCAACATAGATATTAAGGCACCAATAACACCAGCAGAGTCACGTTTCGCTTCGGCCAACATATCCAACATCAGCCGAGTTTGTGAATCATTGTGATCGGGGCTGGCGGAATGATAATATCGAATTGGCGTAATCTTTTGGCGCATCGCCCATTCTTTCGTCATGGCTATAACGTACTCACCATACTGTTTGCGGTGATCTTGCGAATGACTCATGGGTAAATCACAAAAACACACGGCCCAGCTATGAAGCTGGGTGACTACCACGCCAGTTCCAGCAAAGGGGTCATTAGCGTATTCGCCAATGGCCATATCTTCGACACAATGGCGGAAACAAAAACCCTCAGAGAGGATTTGTTTTAAATACTCGAACTTCGTCGTAAAACGAAAGAGGGAAGAAGAGCTTATATTCATATCGAGCTTTGGTTTGTTTGCTTTATGTATCACCCAAACAGCACCATCTGCCCCGCTGCCTCATCACTCACCGCCTTCTTCCGTACCTTCGCCGGCACACTCGTCGCCACCGGCACCTCCTTCACACTCTCCGCAGGCTGATGCCCCGCTTCGAGTTGTTGCAGCACTTCCTTCGCGCGATCAATGACCCCCTCCGGCAAGCCCGCGAGTCGCGCCACCTGGATCCCGTAGCTCTTCTCTGCGCAGCCCGGAATGATCTTGCGCAGAAAGATGATCTGCTGGTTCCACTCCTTCACCGCCACGTTGTAATTCTTCACTGCACTGCGGCTTTGCGCCAGCGCCGTGATCTCATGGTAGTGCGTCGCAAACAACGTGCGTGATCCCACCTTGTCATGCAGATGCTCCGCCACGCTCCACGCGATGCTCAGCCCATCAAACGTGGATGTCCCGCGTCCGATCTCATCCAGGATGACGAGGCTCCGCTCCGTGGCATTGTTCAAAATCAGCGCCGTCTCGTTCATCTCCACCATGAAGGTACTCTGCCCGCGCGCGAGGTCATCACTCGCGCCGATGCGTGTGAAGATGCGATCCACCAGCCCCACCTCCGCGTTCGCCACCGGCAGATTGCTCCCTATTTGTGCCATCAGCGTCAGCAGCGCCGTCATGCGCAAATACGTGCTCTTCCCTGCCATGTTCGGCCCCGTGATCAAAATGAGGCGGCTCTCCTCCGGCTCCAGCGTGATGTCGTTCGGCACAAAGCGCTCGCCGCTCGTCAGGTTCTGATCCAGCACCGGATGACGCCCATCGCGGATGAACAAATTGCGCGTCTCATTGAGCACAGGCCGCGTGTAGTTAAACAGCCGCGCCGTCTCCGCCAGCGAGCCAATCGCATCCAAAATCGCAATCGTCTCCGCCGTCTCCTGGATGTGCACCAGATGCTCCAGCACGCGGCCACGCAGGCCCAGAAACTCCTCATACTCCAGCGCCTTGCTGCGCTCCTCGCTGCCGAGGATCTTGTCCTCCATCCGCTTCAATTCATCCGTGATATAGCGCTCGCCATTCACCGTGGTTTGCTTGCGATGGTAATCGCTCGGCACACTTCCCACATTCGCCTTCGTGATCTCAATGAAGTACCCAAACACCGCGTTGTACTTGATCTTGAGACTCTTGATCCCCGTCCGCTCGATCTCACGCTGTTGCAAATCCGCGATCCATTGCCGCCCCAGCGTCGAGGCCGCCCGCAGCTCATCCAGCGCAGGCAGATAGCCCTCGCGAAAAACCCCGCCTTCCTTGATCTGCATCGGCGGCTCATCCGCGATGGCCCGCTGAATCTCCTGCGAGATCCCCGTCAGATCATGCAGCCTTCCCAGCAGGAGAGGGATCATCCTGATCCCTCCTTCAGCCCGCGCATCATCCTCATTCCCCTGCGCGACCAACTGCTCCAGCGCCGCCCGCAAAGCAGGCACCACTTCCAGCGATGACGCCAGCATCAGCAGATCCCGCCCATTGCCGCTGCCCTGGCTCAGGCGCGAGCTCGTGCGCTCCAGATCCCGCACTTCCTTCAGCAGTGTGCGGATCTGGCTGAAGAGCATCGACTCCTCCAGCAAGGCCGCGATCATGTCCTGCCGCTGCGTCAGCGCTTCCAGATCTCTTAGCGGATGGAGCACCCAGTGCCGCAGCTTGCGCGCGCCCATCGGCGTGCAGGTGCGGTCCAGCGCGCTCAGCAGCGTATGCGCATTGCCACCGCGTGCCGTCACCAGTTCCAGATGGCTCTGGCTTGCAGCATCAATCAGCACCACATCGCTGATCTGCGCATACCGCAGCCGCTGGATATGATCCACACTACGCCGCAGCTGAAACTGCAGATACTGCAAAATACACCCCGCAGCACCAATCGCCGCACTCAGCCCCTGACAGCCGAAGCCATCGAGCGACTGCACTTTGAAATGCTGCGTCAGGCTGTGCTGCGCCTGATCAATCAAAAACAAATACCCCTCAATCGCTTGCGCACAGCTCGGGTTGCCCAGCGCCGCGATCAAATCACTCTGATCCTCGCTATACAGCAGCTCACTCGCCTGCAGTCGCTCCAGCTCATCAGCCAGTTCCGTCGTGTCCTTGAACTCCGCCACCTCAAACTCACCCGTGGTATGATCCACATACGCGAGCCCAAGCTTCTTACCCTCACGGAACACGGCCGCGAGATAGTTCGAGCGGTTTGAATCCAGCAAATTCAAATCGTTGATCGTCCCCGCGCTCAGCACCTGCGACACCGCACGCTCAACGATCTTCCCCGGCACCGGATCCGTCGTTTGCTCCGCGATGGCCACCCGCTTGCCTGCCTTGATCAGTTTGGCGATGTACCCCTGCGATGAATGATGAGGCACCCCGCACATCGGCACCCCATTGCGCTTGGTCAGCGCCACATTGAGGATGGGCGAGGCCGTCTTGGCGTCCTCAAAGAACAGCTCATAAAAGTCGCCCAGGCGGAAGAACAGCAGCACGTCCTCCGGCAGCTCGCGCCGGATGGCGAGGTACTGCTTCATCATGGGGGTGGTGCTGGCGTCGGACATGGGCTGTGATGGTCAAGAGCTTCTAGGCCAAGGTCAAGAAAATGACGAATTAAGAGCCGAGCGAAGCGAGTGAATGACGAAATGCCCGGGCGACGTTGAAGGGGCATGCCATCCCGCCGCCGCTTTTTACAGGCCTGCACCGCCGCCGCTCTGCCAAACCTGGCTTCACCTGCCGCCGAGGGTGCCCAGCCCTATTCCTTCATCCTCCTCGGAGATCTGCACTACGACAGCCTGGAGCACCACGATTTGAAGTGGCTGCAGGAGCACCACGCCGGCGATCTCAGCCAGATCCAAAACTACTCCCGCCTCACCACCGAGGTCATGCCGGGCATGTTTGCAGCCGTGAAGCAACAAATCGCCGCCCTGCGTGACTCCGCCGCCCCACCAGCCTTTGTGCTCCAGGTCGGTGATCTGGTGGAAGGCCTCTGCGGCACCGCAGAGCTCTCAGTGAGGCAAAACCGCGAGGCCCTGGCTTTTGTAGCTCAGGCGGAGCTAGGCCTGCCCTTTGTCTTCACCAAAGGTAATCACGACGTGACAGGCGACGGCGCCAAGGAAGCCTTCGACGAAGTGCTCCTCCCCTTCATGTCCCAGCAGGCTCGCAGTCTCGACACCTCCACCGCCCACACTCAGGCAAATTACACGCTCACCTACGGCGAAGCGCAGTTCGCCTTCTTTGATGCCTACGACAAGACGAGCCTGGAATGGCTGGAAGCCGTGGCCACCAAACGCACCGCACGGCACCTGTTTGTCATCATCCATCCCCCGGTGGTGCCGTATGGCGCACGGGCCACCTGGAATCTCTACGCCGGCGAAAAGGCGCAGGCACAGCGTACAAAACTCCTCGACATCCTCGGCCAGCAGCAGGCCATGGTGCTCGGCGGGCACCTGCACAAGTTCAGTGCCCTCACTCGCCTTGCCGGTGGCAAAAGCTTTTCACAGCTGGCGGTGAGCAGCGTGGTGTCCGCACTGAATCAACAACCCAAGGATGTGCTTCATGGCCTGGAGAGTTACACCGGCGATCAGGTCAATCTGGAGCCCAAACATGCGCCTGAGACCGCAGCACTGCGGCGGGAGATCTACGCCAGCGAGCGCAAGCAGGTCACCGCCTTTGAATATGCTGATATGGCCGGCTATGCCGTGGTCACCGTGAAAGGCGCACACGTCGAGGCCGCCATCCATTCGGGCTCACAGGCCGGAGTCTTCCAAACACTGAAGATTTCAGTGTGAACAAGAGTGTGCTTGATCCGCTGCAGCATGTTGCCAGATTCACATCATCATGAACCAACCCCAACGCGAAGCCCTGTTCGATATTCTCAGTCTCTCCATCTATGCCGATGCACACATCTCACTGACGGAGGAGCGCCTGCTGGAGTCCGCTTTCGTTGCTGAAGGCTGGGATTCGGAGTATCCAAAAAGCCTCTTCATCGATGAGTCTCTGGCCCGCGCCCGTGAGGCGGCGGAGAGCGACGACGCCATGTTTGATTACATCAATGAGAAGGCCCAGGCCTTTACCACGAAGTCTTCCCAGAAGGAAGTGCTCGGCGTGGTGAAAAACATCCTCAAGAGCGACGGCGAAACTCACGAAGAAAACGAGTTTTACAATCTGCTCGTGCAGGCTCTGCCCAAGGTGGGCAAGTAAAGGCGGGCGGCCGCTCATGAAGGTCACAGGGATAAAGCGCTGCGGCCAGCACCGCCGGGTACTATCGTACTTCGGAAGACAGTCAGCGGCCCTAGTCTGCTGCAGTGGCTGGCTCAGCGCTCATTTCCAGGCTCCAGTGCGGCGGGTAGGCAGTCTTCGGGAAGACATGCCGGGCCTCCTGTAACATCTCCAACCAGTCGGCACGCTGGTATCGGTCAGACAAGTGGAACAGCACCAGTTCCTCGACCTGAGCCCGTTGCGCCAGGGTCGCGGCAAGGACGGTGGTCATGTGGTAGTTTTTCTTCGCCAGTTCCATGTCCGCGTGGCGATATTGCCCTTCGCAGATCATCACCCGGCAGTCACGCAAGGCATCGGTCAGGCGCTCCATTGCCGCTTCATCCAGCATGAAATCGGTCAGGTAGGCGATCGAGTCCCCAGGTGTCTTGACGATCAATCGCTCACGGAGTTCGTCCATCGCGTGCGTGACGCCGTCGATGACCACGACCTCGGAGCTGCCCGATGACTCCTTCAACTGCTTCAGCCAAGGCCCAGGCCGCAAGCCCAAGGAGGGCAGCCGGGAGGTGTCGATGTTCCGCCGGGCCTTTTCGCGGACCACGTAGGCCAGCGTGGGTGTCCGGTGGTCCATCGTGACAGCATCCACGGTGCATCCAGCACCATCCCAGATGGTCCGGACATACGGCTGCGCCCCTTCGTCATGGGCGACCGCGAAGGCCTCACGCAGTTCCAAACGGGCCGTGCGAATCTGCCGGGGATCGATGTCGGAGACACGCCAGGTCGCCGACATCTCCTCATGCAGGTTCCACAAAAACCCCTGGCAGCGGTGTTGCAGAATGCGGATGGTTTCCGGCGGTCCCCAGATCCTGTTTGGCTTTGTCTGACGGTTGAAGGTACAGCGGAAGAACGAGTCAAATCCTCCCACATGATCCATGTGCAGGTGCGAAAAGAACAGGTGATCAATCGCCTGAATGTCGGCAAACGTCAGGTCCGAAACGCACCCTTCGCCGCAATCAAACAGGAGACGTTCGACGGTCTGGCCGCTGTCCACCTGTACCAGCAGAGCGTTATCCCTGCCAGCAGTCCCAAGAATACGGTAGGAGATGCTCATCTGCCCCTGCTACCGTTTGGATGCCGAACGTCAAGGATCAGTCATCAGCGGAGTGCAGTCTCGCCTGCATCCATTGATTCCTCCTCGTCGTGTCTGAGGCACTGGGCATCAGGGATCAATTGACGCGCTCCCCCAGGTACTTCTTGAAGAACGCCGCGGCAATATCCACCGTCTCCGCGCACCAGGGATCGCTCATCCAAAACGGATGCGGCGCTTCCTTGAGTGTGTGCACGGCGGTTTCGATGCCGAGTGCCTTCAGCTTTTCCATCATCTCGGCACGGCCGACTTTGAGCGTGTCTTTTTCACCCTCGATGTAAATCGTGGGCGGCACTCCGGCACGCACATGGTTGATGGGCGAGGCTTCTTTGTAAACCTCCGGCTTTTCCAGCTCATTGCCGCCAAAGAAGAGAATCGCGCTCTCGTTCTTTTGGAAGTAGTTGGAGTCCACCAGGTTCTGCGTGGCCGCCATGACAATGCACGCTTTCACCGCGCTGGATTGATCCTTGAACGGTCCTGCACCTTCAAACTCAGGCAGTCCGGTCGTCATCGCCGTCAACCCTGAGAGATGTCCGCCGGCGGAGCCGCCCATGCAGCCGATGCGCTCCGGGTCGATCTTCAGCTCCTGCGCATGCGCACGCAGACAGCGCAGCGCGGCTTTGCAGTCGTGCAATGCCGCCGGGTATTTCGCTTCAGTGGAGAGACGGTAGCTGACCAGCGCTGTGACAAAGCCTCTTTGCGCGAGGCGCTCCATCATCGGCTTGTCCGCCTCCACCTGGCGCGCCTTCCAGCCGCCGCCGTGGATGTCTAGAATGCAGGGCCAAGTTCCCGCTGCATCAGGCACATACACGTACAACTCGACCGTGTGCTCAGGATACTGCGCGACTTCCAGCGTCTTCAGCGTGAATCCAGCCGGAGTCTGCGGCTTGAGAGCCTTCCACTTGGGGCCGTTGGGGCTGGGCTTCGCCGCCGGTTTGGGGTCGGCGGCGTGGAGTGAGTTCAGTGCGAAACAAAGACCAAGGCAGAGGGAAAAACGAAAATGCATGGACATTCATAACGCCCTTGGAACATCGAGTCCTAGCGCTATTTCTTTTCTTTCGGCACACTCTCCATGTCCTTGTCCGGACGTTCGGAGGCTTTGCGCATTGCTTTCTTTTTCGGAGGCGGGGCGCTGGGGTCAAAAGCTTCACCGCCGACCACCTGCGCGCCGCTGTTGGTCATTACCAGGGAGGGACGATTGCCTTCCGGGTCACGGAAGTAGTTCCGCTGGTGGATCTTGCCATCCGGGTTCACCACCACGTGGCAGAAAACATGCGGCATCGCCAGGAACAGGACGTGCAGCTTGTTATGCACATCGATGCTGATCTGCGGCTGCACCGCCATCATGGCGGGTCCCAGCAGGAAGGTGGCGATGTAGGCACTGCTGCGATCATCGACGATGCGGCAGTAAAGCTGCAAATCATTGAGCTCGCGAAACAGGATGACCTGATAGCGGCGCTGGCGTCCGGCGCTTGAGTACCCCTGCGGTACACCAAACGGCTGGTCAAACATGTTGGGCTTGGAGTCCGTGATGGTCATTCGCACTTTATTGGACATGAAGTACTGGCCGGAGATGGGATGCAGTACGTTCGCGATGATGGTGAAAGTGCCGAGATTGGCTGTGGAGTAGCCGCCGGAAAGTTCGACGGTGTGCTTGGTCGTGCCGCCCGCCTTCAAGGTGATGGGCGTATCTGATCCGATGCCCACAGGGGCGAGTCGCTGTCCTGTGGACTCGGTGATCTCAAACTGCAGCCAGTCACGCGCGCCATGGCCGCCCACGATCACATCGTCACCGGAACGGTTGGTGACACTCACCACAGCCACCACCGGTTCGCCCGTGAGGAATTGATTTTTCACCAGCGTGAGATTCGTGACATACTGCGCACGGGCCTGGCCGCAGCACAGGCAGAGGATCAATAGGAGAAAGATGCGGTTCATAATCTTCAAGGCTTGCGTTTGGCTGGAGGAGCGGTGCTTGCTGCAGGGGCGGTGCTGGTGGCGGTGCGGAAGCCGCGCGCCAGTGTAGCCTCGTTTGCGGATTCAGGAAAGCGTCTGTCGGTGAGCAGCTGGTCGTTGCTCTTCAGGCCGAAGTGCCCACCACGCACCACGGGCACCTTGATGTCGATGTAATCCGGGTGTGAGGGCCATTCGCCAGACTGGGTCTCCCCAGCAGTCCATTCGCTCACGTTGCCCGCCATGTCATTCACACCGTAGGGGCTGACGTCCTGCGTGACACGTGTGATCGGGGCCCACAGATTGTACCCGTCGATCTTGCCACCTTTGCCCTTGGGTGAGGCATCGTAATCATCGCCAAGGTTCGCGGCTTTGCTGTTGGGCTGGTTGCCCCAGGGGTAGATCAGGCCGTGCTCACCACGGGCGGCTTTTTCCCACTCCTGCTCCGTCGGCAGGCGCTGGCCGTTCCATTTGGCAAAGGCGTATGCATCCCACCAGTCCACCTGGGATACCGGTGTGTTGAGCGTGATGCTTTCACCGTTGAAGGTGGTGCCTGCTTTCGCGGCGGCATAGTACTGGCCCCACTTCACAGGTTCATGCCCGGTTTTGGTCTTGGGTTGCAGGGAATGATCAAAGGCTCCCGGCGCGGCGGTTTTCAATGCCTTTAAAAACTCGGCATATTGGCCGATGGTGACCTCATTCTTGCTGATCCAAAACTCCGGCAGCTTCACCTTCTCATTCTTCTGATAAATGAAAGTGCCGGCCGGGATGCGCACCAGCTCGATGGGAAGCACCGATGCATTGGCGGTTGGTAACGCATTGCTGCCGTTCATCAGGGCCCCAAGCCCCGCCACGACAACGAGAACGAAGACGATCATCACCCAGACCCACCAGGGTTTGTTGCCGTTGACGTTCACCGGCAGTGTCTCCGCCTCGATCTTGCGCACGATGCTGCGCTCACGCATGTCGTCGCGCACATCATCAAGGGCATGGAGCAGACCGTTCCAGTCGTGATTGGCATCCGCCAGCGATTGCAGCAGCCCACGTGACTTGCCCTCGGCCGCCACCTGTCGCATCAGATCGAGAAACGCCTTCACATCTTCATGTGCATCGCGCTTTTTGGCCGCAGCAGGCCGGAAGAAGTTCACGATGCTCGCCTGATGATCTGCATCGATGTAGATGTCTCGTGGCGAGATGCTCCGATGGTGATAACCGCGCTCCGTCGCAAACTGCATGGCCTCCGCCACCCCGAACAAAACCTCCGCAAGCCGGCGCTCGCTGAGCATTTCATCCGTCAGCTCGATTTCCGACAAGCTGCGCCCGCGCGGCAGTTCGCGGGTGTAGAACAGCCACCCGTTCGTTTCACCCGCCTCATACAGCGGCGCGATGCGCGGATGCATCAGCGATGCCTTCACCCGCTCACGTTCCTTGAATTTCGCCACCACATCAGGCTGCTTCAGGCACTCAGGTTTCAGCAGCACCAGCGCCACCGGACGTTGCACAGTGATCTGCAGCGCGCGGTAGGTTTCCGCCTCCTTTTCAATGTAGAGCCGTTCCAGCACCTGATAGTTCCCCAGCACGGTGCCTGGCACCATGACCGGCGGTGGTTCATTGGACTCCACCGGCAGCGTCAGCAGCGCGCGCACGCGATCCAGCAGCTTCTCCGGTGTGTAAGGGGCATCTTTGAGCACCAGCCCGTCGGCGATCTGATCTTCAAATCCCGTCAGGTCATAGCGGGTGGTGAAGAGCACACGCGTTTGTGGAAAACGTGCGCGTACCGTGTCGCGCAATGCGAAGCCCGATTCCTGCGTTTCAAAAATCGCCTCGGTCACCAGGATGTCCAGCGAGTCTGCCTTCGCCACCCATGCGGCCGCGAGAGCTGGGTTGGGAAAATCAACCACAGTGTAGCCAGGGAGGTTGTCCCTCAGCCAGGTGGTTCGTGTGCCACGCAGTGCGGCATTGGAATCGACAAACAAAAGAGTCATGCGGGCATCTCAGTGGCGATCATTTTCCCATTTGGGGGAGCAGCGGATTAACAACCGCAGGAGCAGTGCCGGGTGTGGATCCGAACTCCAGGAGATCGCGGGGCTCGGCAGCCACATCCTGGAGTTTGTTGTTGTAGTAGAGCCGGAGCATGTACCCGTAGTACGAACGGCGTCCATGCTGCTGGATTTCGGCGGCGGAAAGTGCAGGCAGGTGATAAACGACATCCAGCAGCTCCTCACCCGTGCCGTTCCAGTCCACCGGAGCAGACTGCCAGGATTCAACTGGTTCAGGTGCGATGGTCAGTGCCACTTTCTCGTTGTTCACTCGGTCAAAAAAGAACACCTCAAGATTCAGCTCCTGCGAGTTGATCGGACGGTTGCCCGCACGGGAGATGGGGACATGCAGCACATAGCGTTCGCCGGAGGGAACCTGGAAATCACGGATCGCCTGGCAGGCGCCGAGCCGCAGAAACTTTTCGCCGTCCGCACCGGAAGGAGCTGAAAGCGCAGGTGCCGACACCGCTGCCGAACCCGCTCCCAGCCGTCGTGAGGCAAGTTCAAAATAACTGCCCGCCTTCGTCGCTCCAAGAAGCTGAATTCGCCGCCAGGCATCCGTGGCCTTGGCCGTGATCCCCATCTGCTCGTAAGTCTGCGCCATCTCGGCAATGATCGCAGGATGGTCCGGATTCATTTCGTCCGCCCGCCGCAGCAGTTCCAGGGTTCCCTGCATGTCACTCAGGCCACGAAGTTCCTGGGCCGCCGTGACGACATAGTTCACATCACGCAGCAGTGCCGTGGCGGCGTCTGGTTTTGGGGTGAGCCCGGAGGGGGCATTCGGCTTGAATCCAGAACCAGGCATGGCAGGCGCTGCGGGAGATCCTGAAGTCGGAGGCCTTGTCCCAGGCAGCGCGGGAGCAGGTGCCGCCGGAACGTTTGGCGCTACGCGCGCTGGCGGAGCCTGGGGAGTGTACGAAGAGCCGGGCAAGGGCACTGGCACTGCCGCTTCTGTCTTGTTGAAAGAGCCAATGGGGGGCGGAGCACTGGAAACGGGGGCCGCAGGTGTCGGTGCTGGCATGAACGAACCCGGCATGGGTGGAGCACTCGCGCTCGGAGGCATCGCGATCTGGCCGATCTCCGGCACCACGCTCGGCGCAGGTGCCGACTGTGACCGCACGGCCGCCTTGGGACTGATTCCCGCCGCTGAAGAGGGAGAGGGAGCGGAAGTGAGGAGTTTTAACGCAAGACTCATCTGCACCACCGCCAGCACGCACAGCGTCCCCCAGGCAATCACTGAGGAACGATCACGTTCGGAGGCTAGAATGGTGGAAGGAGGAGTCACTGGTTGCTGAAAAAGACGCTCATGGTACGATTTGGGCCTTCTAGTGTCAATGTTTCAGGGTTCTTCGTTCAAAATGCCGGAAGGTCACTCCCTGCCGCTGTTCTCTCATGCCATTGAAACGTCACCGCACTATCGTCCGTGCGAATTTTCCTTCACTCCTGCCCAAATTGCGGCACAACTGTGCCATCGCGAGGGCTTGGTTTGGATGGATTCGTCTCTGGCCACGCCCGGGGCCGTCTCAGTGCTCACCGCCGAACCCGTCGCCGTATTGCGCGGGCACATCGATCAGGATTGGGAAAAGGTGCGTACCGCCCTGCGCATTCCCCGGGCTTCCGCAGGTGGTTTGTACGGCTGGGTCGGCTACGACGGTCATTTCGTCTTCGGCATCTACCCGCACGGCCTCGTCTATCATCATGACACCGCGAAGTGGTTCGAGTTCGGCGATTTCAAATGGCAGCCCGCCGCCGCGCCTACGGGAGCGCGGGCACGCCTGCCCGCATCTCTTCCGCGCCTCCAGTTCACCCCCGGCGTCAGCAGCACCGACTTCATCCGCATGGTCCAGCGCGCGCAGGACTACATCACCGCCGGAGACATCTACCAGGTCAACCTCTCCTACCCCTGGCAGGCTCCATGGCCTCAGGACGCCGATGCCCTGGCCCTCTATTTAAAGCTGCGCGCCGTCTCCCCCGCGCCGCATGCCGCTTTCATGCAATTGGCCGGAACCACCGTGCTCTCCGCCTCCCCCGAGCTCTTCCTCCGCATGCAGGGCTCCCGCATCGCTACCCGTCCCATCAAAGGCACCCGCCCGCGCTTTGCCGATGATCCCGCCCGCGACACCGCCGCCGTTCGCGAGCTCACCACTTCCGCCAAAGAACGCGCCGAGCTCCTCATGATCACCGACCTCGAACGCAACGACCTCGGCCAGGTCTGCGAATTTGGCAGCGTCGCCGTGCCGGAGCTCTGGCGCGTGGAAAGCTTCGCCCAGGTCTTCCACCTCGTCTCCACCGTCACCGGCACCCTGCGGCCCCATGTCGATCACGTCGATGCCTTCCGCGCCTGCTTCCCTGGCGGCAGCATCACCGGCGCCCCCAAAAAACGCGCCAGCGAAATCATCGCCGAACTCGAATCCCACGCCCGTGGCCTCTATACCGGCGCCATCGGCTGGTTCGGCTTCGATGGCCGCAGTCAGTGGAACATCGCCATCCGCACTGCCGTGCAGCAAGGCGATCAAATTTCCTTCCACGTCGGCTCCGGCATCGTCGCCGACTCCATCCCCCAGCATGAGTACGAAGAGACCTTGCACAAGGCGGCGGGGATTCTTGCGGCGGCAAATTGAAGCCCTGCCCACGTTGGTCTGAGCAAGGGGAATTCAGTGCGCAATGGCGTCGCTGTTCTTGATGAAAAAGAAATCGGGATGCCCAGGTTCGATCTGTGCTTGAAATCGTTTCCCGTCTCGAAAAAAGCATTTCGCCTGGTCCTCCCAAATGAAGCCGCCGCCAGCGGCCGTCAGAATCTTCACAATGTCATCCTCTGTGACGTCCTTGTCCTCGCGTTTAAAAAATTCCCACACGGAGCGCCCGTTCTTGAACACGACATGAATGGTATAACCGTTCTTTCCATACTCACGTTGTTCCATCCCGTCGCGAGGTTTGGTGACAGTGCCCAGCCCATACCGTTGGGCCACTTCATTGGCGGTCTTCCCCAGGCAGACGAACTGGGACACATCTTCAAGATTCTTGACCACCTCGACATTCATGATCGAAAAAAGTCGTCATGCCGTGGTTGCCTCTCCGCTTTCACCTTTCCGTCAGTGCTGAGATAGCATTTTTGATCAGCATGCCAGACGAGTTGATGACCACCTGCGGAGGCGTCTTTCACGAGGTCCTGGATGTCATTGTCACTGATCTTCTTGTCGTTGCGCTTCGTGAGCTCCCAAATGGACTTGTCATTCGCAAAAACGACACAAGTCGTCATGCCATTCTTCGGGTACTCGCGCTGCTCCCAGCCGCCACGGGACCGGTAGGTCTTTCCCTTTCCATACCTTCTCGCAATTTCAGCCTTGCTCTCGCCGATGTGGGCAATGGCCGGAACCGCCAACGCTACGAAAATCAGCAGTATCCTGAAGACGCAATGGGTTTTCATCATAGATGATAATTAGAGCAGGCCGCCTGCGGGTTTAAAAGACCAAAAAATGGGCAGGGTATCCAACACGAGCAGCGTCTTCTTGATAAGCATTCCCTTCCAAGGCGTATGTTCATTCCTCATGAAGCGCCTCACCTTCCTCGCCCTTGCCCTCGGCAGTCTTTTCGCCCCGCTGATCCACGCCGCCGATGACGGCCGGGTTTACGAACTCCGCATCTACACCTGCAACGAGGGCAAGCTGGATGCCCTGCTGGCCCGCTTCCGGGATCACACCTGCAAGCTGTTTGAAAAGCACGGCATGGTCAATGTCGGCTACTGGGTGCCGGTGGATGAAGAGAACGGCTCCAAAACCACGCTCATCTATGTGCTCGAACACAAGAGCCGCGAAGCCGCCAAGGAAAGTTTCAAGGCCTTCGGCGCAGATCCCGAATGGCAGGCCGCACGCAAAGCCAGCGAAGAGGGAGGCAAGATCCTCGCCAAGCCGCCGGAGTCGATCTTCATGACTCCCACGGATTACTCCCCGCCGCTGGTCATTGCCAAGGGCAGCAAGCCGCGCGTGTTCGAAATGCGCACCTACACCACGCCTCCAGGAAAGCTCGACGCCCTGAACGCCCGCTTCCGCGATCACACCGTGAAGCTCTTCACCAAGCACGGCATGACCAACCTCGCCTACTGGACCCCGACCGATGCCGATAAAGGCGCCGGCACCAAGCTGATCTACATTCTCGCCCATGACAGCAAGGAAGCCGGTCTCGCCTCCTTTGCCGCCTACCGTACGGACCCCGACTGGATCAAAGCCAAAGCCGAGAGCGAAAAAGACGGTCCTCTGACCATCCAGCCCCAGGCCGAAGGCGTGAAGAGCATCTACATGAAGGCCACGGACTTCTCACCCATCCAGTAAGCCCATGCGCACGCTCTGCCTCGCCCTCCTCGCCACCTCCCTCCACGCCGCCACCCCCACCTTCGAGTGGGTCGCCGCCGGTGGCGGAGCCAAGAGCGACAAGACTCGTGCCGTGACCTTTGACCGCGATGGCAATGTCTTCCTCGCCGGTGAAACCACCGACGACGGCACCTTTGGCGACCTCAAGCGCACCGGACTTGGCGGCATGGATTTCTTCCTCGCCAAACTGACCCCGGAGGGAAAGTTCCTCTGGGTGCGCAGTCTCGGCGGCAGCCTGGTGGACCGCGGCTATGGCGTGGCCACGGATTCGGCGGGCAATGCCTATGTCACCGGTCACTACCAAAGCTCCGATGCCCAGGCAAACGGTCAGACGCTGCCGAATGCGGGTGATTATGACATCTTCATTGCCAAATACGACACAACCGGGACGCTGCTTTGGATCAAAACGGCCGGCGGTACAGGCTACGATTACGGCCACGGCATCGTGGTCGACTCCAAGGGCGACATCGTTGTCACTGGCGCCATAGCAGGCGAGGCAAAGTTCGGTGACGTCTCCGTGAATGCCGGCAGCACCACGCGGCCAATTTTTTGCGCCAAGTATGACTCAGATGGCAAACTGAAGTGGGTGAAGGCAACAGAAGGCAAATTCTCCGGCAGCGGGCATGGCCTTGGCGTCGATGCCAACGACTCTATCTATATAGGAGGCAGTGGCGGCGGAGTCGGGACAATGGATGGCGTGACCCTGGAAGCCAAATCCCAGGCCGGGATAGTGCTGAAACTCACGCCCGAGGGCAAAGGCGTCTGGGCAGCCACCTTGCCAGGTGTGCCCAGCGCAGGCTTCCATGAAATCGCTGTCGATACCGCAGGTCGTACTTGGTGCGCCGGGATGTTTAAGGGCGCACTCAATGGCAGCGCGGTGCACACTACCGGCGACAAGGACAATGACGGCGTGCTCGCGCACTACAGTCCTGAGGGCAAACTCGTCTGGAGCCACCTCCTCCAAGGTCCAGCCACCGACTACTGCCTTGGTGTGGCTACAGACAACACCGGTAGCTGCTTCGTCACAGGCGAATTTTCCGACACTGCCACCTTCGCTGGACAGACGCTCAAAACCCGAGGAGCCACCGACATCTTCACGGCTGCTTTTGACGCCAAAGGTGGCCTCGAATGGCTCGTCCAAAGCGGCGGAATCAAGGGGGACAATGCCTACTGCATGGCCTGGCACCCCTCCGGCAGGCTAATTATTTCAGGGTCTTGTGTCGCACCTGCGACATTCGGCGGCCAGACCATGTCGTCACCCGGCGGAGCCGAGGCTTACGGGGCAGTTCTCCGTTTAAAGTGACGGTATGGCGCTAAATTAGGCCTTAGGGCCGTCTTAGGCTAGGTATTTGGCCCGCACCGGCTACAAATCCCCGCGTTGACAGGTTCGGTGAACTCGACACCATGCGCGCCCCTCCGACCGGGCCCCCCATCTGGTCGAGCGTGACCCAACAACCAACCGACCGATTGAACCCAACCACCCTCCTGTGCCTCGCTGCTATGTGCGTCTCCGCTGCTGCGGAAGAAGTTAAAAGCTCAACCACTACCCCAGCTGGCACTCCAGGCCAGGTCATTGCAGGCGTCAAGACAACCGCCTACACCCACGACGAAAGCGATCATATCGAGTACGGTGCCCGCACCGCCGCCGGTACCCCGCTCAAGCACGGTCAAATCCGCAGCGCTGCTGCTGATTGGTCCATCTACCCGGTGGGCACGGTGTTTCAGATCCAGGGCGATCCCTCGATCTACGTCGTCGATGACTACGGTTCCGCTCTCGTGGGAACAAAGACCATCGATCTCTACAAGCCGAGCTTCGACATGATGCATAGCTGGGGCACGCGCCACGTGACCATCCGCGTCCTCAAGTGGGGATCGTTTGTCAGAAGCCTCGCCATTTTGAAGCCACGGGCCTACAAAGCCTGGCATGTGCGCGAAATGGTCGCCCGCATCCAGTCACGTCCCGCGTACCCATTCCCCAACCCCAAAACCTGAGGCCACGGAGTCGCTTGTCGGCTGCGTGGCTTTTTTATTGAGGGGCGGTGCGCTCGATAGACTGATGGTCTATGACGGTGTTGGCCTGCGCCCTGGCACGTGCGCGAAATGGTCGCGCGCATCCAATCTCGTCCGGCTTTAAGCCAGCACGCTTTCAGGTACACGGGACACGATTCGCCCTTCGGGATCACGCACGACGATTTTGCCGTGAATGATCTCGGGGGGATTGCTGATGCCCTTCACGTAGTCTGCAGCCAGATCCTTGCTGCAGCCAAGTGACTGGCGGATGCGGACGGCGAGTGTTTCAGGGTCAATGTCAGTCATGGGGGCGCAAATGTAAGCCGACTTGAAGGCAAAGTCGGGGTAAGAATCAAACCGTTGGCGGAAAAGACTGTGCAGGTTTTTCGCTCGCCACTGTGGGGCATGCTTTTCTATGATCGGCCACATTTCATGGAAACCCCGCTCTCGCCCCTCGACTTCGCCCGCCGTGCCCGCCGACTTTATGCTGACCGAGAAGCCGTGGTCGATGGTGACCGCCGCTTCACCTACCGCGAATTCTTTGAGCGCTGCGATCGCTGGTCGGCTGCCCTGCAGCAGTTCGGAGTGAAGCCTGGAGAGCGCGTGGCCACCATCGCGCCGAACACGCACTCGCATCTGGAGGCGTTCTACGCCATCCCGCAGATCGGGGCCGTGATTGTCCCGATCAACTTCCGTCTCACCGCTGCCGACTTCGCCTACATCCTCAACCACAGCGGCGCCCGTGTCGTCTGTGTGCATGCCGACTACCTCGACGCGGTGGATTCCATTCGCGATCAAGTGCCTGGAGTGGAACATTTTGTGGCCTTCACCGGCAGCAGGCCCGGCTGGACCGATTATGAGGCCTCGCTGGCAGCCTCCCCGTCCGATTTTACCGCCGCCGAAATCTGTGAGACCGATATGATCGCGCTGAACTACACCAGCGGCACCACGGCCAATCCGAAAGGAGTCATGGTTTCACACCGCAACACGGCCTTCAACATCATGGGCCATCTCATGCACACCCATATCACCAGCGCGGACTGCTACCTGTGGGTGCTTCCCATGTTTCATGCCAATGGCTGGACCTTTGTATGGACCGTCACGGCCGTCGGTGGCCGCCACGTCTGCCTCCCGAAGGCGGACCCCCGGCTCATCTTTGAAGCGATCACGCGGGAAGGTGCCACCCTGCTGTGTGCTGCTCCGACCGTGCTCATCGGCATGGCCAATGCGCCTGAGGAACTCCGCAGGAATGCACCCCGTGGCGTCCGCGTCATCACCGCCGGCGCTCCACCCGCCGCCGCCACCATCGAGCGCATGGAAGGCGAGCTCGGCTGGGACATCACGCACGTGTACGGTCTCACGGAGGTGTCACCCATTGTCACCATCAGTGAAACGCGCCCCGAGCACGCTCAGCTCACGCCGCATGCGCGCGCCGTCATCAAGGCCCGGCAGGGTGTCGAATACCTCGCCAATGCCGAGGTCCGCGTCGTCGATGATCACGGTCATGAAGTCACTAAAGATGGTGCCGCCATGGGTGAAATCATCATTCGCGGCAACGCCGTGATGAAAGGCTACTACAACGATCCCTCAGCCACCGCCAAGGCCATCCGCAACGGCTGGTTTTACAGCGGAGATGCCGCCGTCGTGCACCCGGACGGCTACATCGAAATCCGCGACCGCTGGAAGGACATCATCATCAGCGGCGGCGAAAACATCTCCTCTGTGGAAGTCGAGGGAGTGCTCCTGCGCCACCCTGCCGTGCAGGAATCCGCCGTCGTCGGTCTGCCGCACGAAAAGTGGGGTGAAACACCGCAGGCTTTTGTTGTCCTCAAACCCGGCGCCACCACCATGCCCGAAGAGCTGCGCCTGTTCTGCCGCGAGCACCTGGCCCACTTCAAAGTGCCGCACGGTTTTGAATTCATCCCCGAACTGCCGAAGACCGCGACCGGGAAGATTCAGAAGTACGTCCTGCGCGGCGGGCGGGCAAACATCGCAGCGCAGTAGCGGCATGCACAGAGGACTAACATCCTCAATGCCCAGCCAGTTTGCCGTCCTCCACATGCACCGTGCCGCCGCGTGCTTCGATCTTCTCCCTTGCCATCTCCACCGGCACATGGCGTGGTATGTTGGCCGCCGCCGCCTGTGGTCGCGCCCAGCGGATGCCATTGGCGATGACACGCTGCACGTCCGGCAGGTGGTAGATCGGATACACCTCGTGTCCGGGGCTGAAGTAAAAGATGCGTCCGCTGCCGCGTGTCCACGTTGCTCCGCTACGTAGAACCTCGCCGCCTTGGAACCAGGAGACAAAAACCAGTTCGTCCGGTGTCGGGATGCCAAAGGGTTCGCCATACATCTCTGACTGCTCGATCTCGATGCAGTCGCCGATGCCCGCAGCAATGGGATGGCCTGGATTGATCTTCCACACGCGCTCCCGTTCGCCCGCTTCGCGCCAGCACAGCGCGCAGCTCGTCCCCATGAGGCGCTTGAAGACCTTGGAGAAATGACCTGAGTGCAGCACGATCAGCCCCATGCCGGCGAGCACCCGTTCCTGAACGCGGGTGACGAGTTCATCGCTCACTTGATCATGCGCCGCATGGCCCCACCACAGCAGCACGTCGGTTTGATCCAGCACCACCGGGGGCAGACCCTGATCCGGTTCATCCAGCGTGGCGGTGTGCACGTTGAAGTCGCCATGCTTTGACAGCGCCTCCGCCAGCGCCCCGTGAATGCCGTTGGGATAAATGGCTGCCACGGTGGGATTTTGCCGTTCGTGGACAAATTCGTTCCAGATGGTGACGCGGATGAGGGGATTGTGCATGGATGATGAAAACGCCGATTGGGAGAGATTTAAACTCCCATTTTCAACCGAGTTGTCACATGCTCCCTTCGCACCCTGGCGATATGCGTACGCTTCTTGCGCCCCTGCCGGGGCGCATTCCTTTTGAAAGAGGTGAGGCTGTTACTGTCCGGTGGTTCCCGGTCGCTGCGCTCCCTTCACCAACGGCTAATTGCTTTCGAGCCTCCGGCTCGGCGACAGTCAGTTTTACGTAACCAAAATTACAGCTCCTCCGCCTGGAAAGATATGGTAGCCGCAATGCTCGGTAAAGACGCCGATCTCACCGAGATCATCATCGCGAATGGCGAAGGCATATCGAAATCGGACCTCTGAGTCATCCTCGAATCGTACAACGAGCGTGCTGTTGCACGGGAAGTCTCCCGCGTTGAGTTGATCACGCCCGATGCCGCGCAGATGCCCCAACAGCCTAACCTGCCAGCGTGCGGGCAGATCTTGAAACAAGGCTGTTGGAGTTTTCATGCGAAACTCAATGCTTCACCGAGCAGCCCGGCCCGACGGTCTGGAAGAAATCGTTGCCTTTGTCATCGACGAGGATGAAGGCGGGGAAGTCTTCGACTTCGATTTTCCAGATGGCTTCCATGCCGAGTTCGGCGAACTCGACGACTTCGACTTTCTTGATGTTTTCCTTGGCGAGAATGGCGGCGGGGCCGCCGATGCTGCCGAGGTAGAAGCCGCCGTGTTTCTTGCAGGCGTCGGTGACCTGCTGGCCGCGGTTGCCTTTGGCGATCATGATCATGCTGCCTCCGTGGCTTTGGAAGAGATCGACGTAGCTGTCCATGCGGCCGGCGGTGGTGGGGCCGAAGCTGCCGCTGGGCATGCCGGCGGGTGTTTTTGCCGGGCCGGCGTAGTAAACGGGGTGGTTCTTGAAGTAATCGGGCAGGGGCTTGCCGGAATCGATCAGCTCCTTGAGCTTCGCATGGGCGATGTCGCGCGCGACGATGATGGGGCCGTTGATGAGGAGGCGGGTGGTGGTGGGATACTTGCTGAGCTCGGCGCGGATCTCGGCCATGGGGCGGTTGGTGTCGATGCGCACGGCGTTGGTGTCTTTGCGGTGGCGCAGCTCTTCGGGGATGTAGGGCAGGGGATTCGTTTCGAGCTTCTCGATGAAGACGCCATCCTTGGTGATCTTGCCTTTGGCCTGACGGTCTGCGGAGCAGGAGACGCCGATGCCGATGGGCAGGGAGGCGCCGTGGCGCGGCAGGCGGATGATGCGTACATCCAGGGCGAAGTATTTGCCGCCAAACTGCGCACCGATGCCGCACTCGCGAGCGGCCTGCAGCATCTGGGCTTCGAGCTCGACATCGCGGAAGGCGCGGCCGTGTTCGTTGCCGGTGGTCGGGAGGTTGTCGTAGTACTTGGTGGAGGCCAGTTTGACGTGCTTCATCGTCGATTCAGCGGAGGTGCCGCCGATGACGAAGGTCAGGTGATAGGGCGGGCATGCGGCGGTGCCGAGCGAGACCATCTTGTCGCTGAGGAACTTCACGATGCTCTTCGGATTGAGCACGGCGCGGGTCTCCTGATACAGGTAGGCCTTGTTGGCCGAGCCGCCGCCTTTGGCAATGAAGAGGAACTTGTAGGCGTCGCCATCGGTGGCGTAGAGATCAATCTGCGCGGGGAGATTGGTGCCGGTGTTCTTCTCGTCGAACATGTTCAGCGCCGCGTTTTGGGAGTAGCGCAGGTTGTTCTCGGTGTAGGCGAGGTAGACGCCCTTGGAGAGAGAGGCTTCATCGCCACCACCAGTCCAGACCTGCTGGCCTTTTTTGCCCATGATGATGGCGGTGCCGGTGTCCTGGCAGAAGGGTAGCAGCCCGGCGGAGGCCACGTCGGCGTTTTTGAGCATGGTCAGCGCCACCATGCGGTCGTTCTCACTCGCTTCAGGGTCATCGAGGATGGCGGCGACTTGCTTGAGGTGCTTCGGGCGCAGGAAGAAATTGATGTCATGAAAGGCCTGGTTGGCCAGCAGGGTGAGCGCCTCGGGATTGACGACGAGCACTTCCTTCTCGCCAAATTTCTGCACGGAGACGTGTTCCTTGGTCAGCAGACGGTATTCGGTGTCATCGGTGCCGAGTTCGAGAAGTTCCTGGTAGTGAAAGGGGGGCGTGGGCATGGGGAGGGGAATTTGAAAGGGATATGAGTTCGGGCAACGATGGAAAGGAGCATTTTGCACGTTGGCAGGTGGTGCGCGTGGGGATAACATCCCACCGTGATTTTAGAAACGTTGCCCGCTGTTCAGCAGCTCAGTTCCCACGACAAGCGGCTGCTGGCGGAGGAGCTTTTGAATTCGGCCGATGCTGAGGACGCTGAAGTGAGCGTGGAGGCTGCCGTTTTGGATTTGCTGGACCGGCGTCCCGCCGCCCATAAGGCCACTCCAGAGGCCATTGCCGCCTGGGAGGAAGTGAAATCACGCGTCTTCCCGAGCAAAGAAATTTAAAGCGGCGACTCGGCAAAGACAGGCTTCTTCCAAATAGGCACGCGGGTCTTGATCTCCTTCAAATACCAGTGGCACAGTTCAAAGGACTCGGCGCTGTGCTTGGTGCGCACGCGGATGACGATGCTCGGCTGCTCCGCAGCCACGAAGCCGAGGCGGTGCTGAATGAAGACGCGGTGCGGGCCGTGCTCGCGCTGGCCGCACTCGACGAGGTCCTGCAGCATTTTTTCCGCCATCGGCAGGTAGACGCTGTAGTCGATGCCGGAGATGACCTTGTTGTCCTCCATGCCGCGCACGACGCCGAGAAACTGCGCCTCGGCACCTTCACCAGCTTTGAACACGGTTTGGGCGATCTGGATGGGCTCTTCACTGAGGATGAACAGAACTGGGAGCATGGAGGTTGATTTATTTTTTAAAACGCGAGGCATGGTTGCCGCCTCCATCATCAGTGTCGAAGCGACCACCTACTTTGCCTGATTTTGGGTCATAGATAACCGCAGACCAATCAGAACCATCAAATATGAGCCAATGTGCGCTGGGATGATAGGCCACCCAGAGAGCGGATCCTAGATCTTTAACCACAGGCTGATATTGACCTTTGAAATAGAGCCAGCCGACTGACTTTGTGCAACAAACCAAAAAGCAATCACCTCCAACGTCCATAATCCACCTTGGATCATCCATGCCTTTCAGATCGAGGCTCCAAACAAAATCTCCCCGGCGGTCAATGCATGCGAGCTTGTTGTAGCCAAGGAGAAGCATCAGTCCTGGCTTGGAACTAGGTGAGATAAAACGCCAGTCTCCAAGTGTTTTGGAAACGGGGGTTTGCCATAGGATAGAACCATCTGCTGCAATTTCTTCCGCTATCACCGAACCTGTGAGCAGAAATACTCCTCCGTGCCATGCTGCAGCGGGGGGGGTGTTACTAAAAACAGAAGCACGCACTTGTATGTTGCCATCACGCGTGGCCAAAGCTCCGACGCTGCTGGTCAAACTTCCCCAAATAAGTCCGCTACAAAATGGGCGATCAGCGTCAATCCAGACATCCTCTTCGGCCTTGGATTGCTTGGCGTTTGCATCTAACCAAACCAAATCAATACGCCCGCCCACGTGTTTCCTGACGACGGGAAACGCCAATGGCTCAGGCGTGCTTTCCCAGCTTGAGCTGGAGCCTACCCATTTACCACTTTCCAACATTGGGATGAGTTGCTCTGGCGACGTGCCCCAGGCCAAGGTGCCACCAATGCCTGATCGGAGCAGCATTGTGGACAAAGCCTGAATTGTCGGATCATAATGTCCTACGCTCTGTCGGAAGATGCTTGCTGCTAAAGTGGCATCAGCAGTGGCAAAAAACCGGGCAAGCCATAAACGAGTTTTCAGATAATCTTTATCGTAATGGATGTGACTGGATTGCTTCCAAAACCGCAGGGCCCATTTTTCCGCCTGCGGTTTCGATAAATCACCCAACAATGGGGCCAGCATTTCGGGCCTTGCCCAGGCAAGATCGGCGTTCGTTGCCGTCTCAGGATCGATTCTTCCCATCAGTTCTAGCACGCTGGCAAGTGCCTTCCACTTCGCCCAGTCACAATCCTCTGCCACAGCAAGCATTGACAGCACACCGATCGAATTCGCACTGCCAGTCTTTCCAAGTTTACGCAAGGCAGCGTCCACCGCTCGTCTTTTGTCATGGAGCCTTTGCTGCTCAAGTTCCGCCGTGGACTGCTTCCAGTACTTCGATGCCGCCCCCGTGACATCTTCCACCATCCGTAGATAGCCATCCGCGAGCTGTCTTTCTTCGTGCTCCGAAATCTCTGGAAGCCAGTTTCTTGCGAATATCCAATTGGCTGCGACAAAATTAAGAAGCTCTTTCTCGGTCGCCCGATCCATCGAGTTCGCCGCGAGAACTTCATCCATCGACGGCTGGGGTGGCGGTGGCGGAATTAAGTAGGTGGTGGCCCAGCTCCAAGAATTGAATCCGAGACTAAGCACCAGAATCTGGGAACGAATGCTCATCATATGGGCCATCCTCAAACTCTTTGGCGAAGATTCAAGGGACGACGCAACAGTAGTTTTTTGATGATTGAATGAACGCACAATGGAATCGGATGGCCGATTGCTCATAAAACTTGTCCGCTGGCGCTGGTTTCTGATAGCGTTTGAATCCTCCAACCATGAAACGCCTGCTTTTCCTTCTCCTCGCCGCCACCCAGCTCCATGCGGAGACCCAGATCACCTGGAAGCGCCAGCAGCTCCACGGCGACTTTTATTCTGAAGGCGCCGCCATCGGTGACATCAATGGCGATGGCAAACCGGACGTCGTCGCCGGGCCGTTCTGGTGGGAAGGGCCGGCGTTCGAGAAAAAACACGCCTACTACGAGCCGAAGATTTTCAGCATCAATGGCTATTCGGACAACTTCTTTGCCTACGTCCAGGACTTCAATGCGGACCAGAGGAACGACATTCTCATCCTCGGCTTCCCCGGCAAGGAGGCGCGGCTCTACCTGAATCCTGGCACGCATGACGACAAGCCCTGGCCCATGCACTTCGTCGCCGATGTCGTGGACAATGAATCGCCCGTCTTCACCGACATCACCGGGGACGGCAAACCGGAGATCGTGTGCAGCACCGGGGGCAAGTTTGGCTGGTTCGCGCCGAACTGGGATAAGCCGACTGAGAAATGGCCCTTCGTCGCCGTCACGGAGGACCTGAAGGTCGCCAAATTCACCCATGGACTTGGTGTTGGCGATGTGAATGGCGATGGGAAGATGGATCTGCTGGAGGCGCGCCGCTGGTGGGAGAATCAAGGAGCTGGAGTTGCCAACTCCAGCCCGGACTTGGCAAGTCCGGCTCCTTGGACGCAGCACAACTTCGCTGCCGGTGTCGGCGGCGGTGCGCAAATGTTTGCCTATGACTTTGATGGCAACGGCACGAACGACGTCTTCACCAGCCTCGCCGCGCATCGCTACGGCGTGGCGGTGTTCCTCCAGAACAAGCCTGCACCGGACAAACCGAACTGGACCCGCGTCATGCTCGCCAGCGAGCAGCCGCAGGACAACGACTACGGCATCGTCTTCTCCCAGCCGCATGCGGCGTATCTCGCGGACATGGACGGCGACGGCATCAAGGACATCGTCACTGGCAAGCGCTACTGGGCGCACAACGGGCACGACCCTGATGAGAGAGGCCATCGTGTGATCTACTGGTATCAGACCAAACGCGACGGCAAGGGCGGTGTCGATTTCGTCCCGCACCTTGTCGATGCCGAAAGCGGCGTGGGTGTGGATGTGCAGGTGGGCGATGTGAACGGCGACAAGCTCCCTGACATCGTTGTGGGAAACAAAGCCGGTGTCTTCATCCTCAAGCAGGAGCGGAAGGACAGCACGGCGGGCCTCACGCCCAAGAAAATGTACGGACCTGCGCTGATGCCGCAGAAGGATTACGCCAAAGGGCAGTCTCCGCAGGCTGCGCTGAAGGCTCTGCAACTCCAAGGCGGCTTCAAAGCGGAACTGATCGCGAGTGAGCCGGATCTTGTGCAGCCCATCGCATTCACGTTTGATGAACGCGGGCGCATCTGGGTGGTTGAGGGTAACAGCTACCCGAAACCGCGTGAAGTGGGTGCCGGTCAGGACCGGATCAAAATTCTGGAAGACAAGGACGGCGACGGTGTCTTTGAGACGAAGAAGATTTTTTGTGAAGGGCTGAACCTTGTCAGCGGCATTGAGCTGGGTTTCGGCGGCGTGTGGGTGGGTGCGGCACCGTATTTCATGTTCATTCCACGCGATGGAGACAAGCCGCTGGCGCTGGGCAGCAAGGCGACCCTTCCTGGAACGGAGGGGGCCAAGAATGGCCCCGTTACTCAAGTCCCCGGCCTCAACTTCACCGCCTACGCTCTGCTCGACGGCTGGGGCAGCCAGGACACGCACGAAACGCTCAACAGCTTCATCTGGGGCCCGGACGGCTGGTTGTACGGCTGCCATGGCGTCTTCACGCACAGCAAGGTCGGCAAACCCGGCACGCCGGAGGATCAGCGCAAGCCGATCAATGCGGGGATCTGGCGTTACCATCCCGTGCGGCATGAGTTTGAGATTTTCGCTGAAGGCACCAGCAATCCCTGGGGGCTCGATTATGACCAGTACGGCGAGTTCTTCGTCACCGCCTGCGTCATCCCTCATCTCTACCACATCGTGCCAGGCGGGCGCTACCAGCGGCAGGCCGGGCAGCACTTCAATCCGTACACGTATGAGGACATCAAGACCATCGCTGACCATGCCCACTACGCGGGCAGCGCGCGTCCTGATGTCGCTTTCGACAAAAACACGGGTGCCGGCATCGTGAATGACGACACGAATGCGCTTGGTGGCGGCCACGCGCACTGCGGCCTCGCCATTTATCAGAGTAGCCTCTTTCCGCCGACGTATCGCAATCAGCTCATCTTCGGCAATCTGCACGGCCACCGCCTCGTCACCAACTACACCGATCCGCATGCGAGCACGTATGTGGGCAAGCACGGCAGCGATTTCATGCGCGCCAATGACATGTACTTCATCCCCGTGACGCAGAAGGTGGGGCCTGATGGTGCGCTTTATGTCAGCGACTGGAGCGATGAACAGATCTGCCACCGGGGTAGCAATGCGGTGGAAAATTGGGACCGGAGCAATGGGCGGATTTATCGCGTGAGCTATGACGGCTGGAAGCCGTGGAAAGGCGATCTGGCGAAGGAGAGTGATGAGGCGCTGGCGAAGCTCGCGGTGCAGACGGAGAACGAGTGGGAGTCGCGGATTGCGAGGAGGGTGCTCACGGAGCGCGTGTGGGACAAACCGTCAATTTTCATTTCTGTTAACGAACTGCTGTCAAAAACATCCGAGCAAGAGGTTTCAGTCGGAGAGAATACGATTGAACGGGCGGCTCTACGCGAAGGCTGGTTGATTCACTCAATGGGTTCTGTGGCTTCCAGAGATCTCACCATCGGCTATCATTCTTTGCCCGTTGGTGCGCCTAATGAAATACCTGAGCATGTCCAAGCCATGGCAATCCGAACCTTCGATGATGCAGCAAAATTTGTAGAGATGGATGCCGACTCACGCCAGAGAATGGACAAGGATGACAACTATTGGAAACCCGAGCTAAAGCCATATATTGCTCTCGCAATTGAAGATAAGTCTCCGGTTGTCAGAAGAGAGTTGGCATCAGTGCTCCAACGCATTCCCACAGTTCAACGCCAACCCCTCGCCACCGCCCTCCTCGCCCACGGCGAGGACAAAGACGACCCGATGATCCCGCTGCTGATCTGGTATGGCATCGAGCCTCTGGTCGGCTCCGATCCGAAAGTCGGCCTCGAACTCGCGCGGGTGTCGAAGCTGCCGAAGGTGACGGAGTTCATCTACCGCCGTCTATCATCGGATGACGCGGGCCGCGCGTCGATGCTCTCTGAACTCACGAAGGAACCCGATGCGGCCAAGCGCGAGGCGACGCTGGCGATGATTCTGAGCAGCGCTCGTGGTGCGGGTAAGCTCACCATGCCGCCGGACTGGGCGGCGACTGCGGCGAAGCTCAGAAGTAATGTAGTCCCGCCTTCAGGCGGTTCTGGATCCGCCGGACCGGCTAAAGCCGGGACTACGGAACAGCTGGTGACCGAACTCAGCGCTTTGTTTGGCGATGTGGAGGCGCTGCAATCCTTCCGCAGCCAGCTCAGCTCTGCCACGCTTGATACCCCCACACGCGAGAAAGCACTGTCCGTGCTGCTTCAGTCCCAGGACACCGCGACGGCAAAGCTTCTGCAGCAGATCCTCACGCAGGACGCTCCCACCTCGCTGCGGCGCAAGTCCATTCAGGCGCTCGCTTCGCTCAAAGATGCGGGAACGCCGCAGGTGCTCGGGGCATTGCTGCCAAAACTCTCTGCCAATGAATTGCCCGATGCAGTCAATACGCTCGCCTCGACGAAAGAAGGCTCGAAGGAACTGCTCAAAGCGGTGGAGGCCAAGACGGTGCCTGCCACGGCGCTTTCACCCTTCCTCGTGCGCCAGCTCACCGCCTTTGACGACAAGGAAATCAACGCCCTCATCAAATCCGCCTGGGGCGATGTGAATGCACCAAAGGCCGACCTCGTCGAGCGGACGAAAAAGTTCCGCGAACTACTCACGCCCGCCGCATTGGTCAAGGGGGATCTCGCGAAGGGCAAGATGCTTTTCACCATGACCTGCGGTCAGTGCCACAAGCTCTTTGGCGAAGGCCAGAACGTGGGGCCCGACATCACGGGCAGCAATCGCGCAGACTTGAACTACCTGCTCGAAAACGTGCTCGATCCGAATGCCGTGATCGGCAAGGCCTACCAGCTCAATCTTTTCACCATGAAGGACGGGCGCGTCATGAGCGGCGTGATCAAGGAGGAAAGTCCTGCGGCGGTGAAGATCGCCATGATGGGCGGTGTGGAGTTTACGCTGCCACAGCCGGACATCGCGAAGCGTGAGGTGTCGAAGCTCAGCACGATGCCTGAGGGGTTGTTTGATGCGCTGAAACCTGAGCAGGTGATTGATCTGGTGAAGTATCTGCAAAGCGGTGCTTCCGGACCGGCCAAAGCCGGTACTACAATACCCGGAGCAATTGAAGGCGAGGGGCTCAAAGTCCTCAACAAAACCGGCGGCAACGCCAAGCCGCAAGGCATGGGTGGCTTTGGTGCGGAGTGGAGCGGTGCTGCTCAGCTCTGGTGGACGGGTGCCAAACCCGGCCAGAAACTCACCCTCGCGCTGCCTGTGGCGGAGAAAGGTAAATACACTCTCAAAGCCGCGCTTACTTTGGCTCGCGACTACGGCATCATCGATGTCTCACTCGACGACAAACCCGTCGCCACGGGCTGGGACGGCTACAATGGCCCCAAAGTCATCCACAGTGATGAGCTCGACTGGGGCACGCATGAACTCAGCGCCGGGGAGCATCAGCTTACCCTCACGATCACGGGCAAGCATGCGGATGCGGCGCCGGGATACATGGTGGGGCTGGATTATGTGAAGCTGGAGAAGAAGTGACGACTTGAACTGCCAAATGTTGAACATGCGATAGCCATGAAGGATCTCCAATCCACCCGTGCCATGTGGCTCAAGGGCTGGCTGTTCCTGCTCATTGGCCTCATGTCCGCTGCCATCCTGCTGGTCGAAAATTGGAGCTGGCGCACGGCGCTGCTGCTGGCGCTGTGCGTGTGGGGATTCTGCCGGGCGTATTACTTCGCGTTCTACGTGATCGAACGCTGGGTGGACCCCGGCTACAAGTTCAGCGGGCTGGGGCATTTCCTGGCCTACCTGTGGCGATCACGCAAGTGATCAGGCCTTGGCGAGTGCTTCATCAAAGCGTGCGATCAGGTCTGCGGTGTCTTCGAGTCCGGCGGAGACGCGGAGAAGCCAGCGGCTGACACCGCAGCTCTCAGCCCAGTCGAGTTCATCGTAATGAGCGAGCAGGGTGTAGGGACAGGCGAGGGTGAAGTTGGTGCCGAGGCTCGGGCCTTTGCAGACGCGCAGGGCATCGAAGACCTTGGGGCTGGTCTGCTCGGGGTTTTTGAGCGTGAAGGAGAACAGGCAGCCGTAGCCGCCGTTTTCACGACGGATGAATTCGTAACCGCGTCCGCCTTCGCTGCTCGCGTGCCAGACGCGGTCCACCTTCGGGTGCGTGCGCAGATGCTCGGTGAGCGCCTGCGCGTTGTGGCTCATTTTGGCGGCGCGCTGGGAAAAATCGCGGCTGTTGAGTTCCAGCGCCACGGCATCGCCACGCCAGAGTTCGTGATCCGCATGCGCCGTCAGGAAGGCGGAAAAGGCCGCATGATGCGGTGAGTTGCGGTTCAGCACCACACTGCCGGCAAGGACATCGCCAACGCCCGAGAAGCTCTTGGTGAGGCTCGTCGTCACGACATCGGCCACGCGATGTGCATTCACATGCGCGACGGTGGAGATGGTGTCATCGATGATGATCGGCACGCCCGGTTGTGCTGCCGCACGGATGGCCAGCAGGCGCTCGAAATCGACGCAGCGGAGCAGGGGATTGCTCGGGGCTTCGCAGAAGATGCCCGCGATGGGTTCGCTTTGCAGCAGCGTGCCCAGATCGTCATACTCACTGTCTTTGATGAGCGGCATGAAATGCACGCCGGTGCCGAAGAACTGCTGCAGCTTCAGCACATCCACATACGGGAAGTCGAGCTGCACCGTCTTGCGGCTGGGGAAAAGCTGCGTGAGCATGCGATGCACGGCAAAATTGGCCGCCATGCCGGAAGGAAAGAGAAAGACGTCCTCCGGCTGTTGTCCTGCAAGTTGAGCAATGCGTTCGCGGATGGTCCGGTTCGCGGCCTTTCCTTCCTCCACGCTGGCGGCGCTCTTCTGTTCTCCCAGGGCATCGCAGGCCTGGCGTGTGCTCACGCATTCGCCGCAGAAGCGCCAGAACTTGCGGGCCTGCACATAGCTGTCCGCCGGGAAGACGGCGACGCCGAGGTTATGCGCCGTCCATTCGACCGCGCGGCCGGTTTCGATGAACTTTACGCAGCGCTCCGCATGCACGAGGCGCGGAAACACGAGGCAGCGTTCGCCAGCGGCGGCGAATTCCTTTTCGGCTGCTGCAAACAGCCGGGAGATGGCCGGCGGGCAGCAGAAGCGTGGGTAGCCGGATTTGAACTTCGAGACCACATTCTGGTCCCCCTCTTCATAGCCGATCACATGCTCCCACAGTGGCAGGCACACGGACACGCCGAGGTCGTGGTCAGGGATGGCCTTGCCGAGGTCTTCGGCATTGCAGAGGGGATGGGTGAAAAGGTCGGTCATTTGCGGTTCTTTAATGCCGCATCAATGTCCTTCCACAAGTCCTCAACGTGCTCGATGCCCACAGAAAAGCGTACGAGGCCGTCGGTGACGCCAGCAGCTTCGCGAGCGTCCTTGGGGATGGAAGCATGGGTCATGCTGGCAGGATGGGCGACGAGGCTTTCGATGCCGCCGAGACTCTCCGCCTGAGTGAAGAGGCGCAGGCGGCGGATGAAGGCGAGGGTGTCGGCGTAGCTGAGGCCGAAATCGGCGAGGAGCATGCCACCGCCTGCCGTCATCTGCTTCTTGGCCAGCTTGTGCTGCGGGTGGCTCTTGAGGAAGGGGTATTTGACGCTCTTGACGCCTTTGCGCCCTTCCAGGCGCTGGGCCAGTTCGAGGGCGTTGGAGCAGTGGCGCTCCATGCGCACGGCTTCGGTTTTGGCACCGCGGGAGATGAGCCAGGTGTCGAAGGGGCTCGGCTGTAGGCCGATGGCCTTCTGCGCAAAGATCATTTTCTCCTGCCACTCGTCCAAATTGGTGCAGACGGCACCGCCGAGGCTGTCGCTGTGGCCGTTGGTGTATTTCGTGGTGCTTAGCAGGGAAAGATCGGCACCCAGATCCAGCGGTTGCTGCAGCAGGCTGGAGGCAAAGGTGTTGTCCACGGCCACGATGCTACCTGCTTTGTGCGCTGCTTCGCTGATGGTCTTGATGTCCAAGATTTTCAGGAGCGGATTCGTTGGCGATTCCAGCCACACGAGCGCGGGTTTGAGCCGCGTGATGAGGTCGTAGTTTTCCGGATTGGCGAGGTTGGCGTATTTGATTTTGACGCCGAAACGCTTCAGCACCTTCTCGAAGATGCGGTAGGTGCAGCCGTAGATCTGCTGCTCGGAGAGAATGGTGTCGCCGGTCTTGAGGGAAAACAGGATGGCGGAGATGGCGCTGAGGCCGCTGGCGAAGACGGTGCAGTGCTTCGCGTTCTCCAGGCTTGCGAGCGTGGTCTGCAGGTTGCGGAAGTTCGGATTGCCGGAGCGCGTGTAGTCAAAGCCGGTGGGATTCCCGGTCTCAAACGTCGAGGTCATGTAGATCGGCGGTATCACGGCGCCGGTCTCGCTGCGGTAGTCCTGGCCCACGTGAATGGCACGCGTTTCGAAGCGTGCGTCGGCGGGGATGGTAGGGTCGTCTTTCATGAGGTGATGTGTGACATGCAGAATTAGCTTTGCAAGGCCCCTGCGCGCATGCTTTATGAGTAAACTCTGATCTTTCATGCCCGACTCCACCGCCCCTCGAAAATTCCGTCGCGTTCTGC
Source organism: uncultured Verrucomicrobiota bacterium (assembly GCA_903838675.1). Lineage (GTDB taxonomy): Bacteria > Verrucomicrobiota > Verrucomicrobiia > Verrucomicrobiales > Verrucomicrobiaceae > Prosthecobacter. The sequence goes on from CAILZI010000141.1 coordinate 211,886, forward strand.
TCAAACTCAGCGGTGAAGCGCTGAGACAACCCGGCAGTCAGGAGAACATTTCCCCGCCCATCGTTGAAGACATGGCGGCACAGATCAAAGCAGCGCATCAAACCGGCCTCGAAATCGCTCTTGTCGTGGGTGGTGGGAACTTCTGGCGCGGTGTGACCGCCAGCAACAAGGGCATGGAACGAGCCACAGCCGACTACATGGGCATGCTGGCCACGGTGATGAATTCTCTCGCAGTGCAGAGCATGCTGGAAGCGATGGATGTGCCGACGCGGGTGCAAAGCGCCATCAAGATGGACAACGTGGCCGAACCCTTCATTCGCCGCAAAGCGATGCGCCATCTGGAACTGGGCCGCGTGGTCATCTTTGCCGCCGGCACGGGCAATCCCTTTTTCTCCACCGACACCACGGCGGCGCTGCGTGCCAGCGAGATCAATGCCGAGATCGTGCTCAAGGCCACCAAGGTGGACGGCATCTACGACTCTGATCCAGCCAAAAACCCCAACGCGGTGAAATTTGACCGTGTCAGCTTTCACGAGTGCTTGACGCGCCAGCTCAAGGTGATGGACTCGACCGCGTTCTCGCTGTGCATGGAGAACAACATGCCCATCGGCGTTTTCAGCATGAACGAACCCGACAACATCCGCCGCGCGCTCATCGGCGAATACATCGGTACGATGGTCGATGCCAAAGGCTGATCAAATTTCCAACCCAAGACAGATATGGACCCTGAATTGACAATGATGGAGGCCGACGAGGCCATGACGAAGGCGGTTGAGCACGCCATTCATGAATTTGCGACCGTGCGCACTGGCAAGGCATCACCGACCCTGGTGGAAAACATGGATGTGCATGTGATGAGCTATGGCAGCCACATGAAGCTCAAGCAGCTGGCCATGATCACCACGCCGGATGCACGGCTGATCCGCATCGAGCCTTTTGACTCCTCCACACTGCAGGACATTGATCGTGCGATCCGTGAGTCACGCCTCGGCCTGAACGGCAGCATTGAAGGCAAGGTGATCCGCCTGCCGATTCCCTCCCTTTCCACCGAACGCCGCGAGCAGATGGTGAAAATGTGCAAGACCCTCGGCGAAGATGCTCGTGTGCGCGTACGCTCCGCCCGTCGGGATGCCCTTGAAACGATCAAGAAAGGCGAGAAAGACGGCCACATCACCGAAGATGACCTCCACCGCATGGAGAAGGAAATCCAGGTCATGACCGATAAGAAGATCGCCGAAATCGACCAGCATGTGGTCTCGAAAGAAAAAGAAATCATGACGGTTTGAGCCAAACCAGTTTCTGATGTTTCCCGCGCGCGACTACCTCGACCTTACCCATACGAAGCATGGCATCCTTTTTCCGGATGACTCGCCCGTTTGGACGGCGTTGACGCGGATCGAATCGTATCTCGACTTCCGGCTGCAGCGTGAGGTTCGCGTGCAAGTGCCACCGGGGGCCTTCATCGGTGAGGATGTGTTCATTGACGAAGGCACGACGCTCGAGCCAGGCGCGGTGATCAAAGGTCCGGCGTGGATCGGCCGCAACTGCCAGATCCGGGCGGGCTGCTACATTCGCGAGAACGTGATCATCGGCGACGGCTGCGTGCTCGGGAACTCCTGCGAATTCAAGAACTGCGTGATCTTCGATGGCTGCGAGGTCCCGCACTACAATTACGTGGGTGACTCGATCCTCGGACACAAGGCACATCTGGCCGCTGGTGTGATTCTTTCAAACGTGCGGCTGGACCGCCTCGAGGTCACAGTGAAGACAGACACCGATGTCATCCCCACCAGCCTGCGAAAATTCGGCGCAATCGTGGGCGACTACGCCGAAATCGGCTGCAACAGCGTTATCAGCCCCGGCAGCATCATCGGCCGTCGCAGCATCATCTATCCGCTGACGCATTTCAGCGGCGTGCTGGAGGCCGATCTCATGCTGAAGACAAGGCAGACGCAGCAGGTGGTGAAGCGGCGGCGTTAGCAGCGGGGATCGATACCATGCTGGTCCGTGGGAGTCAGACCCACATCCACGTCTAGGAAATCGCGGTTCAGCCTGCTCTTCTCGCTGTCGAGCCGTGACAAACCCACGCCTTCCAACGTTGCAGTTCCTGATTGTCATGGGGCAAGTCGGGGTGGTAGCATTTGGCATGCGCTGGCTGCTGCCGATATTCCTGTTTTGCGGTGCTTTGCCCGTGCGTGCGGTTGAAGTTATCCGGGTCACTTGGAAGACATCCTATGCGGCATCACCGCCTCAGTTCAACCGTCCGGCGGCGGATTTCCTGCCGATGTTTCGGCTGGCGCTGAATACGCTGCCAGAGGCTGCGATTGTCACCCTGGCGCTGTCACAACCAGCACTGCTCGGACTGACTTCTGCGCAGGCAGCCACGATGCTCCCCTTGGTGGCGAAGCGTTACGCATTGATCGCCAAGTCACCGGTCTATTCCGTTGTGGCCTCGGCACTGCCCTATTGTTTCGTGGAAAAACGTCCGCAGGAAGGTCTGGCGCTGGTGCATCTGCCCACGGGTGCGGATGCACGCACGCCGGTGCTGGTGTTTCTGCACGGCTACGGCGGCAGTTTTCTCTGGTATCAGCACCTGCTGGCTGAGCACTTCCCGAAGTGCATCATCATCTGCCCGGCCTATGGCATCAATACTTCCACCATTTCCAGCGAGTATGTGGAGGAGTGTGTGCAGGCAGTGGGCGTGCGGTTGGGACGACCAGTAACGAAGCCGGTTTTGTTGGGGCTGTCCGCGGGTGGTTTTGGCGCATGTGAAGTCTTTACCAAGCATCTGGATCGCTTTGAACGCCTGATCTGCATGGCTGCGTACCCACCGGAAGACCTGCTGCTGAGATTTCCGCGTGAGGGGAAGGCTGCATTCATCGCTGGCGGCGACGAATACTTCGTGAAGTCGGGAGAGTTCGCGCGGCGCATTGCGAAAGTCCGGCAGCTCGCACCTGCCACGCAGGAATTTGCCGTGCCGCAGGCAGGTCATTTTTTTCTGCTCACCCACACGACACTGACGATGGCAAACCTGCGCGAGTGGCTGCCGCGCCTCTGACTCACACCCGCAGCATGTCCTTCACGACCTGCCAGTAGAGGAAGATGCAGCCGCGCCAGGAATAGCGGAATTCGCCGTTGCCCGTGGGCTCGATGACGCCGGCGTTGATGTTATGGTCAATCAGCACGCTCATGTCGCGCTCGATGTAGGCGTGCAGATACTCGGTGTCCTGAAGCGCCAGGTCTTCGAGGCGGATGCCTTCGTTGTGGAGAAAGCTTTCATGACGCTCCAGAAGGTCTGAGAACGAGCCCGCGTGCGTGAAGCGGTTCAGCCGCTGCTTGGGAGAGTGCTTCATCGTGGCGGCGAAGGGATAGTTCGTCGTGGTGAAGGTGACTCCGCTGGTGGCGCGTGAAGTGAGACTGACGTACGAAAAGCCAAAATCACCCTGCTGCGCCAGCGCGATGGCGGCCTGCATGCGTTTTCCCTCATGGTAAAACAGCCGCATGAAGTAGTCCGTCTGGCTGAACTGCCAGCCGGTGTCACCGACTTCGGTGAATCCGTCTTCATCCGCCTCGCTGCTAAGCTCGGAGAGTTCAGGAAACACCTCGCGGGAGGGGGGGAAGCGGTGCTTGACCTCGCTTTTGATCGGGAAGCGCAGCCGGCGTACGCGGAAGACGATCTCCATCCAAGGCATCATGAACCATGCACCGACAAAAATGGCGCCGCCGACATGCGTGTTTGTCATGTAGTAGCCGCTCAAATAAGAGGCACCCAGCAAGGCGAGCCATCCCAGCTTCTGGATGAAGCGGTTGTTGAAGGAACGGCATGCTATGGCAAAAACAATGGCCGCCGCAACATACAGAATCTGCTGGAGTGTGGTTTCCATGAGGCCGTTGAGTTTGAAGCAAAGCTGAAACTAAGGGAAGACTTGGGACAAAGCAACCTTGCATCCGTTCGTCCGCCTGCCTGGAAATGAAGAGGCCGGACGCATTCCCGATGCATCCGGCCTCCAACTCAACCTTGACCAAAAATTGGCGCTTAGAAATTGACCTGGGCCTGCACGCCGAGGTAATCGTAATTCACATTGTTGTAGGGAGCCAAATTCGTGTTGGTGCGCATGCCGTGCATGTACATGGCTGTGAGTTCCAGCTCCGGGTAGGGGATGAAGCGGAAGCCGAATCCCACTTCGTTCACTTTGTCCTTGGGAGCATTGGCTGCAAATTTGCGGCCGCCGTTGTAGGTCTGCCAGCGGACGAACGGAATCAATTCCCTCTGGCTGGCAAACACTTGGCGGTAATTTGCCTGCACATAGCCGCCGCTCAGACTGGCGACATTGATGGTGCGCATGTCATTGGAGAGCTGCGGGCCCCGGCCCCAGTTCCATTCGGTTTCGATGCCGAACGGCTGCGGAAACAGAACGCCAGAAATGGCGACACGTGTGTCGGTAAAGCCACGGTTGGCGCCATTGCCATTTTTGGGAGTCACACCATTGATGGGGGCTGTGGTGGTGTTGAATTTTCCTGCATAGCCCGAGATACCAAGTTCAAGGAACTGGCCGTTGTCGAATTCAAACGGATAGGTGGCACGGGCTATCCAGTGCGGCTGTCCATTGGTATCTGGACGATTGATGCCCTGGCCGGAGTAAGCTCCCAGCGCGACCAAACCGTAGTCACCCGAGCCGCGCAGGCCCATTTTGACCAGGTTTTTGAAACGCTCGCGGATTTCATAGGGTGCCCACATGTAATAGACACCGAAGTCACGCTCGCCCTCAACGGCGGTGCTGATGGCTTCAGGGCGCTCCAAGGCGAGACGGTTCTGGGATGACTGCATGGTTTGATAACCAAAAGGCACTTTGGACAGACCCATACGGACGCGATGTTCGCGGGCGGGGTCGAGGGAGATATCGGCGTAGTAGTCGCGGGCCTGCAGGACGTTCTGGCTGCCATTGGTCGCGTTGACGCTGGCAAAGTAATCTGCCTGGAAATAAAGGTAGAGGTGGTTGGTCACATCACCGCTGAAGGCCAGACGGCCACGGCGGATGCCGATGCTTGACTGGTCATTGGCGAAGGGATCATTTTGACTGTGAAGCACACCACCAGATTCTTTCATGACGGATTCTGCACGCACCTGCAGGTAGCCTTTCATTTTCAGGCGCTCATACCATTTGTCGGCCAGAAGGGTGTCCAGTTCGGCCGCAGACATCGTGGATGGCGAGGTGTTGTCGGTGATTTTGGAGATCTCCTCCACCTGTCCGCGGGTGTTGGAAATGGCGTTTTCGAGATTGCCCACCTTGCTTTCGGCTTGGGACAGGCGCTTCTCCAGCGCAGGGTCGCCGGAATGATTGAGGGCATTCTCCAGATGGCCCACCTTGCTTTCGGTTTGAGCCAGACGCTTTTCCAGAGCGGAGGTGTTTGACGTTGGGCCCGCTGCGGGAGCTGGAGAGGCTGGAGAGGCCGGCGCCGGAGCGGCTGCCACTGCGGCTTTGTCCTTCTCCTTGTCCTCCTCACGGGATGCGGCGACTAGCAAGTCATACTCCTCCTGGCTCAAAGTGCCTTTGGCCTTCATGATGAGAAAGAGCTTTTCCATTGCCGGGCCGGCGGCAACTGGCAAGGATGGGGGCAGGGCGATGGCGACGGCTGCAAGAGCAGTCAAGACACGGGATATGCGGGAATGTTTGAGGCGCATGTGTGAGGTGTTCAGGTGAGTTGAATTAGCTTCCCCAGGCGATGTGATACCCCCCAGGAAGAAATGTCACATTGCTGTAACCTACTACCCCTGCGAGATTCTTAATGTGACGCTTTCGTCACGAAGAGGGGTATTCACATCGCAATTGCTACTTGAGGGGTGTCCTTTGTCTCAGTATTTTGTATGTGACGCTTTCGTCACAGTGTGCATTTTGACCACTTGCCCCCTTCATCCAATATCCGGCTCCGTCACCCGCATCCTGGCGGCGGACAAGCTCCTCGCCCTATCCTATCCAACATCCGTCATGAAGATCGCCTTCCTCTCCCTTGTCACCACCTTTGCCGCCGCGCTTTCGCTTCAGGCTCAGACCACCCTGCGCATTCGCGGTTCCGACACCCTCGGAGCCAAGCTCGTCCCGCAGCTGGCTGAATCCTTCAAAAAACAAGGGGGCAAAGTCAGCTTTGACATCGCAGCGGAAGGTTCCTCCACCGCTTTCACGAACCTGGCTTCAGGCACTGCAGAAGTGGGCATGTCCAGCCGCAAGGTCAAGGCAGACGAGCGCACCCTCTGCCGCAGCAAAGGTGTGACCCTCACGGAATTCGAAGTCGCCTGGGACATGATCACTGTCGTGGTGAACAAAAACAATCCCATTGCCGACCTCTCCAAAAAGCAGCTCCTGCAGATCTTTGCTGGTGACATCAAAGACTGGAGCGAAGTCGGGGGCACTCCCGGCCCCATCTCGCTTTATACCCGCAATACTTCATCAGGCACGTACAAGGACTTCATCGGACTGGCCATGAAAGGCCGCGAGTACGGCAAAAACAGCCAGAAGATGGCCGGCAATGAGCAGATCGCCGCTGAAGTTGGCTCCAATCCCAACGGCATTGGTTATGTCGGCTACGCCTACTCGGGTGCCAAAGGCATCAAGATCGTCTCCATCGCAGGCTCCTCGCCCAGCCCAGCGGCAGTGAAGTCTTACCCGCTTTCCCGCCCGACCTTCCTTTACACCAATGGCGAACCGACCGGCACCACCAAGGCTTTCATCGATTTCTGTCTCAGCCCTGCGGGTGACGCCATCGTCAGCAAGGCCGGTTTTGTTCCTCTCAGCATTGCAAAATAACTGTTGGTTGACCGATTCATCAGTCCGGCGGAAGAGACCTGTTCTCGACCGCCGGATTTTTTTGATCTCCGGTTAACAAGACTCTCCCGCATGAACAGCCCTACGACGCCCAGCAGACCGCCGCTGCGCAGCGTCCTGCTCAGGAGTCGCAAGCGCACCATTCTCGGGGTCGATCCGCAGAAGTTGATCAAGTACTTCTTCGGCAGCAATGCCAGCGTCGCCATCATCGTGCTGGTGCTCATCATGGTGTTCCTGCTGCGTGAGGGCATCGACTTTCTGCCCACCTATCAGCGCGAGCTGCAAACCTACCGTCGTGCAGGCCTGGAGTTTTGTGACATCATCGACCAGCCGTTGCAGCGCAATCAGGCACTGTCCAGCAGCCTGCGCCAGGCGGTCAGTGCTTCCTTGGAAACACTGAGCAAGACGGCGCGGGACTGGCGTGACGCCGCCTTTCTGCTCAAACGTCAGGTGGAGGATAAAACCGCCCGGCCGCGCGAATCACTCACACAGGCGCTTGAGAAGACCCCTCCTGCACCGGAGCAGATCGAGGTTTTTCGTCGTGAACTTGGTGAGGCGTCTGCTGCTGCTGCAAAAGCACTGGATTATCCAGCCGTCTTCGGCACCGCAGAACGCGAGCAACTGCAGCGTGAATTCGCTGCGCTCACCCCGGAGGTCACCGACCTGCCGCCTCTGCTCCAGACGCTTGCGGCGGAATTCAGCGCCAAAGACCGTGAAGCGCGCACTAAATTTGCCTCGCTTGTGCAGGCGCAGGAGGAATTTGAAGAGGCCACGGAGCCGCTCCAGGAAGTGGTGGACGAACTCAAGGCAAAAGCTCTGGAGACAAAGGAGAAAGCCGTTGAGTTTGATGTGCTCGAAACCAACCGTCTGCGTCTCCTCGAAGCTGCCGCCACGGAGACCGATGCCAAAGAAAAAGCGAGTCTGACCAAAGAAGCGGCGGAATCCGTCTCTGAAGCTGTGAATCTAGAGAAAAGCATCCAGGAAATCACCGGACGCACCGCCGAGCTTCGCGAACAAGTCGAAAAATATGCCGTGGTCATCGAAAAGGCCGCCGCCGTGCTGCCCCAGGACGCAGGAACGGGTGCTGCTCGTGCCTTGGTCAACGAAGTGCGTGAAGGGATTCCGGCGCACGCTCGTGAAATGCGGGCCGCTGCGGCCACACTCGAAGGCTGGCGCTGGGACAAACCCGTTTCCATTTTCAGTGTCATTGGCGCTTTCTTCTTTGGCACCCAATGGATCACCAACAGTTCCTGGCAGGATTTCTTTGGCTTTGTCCCGCTGCTGTCTGGTTCGCTGGTTATCGCCGCGATTGCCATTCTGATCGCTACGCCGGTCAGTGTGGTGGCTGCCATTTATACAAACCAGTTCGCCAGTGAGCGGGAGAAGGAAATGATCAAGCCGGTGATCGAGTTCATTCAGGCCATTCCTTCGGTCGTTCTGGGTTTCATCGGCATCTCGCTGGTGGGCAATCTGATCAAAGACGTCAGTGAATGGAGCTGGCTGCAATGGGTGCCAGGCTTTCCAATCCAGGAGCGCCTCAACATGTTCAATGCGGGCTGTCTGCTCGCTTTCATGGCCGTACCCACCATGTTCAGTCTCTCGGAAGATGCGCTGAACAACGTCCCGCGTGCCTACATTGATGCTTCTGACGCACTTGGAGCCACCAAGCTGCAGACCGTTTTCCGCGTCATCGTGCCGGCGGGTATTTCCGGCATTCTCTCGGCCATCTTGCTGGGTCTTGGTCGTGTGGTCGGTGAAACGATGGTGGTGCTGCTCGTCGCGGGCAACCGCATCGCCATTCCCGACTTCAGCGCCGGACCCGGTGTCATCTTCCATCCAGCCCACACTCTGACCGGTATCATCGCGCAGGAGCTTGGCGAGGTGTCACGCGGCAGCTCGCACTGGCAGGCGCTCTTCATGGTCGGCATCGTGCTGTTTGCCATCTCGCTGCTGGTCAACTGGTGCGCCCGTGCCGTGGCCCGCCGCTTTGAACCCCACAAGGCATGAATCCCGTCCCCATCAACGACAATCCTTTCGCTGGCGACAACTCCGGCATTCAGCAGCGCGAGACGGCTGCCCGCTGGGCCTTGCGCATCGGCAGCTACATCGTCGTCATCATCACGCTGGCGATCATGCTGCACATTTTCGTCAAAGGCGCGCCAGTCGTGTTCCGGACGCAGTGGCCGTTTGTGAACACGCAGTTCCTGACCGAGCTGCCCGCCACGCTGCATGTGATCGAAGACCAGCAGGGCAATCACATTGAAACCGATGTGAACGGCGCTGATGCGGTCAAAAAGAAACTGGGCGACAACTTCCGTGCTGAAAAAACCATCTCTTATTCCGGTGGCGGCATTCTTGGGCCAATCGTGGGCACGGCGCTGCTCGTGGTTGTCAGCGTGGGTGTCGCGCTCTTCCTCGGCGTCGCTTGTGCGATCTATCTCAGTGAATATGCGAGGCACGGCAAGTTCCTCGAAATGGTGCGGCTGGCGATCTTGAATCTCGCCGGTGTGCCTTCGGTTGTGTTCGGCCTGTTTGGCCTTGGGGCATTCGTCTTGACCGCACCGAGATTTGTCGATGTGCCAGCAGAGCGCTCTGTCTTTTCCATCCCGTTCGGCTTCACCACGCTCAGCTTTGAAGGCTGGGACACCTGTGTGCTCTCCGGCGGTTTCACGCTCGCCTTCGTCATTCTGCCCGTCATCATCACCGCCAGCGAGCAGTGCCTGCAGGCCGTGCCGCAGGGATTTCGTGAGACGAGCATGGCGCTCGGTGCCACGCGCTGGCAGACGATCCGCTACAGCGTGCTGCCCTTCGCCACTCCCGGCATTCTGACCTCCAGCATCCTTGGCATCGCCCGTGCGGCGGGTGAAACGGCCCCGATCATGTTCACCGCTGCCCTGGCATTCAAGGACAAGCTGCCCTGGCAGAAGGATCTGCCACCGCTGCCGGCAGATGCCTCCATCTTTGCTCATTGGGAGCAGAGTGTGTCGCGCTTCCTCGGCATCTTCACCGAGTCCGTGCAGGCGCTGCCTTATCACATCTACACCCTCGCCGCCAAGATCCCGCAAAACGAGTACGCCGAGCGTGCGCAGTACGGGTCCGTGTTTGTCTTCCTCGTTTTGGTCGCCTCACTTGCCGCCAGCTCCGTGCTGCTGCGCAAACGTCTGCGCGCCAAGTATCGCTGGTAATTGCTTCTCTTTTCATGTCCGCAGAACCCACCGCCAAAACCACTCCGCCGCCTGTTGTTCAGGTGCGCGACATGGATTTTTGCTATGGAGACAGCAAGGCCTTGTTCGACATCAATCTGAAGGTCAAGTATCACCGCGTCACTGCGCTCATCGGCCCCTCGGGCTGTGGCAAAAGCACGCTCCTGCGCTGCATCAACCGCATGAATGACCGGGTGCCCAGCGCCCGCGTGACCAAGGGTGAAGTGCTCGTCAAAGGCAAGAACATCCACGATGCCGATGTCGACCTCACGCAATTGCGCAAGCAGGTCGGCATGGTGTTCCAGAAATCGAACCCATTTCCCAAGAGCATCTACGAAAACGTGGCCTATGGCCTGCGCATCCACGGTGAGAAAAACAAAAGCGTGCTGGATGAAGCGGTCGAACGCTCACTGACCCACGCCGCTCTGTGGGAGGAGCTCAAAGACCGCCTCCAAGCAAACGCCCTCGCCCTCTCCGGCGGCCAGCAGCAGCGTCTGTGCATCGCCCGTGCAATCGCAACCGTGCCGGATGTTCTGCTGATGGACGAGCCCTGCTCGGCGCTCGATCCCATCTCAACGCTCAAAATCGAAGAGCTGATGCACCAGCTTGCCCATGAATTCACCGTGGTCATTGTCACCCACAACATGCAGCAGGCCGTGCGCGTCTCGGACTACACGGCCTTCCTACACCTCGGCAAACTGGTTGAGTTTGCCCCCACGGAGGAGCTCTTTACCAATCCGCGCGAAAAGCTCACCGAGGCTTACTTGCGCGGCACATTCAGTTAAAAATGGCCGCCGAAACTCCAGCTTCCACCGCAGCAGAGCCGCTCATTCAGGTGGAGAAGTTCAACTACGCCTATGGTGACAACCAGGTGCTCTTTGACGTCGATCTGAACATGAGCAGCGAGGACGTGACGGCCCTCATCGGCCCCTCCGGCTGTGGCAAGAGCACCCTGCTGCGCTCCATCAACCGCATCAACGATCTCGTGGACTCCGCCCGCGTCGTCAGCGGCAAGATCAAAATCGACGGCATCGATCTCTATGCGCCTGATGTCGATGTCATCAGCCTGCGCCGCAACGTGGGCATGGTCTTCCAGAAGTACAATCCCTTCCCGCGCTCCATCTTTGAAAACGCCGTTTACGGCCTGCGTGTCGCCGGCGTTAAAGACCGCCACGATCTCGAAGAAGCCGCCGAGCGCAGCCTGCGCTCCGCCGCCCTGTGGGATGAAGTGAAGGACCGCCTCCACGAAGTGGCCACGGGGCTTTCCGGCGGTCAGCAGCAGCGCCTTTGCATTGCCCGTGCCATCGCCTTGCAGCCGCGAATTCTGCTGATGGATGAGCCCTGCGCCGCGCTCGATCCCATCGCCACCGCGCGCATCGAGGAACTGATCCATCAGCTGCGCGGCCAGTACACGTTTGTCATCGTCACGCACAATATGGAGCAGGCCAAGCGCATCGCCGACCGCACCGCGTTCTTCTACAAAGGCAGGCTGATCGAGGAGGACGACACGATGAACATTTTCAATCACCCGCGCGATCCGCAGACGGAGTCCTACATTACGGGGCGGCTGACGTGATTTGAATGAGACTTGCCTTGGCGGCAAGAGAAGTGATTTGCTATGCTGATAAAGGTATGATCCGCTTTCTCGTCATTGCATCCCTTCTTCTGAACATGTGCCTGGGCTGGTGTGCTGTGCAAGTGTTTGTGGCCTCGGCTCATTCCGGCACTGACATCAGAGGTTCGATGATGATGCTGAAGGGGTATGACAAAGACAAGAACAGCCCCGAATACATGGAGCGGCTGGAAGGCACGGAAGAATTCCTGAATAAAAAGAACAGTCAGCGCGGCTCGGTTTACGACAGATGCGCTATCGTTATTGCCTGTGTGGCGATGGTACAGTTCTTCGTGACGCTTTGGCTGGCGGGAGCACGGGTATTCAGGAGACCAGATCGGAGGCATGCGAGCGGCAGTCCTGCCCCACCCCGAAGTTGAAAAAAACGTTTCTTGCGTCATCCTGCGGTGTCATGAACCTCCGCCCCCTCGCCCTGCTCATTCTCATCGCCAGTACCGCCCATGCAGGCGTAGAGCTGGACATGGAAGAATTAGGCAAGAGCCTCGGCGGCTGGAACAAAGAAAAGGGCAAGGCGGCGGAGTACAAATTCTCTGAAAGCGAATACCGCAGCTACAAGCCTGAGATTTCGCGCTCCCCCGACGGCGGCATCTTCATCTCCATGCGGGTCGATCACCTGCGCGGCATGTTTTCATCCAGTGACCACGCCAGCCTGGAGATGAGCTTCAGCCCGGACGGCACGCTGCTCTCCGCCCAGGCCTATATTTCCATCCAGGCGCGCCGTATCAGCAGCGACATGTTTCGCAGTGGTGGCAAATCGGCGGCGAGTGCTGTCGGCCAGGTGGTTGGCGGCACCGGTGCGCAAGCGGCCAAGCTCGGCAGCGATGTCTTTGCCAGTCTGGCGGGCAAAATTCTGCGCGAAAACGTCACTGAGCCGGGCCGCGTGGCCTTTCCTGCCGCCCTCCGTCACAACTACAACATGCTTTACCCCTGCGTGCATTTTGTCAAAGATCCTCCCAAAGCCCTGCCTGTCGAGGAGCCGGCTGGAGCAGCGGCCACAACGGCTCCCGTGAAACCCAAGGCGACCGAGCCTGACAAGAAAACGCCCCCTGACGGCATGATCGAAGTCCGCACCTTTGGCGAACCGCAGAAGGAAGAACCTAAAAAAGCTGCGGACCCGGCCAAGCCATGAGCCGGATGCAGTTGCTCATCGACGTCGGCAACGGGCGCACAAAGTTCGGCCTCGCGACGAGTGAATCCATTCTCGAACGCCGTGAGCATGCCACGCGCGAGCTTTCGCCCGATGCCGTGCGTGAGGTCACGCTGGGCTGGCACTTTGACAGCGCCGTGATTTGCAGTGTTGTGCCCAAGGCCGTGCCTGCATTCCGCGAGGTGTTTGGCGACCAGCTCATAGAACTTCAGCACGACGCGCCCTTGGGTATTGGAATTCGATACCCGAAACCCGAGAGCATCGGCCCTGACCGCCTGGCAAATGCCGTCGCGCTGGCGCACATGCATGGTGCACCCGGCATCGTGATCGACTTCGGCACCGCCGTGACCTTTGACATTCTCTCTGCCGACAAATGCTACATCGGCGGTGTGATCGCGCCGGGATTGAGGCTGATGACCGATTACCTGCACGAACGTACCGCCTTGCTGCCACGCGTGGATCTGCGTGAGCCTGCCAGTGCCATCGGCCAGTCCACCGAGGGCGCCATCCTCGCCGGGGCTGCCATTGGCTATCGGGGGATGGTGAAAGGCATTCTGGAGGCGCTGAAGAAAGAGCTCGGCGGGCAAAAAGTCAGCGTTGTCGCCACGGGTGGGGATGCGGAATGGATCATCTCCGGCATGGGCGAAGACATCATTACAGACCCCGATTTGACCTTGCACGGGCTGCGTTTGGTGGGCAATCTCCGCGCCCCGCTTTGAGGCGGAACGCGTTATGGCTGAAACTGACAAAACTTCCATCGGCATCGACTTTGGCGGCACCTCCGTGAAACTCGGCGTGTGCCGGGGCGATGAACTTCTCGTCACCGACGAGCCCATCCCCACCACGCAGTTCCACGGACCTGCCGCGCTCATTGGTGAGATGGCCGCACGTGTCGCGAAGCTGCGGACGACCTATCCTGACATCTGTGCCATTGGCGTTGGAGTTCCCGGCCTCGTTGATTTCGATCACGGTTTTGTGCATGAGCTGACGAACGTCCCCGGCTGGAAGCATGTGCCTCTTAAAGCCATCCTTGGCGAAAAGACCGGCCTCCCCGTGCTCGTCGAAAATGATGCGAATGCGATGACCTATGCCGAGTTTCGCCATGGGGCGGCGCGCGGCCTGAAAAACGTCATTGGTCTCACCATGGGCACCGGCATCGGCGGCGGCCTTGTCTTAGACGGCAAGATGTTCCGTGGCAGCGGCTTCGTCGCAGGCGAGATCGGCCAGATGAGCATTGATTATAACGGCAAGGCCGGCCACTACGGCAATCTGGGGGCGCTGGAAAAGTACACAGGCAACCAGCAGATCGCCGAGCATGCCGTGCTGCGTTACTCCGAAGCTGGCATCGAGAAGGACATCACCGACTGCACGCCCAAAAAAATTGCTGATGCAGCACAAGCCGGCGATGACATCGCCCGCCAGATCTGGGGTGAGGTGGCCGACTGGCTCGGCACCGCGATCTCCAGCATCGCCTGGCTGCTCAACCCCGATGTCTTCGTCATAGGCGGCGGGGTGGCCCAGGCAGGGGACCTGATATTCACACCGCTCAAAAACAAAGTGCAGAGCATGCTCAGCACCGTGGTCTGGGAGAGACTGAAGATTCTGCCCGCGCGCTTCAGCAATGAAGCTGGCATCATCGGCAATGCCGCGCTGGCGGCAGATGCGGTCTAAACGCTAGAATTGACCTTGGAGGGACGTTTCTGGTATAAGGATGCCATGAAACGATTCCTATTGATTGCAGTTTTGGGACTCACTGTCCTGAGCGCTTGGTCATTGCCGGTTGGCGGCAACTTCTTTATCGGCAAGGACGAGGAAGGAACCACTCTGGAGGAGTGGTTCAGTGTAGAATCGCACTGGTCCGCCGCAGCACTTCTGCCCGGCACTTGGGCGGACATACAAGGCAGTCCAAACAGCAAACAAACCGCTGCTCCGGGAAATGTGTTTGGCGTCCCTGCCTCACGGGCGCTGGTGGAGCGCAACCTGCAAGGTGTCATCACCACCGTGATCGCGGAATTTGATCCTGCAAAGCAGCAGGGGGGTGTTCCGGCGCTCGTCAAGCGGCTGACCACCAGCGTGGGAGTGTATCAAGGCAACACCACCTGGACCACCCAGTTCAATGACAAGGTCAATGTCGGCAAGGAACTCATCATCACTCTGCACCAGCAGAAGAATTTGGTGAGCTTGCGACTTACGCGGGTGAACTCATGAACCTGCACTGGCCGGTGCTCTGCGCGGTGCTGCTTTGTGCGAGTGTGCATGGAGAGGAAGACCTGCTTGCGGACGCCACCCGCTGGCAAGGGGCGGATTTTGCCGCTTTGTTCCCAGCACCGAAAGTAGAGGCCGCGGGCATCTCCCGCGTGGTGCCCACACGACGCCTGGACACGTGCGGCATCCAGCTCATGGCGGTGAACGCACGGTTCGTGAACGGCGGTGTGCATTCCATTAGCGTGGTCATTTTCGATGCAGGCAGTTTCTTCGGCTACAACAACTCGAACCTGCTCAAGGGCGAGACCTTTGATGAAGGCAAGCTGCGCTTCGACAAGGAGTTCAGCGAGCGCCAGGAGGCTGTGTTAGCTGGCTTGAAAAAACTCGGTGCAAGCGCAGGCGAGGAACTCCTGCTGGGCAAACGCAGCGGGCTGAACCTAAAGACGCAGCTTTTCAAACTGCCGCAGGGAGCCGCACGCCTCATCAGCTACGAGCATCAGCTCCTGCTGCTCGACTTCTTCCGCAGCGAAGCCGAAGCGCGAACGCTGCTCATTCCCATTTCCACCGCACCTGCCAAAGCAGCCGCTGGCAGCACCGAGAGGCGTCTGCCCGTGGTGCCGATGGTGCCGCAGGGAAACCGCGGCTACTGCGGCGTCGCCACGCTGGCGATGGTGGGCAGCATGCTTGGCCTGCAGCCCGGTGCTGAGGAGTATGCCGTGCTCAGCGGCTTCCAGTACGGCATCGAAACCAAATCCGACATCCGCGAGCTCTTCGGCAACGTCGCGCAGGAGGCTGGCGTGAAGGCGCAGCGCTCACCGAAGTTTGATGCGGCCAAGATGAAGCAGAGCATTGACCAGGGCATGCCCGTGGTGGTGTTTCGCTGGTGGTCGGAGGAGCGCGACTACATTCACTCCGCCTACTCCACGCGCATCGCCCGCGGTGAGAAGGCCGAGCTGCCACCCGCCAACATGGAAGACCACAAATCCTGGCCGAAAAAAAGCCCCTTCACCCATGCCTCCATCGTGAACGGTTACCGCGCCGACAAGCGCGAAGCCATTTTCACCGAAAGCTGGGGCGAGCAGGCGCGCAACCGCCGCATGCGCGTGGAGGAGATGGAGGGCACCTCCTACTACGCGGTGTATTTTGGCAGGTAACGGGGGCATTCCTGCCCCCATTCACTTTCACTTCTTCTTCCCTTTGGGCTGCGGCTTCTGCTCCCATTCCTCCACCTTGATGATGGCTTCCAAATCCTTCTTGGCGTCGATGTCTTCCGGCAGGATTTTGAACTTGGTCAGGTAGCGCAGCGCCTTGGCCACTTGAAGTATCTCGCCCTTCTTGGTTTCAATCTTGCCTGGGGGCACTTCCTTGATCCTCTCGGAAAAATCCTCCACGGAGTCGAGGGCGGATTTCCGGGCCTCGGCATTGTCCTCGTAGCAGAGGGACTCAAAGAGATGCAGCATCTTCTCGATGCCTTCGAGCTTGGCAGCAGACTCGCGGATGCTTTTGGCGATTTCCGCACGCTTTGCAGCCGTCGCCGCTTCGGTCATGTGGCTGGCTTCGCCGCCGTCGATGGCACGCTTGGGCAGCGGGCGGTACCAGATGTTGCGGTAGCGCACCGGATTGCCGTGGTCCTGCAGTTTGAGCGGGCCTTGATCAGGGAAGGCACGCGGGGAAGAACGCTTCATGTGGCCACCACCACCTTCGAGAGGTGTGTGATCTTGCGTGAGCACGCCATTCACAAAGACGGTGATGTAACCTGGATCAAGCTCCTTGCCGTCTTTGAAAATCGGGCGGCGGAAGACGATGTCGTAGGTCTGCCATTCACCGGGCGCACGCAGAGGATTCGCCATCGGCGGATTGATGCCGTAGATGGATGAAGCCATGCCATCGGGGTAGCTGGGATTGTTGTAATTGTCCAGCACCTGCACTTCGACCTGGCCCATGAGGAAGATTCCGCTGTTGCCACGGCCCTGGCTGTTACCCTCGACCTTTGAAGGGGCGCTCCATTCAACGTGCAGCTGGCAGTCGGAGAATTCCTCCTTCGTGCGGACGTAACCGCTGCCCGGCACGCATTGCAGCACACCGTCTTTGACTTCCCACTTGGTCGGCTCGGCCGGTGTTTTGTCCGCCTGCCACTTTTCAATCTCCTCCGGCTTGCCGCCGAAGAGAATGACAGCATCCGAAGGCGGCGTGCCCGGCTTTTCCTGCGAGCTGAACGTGCCCGGCTCCACTCGTACGGGCTGCGGCCGGTTCATGTCATGGATCGCCCAAGGATGCGTCGCGTCCGGCGGATCGCCGTAGAACGCGCCATCAGCCAGCGCAGCGGTGGTGAGCAGGGACAAGGCGAGAGTGTGAAGCGTGGATCGTTTCATGGTGGTGGAGAGAGGTAGATGGAAAGACGCGGGGAGCAATGAAGATTCACAGGCTCACTTCACTCAAACCTCACGCTCGTTGGTGCCTGAGTCCCAAGCTTTTGGAAGCAAATGGCAAAAAAGATGCCATCCCACTGGTCCGGTGGAATGGCATGCCTATTTCCAAGGAGGATCAACCGTTGGGCAGCAGGCGCTCCCAGAGAACATCGTTCATGAGCACGTTCGTGATGAATTCCCGGCTGCTGTCCACTGGAGCGACGGGCGTTGGCGCTACGGCGGGCACAACAATGTCGAGGATCAGGCCCTTGGCCGTCCGCTGGGACGTGATGCGACCACCGAGGTGGTAAGCAAGGAAAAACGCGCCCATGAGAGTGAGGCCGGGGCCATCTGTGGTGGCATCTGCGTGAGTGAAGAAAGGATCAAACACGGAGCGAATCACTTCGCCTGCGAGTCCAGGACCGTTGTCGGTGAGGGTGAGATGCAGCGCTCCTGCATCAGCAGCCTCGGTCGCTGTTTTGGCAGAGAGGGAGACATGCGTGCCGGTGGCGAGAAGAGCCAGCTCTGTCTGGAGCAGCAGATGCAGCATTTTTTCAAACGCAGGTCGGCTGGTCTGGAGGGCAGGGAGCGCACCGGTGGCCTCAAATTTAAGTTCGATGCCTTTGGCGGTGAAGGCGGTGCGCTGCTGGTCGATCAATGCTGTGAGAACATTCGCTGCATCCATCTTGTGCTCGGGGCCGGAGGCGGACTGCAGCTCGCCCAGAAGTTCGGCGATGCGGGCTGCCTGACTCACTACGTGCGCATGAAAGTCGCGCCAGAAGGTGGCCTGCCGCAGACGGTCGAGGTCAAAGTTCTGCTGACTGAGTCTGCCGGGTGTGATGTCCAGGAAGGCATGCACAGCACGCAAAGGCTGGTTCAGCTTCTGGTTCAGCCCGGCGGCCACCACACCCAGTCCCAAGACTCGGTCGGTGATGAGAAGGTTCTGCAGCACGGAGAGTTTCTCCTGCAGCAGTCCGTCGCGTTCCTGCTGGAGGATGTAGAACTCCATGGCGCGGTGCAGGGTGTTGCGCACATCGTCCATCTGGATGGGCTTGGAGATGTAGCGGAAGATGCTGCCAAGATTGACCGCATCGACCGTGACATCGTAGTCGGCATAAGCCGTGACCATCATGCGCACGAGGTGGGGCCGGAGCTGGCGGGCACGTTCGAGAAGCTGCACCCCCTTTTCTCCGGGCATCCGCTGGTCAGACAGCAGCACGCCGATGTCTTCGCCGTGCTGCTCAATGAGCTTGAGCCCCTCAGCCGCGCTAATGGCGGTGAAGATGCGGAATTCGTCTCCGAAGGTTTTTTCGAAGTACTTCAACGCCTTCTCTTCATCATCGACATAGAGAACGGCATAGCGTTTGAGGTCATATTGGTTTTGCATATGGAGGGGTCCTTCTAGGTATCGGCGTGGTGGTTGTTTGTGCTGTCGGTAGAGGGTAGCTCGAGGATGAACTCGGTGAACTGGCCGGACTGGCTCAGCACCTCAATTCGTCCGCCATGGTCCGCAATGATGCGGTTGCAGATGGAAAGTCCGAGCCCCATGCCCTGCCCCACGTCCTTGGTGGTGAAGAAGGGGTCGAAAATCTTGTCCCGGATCGCCTGCGGAATGCCGGGCCCGTTGTCCTTGATGGAGAACAGGGTCCTGTCTCTGCGGGTGTGCGCGGAAAGCTTGATGCAGGCCGTTTCACCCTCTGGGTATTGTTTGGTCGCCATGGCATCAATGGCGTTCTGGATGAAATTAATGAGCACTTGCACGAACTGGTTGCTGTCGCCCCGAATTTCAAGGCCTTCAGGAATGTCCACCTCGCGCTGGATGCCGTCTTTCCAGACATGAGAAAAGAAGCGCAGCCCGGTATTCACCACGTTCTTCAAATCAAAGGCGTGGTTGAGCTGGTTGGTGGTACGGGTGAAACCACGCAGGTCGGAGATGATCTGAATGACCCGGTTCACTCCCTCTTCCACATCTTTGACGGTGTCGGCAAAGTCGGCGCGTTCTTCCTCAGGCAAAGATTTGGCGGAACGGCCGATGATGCCCAGGCCCTGCCGCGCGTAATTGAGCGGATTGTTGATTTCATGGATCAAGCCGGCGCTCAGGCGCCCGAGCGAGGCGAGTTTCTCATTTTGCACGAGCATGGATTCCGTCTCCTTGATCTGCTCCAGCGCATTTTCGAGCTGTTGCTTTTGCACCACGAGCTCCTTTTGGAACAGACGCGAATCAACGAGATTTTTCAGGCGCACCATGATCTCCGTGAGTGAGAACGGCTTGGCCAGAAAGTCGCTGGCACCGGCTGCGAGGCATTCGAGCTTGGTCTTCTCATCCGCCCTTGCAGTAAGCAGCACGACGGGGATGGAACGCGTGGAGGTGCGTTCACGCAGCTCGCGGCACATTTGCAGGCCGTCTTTTTCCGGCATCATCATGTCGGAGAGGATGATGTCCGGCAGGAATTGTGAAGCTTTGTCGATCGCCTGCTGTCCGTCCACAGCCTCCAGCACTTCAAAGGTGTCACTGAGCTGGCTCTTGAGGAAACGCAGCATGTCGGGTTCGTCGTCGGCGATCAGCAGCTTGGGCTTGCGGCTGCGACCCACGCCAGTTTCCACCGGGCGCAGCGTGGCCTGCAGCGAAGTCATGGCCGGGAACAGTTCGGCGCGGCGGTAGAGTTCGGCAATCCAGTCTTTATTATCGGGACTTTCGTCGTCTGCTTCCTCGGTCGTTTCACTGGACTCATCCTCAGTGGCGCTGGGCTCACCTTGGAGGAGTGGCAGATTCACCGTCATGGTTGTGCCTTTGCCGACCTCACTGGTGGCCACCACACTGCCGCCCTGCACTTCGGCAAGTTCCTTGACGAGGGCAAGACCGATGCCCATGCCCTGAAATTTGCGTTGGGAGGAGGTGTCCGCCTGCCAGAAGCGGTTGAAAATGTGCGGCAGTTGATCTGCCGGAATGCCCATGCCGGAGTCGCTAACCTCAATGACGAGCCAGCCATCGGTCTTGTTGGCGCTGAAGCTGACGCTACCATTGGCGGCGGTGAACTTTAGGGCGTTGAAGAGCAGGTTGAGGCAGATTCGCTCCATCTTCTCTGGATCAGCCAGCACGGTGCCGAGGTCGGCGTCCACATGGGTGTGCAGATGGATGCGCTTGTCCTCGGCCACACTACCGACGGCGGTGGCGAGGCCCTTGATGAAATCGTTCAAATTCACGCGCTGGGTGCGGACCTGCGCCCGGCCGGATTCAAGGCGCACCAGATCCAGAAGATCATTGATGAGCTTGAGCAGACGCATGGAGTTGCCCTGCATCGTGGCCATCAGATCTCGCTCCTCCTGAGGACGGCTGGACTCCGTGCGCTGGATCAGGCTTTCCAGCGGCGCAATGAGCAGTGTCAGCGGCGTACGCAGCTCATGACTGATGTTGGCGAAAAAGCGGCCTTTGGCCTCATCCAGTTCCCGCAGCTTTTGGTTGCTGGCCTCGAGTTCGGCACGGTTGAGATCGAGACGGTAGCGCAGCTTGAATTCGGACTGGCGGATGGTGTTGTAATACCAGCTGCCTGCCACGATGAACACACCGGTGACGAAGAGAAAATAGAGGTTGTTGAAGAACAAGCCCTGAAATGAAAACGGCCCGTGGAGCATAGCCGCCGCAGTGTAGGCGACAAAAGTGAGCACAAAAATGAGAATGCTGTCTTCCAAAGTCCAGCGCAAGAGCAGCGCAGAGCCAAGCATTACCAGATTCAACCCGGCGTAATAGGGAGAGATGGCACCGTCCTTGATATAGATCATCCACGAAATGGCCAGCAGTGGTATGAGCGCCACTGAGAGTCCCAGATAGCGGTAGTAACGTGTCCCCGGAGCGTAATGAAGGCTGAGCCAGACAACGGCAAGCAATACCGCTGAGAAAATGCGCACCGGGAAAAATTCCAGCGCCTGTCTCCAGCCATACATGAAAAAGTCCAATGAAGCCCCCGCAGGCATGAAGATGCCGGCCAGCAGTGCACCCAGCTTGTAGTTGCGGACACGGATGGGGCGTTCGTAGGTGTCAAACGAACTCTCCAGGCTGTCCATCAGAACTGGCTGCGCTGCGGTCATTGGGCGGGCTTGCGGACTTCGAGAAAGATGTTCACACCGGTTTGGTCGGCCTTGACCTCCACCGTTCCTGGCGGCGCCTTGTCCGGTGCAATTTTCATAAACTGCTCTTTGTCACGATAAACCAGGTGCCATTCGAGCACGTATTCCATCCAGTTTCGCGAGGGGTTGGAAAGATCGACATTAGTGGCGATCAGCAGGCCGCCAGGGGCGACCAGATCGTAAAACACCTCCAGCAGGCGGCGGCAGATGCGATCCGAAAGATAGTCAAACAAACCCGCGCAGTATACGAGATCATAGCTGCCGGTCTCGTACCCTGCTCCCGCGCGCGAGGACTCCTTGAGGATCTGATGCACGGAGCGTTTGTCCAGCTTGATTCCAGTGCGGCGCCGGTGACGGGCGCGCAGCCCTTCGAGGTCACGCGTGGTGTTGGTGATGGTTTCGTCATTGAAATCGAGCAGGAGAAAATCGGCGTGATCGCACAGATCATCATCGATCAGGAAATTTTGGATTTCCTGCGCCGGTCCGCAACCCAGATTGAAAATTCGGGCTACCTTGCCCTGAGCGTGCATGCGCGCGGTTTCATCATGCAGGCGCTGCTTGAGGTAGATGATGCGGTTTCGGTGGGCCACCACCGGCGCTGTGTCGAGGAATAGCCGGTTGAGAATCTTGGCAAACATCGAGCTGCCCTCATAGGGATCCCGCAGCATCATGCTCACCATTTCATAGTCGCCGGCGTAGCCGAGGGGTTTTTGAAACGTACGGTAAATGAAGGGCGAGCACAGCACCAGCGGATGCAGCTGGCGCTTGATATAGCTGCGATGCACCGGCTGCTGATCCTGCACAATTTCCGAGGCAGTGCTTTCAAACCGCACGAGCAGCGGCGCCACTGCTGGCAGGATTGGAGCTTCAAGCTGCTTGATGGTCTCGCGCTCCGCCTGAATGCGGTCTCCCGAGGGCATGGAACGCACGCCCAGCTCCACCTGCTCCATCCAGCGGCGCAGATCGGAAAGGAGGGTGTGCATGTCCGCGACCACCAGTTTGAATTCTGGCACGACACGGTAGTTCTTTTCTGTCTCCTTGAGGAACTCGGCAAAATCCGCCAGCAGACGGTTTTTGTTCTGAGCAGGGGAAAAGATGTCGATGTCAATCCAGCCCTCATCCGAGAGGGACGCCTCGCAGATGAGCATGATGCCGGTGTTCACCAGATTGGCGATGACCGCGCGGCCTGAATAGACCACGCGCTCATTCATCATGATCCTGAAGTCATTGAGCACTTCAGAGAGCTGGACAATGCTGTAAGGATTATAAACTTCGAACACGCCTAGATAGCGCGTGAGCCGGTGCAAGCTGCCGCGCACTTCAGCACCCTGGCTGTTGCGGCAGATGATAAAACTAAGCCGTTCCCCTGTGGAAGCGACGGCTGGAAGTGAATGGTCGGTGTTCTCCATGTTACGAATCCTCTGCTAAAGCGTTCAGCGCCTTGATGACAAGACAAGCCTTGTTAAAAACGTTCAAATCGTGTCTTGGCATGGCACCGCAAGAGTGCAGGAGACCAAAGAGGGGAAAAAACAAGATGTCATTCATATTGAATTAAAACCTCTGGGTGAAACTGAGTGCAAAGACCTGCCATTGATGATTGTAGTTGCCATCAAACAGCGGCTGCGAAGAGCCGCTGATCACACGGGTGGGGTTGTAAACATAGGCATAGGTGAAATCCACGCCCCGTGTCTTGCCCCGCCAGCCGACGCCCAGGCTGAATATACTGCGGTCATTGGTGCAGACCACCGGGCTGTAGGTGCTTGCAGGCTGTGAGTTTTCTGACCACAAGTAGCCACCGCGCAGAGTCCAGTTTTCGTTGAGCATATACGTCATGCCGGTGCCTACATCTATCGAGTTTCTCCAGCCAAACACTGAACTGCTCGCTCCACCCAGCAGAGGCTGGTTGTTTCCGATCTGCAGGGGCAGATCATCATGGGATGAATTCTGCGACCATTTGAAATCAAAACCCACGGTGAAGCGGTCGGTCACATCGAACCCATAACCTGCGGAGATGGAGCCCGGGAAAGTCATGTCTGAATTAAAAGTGCTGGATGAGGTTAACGTGCTAGGCAACCCAGCAGGCATGTTGGAGGCTTTGAAGTCTCCATGGAATAAGATCTTCACCGGCAGTCTTCCCACCAATGCGAAACGATGCCTCTTGGCCACTGTGTAGTTAACCCCCGCATAAGCACCCAGTCCCCAGCCCTGGCCGTGCATCTGAATGTCGCCTTCCGGTGTGCCGGGAACTCCGGTAACTTTGCTCCAGTCGTAAAACTGTTTCATTGTCAGATCGGCGTACATAATGTCCAGCCCGACGGCCACGCTCAGATTCTCGGTGACTTTAAAGGCCACCGCCGGAGTGATGTCCACCGTCAGCAAATTGGACGAGTAAGGCAGCGCATAGCGCAAAGGAGCACTCATGTTTTGTGGGTAGACGGAAGCCATCCCATACGGAGTGCTGACACCGAGGCCGAAGGACAGCCTGCCAGGAATGATTGGCTGCACGAAGTACATGCTCGCAGGAAAAACCCATGGTTTTTCCATTCGCACGGACTGCCCGTTGTTTGAATTAAAGCTGATGTCGCCATGCCATATTGCGGTGTTGATCAGCAGTTCGCTTTTTTCAATCTGCAGAATGTTGGCCGGTGACACCCTCACCGCAGAGGCGTCTTTCAGATTGGCGTATCTGCCGCCCACGATGCCCAGTGCCTGGGCGGAATCAGGCACCACTGAGAGTGTCTCAGATGCATGTGCCGTCAGGGTGGCTAATCCCAGGACGATGAGAAAACGAGAGACCTGTGCTTTCATGGTTGGGGAGGGGCGGAGTTAAGCCAGTCCGTTGGACTGGCAGTATCTGAGAATTTCGACGGTTCCTTTGAGCCCGGTTTTCCGACACAAGTTATATTTGTGCACTGCGACTGTTCGTGGGCTGAGCGAGAGATCGAGCGCCACCTGCTTCAGGCTTTTGCCCCGGGCCAGCTGCATGAGGACTTCCAGTTCACGGTTGGAGAGCTTTTCATGCACCTGCCCGGCGGATCCCTTGCGGATCGAACGGTCCGCGAACTTTTGCGCGAGTTCTCTGGATATGTAGCTGCGTCCCTCCAAGGTGCAGCGAATCGCATCAAACAGCTCATGGGGCGGGGCGTCCTTGGTCACATAGGAGCGCGCTCCGAGTTGCATGGTGCGTGAGACAAAAGTTTCCTCCTGATGCATCGAAACAGCGATGATTCTCGGCGGGATGGGCAGCGTGCGCAGTTCCGTGGTCAACTCCATGCCCGACCGGTCGCCCAGCTCAATGTCCACCAGGGCAATTTCGTAATTGTGCAGGCGGGCTTCAACCATTGCCTCCGCACAAGTGCCCGTGGAGACCACGGTGGCCTGAGGAAACTCCCCCTTCAGCATGCTCGTGAAGGCCTCGCGTACCAGCGCATGATCATCGACAACCAGAATGCGGAATGGCAGGGGGGATTGCATGAGAGTGTTCAATGCCGTATGGGGTTTATGCTGCGGACTGCGATGGTGATGGCAGCGCCATCAGGCAAACTCGCGAACTGCCGCCAGGACCTGCGCCCATGACCTGCATGCGGGAGCCCAGCAGTGCGCATCTGGCTTCGATGATGGCCATTTCTGATCCAGCCACCGTTTCCTTCCAGATGCTGTCACCACCATCATGATCAATGGTGATTTCCAGCTTCTCAGCAGACGCCCGGCAGGTCACCTCCACCCATGAGGTGTTGGCAAATCGCACGCAATGTTTCAACAGTGCCTGCATGATTCGAAACAGATTGAGCCGGCTGGCGAGATCGAATGACGGTTCATCGCCGCTGATGTGGAGCACCAGAGATCCGGCAAAATTTTCGCCAACATTCCGCACCAGCTGCTGCAGCGCCACATGCAGCCCAAAGGCTTTCAAAACGGGCGGAAACTGCTTTTCCGTCAAGTCGCGGACCAGTTGCAGCGTTTGCCTCAGCGTGGCATCCAGGCTTCCCAGAAGTTTGCTGACACTTGCCGCATCCCCGCCATTGGCCAGTTCATGCCGCATCATTTCACCAAGTGAGGCGCAGGCCACCAAGCCACCCGCCATGTCCTTGTGCAGCAAATGAGCAAGTTCGACTCGCTGAGCATCTTCTTCTTTTAACAGACAGCTCAGCGACTGTAGAAGTATCGCGGCTGAGTTTCTTTCCATTTCAAGTGAGGTTGGATGCATGTGGGGCTAAATGATTTAAATCATTATGTCGCTGCATTTAGGAGAACCACATTCCATTGGCCTTAGCACCTAAATGTTGATTCAATATTTAGATCGGCCCTAAATCGACGCCGCAGTTTAATTTTACGGTTAGCCCTTGTGAGTCTAAACTAATGCTAAAATAAACCAAATTTTATTAAAATTATATAATTATGAAACTAACATTCGGCACATGTATCTAAATACCATTCAGCACAACGTTAGTGCCTGCAGTCGGATTCTGATTGTGACCGAAGAGCGATCTTTGCAAGAGGACCTCCACATTTCCCACGCTCTGCAGAACACGAACCATAATGGCAGTTCCTCTGCTCCGCTGAGTGCTGCACCTACCCTCAACAAAGCAAAACCTGTGGTTCCCTCTCCCGAAGTGGTCTGCACGGCGAATGAAAAGGAAGCCTTGGCGTTGGTAGAAACTGCGGCGCAAGGACATAAACCATTTTCGTTGGTCATTATAGATGGTCGTCTTTTTTATGGTAAAGATTATAGATATGTCATCAATAGATTGTGGCAGTCCCAACGTGACTTGCATGTCGTTCTGCATGCCGTTTCTCAGCTGGAGGCATTCGAACAAATCCCGATCGATTTAGGTTCCAATCCTCATCTTCTGGTCTTCAAGTTCAGGTTGGTTCCCTTCGAGATCACTCAGCTCATTCGCACCCTTACTCTCAGACATGGTGCTGAGAATCAGACCTCACACCGCAATCTTAACTTGAGTGCCCAGTTGCTCGAGGTGACCTCGCGTTTTGAGGACGTCAGCAACCGGCTCCGGCTTGAGCAGGACAACCGCAAGCAGTTGGAGGACCAGCTGTGCCGGAATCAGCGTCTTGAGACCGTGGGTCGGTTCGCGGATGCCATGGCTCACTTTTATAACAACTACCTCACCGTGATTCAGGGCCATCTGGAAGTTGCCCAGCTCAATCAGGATGGCTCTGGCTCAAGCACGCTGCCGGCTTCGACTTTGAAAGAACTCATCATCGCCACCCAGCGTGCTGCGGGCGTCACCTCGCAGTTTGTGTCCTTCAACAGGCGCGAATATCTGCAGCCGTCGCCCCTGAATTTAGGGCAGATTATCGATGGCCAGGCCACAATGCTGCAGAGAGCGATCGGAGAGCAGATTGCCATCCAGATCAGCCATAACCCCGATCTGCCAAGTGTCATGGCAGATCAGGCCGCCTTGGAGCAGATCATTTTCAATCTGCTCATCCATGCGCGTGAATCCATGCCGATGGGCGGCAGATTGATGATTCAAACAAGACCGCTGCTCATACCAGACGCTGCGGCAGCCTGCCAGATGCATGCGGAGGCAAAACCTGGAGAATATGTGGTCATGACGATTTCTGACACTGGCAGGGGGTTGAGTCCTGCCGAGCTGGCAGGCCTGTTTGACGCATCCAAACTCTCATCGGATAAAGAAGGCGGTGCGGACATCTCCCTGATTTTGGTGCAGGGATTGGTTAGAATGCAAGGTGGCTGGGTCGAGGGCAGGAGCGTTTTAGAAGTCGGCACGGAGTTCTCCATTTATCTGCCAGTCGCTACCGGAGCCGCTCCAGCTTCCCCCACGCCGGAGAAAAAACTCCTGAACCACAGTTCAGGGGATAATTCATCAACCATTCTGATCGTGGATGATGAAGATTCTGTGCGGCAGGTGATGGAATATGTGCTGACCAGTCAGGGGCACAAAGTGCTCACTGCCGCTGATGCCAATGAAGCCTGGAACATCTGGCGTGAGAAGGCAGCGGTCATCAAGCTCGCATTGATTGACGTCAAACTGCCCGGTGGCGTCAGTGGTTTCGATTTGGAGAAAGCCTTGGCCGCCGAAGACCCCACTCTCCCGGTCATTTTCACTTGCGGCTACTCCCCGACCACTCTGAGCAATGCCAAAGAGCTGAAAGCCGGCGAAAATTTTCTGCCAAAGCCTTTTGGAATGGTGGAATTGCTCAACATCGTGGGTCAGGCGCTGCTGCAACCGGCGAGGCTGTAAGGATTCTGGCGAATCATACGGGCGCATCGAGACGCCCTACCCCATGCCAAGATACCCATGCGATGAAATCGTATTCCGTGACAACGTGGAAGGCTTTCGGCCATGCAAGAAGCGGCAATCACAGCCCAACAGGGGCCGGAAGAAATGGAGAATAAAGACAGCCTGAAGCCGCAAATAAAGAAGATGGCAAATCCCTCCAACCTGCATAGTGGCCATGGATTTTTCTCAAATTAGCCGTGCTGCATTATTTGGCGCGCACAGAGTCTTGACCACACTCGGTGATAACCGATGGAACAGCATGGTCACCTCCATATTTTATTGCCTTTCTGTCGCTTGCATTGGCAAATCCATTCCAAGGTTGCACGCTTCCTGGCCGTTGTGTTCCCACCATGTGTTTCATTGCGCATAGACCTCTCAGGTGTATGGAATGCCCACGCATCATTCGCACAGTGGAGAGCACGATATCGCAGCATTGGACAGGGGCATGTTTGGAAGTCCTTGAGCTATGAAATCTGTCTCTTCAGATTCTCTGCTAAATGTGCAGGAGCAAACCCTCTCCGTCAGCCTGGCCATCATGGTGGCCCGTCATGGTGTCATTCATGCAATAAACGATGGACTGGTTCGCTTTGCGGAGGTTTTTGGCCAGAATCTGTGCCTGCCGGAAAGCGGCAGCAGTTGTTTTGATTTCTTTGTCAAGGAATGCGAGCCCCGATTTGAAGGGGCGGCAAGATGGTCACACGCTCTCAAGGAGGTTTTGGACCAGCAATCGGCAGGCGCCCGGATCGAATCATGTCTTTCAGATTCCCATGCAAGGTGCTGGATCGAAATCACGATCATTCCGCTTCCGGTGGATGGCAGCCCCGGTGCGCTCATCACCTGCATCGACATCACCTCCCGCAAGCAGGCGGAGCTGGAACTGCGCCGTCGGGAAGCGCAAGGCCGCACTATCGTTGATCTCGATCCAGAGTGCGTGAAAATCGTCGATTGTGACGGGCGGCTGCAGGACATGAACCCTGCAGGTCTCAAAATCATCGAAGCCGAGTCACTGGCAGAGGTCAAGGGCGGGCGGATCGTTGATCTGGTGCATCCAGATGACCGGGAGAAACTTCAGCAGCTTCATGGCCAGGTGATCGAGGGCGGATCTGGACATCAGATTTTCCGCGTGATCGGCCTCAAAGGCACGCTGACATGGGTCGAAATACATTCGGTTCCTTTGCGTGATGCCGAGGGCCAGGTAATTTCCGTGCTCAGCGTAGCCCGTGATATTTCGGCAAGGAAAAAAGTTGAGGAGCAGCTGCGGCAAAGTGAGGCCACCATGGCCGCCGCCCAGCGCATCTCACACTTCGGCAGCTGGGAGCTTGATTTGACGGTCTTGGACGAGACTGAAAACAACTCCCTGCGCTGGTCTGACGAGGTTTTCCGAATCTTTGGTTATGAAGTGAGTGGCATCGAAACCACGAATGAGAATTTCTTTCATGCAGTTCATCCAGATGACCGCGAAATGATCCGTCTGGCGGTCAGTGAGGCCATCCGCACTCATGGGCGCTACTCGATCGACCACAGGATCATTCTGCCAAACGGCGAGGTGCGGCACATCCACGAAGATGCCCAGATATTTCTCGATGAGCAGACTGGCAAGCCATTACGGATGGTGGGCACGGCGCATGACATCACGGAGCGCAAGCTGGCAGAGGAGGCGTTTAAAACCAGTGAACTGCGCTTCCGCCATGCCTTCACCAATGCCAGCGTAGGCTTTGCGATCACTGACATGAGAGGAATCATTCTCCATATCAACAAGCACTACTGCCAGATCACTGGCTATGCTGAAAACGAAATGATCGGCAGGTCCTTTGCTGCCGTCACGCATCCGGATGATGTGGCGCGCAAGCAGGAACTGAACCAGAGGCTGATGGCGGGAGAGATCAACGACTTCATCGTTGAAAAACGCTATCTCTGTAAAAGCGGCGAAGTGGCCTGGGTGGAAAACAGCGTGTCAGCCATTCGGGATGATTCCGGGGTGGCTCTCAACATGGTGGTGCTTTGCAAAGACATCACGAAGTCACGCCACAACCAGGAACAATTGCGGCTGCTGGAAGCCAGCGTGGCCCATCTCAATGACATCGTGCTCATCACCGAGCCCGAGCCCCTGCATGAGCCCGGCCCGCGCATTGTTTTCGTGAACGAAGCATTCACCAGGCAGACTGGCTACACCCGGGAAGAAGCCATGGGGCGCAGCCCGCGCTTCCTTCAAGGACCAGCAACCGACCCGATTGCACTGGGCCGGATGCACGCGGCTCTCGCTCAGGGTTTGCCAAGCAAGGAGGAACTGATCAACTATAAAAAAGACGGTTCTGCCTTCTGTGTCGAAATTGATGTCGTGCCGATCACCACCCTCAACGGCCAGGTGACTCATTTTGTTGCGGTCCAGCGTGACATCACCGCACGCAAAGAGGCCGCAGACCGGCTGTGGAAGAGCAATTTGCGTTATGAAAGGCAGCACATCTCTCTGGCCCAGATGATACGTGGAGGAGTGATGCAAGCCATCCATCTGGAGTCGGCGTTTCGCCTGATCACGGAAGAAATTGCCCACGCCATGGAAGTGGAGCGCGTCAGCATCTGGCGGTATGATCAAAACCGCAGCAGCCTCGTCTGCCAGATGCTGTTTGAGGCGGGGTCGCGGCGCCACTCCTCCGGGATGGAACTGCAGGGTGGAAATTACCCGTCCTACTTCCGCGCCATGGCGCAAAATGAAACCATCGCAGCGGATGATGCAAGGCATGACCCGCGCACCTGCGAATTTACAGAAAGCTACCTCGCACCGCTGGGCATCACTTCCATGCTGGACTCCCCGCTGCATGTGGGCGGCGTGCTGGCCGGTGTGCTTTGTCAGGAGCATGTCGGCCCGTTGCGGACCTGGCTGCCAGAAGAGAAAAGCTTTGCCACTTCGATGGCCAACTTCATCTCCCTAGTACTTGCTCAATGGGAGCGCAGGCAGGTTGAGGACATGCTGCGCCAGCAGGCCTCACTGCTCGACAAGGCAAACGATGCCATTCTGGTGCGTGATCTCGATCACAACATCACTTACTGGAACAAAAGCGCCGAAATTCTCTATGGCTGGACCGCCGAGGAGGCGAAGGGGCGCAAGGTGTCCGAACTGCTCTACGTCGATGATTCACAGTTCGAGGAAAAAAACGACCAGGTGCTGACCGATGGTGAATGGGCAGGTGAAATCCTGCAGGTGACCAAATCAGGTGAGGAGGTGACCGTGGAGGGGCGCTGGACTTTGGTGCGCGATGGCGAAGGCCGGCCCAAATGTGTGCTGGCCATCAACACGAACATCACTGAACAAAAACGGCTGGAAGATCAGGTTCTCCGTTCTCAGCGCATGGAAAGCATCGGCACCCTGGCCGGCGGCATCGCTCATGACCTAAACAATGTCCTCACCCCGATCATGATGTCGGTGGATCTGCTGAATCTGCGCATCAAGGATGAGGTTTGCAGGGAAACTCTGGAAACGATCGCCTCCAGTGCACGTCGTGGAGCCGACATGCTCAACCAGGTGCTGTCTTTTGCCAGAGGCATGGAAGGTCAGAAGACCCCCTTGAACATCAGCCGCCTGCTTCAGGATCTGGCACGCATCGTCGGAGACACCTTTCCCAAAAATATTCATCTGCGGCTGCGGGATGAACTGTTCGAAACTGATGCAGTATCAGGTGACCCGACGCAGATCCACCAGGTGCTGCTCAATCTGTGCGTCAATGCACGGGATGCGATGCCTGCCGGAGGCACGCTCACTATCAGTGCTGCTCACATTTTGATTGATGCGCAATACGCTGCCATGAACATCGAGGCGCGTGAAGGGCCGCACATCATGATCAGCGTTGAAGACGATGGAATGGGTATTGCTCCGGAAATTCTCCAAAAAATATTCGATCCCTTTTTCACCACCAAGGAAATGGGGAGGGGCACCGGGCTCGGGCTGTCCACTTCGCTTGCCATCATGAAAAGCCATGGCGGCTTCTTCCGCGTTTACAGCGAGCTGGGTCATGGCTCCTGCTTCCATGTTTATCTTCCGTTGCAGCCAACCCAGGTCATGGAGCCGCCGGTTGTCGAAGAGCAGGTGCTGCCGCGCGGCAATCACGAGCTCGTTCTCCTCGTCGATGACGAGGCGGCTGTACGGGAAATCACTCGCCAGACCCTGGAGGCCTACGGTTACCGCGTGCTGCTGGCTGCCGATGGAGTCGAAGCGGTGACCCTCTACTCAAAACATCAGCACGACATCGCCCTGGTTTTGACCGACATGAGGATGCCCGTCATGGACGGCTCCACCACGATTCAGGTGCTGATGAAAATGAACCCCCAGGTTTGCATCATCGCCGCCAGTGGCATCAATTCCAACAGTGGCATTGCAAAGGCCGCCGGTGCAGGAGTGCGGCAGTTTCTTCCCAAGCCCTACACGGCCGAAACCATTTTGCGGGCTCTGCACCAGGTTTTGAACGAGCATTGAGCTCCCACAAAGGTCAGGCGGCCTTGCGTGCCTGCTGCAGCACGTCGCCAAGCGCTTCCAGCAAGGCGTCGGCATTGTAAGGTTTGCGCAGGAAATGCTTCACGCCCAGGCTGTTGACCTGCGCCTGCATTTGATGGCTGAGCCCGCTCGCTCCAATGATCGGCAGCTCAGGATGAATTTTGAGCAGCGCCTGGATGAGCGTCGGTCCGTCCATGTTGGGCATCATCATGTCTGTAATGAGCGCGACTGGTTTTTCAGAGCTTTTCAGGAATGTCGCGATGGCGTCGGTGCCGTCACAGGCGGCGATCACCCGGTAACCAAAGGCCTCCAAGGTGTGCTTGGTGGCCGTGAGAATGGCTGCCTCATCATCCACAACGAGGATCAGCTCGCCCTGTCCAAGGCAGCGCTTGGATTCAACCACTTGAATTTCCCGGTGCTCCACATCCGTTTTAGCCGGCAAATAAATGCGGAATACCGTCCCCTTGCCCATCCGGCTCGTGAGATCGATGAAACCGTGGTGCGATTTGACGATGCCAGGGTGGTGGCGAGACCCAGGCCCGTGCCCTTGCCCATTTCCTTGGTGGTGAAGAACGGATCAAAGATGCGGTCCCGCACTTCGAGCGGAATACCCGTGCCTGTATCCCGCACTTCAAACACCACATGGGGTCCCGTGTTTGCCTCGGGATGCATGCTGGCAAACTGCTCGTCAACGACCACGTTGCTCATGGTGATGTCCAGTTCGCCACCTCCGGGCATGGCGTCCCGGGCATTGACGCACAAATTGAGCAGCACCTGGTGCAGCTGGGTGGGGTCTCCTTCCACGTTCCAGGTATCTTCTGGGCAGCCGATGCGGCATTTGATGAACTTGGGGAAGGTTTCGTGGATGAGCTGCTCGATTTCCTGCAGCACGTCCTGCGGCCGCAGGCGCATGCTGCGGCCCTCAACTCCACGCGCAAAACTTAGAATCTGCTTCACCATTTCCGCGCCGCGGTTCGCGCTGTTCTCCATGGCGTTCAGCAGTTCGACGTCGCGCGGTTGCTGCAGTTTCATGCGCAGAATCGTGAGCGACATGAGAATGGGCGTGAGCACATTGTTCAAGTCATGCGCCACACCACCCGCGAGCGTGCCAATGCTTTCCAGACGCTGATTGCGCAGAGATTGTGATTCCATGCGGCGCTTTTCCGTCACATCGGTCATGAAGCCTTCGATATGCCGCATCACGCCGTCCTCGGAGGGAATCCCCTGACCGCGTTCCCAGATCCACTTCACCGCGCCTTCGGCCGTGCGGATGCGGTAGCTCATCTCAAAGCGTTTCCCGGCTGCCACAGCCTCCGTCACCGTATGGCGCACATGCTCCCGGTCCTCCGGATGAATCAAATCACCAAAAAAGACCTCGCCATTGCCGGCGAACACTTCCGCTTCGTAACCCGTGAGCTCCAAACAGCCTTCACTGATGAACTCCAGCGTCCACTTTTCATCGATGAGTGAGCGGTAGGCGGCGCCGGGAAGGTTGCCCATCAGCGTCGAAATCATGCGTTCATTTTCGCGCAGTGCTTCGATGGCCTGCTGGCGCTCCTTCTCCCGCTCCACCGTTTCCATGGCGAAGGACAGGTCGTTGGCCAGGGCGCTGAGCACACGGATTTCCTCCTCCTGGAAGCAGTCGCGCTCATCAGCATAGATCAGCAGCACACCCACCGGAATGTTGCCTGGCTTCAATGGGAAGGCGGCGCATGAACGAAAACCACGCTCCAACCAGTACCTTTAGTTGGCTTGATACACCGTTACTTACCACGACTCTCCTACGTACAGGCCACTTTAGAGCCAGCGGCCCGACCTGACACGACGAATCACATGGAGAGGGTACCATTCTGAAGCGGCCAGGCTGAGCGAGAA
>CAILZI010000142.1 GCA_903838675.1 uncultured Verrucomicrobiota bacterium
CGCCGCCGCCACCGTAGCCGCCACGGCCACCGCCGCCGCCGCCACCACCGTAGCCACCGCCGCCTGCTGGACGATCTTCCTTCGGACGGGCTTCATTGATGGTCAGGTTGCGACCACCGTAATCTTTTTCGTTGAGGCCACGGATGGCTTCATTCATGGCGGTTTGGGAGTCCATGGTCACGAAAGCAAAGCCACGAGGACGACCGGAGTCGCGGTCCATTGGAAGGTGGATGTCGGTAACGGTGCCGTAGTCGGTGAAGAGAGCGCGGACGTCGTCTTCTGTGGCGGTGAAGGGCAGGTTGCCCACGTACATTTTAGTATTCATATCGATTTTCTTGAGTTCAGTCAGCCTGAATGAGGGCTGAGTAAGCTCCGAGATCGGATTTAAGAACACCAAAGGAAACAACCTGATGAACGACTTAGCTTAGCCTTTATCAGGTTAACTTGCGACGCCACCCTTCGTTCTCTTCAAGGGAATAGCAAACGTTAGTTTTTGGGGGAGAGAAGATTACGGCCAACGGGAGTCGTTTTATTGAAAAAAATGTCATGTTAAGGCCTACAACTTGAAGATTAATCCCTTTAAGCCGTAATATTGTAGAGAAAAAAGAAAGTTCTCCCTTTTAGCTTGCGCAAGTGGCCTCTTTTTCGTTCACTAGACCACCTTGCCACCTCAGCCGCCAAGGCGCGAGGCTTTGCTTTCTTATATTTAAATAAATCAATACTTCAGGTCCTTCATTTCAATCAGTTGCCTCATGATTTCAGACACTCTTCTCGACAATGATGCCCTAGGTTTGGCTCTGGCCGGCAGTCGATTCAAAGGCACAATCGAATCAAGAACCCTGCAGAAGCGTTCCGAGGAGCGCAGAGAAACAACCGGGGTGATGAATGACATGGAACATGGAAGGCATGCTGTAGGACACCTGGCCACCGGGGGCTTCCCCAACCTCACCGCCATCACACCCACGGATTACTTTTTGGTGACCGGTGTGACAGGCTTTTTGGGTGGCGCAGTGGTGGCAGAGCTGCTGGCGTCACATTTCCCTGGCAAACTGCTGCTGATGGTACGGGCAGCCACTCCTGCAGCGGGCTTGGAGCGCGTGGTGCGCTCTTTGGCGCGTTTTGAGGTGCCTTCCAGCCAGCTTGCAATGCTCACCGAGCAAAATGTACTTTGTGGCGACCTCGCCAACGTCGCGGCTTTTGCAGCGGACAGCAGACTGGATGCCGTGACACATGTGATCAATTGTGCCGGCATCACCTCCTTCGGCAAGGATCCAAACGTGTGGCGCGTCAACGTGGACGGCACCATGGAATTTGCCCGACGTCTGAAAAAAGCTCCCGGGTTGAAGCGGTTCACGCACATCAGCACAGCGATGATCTGTGGTGACAAGCCGCCAAGCGTGGTGGAGGAGGACCTGAGCCTGAAGCTCAGCGGCAACCACCTGGTACCCTACACGGAAAGCAAGGCGGAGGCGGAAAGAAGGCTGACGCAGGAGATGGCGGGACTGCCCTTTGTCATCGTCAGGCCTACCATCATCGCCGGACACACCCGGCTGGGCTGCCGCCCCTCGGGCAGCATCTTCTGGGCCTTCCGCATGAGCCATGCTCTGCGCATGACCACTTCACCCTTGAATGGCATGATCGATGTGGTGCCGGTGGACTATGCGGCTCGTGCCGTGCTGCATCTGGCGGCTGCGCAGAAACTGCAGCACACCATTTATCACGTTGGGTCGGGGCCTTCACACAGCTCGACCTTTGCAGAGATCGACGACGCTTTTGTCAAAGCTGAAGGCGGGGGCAGCAGCGGGGAGTTTCGCCGTGCCTCCATCGAAGAGGCCCTCAGCCGCAAGGCCAGCTTTCAGGACATCTTCGGTCAGTGCAACCGGCGCTTCATGCAGGTGGCCATCCGGCTGTACGGTGGTTTTGCCTCGCTTAATGCGACCTTTGACAACTCACGTCTGATGAATGAGGGGGCGCCGCCGCCACCCAAGTTTTCAGACTACCTCGGCGTCTGTCTGGAATCCTGTCAGGAAGTGAGCATCTACGCCCAGGCGATGATCGACTTTGTTTGAGGCGGCGCATGAACATTTCCAGCTTCATTCAAGACTATGGTCTGCTGGCATTGATCGTCGGCACGGTTTTTGAGGGGGAAGGCGTGGTGCTGGTCGCAGGGCTGGCGATTCGCCAGGGCCTGCTCCCCCCCGTGGCGGCTCTGCTCGCGGCCTTGCTCGGGACCGTTATTTCAGACCAGTTCTGCTTTTATACCGGCAGGCTCATGGGGGGCACCGTGCTGCGTCGCTTTCCTGGCATGCAGGCGCGGTTTGACGCCGTGCGTGCCCGGGTGGAAAACCATCAGACCGCCATCATTTTCAGCTTTCAGTACTTTCCTGGCCTGAGCATGATCGTTCCCTTCACACTTGGAATGACCCGCCTTCTGGCACTGCGCTTTTTGCTGCTGGATGTTTTGTCCGCAGGCCTGTGGTCTGGTACTCTCCTGCTGGTCGGTTATCTGTTCGGCGTCTCCATCCAGCCGCTGCTGGAAAGGTTTCACGAATACAGCGGCTGGCTGCTGGGGGCTTTGGCCTGCCTCATCCTGCTCCTGTTTCACTGGCGGGCCTCCCGCGCCAAGGCGAAGGAGGACGCACTATGAGAGCTGGTTTATGTCGTGCAGTGACATGGGCGGTGGTGCTGCTGCCGCTGCTCTCTTCATGCCGCACCGCCAAGAGCATCGTGGCCTCTGTGGAAGTGAAGCCTTCCACTTTCTTGAGCCACGCCTCCGAGTTGAAGGAA
Source organism: uncultured Verrucomicrobiota bacterium (assembly GCA_903838675.1). GTDB lineage: Bacteria > Verrucomicrobiota > Verrucomicrobiia > Verrucomicrobiales > Verrucomicrobiaceae > Prosthecobacter. The sequence goes on from CAILZI010000142.1 coordinate 2,788, forward strand.
AATCGCAAGCGCTCGCCCTTCCTTGGCAACTGGTACAACTCTGACAAAAAGATGGCTGCTGATGTGGAGCTGGCCAAAAAAATCTACATCGCGCCGGTGCTGCACAGCTACGCGCGCGCCATGGAGGGCGTGATTCCGAAAGTCGAGTACGGCTCCAAACGGCGTGACCGTAATCTCCCGGCCCTGGCCAAATACACCCGCAAAAAGTTCATCCAGGCTTTCCGCAATGCCAAAAACCCACGCTTTACCGTGGTGGATGTGCCGGACAAGGACGCTCTTGTGCTGGAACTCTCCTTGCTCGAGTGGGTGCCGAACACCTACACCGGCTTCCTGGTGCGCGAAGTGGTGGACTGGGTCACGTTTGACGGTGTCGCGATGGTCACACTCAAAGGCACCCGGGGTGTCATTGCCATCGAAGGGCGCCTGATCGAACCCAAATCCAAGCAGTCCTGGTTCGAGTTTGCCGACAAGGAGATGGGCAAGACGGTGTTGATCATGCCCATCCAGGAGTTTTTCCCCTCAGGCCAGGCGCATTTCGCCATCACCGAATGGGCGAAACAACTGGAGGAACTGCTGCGCACCAAGCCTGACGTCAAAGTGAAGGACAGTTTCCCTGTGGTGTTCTGGAATTATTAACTCCCGCTGCCATGACCGATTATCAAGGCCCCGCTTTCCAACTGGTCGAAACCGTCACTGCCGAAGAGCTGGCGCGTCAGGGCGGCTTCCGACCGCGCACCCGGCCATTGCTGGTGAAAGGAGCCGTCAAAGCATGGCCTGCGTGGGACAAATGGACTTTTGCGAAACTGGCGGAACTCAAACGCGCAGACGGCTCGGAGGTCATCTCCAGCTTTCAAAACGGACTGGTGGAGCAGGGCGTCACCAAGCAGCCGCTGGACCTCCCGGTGTCCCCCTACCTGCGTGAACTCGATGAGCTGGCGCGCAAAATCCGCTCTGAATGGGACGAGAACACCGGCCTGTGTCCTGATCGGATTTGGAAGTCCCTCAAGCCCGGTGAACGCTTTCACCTCAACTGGGCGCATTTGCAGAGCTTCACTCCGAACCGCATCTATCTCGCCCAATGGGACATTCTGAGTGAGTTCCCGGAAATGAAAAAAGACTTTGCCATCAAGACGCTCTGGCCCGGCTGGCGCATGACATGGCAGTATGTGTTCATCGGGCCTTCAAACACCGTCACCGGCCTGCACTACGACTTCCCAGACAACTGGTTCACCCAGATCACCGGCGTGAAGGAGTTTCTTCTCTTCCCGCCTGAAAACTCGCCGCACATGCACCGTTCGAAGAAATTCGACTGGGGCGCCACGCTCAGCGACATCAATATCTCAAAGCTCGCAGAGCAGCCGCAGATGCGCGAGGATTTTGCCAAAACGAACGGACTGTACGCTCGTGTGGAGGCCGGAGACGCGCTCTTCGTTCCCAAGCAGACCTGGCACTGTGTCGTCGCCCTGGAGCCATCGGTGAGCCTGGCCGTCTTTGGCCTCACCCTGCCGGAAGTGCTGCTCGGCGGAGGCAAGGCGGAGCTCAAAGCGCTCCTGCACCGTCTGCACCTCTACCGCTGGGGGAACTGCACCTGTCATAAAATGACTGCAGCGCCAAAAGCGCTCACGGCAAATTAGGACGCCAGGCACTGCCGCCCTGCCGTCAGATCTGCTGCGACTGGGTGCCGTCGATGATCAAACCCGCAGGTGGAATGGGGCCGGTCATGCCGGCTTCCCCGGGAGGGACGTTGGAACTGGGCTCAGGCTTGGTGCCAGTGCCCCGCATGTTGATGATGTTCTTCATCAGATCGAACCAGAACTGCGCGCCAAGGGCAGCCGCCGCTCCGGCCATCAGCCAGCCGAGCAGACTCTCGAAAAACGAGCTGACCGGGTGTGTTTTCCACGCTGTGGCCGTGGTGCTGTTCCACCCCACGGGGAAACCGGCATTTGAAATGGCACTCATGGTTTGTTGAAATTCAGCCTCCCCCGGCCTGGGCTGGCTGGCTGTTGTCGTTGTGGCAGGACCTCCCTCCTTGACGGCGGCTTCCGCCTTCTGCACGAGAGCGCTGCGCAGCTGGTCATTGGTGGAAAGCGCCCGTGTGATGGCGATGACGTTCAAATTGCAGGCGATGGCCAGCGCGATGCCCAGGCCAAAATTCCACACCTGCGTCAGGCGCTTGTACCAGCCGGTGCTGCGGTCCATCATCGCCTCGAACCATTGCCCGGCGAGAAACTGAAACACGCTGGAGGGCTCCTGTCCCGGCAGCAGATTGCGCTCCGCATCCCGGCTCAGCGCCTGCAGCGGGCCCGCTGCCCCTTCGTCGAGCTTGTTGATGCCGGCCCGCACCTGTTCCCAGCGCGTTTCAGCACCGGCCGCCCCGGTGCCTTTCGTTTCGAGAATGTCCATCAGCACCTGGCTGAACTGCGAATTCGAAAGGTAGGACGGAAAGCTTTTCGAGACACTTTCGCCGGGCGGATCGCGGTGCATCGCCGTCATGAGCGGATGCTGCACAAAATCATTCAGCGGGACGAGCGTGTCATTGCGCTTGCCCTCCGGCAGCATGTGGGCCAGCGCCTTCCAGAGCATCTTGCCGCGTGCATTGCTCCAGGAGAGAATCATCTCGCTCGTGGTCGAGACCAGCACGCTGAACAGGAAGAAGATGAACGAGAGACCGAGAGCGACGTCGAGTGTCTGGAGCATGGCGGGCGGGTGTAAATCCTGGACTTTGAGAATGATCTGGACCGCGAATGGCGAATGTCAAAATCGGAATGACGAATCTGAGCCCATTCGTCATTCCACATTCTGGTTTCGACATTCCGCCGCAGGCGATCAATGCATTTCCACATCGCATTGGCCCAGGCCGCCGCGGTAGTAGTTGAACTGCACATTTGGGTGCTCGGCGAGCAGCGACATCGGCACGGAGGCGTCTGCGAGACGCTTGGAGATCATGAGCGCGGTGAGGCGCTGCCCCAGAGGATTGTCGTGCAGGCCCGCATGCCAGATGCTGACCTTTTCCGCCATCCACGTTTCCTTGGGGCCCACCGTGATGGCCTTCTGCGGCACCAGGGTGAGATTGCCACCACCTGAAGTGCGGGCGTTCTGCATGAGGGTCACGGGATGCAGGTCCACGATTCGCGTCGTCAGCTTGCGATATTCGGCTGGCGGCGGGGGCTCGTTCTTGAATTTGCCGGTGCGCTTGGGCGGGTCGTTGAAGGCCCAGTGCTTGATGTCACCCTGGCCTCCCTGCATCACGGCGCAGCGCACACCGCTCTGCCAGCTCTTGATGTAGGCCGCAGTGTCCGCCTTGGGGAAATGCAGCTGCGTGTCCGGCATGCAGAGCTTTTTCTGCATGCGGTCAAAGCAGAGGTCGCGGTCCGCCTTTTCAAACGACAGCGGATGCTCCAGGGTCACTTCCTTTTTGGTGTGCTCGTCATACCACTCATCCATGCCCCAGAAGTGCCCGTCTTTGATGGAGATGCCGAGATCGTTCACCAGACGTGCCACGAGCGGGAGCTGCTCCGTGGGGCCTACCGGGCCGCAGATGCCCGCCGGATTGTCCGGGGTGGCCTGCTTCCATGCGTGGATGTATTCCAGCGCCTCGGCCAGGTAAAAATCCTCCAGGGTGTCAAACATCACCACCTTGAATCCGGGACGGGATAGCTGGCGCAAATCTCGTTCAGTGAGCCGGGCGGCATCATTGATAAGGTCATCTTCCAACGTGGTGTAGTCCCACCACTCCGGTGCGATATGGCTGATTTTACGCGGCATGGTTTGATTTGGTTGTTAAGGGGATAGTCAAGGAGAACGCTCGTTTTGCCAAGCTCTCATCATGGGAGGTGGAAAAAATCTCGTGGTACACTAGGCAAAACTGCGCCATCCCGACCACTTGACCATATCTTGCCCGGCGCAGCCTTGACCATTCCGACGCACCGCACTACCTGCCTGCATGGACGAAATGCTCAACCACCCCGATGCTCTCACCCGCCTGCGTTACGTCGTGCACCGCCTGCGCGCGCCCGGCGGCTGCCCGTGGGACATGGAGCAGACCCACACCTCCCTCATCCCGCATGTCATCGAAGAAGCCTATGAGGTGGCAGACGCCATCCGCAGCGGCGATCCGGCCCAGATCTGCGATGAACTCGGCGACATCCTGCTCCAGCCCGTGCTGCATGCAGAGATTGCCAGCGAGACCGGTGCCTTTGACCTCGACACCATGGCGCATGGCCTCACCGAAAAGCTCATCCGCCGCCATCCGCATGTTTTTGGCGACACCAGCGCCGCCACCTCCGATGCCGTGCTGAAGCAATGGGATGCCATCAAGCGCACCGAAAAAGGCACCGAGCACGAAGGCCTGCTCCACGGCACCGGCAATGGCCTGCCCGCGCTGATGCGTGCGCAGAAGCTGCAAAAGAAGGCCGCCCGCGTCGGCTTTGACTGGCCGGACGCCACGCCCGTCTTTGCCAAGATTCGCGAAGAAGCCGCCGAACTCGAAGAAGCCATCGCCTCAGGCGACAAAGCCCACATGGAGGAAGAACTCGGTGATCTGCTCTTCAGCGTCGTCAATCTCGCCCGCAAACTCGGCATCGAATCCGAACCCGCCCTGGCCGCTGCGAATGAGAAATTCACCCGCCGTTTTCACGCCATGGAAACGCATCTGTGCACGCAGGGGCATGAACTCGGCAAGCTCTCGCTGGAGCAGATGGATGCCGCGTGGGACGAGGTGAAGCGCGGTTGACATGCGCAATTAAAAAAGCCATTTTCTCCTGTGCAACTCACCATCGAAATCGACGACGAAACTTACGCCGGCATTGAAGCTGTGGCGAAGCAGGAGCATTCCAGCGTCAGCAGCGTGGTGAAGCATGCGTTGAGCCGGCTGCCCGCTTTGCGGAAACCTGCGGAACCTGTTAAACAGCCCCATGGATATAAGATTCCCATTTCGAAAGGGGCTTATCCTTTCACGATGGAGGATGTGTATGCTGTAGAGGATGACAACGACATGCGCGGACTTTCATGATCTGGCTTGTTGATGGAAATATCCTGCTGGCATATGCCGTGGACACTCTCTCTGAGCATAAGCGTGCCGTGCGTTGGTTTGACAGTTTAACGGAGACGTTTGCCACCTGTTCTGTTACCCAGGGGACTCTTTTGCGCTTGCATATGAAGTTTGCGGAAGATCACAGCTCCACAGCCGCTTGGAAAGCTCTTGAAGGTTTTGAGGCGCATCCCTCCCATGTTTACTGGCCAGACGATCTTCCTTATAGATTGGTGCCACATCGCCAGATTCAAGGCCACCGACAGGTGACAGATGCCGGGCTGGTCGAACTGGCACGTCGCAATGGCGGCAAAGTGGCTACACTTGATCAAGGAATGGTCGCGACCTATCCGAACGAGGCTGTGCTGATCTAACTGAATGGTCATTGACGATTTTTCCTTTCCCAAACTCTGGGTGCAGGTGCGCTCAAAATCGTGGCTGTGGCTTTTCCGTCGGCAGCAGATCGAGGAAGGCGGGCGGCTGCTCAAGCACGGGGACATTGGCCTCGTGGGGGTGCATGTGTGCGCAGAGAACGAGGTTGAGCTCATCGCTGGCATTGGCACGGCATTGTTCAACTCCGCTTCCGTCACAGCCCATCTGCGGCTGCGGGAAGACGGCAGCATGGCGATGACCTCACACTGCACCTGTGCGGTGGGCACTCTGTGCCAGCATGCTGCGGCCTTGATGCTGATGCTCGATCATGAAGAAGGGCGCAGACGCATCGAAGCCATGGCGCGCGTGCGGGAAAAAACGTCGGTGGCTGATGATGCTGAATCGCCCGCACAGACGGAATCGGCAGAGGTCGAGCTGCCACCTACAGAGCCCAAGCCCATCCTGCTGTTGCGGCGCATGATCGTGGACATGCCGCAAATCACGGCCAAGCGAAACATCGGCGGCTGGGTGCCACGCAGCATCGCCTTCATTCAGCCCTGTGCGGAATATGACGACTGTCCGCTGCGCTTCGAAATGCTGGTGCGCAGCCCGGCGCATCAGTGGAAAGATGAAAACGAGACGCGCCGCACACTTGTGCGCAACCTGCGCTCGGAGCGCCTGCTGCTGACGGATTTGTCCGGCCTGGGTTTCAAATCATTTTCTGAAGCACTGCCCGGGGCCAAAGCACCGGAGTCCACCCTTGGCTTCATGGCAGTGGCAGGAGATCAGGCCTTGTTCTGGTCGCAGTTTCTCAAAGACCAGGTGCCCAAACTTCGCGAGTCCGGCTGGCGGGTGGAAGTGCCGGAGGACATCGGCTTTCAAATTCACGAGGCTGCCGAAGATGCGTGGTTCACCGATCTCACAGGAGATCAAGACGGGCGCGAGTGGTTCTCGCTGGACCTCGGTGTCGAAATCGAAGGGCGGCGCATCTCCATGGTGCCGCTGCTGGTGGATTGCATTGATCAGGGCCTCACCGCCGCTGTGCTGGAAAAGAATCTCGATCAGCGCTTCCTGCTCTCACTTGGTGGTGATCATGGCGATGTACTCTCCGTGCCGGCTCATCGTCTCGTGGTGCTGCTGCGTTTCTTCGATGAACTGCTCGCCACGCGGCCCGTGCGAAAGGATGGCAAACTCCAGCTCGACAAACTGCGCGCCGCACAGCTCGCAACTCTGGATGGTCTCCCGATCCGTGCGCCTGCAGAACTCACTGCGCTCAGCCAGCAGCTCGGCAGTTTCCGCGCGATCGGCCTCATCGATCCTCCTGCGTCATTGAAGGCCAGTCTGCGCGACTACCAGCGCGAGGGCGCTTCGTGGATGCAGTTTCTGCGCGAGTTCGGTCTGCACGGCATTCTGGCCGATGACATGGGTCTGGGCAAAACACTGCAAACGCTCACGCACATCCTGATTGAAAAGGAGAGCGGACGCATGAAGCATCCCTGCCTTATCGTGGCACCCACGAGCGTGCTGCGGAACTGGATCAACGAGTCGATCAAATTCACGCCGACACTCAGCCTGCTGCTGATGCAGGGCCAGTCACGCAAGAGCGACTTCAAGCACCTCAAGCAATACGATCTCGTCGTCACCAGCTACCCGCTTCTCGTGCGCGATGCCGATGTCATGCAGGCGCAGGAGTGGCACATCGTTGCGCTCGATGAAGCGCAGAACATCAAGAATCCCAAAAGCCTCGCGGCGCAGACCTGCAGTGGATTGAAGGTCAGGCACCGCCTCTGCCTCACAGGCACGCCGATGGAAAACCACCTCGGTGAACTGTGGAGTCTCTTCAATTTTCTCATGCCCGGTCTGCTGAGTGATGCCGACACTTTCCGCCAGCATTACCGCAATCCCATTGAGCGTGATGCCGATGCAGAACGCCAGAAGCAGCTCATCACACGCATCCAGCCGCTGCTGCTGCGCCGCACGAAAGATGCCGTGGCCAAAGAACTGCCGCCAAAGACCGAAATTCTGCACAGCATCGAACTTGGCCAGGCGCAGACCGATTTGTATGAAACGATCCGTGCGGCCATGGACAAACGCGTGCGCGAAGCCATCGAGGTGAATGGCCTGGATCGTTCGCAAATCGTCGTGCTCGATGCGCTGCTCAAGCTGCGGCAGGTCTGCTGCCATCCGCAGTTGCTCAAGCAGGATACCGCGCGCGATGTCACCGACTCAGCGAAAACCGCCTTCCTCATGGATGAACTTCTGCCCGAGCTCATCGAGGAAGGCCGCCGCATTCTCATCTTCTCGCAGTTCACTGAAATGCTCGCTCTCATTGAGGCACGGTTGAAGAAAGACGGCACGCATTATGTGAAGCTGACCGGCAGCACCAAGGACCGCGAAACGCCGATCCAGGAATTCCAGGCGGGCAAGGTGCCCGTGTTCCTCATCAGTCTCAAAGCAGGCGGCGCAGGCATCAATCTCACCACCGCCGACACCGTTATTCATTACGACCCTTGGTGGAACCCCGCCGCCGAAGCGCAGGCGAGCGACCGTGCGCATCGCATCGGACAGAAGAACCCCGTCTTCGTCCACAAGCTCATCTGCGAAAACACCATTGAAGAACGCATCCTCAAGATGCAGCAAAAGAAAGCCGCACTGGTGGAAGGATTGCTCGCGGGCCGTGCGGACAAACTCCAGCTCACCCAGTCCGACATTCAGGCTCTATTTATGGCAGAGTGAGAAACCCCTGCTCGTCCATCTTCACCCCGGGGATGCTGATGCTGCGGTCGTCTTTCGGCAGCAGGCCGCTGATGCATACGCCTTCAGGGGGGGATTCGATTTTCAAGCCCGGCAGGAGGCGACCCAGGGAACCGGCTTTGCGGCCCAGCTGATCGTCCTTGTCATTGGCCGGCATGGGCGGGTTGGGAACTTCGGTGCTGAGGATGACTTCCGTGACGGCGTCAAAGTAACCGCGCAGCGCGGTGGTCTGGGGCAGGGGGGACAGATCGCTGTCGAAGCAGAAGACGAGCCGCTCCTGGCCGGTGAGCTTGCCAAGAGTGCTGCGGGTGCAGAAGGCGACGATGTGGGCGGGATGGGCTTTCGGCCCGTGATCAATGAACTTGGTGCCGGGCATCACTTGAGTGAGCGCTTTGACGGTGCGGTGGATGATGCTGCCTTCGGGTTCGAGGCTGAGGAAAACATCGCCTGCATGATGCCATTCGATTTCGGCCAGACGCAGGGCATTGGCAAAGGCGACCAGATCTTCTTCGGCGTGGCTCCAGCTCTTGCGCTTGAGAAAGGCCTCGCTGCTCAGCGCGAGCATTGCATGTCGCATCACCTCGGCAGTGGCGGCACGTGCGCCCAGAGGCTCGCCAAAAAGAACCTCAACAGGATAGCGCAGGTGTTTGGGGCGTTTGGTGAAGAACTTGCCGCCCTGGAAAGAGAAGATGCTGCCGTAGAGGCCCTCCAGATACACCGGCACCACCTGGGCATCGCCTTGGCGGGCCATGATTTCGAATCCTTTGAGCAGCTCGTTGATCATGCCATGCCGCGTGATCTGGCCTTCGGGGAAGAGGCAGACGATCTCGCCCTCCTTGAGCGCAGCGGCGACGGCACGGATGGCATCCTTGGCGCGGGTGGCGGAGATCGGCACGGTGCCTATAAGACGCATGAGCCACTTCAGCCACCACAGACGGTAGAGTGCATCCCACATGACGAAGCGTACCGGACGGCGGCTGGCGGAGCCCACGATGAGCGCATCGACATAGCTGACGTGGTTCGGCAGCAGCAGCACACCGCCGGTGGCGGGGATGCGCTCCATGTGCACGGGTTTCACCTTGTAGGTGAAACGCACGGCGGCCAGCAAAAGGAACCGCACCAGATCCTGAGGCAGCAGGCGCATGATGTAAACAGCGGCGAAAAAGGTCGGTAGGGCCAGCAGCAGGAACTGGGTGGAGGAGTGGAGTTCCAGATATTTCATCAGGGCCACGATGGCCACCGCCACCAGGGTGCCAAGGCAGTCCATCAGGTTCATGCCGGCATGAATGCGGGCCTTCTCATGCTTTTCCGCCTTGTCCTGCGCGAAGGCGTAGAGGGGCACCATGAAGCAGCCTCCAGCGGCCCCTGTGAAGATGATGCCCGCATACATCCAGCTGCTGCCGAGTGTGGCGAGCCCGGACCACAGCAGGCCGGCCACGAGCCCGAAGCCTCCCAGCGGAATGAGGCCCAGCTCAATGCGATTGCGGCAGATGTGGGAGGCAAAGATGCTGCCGCTGATCACGCCAATGCCAAGGATGCCAGCGACTTTCGCGAGCTCCATCGGGCCATCGCCATGCCCGGTGTCGGGATGCAGCTCTTTCGTGAGCGTGACGAGGATGAAGCTGAGCGCATTGGAGATGAACCAGAAGTAGGTCACACCGAGTGCGGCAAGGCGGATGGAGCGGCGGCGGAAAACAATTTTGAGGCTTTCGAAATGCTCCAGCGCCATGCCTTTGCGCCAGTGGACTTCGGTGTGTGATGGTGTGCTTTGTATGCAGATGGCGGCGATCAATTCAACAATGCCCAGGATGCTGATGATGACCAGCGGCCAGAGCGCGGACATCCAGGCATCGCCCGTCTTTTCATACTCGGTGCCGTACCAGATGCCACCGGCCCACATGCCACCGAGAATGCCCGCGAGCATCGTCACCTGCAGCCAGCCGGAGACGCGGCCGAGGCGGCGTGAGCCCGCGAGCTCCTTCATGATCCCCATCTTGGCCGGGCTGAGCACCGCCGCCTGAACGGCCAGCACAAAGAAACCGACCAGGCAGATTTCGAGCGAGCCGGGCACGCGCTTCATCCACAGCGCCAGCGCCAGCCACACAAAGCAGATGATCTGCATGACCTGCATCCAGACGATGACCTTGCGCTTCGAGAAACGGTCCGACCAATAACCCGCCAGCGGGGCAAAGATCATGTAGGGCAGGGAAAAGATGGCCCCGAGCCACAGCTCCATGTGGCGGCCCACCCAGGAGTCTTTGGCGATGATGATCGACAGCGCGATCAGCAGCATCTTCACGAAGTTGTCGCTGAACGAATTCATCGCCTGCACAAACAGTACGAGCACGATGGACGCCCAGTTCCGGCGTGGCAGATGGGGTGCGTTGTCGAGTGCGGCGGATTCGGGCATGAGGTCGGTTAATCGACAAAACGCTGCGCAAGCAGAATGTCTGCCGGGAACGTGATCTTGGGGTTCAGTTCAAAGTTTTCGACGACGAAGACAGATTCGCCGAGGTTCTGCACGGCGGAAACTTCATCAGTGACAAGCAGTCCGTCACGCAGCACTGCGTCATAGGCTCGCACCAGCAGATCCCGCTGAAACACCTGCGGCGTCTCCATGATCCAGGCGTTCGTACGGTCAATGGAGTCGATGATGCGGCCTGCGCTGTCGCAGCGCTTGAGGGTTTCAGTCATGGGCCGGGCACAGGAGACGGCGGTCTGCGTGCGCGCCGCCTCGATGCAGCGCGTGATCTGCGCCACTGAGATGAGCGGACGTGCGCCATCATGCACCGCGACGATCTGGCAGGCCGGATTCAATGCCTGCAGGCCTGCATGTACAGAGAGGTGGCGCTCGGCACCGCCGGTGATGATTTGAGTGACCTTGGCGAGGCCGCTGGAGCACCAGGCTTCGATCTCCGGGCGCAGGGCGTCACTGGTGACCACAATGATCTCATCAATGGCGGCGCAGGCCTGGAAGACACCCAGAGTTCGCTTCAGCACAGGTATGCCCGCCAGAGGAGCCAGGAGCTTGTTGAAGCCCATGCGCCGGCTGCTGCCTGCGGCTACGATGATTGCAGAGGTCATGAAAGCCGGTGGATCATTGAAACGGTGTGCGGCAGTGCAGTCACCAGTTTAAGCGAGGCGTTTGGCGACTTCGGTGGAGATGGACTTGCTGTCGGCGCGGCCCGCGACGCGTTCCTGCAGCGTTTTCATCACGCCACCCATGTCCTTCTTGGAGGTGGCGCCGAGTTCGGCGATCACGGTTTCGACGAGCTTGCCCAGCTCATCCGCGCTCATGGCGGCAGGGAGGTATTTTTCCAGCACGACGATTTCAGCCTTGGCGGCGGCCACGGCTTCCGGGCGGCCGGCTTTTTCGGCTCCATCCACGGAATCCTGCAGCTTTTTGATCTCCTTGCGCACCACGGCCAGGGCGTCGGTGTCGCCGAGTTCACCATCCGCGCCAAGTTTTTCGATGGCGGCATATTTGAGGGCGGACTTCAGATTGCGGATGACGTTGAGCGCCACGGTGTCCTTGGCGCGCATGGCGTTTTTGAGGTCTTCGGAAATTTGGGAAATGAAGCTCATGGAAAAGGGGCGGCTGAGTTTGGTTGAATTGAGCGGCGATCATAGCGTGGCAGGGGCCTTTGTCCAGATGTTAGGCATGGGGGCGGGAATGCTCTTTGCACTCTCCACCATGCCGTGCATGATCACCCTCCTGTGCAATTTCGACATCCCAAACACGACCTTTACATTCCTGACGAAACTGAACCGTGGACCGCGCTGCGCCGTGTGACGCATCTGGGCATCGTTTCCCACCAGGATGACCTCGAAATCGCCGCGTATCACGGCATCACCGAGTGTTTTCATCACAAGTCGCAGTGGTTCGGCGGCGTGGTCGTCACCGATGGTGCCGGCAGCCCGCGCAAAGGCCCGTATGAAAGCTACACAGACGAGGAGATGCAGAAGGTGCGCCTCATTGAGCAGCGCAAGGCGGCCTACGTGGGTGAATACAGCTTTATGGTGCAGCTCGGCTATCCGAGCGAGGACATCAAAAAGCCGAAGCATGAGCCCGCCGTGGCAGATTTGAAGTTCGTCCTTGAGCATGCCCAGCCCAAGTTTCTTTATCTTCACAATCCCTGCGACCGGCACGACACCCATGTGGCGACCTTTCTACGCTGCCTCGAAGCCATTCGCGAGCTGCCGCCGGAAATGAGGCCTGAAAAAGTCTACGGCTGCGAAGTCTGGCGAAAGCTCGACTGGCTGCTCGCTGAGGACAAGGAGATGCTCTGGGTGGACAAGCACCCGCACATGCTGCGCCCGCTGCTGGGCGTGTTTGATTCGCAGATCAGCGGCGGCAAGCGCTACGACCTGGCCGAAGAAGGCCTGCGCCATGCCAACGCGACCTACTTTGACTCCCACACCACGGACAAGACCAGCCTGCTGACCTATGCGATGGATCTGACCCCGCTGACCAAGGATGACAGCATGTGTCCTGTCGAGTACTCCACGAACTACGTGAAGCGCCTCGAAATCGATGTGCGCGACCGAGTGAAGAAGTTCATGTGAAGGTACGATGGACACTCTTGTCCGTCGGTCCCAAGACATCGCCAGCACTGGCGGTTTAAAATTCCCCTGCGTGTGTCGCTGCGGGGATCTGGGCTGCTTTATTTGACAGCATCGGGTGGAGCGTGAGACAAGTGCATCTGCGGTGCCGCTGATCGACGGGCAGGAGTGCCCAGCGTACAAAAAATGCCAGCCGGCATGACCGGCTGGCATTGAAGTTTGGCATTTAAGCGCCGGCGAAATTACTCCGCGATCTTGGCGCTCTTGATGATGATCGGTTCCACTGGAACGTCACCGTGCTGTCCTTTGCTTCCCGTGGCGACAGTTGCAATCGCATCGATGACTTCGATGCCTTTGGTCACCTTGCCAAACACGCAGTAGCCCCATCCATCATGTCCTGGGTAGTCGAGGGAGCGGTTGTCCTTGAGGTTGATATAGAACTGTGAAGTGGCGCTATGCGGGTTAGACGTGCGTGCCATGGCGATTGAACCTCGGGCATTCTTGAGGCCGTTCTTGGCTTCGTTTTCGATCTGGCCGTCCGGCTCCTTCTGCTTCATGTCCGGGGTGAAGCCACCGCCCTGTACCATGAAGTCAGGAATCACGCGGTGGAAGATCAGGCCGTCATAAAAGCCTTTCTTCACATACTTTACAAAGTTGGCGACAGAAATGGGGGCCTTGGCGGCGTCGAGTTCGAGTTCGATGGTGCCTTTGGAGGTCTCCATCACGATTTTCACTGGTTTGGCTTCACTCACGGTTTGGGCAGGTGTTGTTCCGGTCAGACCGGCAAACGTGATCACGAGAGCGGCAAGAGTCGGTGCGATTGATTTCATAGTGGGTTGGTAGGAGCGTTGAATGAGCCACGAAGCCATTGATTTGCAATGGTCAAAATGAGCTCCTCCCTTCGACTGCGACTTTGCAGCCGTCTGCTGCCGGTGTCTGAAAACAACTCGGCCCGGGAGAACCCAACCAAAATTCTCCCGGGCCTTTAGGTGACCAGAGAGTCCCAACCATGAAGTGACTCTCCAGCTCGTTGTGCGTTTCCTCGGGCGAACCCAAGAAATTTTTGTGAAGCTCTCGCCCCAACCGAGTAACTGATATAGCAGCCGCCGGGCCAGACCTGCGCTTTTATTCTGAACAGAAACAATTCCCTGTCAGGGAGTTTGGGGAAGCATCGCAAACACCATAAAGCCGTTTGAATGGATATCTGCACCTGAACTTGTCCTCAAAACTTGGTGCCCCCCCCTGCCGCTTGATGCCGGTGTCTGAAAACAACTCGGCCCGGGAGAACCCAACCAAAATTCTCCCGGGCCTTTAGGTGACCAGAGAGTCCCAACCATGAAGCGACTCTCCAGCTCGTTGTGTGTTTCCTCAGGCGAACCCGAGAAATATTTGTGAAGCTCACGCCCCAACTGAGTTACTGATAGAGCAGCCGTCGGGCCAAGTTTGGCGACGAAATTCGGAAAGTTGAAAAAATCAGGGCGGACTTTCTCCACTGCCACCTGCCAGATTCTCGATCACCGTCCCCAGTGGCTCAATAAATGATGTGAGGGCCAGATGGCTGGTCGCGATCAATACAATGACAAGCACCACGGTGGTGATCCATACAGTGCGTGCGCGTTTAGCTCGAAATATCAACACCGTGACCAAAACCGCCAAAGTCCATAACAACTCCAGCAATGGCTGTGAATACTTGAACATGTAACGTGACACGACAGGCAGCTTGTCTTTCGATCCCAGCATGTCTTCAAAGATGTGTTCGAACTCAGGAGCTGCCAGCAGGATGCGCGTACAGTAGTAAAGCAGCAGCAAGTTGAGCACCGCGAGCACACAGCGAATGCCGAACGCCCACTCCTTGATCTCAGACCTCAGGTCGCGAAGTTCTGCAGAGGTAGTTTCATTGTCATCAGATGGAATCATGAGAGAGGCGTAACAAAAGTCCCGGCACGTTGTCACGATAAAACCTCACCGCTGAGTGTCCATGTGGTTGACTAGGGCCATTCTGGCCCGTTCCAGGGATTTCAGGGTGATCGCTCTTCACTTCGGCAGCACGCGGACGATGAACGCTTTCTTCTCTCCGAAGTACTTCGCTGCGACGCGCTGAATCTCCTTGGAGCTGATGTCGGCCATGATGCCGGGAAGCTTTTGGAAGTGATCCCAGCCGAGGCCGTTGATCTCGTTCCATGCGCAAACGTCCGCCATGCCGGTGTTGCCTTGCTGCGCGCGCAGCCAGGAGGAACGCCACGTCACACGCGCACGATCGATCTCATCGGAATGCAGGCCGTTTTCGGCGAGATCGTTGATCTGGGCCATGAGCTCCTTCTCAGCGAGCTTCACTTTTTTGGGATCGGTGCCGACGTAGAAGTAGAAAGCACCTGCGCCCATGGCGGCAAAGTTTTGCGCGCCGACGTAGTAGGCGAGGCCGAGTTCTTCGCGGATGCGGTTGAACAAGCGGCTGCCCATGTCGCTGCAGGCTTCATCAATGAGATTGAGCGCATGCACGTCACGGTCTTCGAGACCGACGGTGCGAAAGCCGACGACGATGACGGCCTGCTCTTTGTCAAGATGTTCAGTCCAGGCCGCAGGCTTGGCGCTGGCGTGGTGCTCACGCCCCAGTGGGATCTGGCGGTTGCCGCGTGGCAGTTTGGCGAAGGCTTTTTCCACCTGCGCTTTCACCACGGAGGCCTGCACATCACCAAAGACTGACACGACGCCATTGCCGGTGGCAAAGCTGGCATGCAGCATGGCGCGGCAGTCCGTGAGCTTCAATGCGGCCACGGATTGCTCGGTGCCGAGTGCGGTGCGGTGAAAGGGCTGGCCGGCAAAGATCTCGCGCCGTGCTTTGCGCATGGCGACGGTGAGCGGGTCTTCCTTCTCTTCAAGGATGTTGGCGATCTGGCGCTTTTTCACTTCGGCCAGCTGGGCCTGTGGCAGGGCGGGATTGAGGATGAGATCAGCCACGAGGTCGAGCGCGTCTGTTTCATCTCCACGCATGACATCAGCACCGATCATATAACGGTGCGCGTCAGCAGAGCAGATCAGGCTGCCACCGCGATTTTCGAGCTCCGAGGCGATCTCCACCGCCGCACGTTTCTTGGTGCCTTTAAGAAGCATCTGCGCAGAGATCTGCGTCACCCCGGCGGAGATGTCGGTTTCGGCCAAAACTCCGGCGAGGAAGTTTGTGCGCACGCTGACCAGCGGCAGGCGCGGGTTTTCCCCCACGATCAGTATGAGGCCGTTTTTGAGTTTGAAGCGCTGAATCTCAGGCCGCGCGGAGTCGGCGGTGGATTTGGCCTTGGGGTCAGTCTCGACGTCACTGCCCACAACGACGGTGCTCATGGCCTCAGGGCGCAAGTAGCGGCGCGCGGCGTCGCGGATGACATCCGGAGTGAGTGCGGTGATGGCGTCGAGGAACTGGCGCTGGTAGTCGAGCGAGCCGGAGAGCAGCCAGCCGTTGCCAAGGCTGCCCGCCTGGCCTTTGACGGTGCTCAGCGTGCGCATCTGGCCGCTGAGCGTGGCGCACACGGCCTTTTCGAGTTCGGCGCGGCCCGGCCCCATTTTTTGCATGGTGGCAATGACTTCGAGCATGCCCTTCTTGAGCTTTTCAGCGTCGGCAGGATTGCATTCGGCCTCGACATTGAACAGGCCGACTTCCGGTGCGCACCAGGCGCCTGCCCAGATGTAATGCGCGAGGCTGCGTTTCTCGCGCAGTTCCTGGTAGAGTCGTGAGCTGCGCCCAGATCCCAGCAGAAAGGCCAGCACGTCCAGTGCAGGTTTGTCCGGATGGTTTTCTCCGGGGATCTGCCAGCCGAGGGCGATGCGTGTGAGTTCGGTGGTGAAGTTTTTCGCGGCGGAGCGGCTGCCATGCTGAGGTGGCTCGGCGGGCAGCAGAACGGGATCAAAGGCGCGGCGCTGCCAGTCGCCAAAGAAGCTGCGCACGGTCTCCAGCACGGCTGCGGTCTCGACATCGCCTGAAATCACGATGAAGGCATTGTTCGGGACATAATGGCGCTGCACGAAGCCGTACACATCGGCACGGGTGATCTGATCGAAGACTTCACGATGGCCGATGATGGGATGACGCAGCGGATGCTGGCGGAAAGCCGTGGCCTGCATCAGGTGCTGGATGGCGCTGCCCGGATCGTCATTGTCCATGGCCATCTCACGGCGGATGACTTCCTTTTCGCGCGCGAGTTCATCGGCATCGAATTTCGAATGACGGATCATGTCCGCGAGGATGTCGAGATAGCCGCCCGCATGCTCGGCAAGACCGTCGATCCAGTACACGGTGCGGTTGAAGGAGGTGTAGGCGTTCACGTAGCCGCCCAGCGCCTGAATGCCCTGGGAGATCTGCGCCGGGTCACGTTTCTCCGTGCCTTTGAAGAGCATGTGCTCTACACAATGAGCGATGCCTGCGCCCGTGTGCTGCTCCTCATGCATGCTGCCTGCCTTGATCCACACCTGCACGCTGACCAGCGGGTGGGCATGATCTTCGCGCACGATGACCTCAAGGCCGTTTGGCAGCGTGGTGACGCTGGCATCCAGGGAGGGAACGGTGCGGGCGCTTGATTTGGCGGACATGGAACGGGACAAAACTTTTTTCATGAGGATTTTTTCTCGTGCGCTTCTCGCAGCGAGGCAGGGAGGAAAGGGAGGGTGAAGGCGCTGGCGAAGTCGTAGCCGCCGGCGAAGTCTTCGAGGCTGTCGCCATCGTTTTTGCCAAAGTAGCCGCAGTCGATCAGGTTGTAGACGATGTTGCCCACATCCTCGCCACGGTGGAGGCCCCATTGCTCGAGAATGATGGTGGACATCGGGCCGTATTCCGACAGCACATGATCGCGGAAACCGGCGAGAAGTTCCTGACCGCTGACGTGCTGGTCATCGGCGTTCTCATCGCGGAATTTTTTGGCCGAAATGTGCAACGCGTCTCGCACCAGCTCGTAGGCGGCTGGTTGGTAGCGGGGGTCTTTTTGAAACGAGCGCCGGACGGCCTCGCCAAAGCTGATGGAAGTCATGGGCGGGCGAACATTGGAGCGGAGAAGGGCAGGGTCAATGCATGCCTTACGCGGCGGCCACCGCTTTCTCAAGCACGGCTTCAAAACGCTCGGCCATGCGGGTGGCGCTGAATTCCTGGCGGACTCGGGAAATGCCGTTTTTGGAGAGCTTTTCGCGCTGTTCGTCATCGTTGAGCAGGGCTTCAAGGGTGTCGGCCAGGGCCTTGGCGTCATCGGGCTTGCAGAGCACTCCGCCTTCCGTGGCGGCGATGAGCTCGGGGAAGGCGCCATGGTTGGGCTGCACCACGGGGACGCCGCTGGAGACGGCCTCGATGACGTACAGCCCAAAGGCTTCGCCGTAGGTGGCGGGGACGCTGAAGACGGTGAGGTCGTGGAAGAAATGCACCTTGTCTTTGAAACTGACGTTCGGATGCCACTCCACGCGGTTCGTCAGTCCGGCCGCCTTGATCTTGCTCTGGAGACCGGCCACGTATTTTTCGTCGATGGGCGTTTTGGCACCGCCGATGCGCAGCTTTACGCGCGGCACCGTGCCACGTTTGGCCAGGTCGATGAAGGCATCTACCAGGGTGGTGAGACCCTTGCCGTGGATCATGCGGGCAAAGTAACCGATGGTGGGCCAGTTCGGGTCCGGGGAAGAGGTGGTGAAGGCGGTGGTGTCGATGCCGTTGGGCAGCACTTTCATCTGCCCGGCGCTCGCATCCAGGCGCTGGCGCATGTGGTCCGCGTAGTACTGACTGGGGGCGATGAAGAAACGGATGCTGCGCGCATTGCGCTGCATGGCTTCCCAGCATTGGGCGCGGTAGGGATCCGGCAGGGTGTCGAGGAAGCTGTCCTCTCCCTGCAGCGAGCAGACGATGGGTATGCCGAATTCTTTTTCCAGCGTGGGTGCCAGACCGGTGAGCAGGCTGTTGGAGAAGGAGATGACGTCAAATTTCCCATGGCTGCGGATCCAGGCGATGAGCTGCTGCCACTCACCCCACTGGCGGCCTTCGGTGCCGAGCAGCGCGCCGAGGGTCATTTCTCCCAGCACCTTGGCGCTGGTCATGCCCATGCGCTTCGAGGCTCTGCGAAGGAAATCAGGCTTGTTGATCCATTTGTGGAAGAAGCGCGGCAGCTTGTGAAACCACGTGAACTTCTGCTGCAAAAACAGCGAGATGCCACCGATCTGCACTGGCAGCTCCTGCGTGCCAAACTCGCGGTCCGTGACCAGCGGCAGATACAGCGGCGCCATGAGCGCATCATGCCCGCGCACGCGCAGCGCCTTGATCAGCGCATGGTCGCGCAGGCAGCTTCCGCAGTGGAAATTGCCGGTGCCTGGAGTCAGATGGAGGATGCGCATTGAGGGAATGACGAATGGATGACGACGCTGGAAGGCGGGCTGGCGCCAAGAGCGGAGAGGGATACGCTGGCGGGACCCGTTTCGTCATTCCGATTTCGTATGGGACAAGCGTTAGGCAAAGGAATTTTTGTGATGATCTGAAGTTGTTTCAGGAGGAGGCAAGGGCGAATCCCTGATCTGCCAGAGGAAACAAGGTGAGCTCACTCATGGTCGCGCATGTCGAGGGTTCCAAGTGATGCGGACTTGCTGGCGGGCACGGTTTTGTGTGATCATGAATCGAAAATCCATTTATTATTTATTTTTATGACATCCCGAAAAGTGAAGGCTGTTGCTGCTGTCATTCTTCTTTTGATAACGCTGCTTTGTATTTCCGTTTTCTACACAAAGGAAGCCGTCCTGCCGGGTAAGGTGGCATCTCGACGGGATGACAGCGCAGCCACGGTGCGGGCAGAAGCGCCCAAGAAGGTTGAGACGTATTCCGCACCAGAAAAATCGGACGCCCAAAAGAAAATTGCAAAGATGACGGAGAGGACGGACTTTTTAGGCAACTCGGCGGCCATTCTCATGACTGAAGACGTGCAGCGTGGCATGGTGAACAAGGCGGTCACTCGATTGGAGCAGGCGTATCAGCCGTTGTTCAGCAAATGGGGTGTGACGGAAGCGAATAGGATGGCGGTTCACGACATCATCAGGGCCAGAGAAGCACGGCTAATCTCCATCCGCGTAGCCGCTCAAAAGGAGGGGATTGACGCAATGTTGAAATCGAAAAAGGTCATCGAGTCTGAGCGTGCTGGGTATGCACTAGAATTAAGTGAACTATTGGGCGCTGAAAAGATGCGCGAGCTTGCTCTATTGGACAAAACGGTGCTGGAAAAGGCGATCGCTACTCTTAGAGCTGGTGTTAAGAAATGATTCGTGGGTCCAGACCTTCTAAATAAAAAAGCCAGAACACCGCAGGGCGTTCTGGCTTTGATCATTTAGTTGTCGTTTCCGATTAAGTCTCAGTCAAACCACGGGCCATGACGACTTTGCCGGTGCGGACGGTTTCGACGATGTCGAACTTGGTCAGCAGGCGGACAGCGGCGTCGAGCTTGTCGGTGTTGCCGCTGATCAGGGCGATGAGGCTGTCTTCCTGGAGATCGACGGTCTTGCCGTTGTAGTGCTCGATGATCTGGAGGATCTCGGTGCGCTCGGCGGCGGTGGCGGCGATCTTGATGAGCACCAGTTCCTTGGAAACAGCGTCGCGGTCCGTGTGCTCAATGCAGTGGATGACGTCGATGAGCTTGCTCACCTGAAGGATGATCTGATTCAGGCCTTCCGGATGACCGCTGATGCCGATGGTCATGCGGCTGAAGCGCGGATCGCGCGTCTGGGAGACCACGAGGGACTCGATGTTGAAACCACGGCGGCTGAACACGGCGCAGATGCGGCCGAGGACGCCGGGCTGGTTGTTCACCATGACGCTCAGCGTGTGGATGTTGATGATGTCAGCCTGCAGCGCGGGCTTTTTGTCGGTGGTGGCGGGGATGCGGTCGCTCATGGGATTTCGATGGTTGAATTTAAAGGGGGAGTTCGTCGGACTGGAGGCGGCGCTGCGCGATCTCGACGTAGCTGGCGGCTTTCTCGATGCCGAGCCACTGGCGCTTGAGGCGCTGCGCTGCGGCGGCGGTGGTGCCGGAACCGAGGAAGGGATCGATAACGAGGTCGCCGACGTCCGTGGAGCAGGCGATGAGTTTGTCGATTAGGTTGAGCGGCTTCTGCGAGGGGTGGCCGCACTTTTCTTTGGAGATGCCTTTCAGGCTGGGAACGCGCAGGATGTTCGTGGCGAATTTGCCGCTCTCGAGGTGCTGACGGCGGGCGTCTTTGTCCTTGTAGCGTTTGTCCCGGAGGTAGAGCTCGATGGTGGCGGCATCGTAGGGGATGCGGACAGCGTCTTTGTTGAACTTCACATCGTCGCTTTTGCGCAGGACGAGGATCATTTCGTACTGCGGGGTGAAGCTGTCGCGGCGCTCGTCATAGCCCACCGCACGATCCCAGATGATGAGATCGTGAAACTGGTGCTGCTGACTGAGTCGTGACATGAGGTGCAGGAAGGTGTGCTCGCGTTTGCCTAGCTGGCCGAAGATGAAAGCGAGGCCGTCATCGCGCAGGACGCGCATGGACTCCGCCACCCACGCATCGCACCAGGCGAGGTAGTCGGCGGCTGTTTTCCATTGCGTGTCCCAGGCTTCATTTTCGAGAACATTGAAATAAGGCGGATCGGCGATGATGGCTTGAGCGACGGCTGCAGGAATCTTTTGGAGTTCCTGCAGGGCGTCGCCGTGGATGATGCGGTTGGATTTCATCGAGCCTTCGCCGCACTCTGGCGAGTGCGCCTGGGTGATTACGTGGACCCGGTGGGCTTCTCCATCTTCTGTTTCGGCGCTTCGGTGATCATGTCTTCGAGCGCGGCACCGGCGGGGATCATGGGGAAGACGTTCTCCGTTTTGATGCACTCGGCTTCGATGATGCAGGGGCCGTCATTGTAGTCGAGGGCCTGCTGCAGGACGCGCTCCACATCAGCAGGGCGGCGGATGTGCCAGCCTTTGATGCCGTAGGCTTCGCCGAGTTTGA
>CAILZI010000143.1 GCA_903838675.1 uncultured Verrucomicrobiota bacterium
GCAGGTCGAGGTAGTGGTCATACCCGCGTGCGGTGAGGTCTTCGCTGAAGAGGGCCTGCGGCTGGATGGCCGGAAACTTCGCGCCGGGCATGTCTTTGTAGGCGGTCAACACTTTGCCGCTGGGCGCGACGAGGTGGATCTGGATGTCGGGATCAAAGGCGCAGCCGCTGAAGAGGCTGACATGCTTGGTGCCGTTGGTGTTGCGGAGGACGTAGCTGAGCGTGCAGGAATGCGAATCGGCGAACTGCGGGAGGTAGGCGACTTTCAGGCAGACGTGGTCTTTTTCGACCTTGGCTTCGAGCGGCTGGCTGGTGGTGTTTGGGTCTTCGGCGAAGCAGCAGCCCATCAGGGTGAAGAACAGGGCAAGGGATGACTTCATAAATATAGGGATGGCAGGTTGGCGCGCTGGCGAGTCGTGGTTGGGATCGACAGTGATGTTGAGTACGCATGAAACGTGCCAGGTAGGGGTGAGGGGGGCTAGCTTGGGGGGGGCGGGCGTCCTGACACCTGGAAGAAGGTGGGTTTCAGTGGGGGGAAGGGGCAGTTTGCTGCGGCCAGGGCAGGTGGAAAAAATCTCAACTATTTCAGGGAAACAGGAATAATGCCGGTCATGAAGGCCCTCTGGGTTCATCCCTTGTCCTGTCCCACTTCATTTCGCAGGCTGCTGCATCTGCTTGGCCAGCCGCTCTCCCATCTGCGCAAAGCCTTTGTCATTGGGATGCACGGCGACGGCGTCAAAGAGGGCGGGGTCGTGGTCGATGAGGTCGAGGCCTTCGATGAGGTGGAGATGGGGGTCTTTGCGGGCGATGACGATTTCGCGGGCGACTTGGCGGTAGGCTTCGAGATCGGCTACCTGGGTCGTGGGGTTCCATGAAGGGGGCACCCAGAGGGTGGTGAGGTAGTAGATGGGCACGGTGGGCTGCACGGCGCGGAGGGCATCGAAGAAGCCGTTCATGTTGCTGCGGTAGCGCTCCACGGGGCCGCCGCCCTGCCAGTCGTTCACGCCCATGAGCACGGTGATGACGTCGGCCTTGAGGGTCTTGAGGATGTGGGCGTCGGACACATTGGAGGCGCGGCCGCCGAGGCCGAGATTGATGAGCTGCCAGCCCTTCGCTTTCGCCACGAGGTAGGGGTAGGTTTTGTCCACGGCGCTGGCGGTGAAGCCGTGCGTGACGGAGTCGCCATAGGCGACGTATCGCACAGCGGGGGCTGCGGGCGGTGGCTCAAAGCGCGCGCCGGCATTGACCTCCACTCCCTGGAAATCGACGGAGTCGCCGTAGGGCAGGACGATCTCGTAGTCGTGAAAGCCTGCGGCGACGGCGGGCATGGACAGTTCGACGGTTTCGGGGGCGCGCTTGGGCGTGGCGGTCTTCGTTTGGAAGGTCCACGCGGGCTGGGTGGCGCCATCGATGAGGTAGACGCCTGCGCTGTTGCGTGCGCTGGCGGAGATGTGGAGCTCATTGAAGTAGAGCAGCGCCTTCACGCGGGTGGCATCGGTGCGGAAGCGGATGCGCGCGCCGGGGTTGTCCCAGCGGTAGCCTTTGCCGGGGATGTCGAACACGCGGTCAAAACGCGCCAGATTGGTGGGCGAGACCGCAGGCACTGACACGAACTCCATGTGCACGTAGCCGGAGTAGCCGATGCTGGTATCTTCTGCTGCGATGAAGACCTGCGCTGGACTCTGGGCCTGCTGGGCGGGTGCGGTCGCGCTGAGGAGGCCGAAGGAAGCGAGGCAGGTGCAGCGAAGGAGGTGGCGCAGGCCGGTGCGGAGGCCGCGTGGCTGTGGTGGGGTGGGTGTCATGGTATGCGGCAGCGTGGCCGGGGCGAGTGGGGCGTCAAGGTTTAGCGGAAAGGTTGTCAGCAGGTGCGGTGGTGGTGGTGATGGTGCGAGGGCTGCGGCATGAGGAGGCATTGCGAGACCACCGAAAGGAGCGGGAGATTTTTTGTCAAGAATTTGCATCCTGACCCCATTTTGAGGGGCGTGCGCTTTTTTGAAAATGCAGCCAATAAAGATACAGCTTAACCTCATAGGCGCAGAGCCCAATCCTGTTCAGGGCTGCCGATGATTGCGGGCTCTCTGCTTGCGGTGCATCTTTAGGTGATACGTCCAACCAACCCTGCTCTTCCGACCCAACCACGTCCATGAATGCATGTCTCAATCACACCTATAAGGCTCTCCTAACCATCATGGCCATGGAAGACGAGGCGGATGCCAAAGCGGGCCGGGCCGAGGGGAGCACGACTCAGGCCAGGGAGATGTGTGCGGGTGGCGATGCAGGGTCCCACCTCGAGTGCGCCACCAGCCCGGCGGTGGCGGGCCGCTTTCGTGGCAGGTTTGACGGGGTTGCAAATCCGCCGCGCCCCTGCTCATCATGAACGGCATGACCCCCGGCCAGCCGAACCCGAGCTCAACGCATAACAGCTGCAGCGCCCCGCAACCCCGTGCGGATGGCAGCATGTGCACTTCCTTGCTGCAGCAGCAGGGCTGGGCAGCGGACGCCGCCCCGGCTTCCTGCTTCGGTGCGCATCTGCACCTCGGCGAGGCTCCGCACCTGCTGGATGAGCCTGGCTGGGGGACGCACGTCTTCCCGGTGCCGGGGTGCCAGCCTGGGCGTAGCTTCAGCCTGAGCTCGAATGCCGAGCATCTGACCCTTTACTTCGCGGCTTTTGCTCTCTAGGGGGGGGCAAACGGGGCAAGGCACGGGTAATCATCCCGGGTGAGTGCAGGTCATCGTACTGCCTAAAAAAAGCGTTGAACTTCGGTCAACTTTGCAGATGATCCGCGAATTCGGGACGGTGCCCACAGAGGATGTTCTGGATCGAATGATGCTGTGTTCGCGCCTTTGTCCTAACCATCACCCCTAAACTGAAATTCCACCGTCATGAAATCGTCTCTCTTCGCCGTCCTCATGCTTGCCGCCAGTCCGGTGCTGCGGGCCGATGCGCCCATTCTGGTGACTGAACTGGCCCCGGTGGCGGAGATCAATGGCACGGTGGAGCTCCTCATGGCGGATGGCTCGGCGCTGCGCGCGCGCAAGCTGCTGGGCCTTTCGCCGGACGTGCTGCGCATCATGACGGACGATGGCATTGCGAAAATCCCGCTCAACACCCTGCACCCCAAGACCCTGGCCAAGCTGAACTCGCTGGCGGAAACGCCGGAGCAGCAGCAGGCTCGGCAGCAGAAGGCCGCCGCCGCCGCGCAGAGCTACCGTGACAACCAGGCGCTGAAGGAGCGCATGGCGGCGGAGGAAAATGCCACGGTCGTGGCCAGCCAGCGTGCGGAAGCCGCGCGCCAGGAGGCCGCACGCCAGGCCGCCGCGGATGCCTATGCCAGGCAGCAGCAGTACTTTATGGAAGCCAAGCAGGCGCAGGATGCCCAGAGCGCCAAGCGCAATGCGGAGCTGGCCGCCGCCGAACGTGTGCGCATGCAGGAAGAGCAGCGCCAGCAGCAGCAGTACAACATGGCCGTGGCTGCTGAAGCCGCCAGCGCTGCCGCCAATGCCGAGCAGTTCCGGCAGGCCCACCCCGGGGTGCTGGCCGCCATGATGACCCCGGACGTCCGGGCGGCATCAGGCGTGGACAAACTGGACATCAATGACCAGACGCTCCTGAAGTTGTTTTTGACCGATAAAAACATCCAGGCTCCGGTGTCCAACACCTGGGGGCTGAAGCTGCTGCCCGCTGAAAAGGACGTGCTGACGGCGTGGATGAACCAGAAACGCCAGGCGCTGTTTCCTGCCAAAGTTGCGGACGGGGCTGGGCAAAAAATGCCGATCCACACTTACCTCACGGGAAATTTTACCGGGCTGGCGCCGGGGAAGGTCTATCGCCTCGGCAATGATCAACTGTGGGAGCAGATCGATTCCACGACGAAGGCTGTTCAACAGTACCATAATGATACCAGTGTGACCATCAGCCACGAAAGGGGCGCCTACTACATGACCGTCAGCGGCTTCGGAGCCGTCATGGTGAAGCGGGTGGTGCGGTAGCCGGACTGGGCGGCCGCCCCGCGTTTTCCTGATCCGAAACTCAGGCGGGGCCTTTGCTTTCCAGCAGCTGCCCTTTCTTCTCGATGCGCTCTTCGGCGTGGTGCAGGGTGCGCAGCAGCAGGGCGAAGAAGATGACGGTGATGACCGTCAGCAGCAGGGCCACCCACCAGTGCCGCGCGCGCATGCGGCCCAGTGGCGGGGCATAGGCCAGCACGCCCAGCGCCGCCGCCACGACGGTGACGGCGTCAAAACTGGCGCGCTGCCAGTAGCCGCCGCCCAGATGCAGCCACATGCCAAATTCATCAAACGTGAGCGCGAGACCGACGGCGTAGAGGATGGCCACAAACGACAGCCTGCGCCCCACCGGGCAGGCAAAGATCAGCCACGCGCCGGCGACGGACAGCAGAAAGATGCCGTAGTTCAGGTGGTGCACATGCGTGCCGCCCATGTGCAGAAAGAGATCCGGAATCCTGCGCTCCATGATGAGGAAGACGAGCACCCGCGCGGAGATGAAGGTGCCCAGAAAAACAGCCAGGACGAGGCGGGCGCGCCGCCGGAAAGTGACGGCAGGAGAAACTTCAGTGGGGAGGTCCATGAGGCCGCATCTTTAGCAGCCGATGCCGGCAGCAGCAAGGTGCACTGACTCCCCTTTTCACCCGCACAGCGCCTGCAGGTCTTGCTGGAAAACAGGGTGCATTCTCCGTGTGTTGATGGCAGAATGCAGTCCCATGAGCTTCAAAATTCCTTTGAATGCAGGGCTTGGGATCGCGGCGGTGTTTGCCGTGGCGGGCCTGCTCGGGCTGAATTATTACGACACCCGGCACCCTGTAGTGGCATCTGCCCAGCCAGATCGGGTGTCTGAGGCGCTGAGCCGTCTGGATGAGTGTGAGAAGAAGATCAAGTCAGCGCTGCCTGAGGAGGCTTTCACCCCGGTCTTTGAGAGCATCTCCGGGAGTGGGAGCGTGATTCGCGCAGAGAGGCATCTCCGGATCTCCAAAGACTCCGCCGAACTGCTGAAACGTCTGGAGGATGCCTGCGCCCCGCTGCGAACCCAGGGCAGTCTGAAGACGGAGATCGAAATTCAAAAGGTGTACGACGGCCTGATGCTGAAGCTGGTGGTTTCCAATGGAGGCTGAACATGGGCGCGGTCTTGCAGCGTCTTCCAATGCGTGAGGTTATAAGGCGCGCATTCCGTACTGGGAGCGCCGACATTTTGTCGGCTCTGGAATGCGCTCCGCGAGGTGAGCGCACGCCGCAGTTTCAGTGGAGCCTCCTTCCCTTTCGATGCACCAAGGACACTCGCCCGGAGCCGACAGAATGTCGGCGCTCCCAGTCATGAGCTGCTCCAAGCATGAGCGGATCTTTGCGTTGCGACGATTCGGACCGGTCCTCTAAAGGGGGTCAGTGTGCAAATTCTTGACATATTTCTGCCGCTCAAATCATCGCTTGGAGGCTGGCGCTGGCAGTGAAGTCATTCCCAAAACTGCCACCAGACTTTTGGCGCAGCGCCGAAATCCTTGCATCCGGCCTGTCGCACTCCAGCGTGTACCAGATGCCTGGCCATTTTTTCCTTAACGGCTTTATGAAATTCCTGTTTATCGCTGCTTGTTTGCTATCGGTCACCGGAGCCACGGCCACCGACCTTGCCAAGGTCTTTGAACACCAACTCGAAGCAGTGTTTGCTCATTCACCCGTCGTTGTGGAAGGCTGGATCAAGCGGACGGACGGTGAGAGGGGGCGGATCAAGTTTCGTTGGTCA
>CAILZI010000144.1 GCA_903838675.1 uncultured Verrucomicrobiota bacterium
ATAGGTCGTGACCCCATGACCCTGTGACCCTGAGGGTCAAAATCCATTTTGACCCCGATTTGACCCTGTGCCCCTGACCCGTGGGTCATCACGTGCGCAGGTAGCACCCCGGTGAGCCCAGCTTGATCAACCCGATGGACAGCCACTGCCTGATGCGGCGCTTGGCGGTCGATTCCGAGACGTGGGCCAGCGTCATGAGGCGCTGCTTCAGCTCGCTGTAGGGCATCTCCCCCAGGTGACCGGCAAACACCGCCCCGCACTCAGGCAGCTCCACTTTTCGCGCGACCTCAGCTTTGCTCTCCTTGGTCTCCGCCTCCACGGTGAGGTGCATACCTTCTGGGACCGACCATTCAAAGCGCAGGCCGTTTTCCCGCGAGATGCAGGCGTGGCGGCAGCGCTCGGAGAAGACCAGCGGGACGCCCCGGGAATCTTTGGAGATGCGCAGGTTGCTCTCCGCCTTGCGCTCAAGCTGGCTGCCGAGGTGGCCGCGCGTCTTGCCGGTTTCAAAGCCGGAGGGGTTCTCGTGCAGCACGACGATGATGGGGCAGGCGTAAGTGATCGCCAGCTGCGCAAGGTGCTCCACCAGGGCGAAGGCTTCGATGTCGTCATTCGGGCTTTTGCAGAGGTCGGCCACGCCATCGATGAAGACGCTGTGGATGCCGCCGCATTCCTCGTGGGCGCGCTGCATCTCGGCGGCCAGGTAGGCGCGGCGTTTCTCGGTGGAAACATCCGCCAGGGAGTACCCGCGAAAATGATCCGGCATGCTGCTGACGTGGGCCCGCAGGGCCGCGCGGTTGACGAGGCTCCAGGCATCATAAGGCGACTGCTCGGTGTCAAACAGCACCACGGCGCGACCTGCAGGCGCTGCGGCGGTGAAGCCCAGCAGATCGCACTCCGGCTCCCAGGCGGGGGTGTCGTCGTCCGCGTCCGCCGGGGGGGGCGCGGACACGGTGCTGGCGATCATCGCGCCCACGATGGCGCTTTTGCCGCCTTTGGCCTGGGCGGAGATGACGGTGAGATTTCCCGCCGTGCAGATCTGCTGCGAGAGCAGGGTGAAGACCGGCACAGGCTGCGGCGGCGGATGGGCGAGGCGGATGCGGCGTGCATCCAGCTCCGTCAGATCCACCGCGCTCCCCGCGGCCGGAGCGCAGGGGCCGGTGATCGTGATGGCGATCTCCCCGCCCCCTGCGCCGGTGCCAGGCGGCGCGGCGCTCTGGGTGCCGGTGGAATCCATCACAGTGTAGTTCGCCGGATCGGTGACGAGGGCGGCCAGGGCCTCCGGCCCGAAGGTATTGTGGTAGCTGCGCAGGTCTTTCATGTCTGGGGGAGGGTGAAGATTTGCAGTGCGGTGGCAGGGGCGTTGTCAAAGATGAGGGTGACGCGGAGACCGTGGACCTTCTCCAAACGAGCAAGATTGAGTTTCATGGGCGTGCTTGGGTAAGTGGGTGGGCTGCGCCCCCGTGAAGGGAGATGCTGGCTGCGTCTCCTTCACGGGAAGCGCGCTGGGGGTTCAGCGTGTGGAGGCGGCGCGCTCGTACTGCGCCAGCGCCGCCCGGACCTTCTGGAGATCAAAGCGGCAGACGCGCCCGATCTTCACCATCGGGATGATCCGGTCGCGCGTCCAGTTGCCCAGGCAGCGGCGCGAGACATTGAGCCTGAGGGCGAGCTGCTCCGGTGTGAGCAGTTCGGCTTCGTCGGGCGGCAGGGCTTCGGTTTGAGTCGTATTCATAGCAGTGTGTAGTATTTAGTGGTATTAAGTGTTCGTTTGCTAGCATGAGGATGCGCAGAGACCGCAGGGGTGCGGAGCAGATGCGAACGGGCCAGGCTTCAGGAAAAGGCCGACGGTCCAGGGTTCACCTGGGAGCGCCACAGGGTGGCGGTGCCGGCTTGCAGGTTGCGACGGTCAGAGTTCTTCACTGCCGGCGGCGCTGTCCCCCTCAGACGAACGCGTTCTGCACGACGAAGCACCTGAGGATGAAATCAGTCTTGGGTCCGTTTTTTTAAAGTCAAGCCCCTGTGGTGAATTTAAGCGGCATGAGGTGGCTCGAAGGGGCGTATGTTTAACGAACGAGTCCTCTTTGGGCGGCGGTTGTTGCCTGAGTGCCACATTACCAGCCTGAGCTCAGCCATGATCTTCACGCCGCGTGATGTCCTCACCCACCACGCAGACGATAAAGCAGCTGACAAGCCTCACCATCTGTGAATGATCGACCAGCCGGGCAAAGAAACGCAGCCCTCGGCAAGAACAAATGAGCACTCACGGCCCCTTCCATCGACTTGGCACTCCCGGCGGACCCGGCTGTCGAGTCACATTGATTCCTGTGCAGGGGAAAGCACCAGACGGCACCATCACCGACGCTTCGCTCCTCGATGCTGGCGCTGATGCACCTGAGATTGAGCTGCTAAGGACAGTTGCGAGCGGTCTCGGCGTGATTTGGGGACATGATGAGTTTGGCTGGTGGGCCGCCGTGCCCAGCGCCCCGGCATCTAGGTTTGCCGCAGCTTCTGTACCAGCCACCCGTCACTCGCTTTTTCGCGAGGACGACAACGGGGCGCGCTTTCTGATCGCCCATTTCGACTCACGCGATGAGGCAGAGCGCAGAGCAGCTGAGCTGGCCCAAGGAGGACACAAGCAGCACTACTTCATTGAACCGGCAACCCACGACCTTCCGCCCGCCATCACCTGATCTGGGAAGTTCGGTGAGCCATGGAAAATAAACGACCTCAACAACCCAACCCACCACCATGAGAAGAAACAAGATGCTTTTCCGGCTGTTCGTTGCCATCGCATTGATCAGCCTGCAGTGTGATGCAGCGCCGCCACCTGACCCCGCCGTTGAAATGGAGAAGTCCGGAATCACACTCACGGACGGATCATCGTTTTACACGTTTGCGAAGAATGGCGCTTTTAGTTCTGGCCCCCTGGGGATCAGTGGCCGCACTTTCGCAGGGCACTGGAAGCTCGGGGAGCATCATGCCGGATCAGCGGCGCAGGTCATCGTCGAAGCCAAGTTCGGATGGGACAACGGGATGAGTCCGCTTGATGAATATCGGCGCATTGTTTTTTTCATTTACTCCGGAACGACCACCCGCTACGCACCTCCTAAGGATGGCAATGGCAACTCCCATGACCGTGGCGAGATGCCTGAAAACTACTACAAGTGCTA
Organism: uncultured Verrucomicrobiota bacterium; assembly: GCA_903838675.1. Taxonomy (GTDB): domain Bacteria; phylum Verrucomicrobiota; class Verrucomicrobiia; order Verrucomicrobiales; family Verrucomicrobiaceae; genus Prosthecobacter. The sequence goes on from CAILZI010000144.1 coordinate 3,168, forward strand.
CTGGCTCATCGATGAGCTCACGAAGATATCGAAGCCCTCCAAGTAAAATGAATGCTGCGTAGCACAGACGACCGGCACCCGATCGCACAAGCCAGAAGGAAGAGGAGGATTCTCCACCCCTTACCCCGCCATTCTGGCGCGTCTCTTGCTGCATCGTCAAAAACTACCGTTTGAGCGTTAGCTTCAGCCGTGTATGGAGCCCTTCCCCCGGAGATTTCAGGAAACCTTCTTGAAAAATCCTAATTAATAGCAAAACTTAAATAATCTATCCTCATGGACGAACTCACCATTTCTCGCATTATCGGACGCGAAATCATCGACTCACGCGGCAACCCCACTGTTGAAGTGGATGTTTACATTGAAGGCGGAGCCATGGGCCGTGCGGCAGTCCCCTCCGGAGCCAGCACCGGCGAACACGAAGCTCTTGAACTCCGTGACGGCGACAAGAAGCGTTACTCCGGCAAAGGCGTGCTCAAGGCCGTCGATGCGGTGAACAATGAACTCGCAGACGCCCTCATCGGCGCTGACGCTTGCGATCAGGTCGGCATCGACAAAGCGATGCTCGAAGTCGATGGCACCAAGACCAAGGCCAAGTGCGGAGCGAACGCCATCCTCGGCGTCTCCCTCGCCGTGGCCAAAGCGGCTGCCGCCACCATGGGCGTGCCGTTCTACAAGTACATCGGCGGCCCGAACGCCAAGGTGCTGCCTGTGCCGATGATGAACATCATCAACGGCGGCGCGCACTCCGATGCTCCGATCGATTTCCAAGAGTTCATGATCATGCCAAAAGGCGCACCGACTTTCTCCGAGTCCCTGCGTTACGGCTCCGAAGTCTTCCACGCCCTCAAGAAGATCCTGCACGATCTGGGCCTGAGCACCGCCGTCGGTGACGAAGGTGGCTTTGCCCCGACCCTCAAGAGCGCGGACCACGCCCTCGAAGTCATCGCCCAGGCGATCGACAAAGCCGGCTACAAGCTCGGTGAAGACATCTTCATCGCCCTCGACGTCGCCTCCTCCGAGTTCTACGACAAGGCCAAGAACAAGTACGTCTTCAAGAAGTCCGACAAGTCCGAGCGCACCGCCGCCGAACTCGTGGCCTACTACGCAGACCTGAAGAAGAAGTTCCCCATCATCTCCATCGAAGACGGTTGTGCCGAAAACGACTGGGCTGGCTGGAGCACCATCACCAAGGAACTCGGCGCCACCACGCAGCTCGTGGGCGACGACCTCTTCGTCACCAACGTTGAATTCCTCCAGAAGGGCATCGACCAGGGCGTGGCAAACTCCATCCTTGTCAAAGTGAACCAGATCGGTTCCCTCACCGAGACCCTCGACGCCGTCGAGCTGGCCCATCGCCACGCTTACACTGCCGTCATGAGCCATCGCTCCGGTGAAACCGAAGATTACACCATCGCCGATCTCGCCGTCGCCACAAACTGCGGCCAGATCAAGACCGGCTCCATGAGCCGCAGCGATCGTATCGCCAAGTACAACCAGCTTCTGCGCATCGAGCAGGAACTGGGTGAAAACGCCATCTTTGGTGGCCGCATGAAAGTCTAAGACCTTATGAACTACCGAGAAGTGCGCGCATCCGAACCCCAGTCCCGCTGGGAAAGCTGGGTGCGCGCATTCCTCAAGGTGGCCCGCTTCGTTCTGCTGCTGCTCATTGTGCCCGTCGTGTATGTCCTGTGTGACAACCCGATCGACACGCAGAACGCGATGCGTACGAAACTCGAGCAGCTCAAAGAGCAGCGCAATGTGCTGCAAGCTGACCGCGACAAACTCCTGCGCCGCATGGAGTGGATCAAAAACGACAACGCCTACCTCGAAATGGCCGCCCGTGACCGCCTGCATCTGCAGAAGGAAGGCGAGTTTGTACTGAGGTTTTAGAGGCGGGTTGGTGGTCAAGGAGTCGTCAAGAAGGGCTTGGCTGAGCTCCGCTGAAGCAACCGCCTGGGAGCGCGGACCTCCGAGTCCGCAGCGCTCCGCAAGCACATGAGATTCCGAAACCTCATTTGCCCACGTTTAGAGCAGTTCGCAAAACACATTTCCGTTTAGCGGGCTGTCTCTGGTGAGAAAGGCATGGGCTCCGACGGCGGCTGGCTGGGGACAGCCAGCCCTACCCGCGCTGGGCTGGCGCGTGCCCGGCGCGAGGTAGGAAGGCTTGTCCTCAAGCCTCCGCCGAGTGTCGCCACGCGTGCTTTTCGGAAATCAGTTTTGGAAAACGCTAAAGCTCTCTCGTCCCAGAAGTCCTCGTGCTTCCGATGCTTTACATGCTGAAATACCTGCTGTGTGAAAGCGACCTGCTGCGGACTCGGAGGTCCGCGCTCCCAGCGGAACCTTGCGGCTCAGGATGGCGGAGCCATCCCAGCCTGTAGCGAGGGGTTGAGCGTAGCGACACCCCTCGAACACCCGCATCACGCCCCATCAATGCACCCGCATCGCGTAGCGATGCCAGTACGAGCGTCGCACAGTCGCCTGACATCTCCCGAAGCGGCGCGGGGTTGAGTCCCGAAATACCCAGGGCATGGTGAAGCGCGTCATGCCAAACACCTACACCAGCCTGCATTACCACATCGTTTTCTCCACGAGGAACCGCGAACCGTGGATCTCCCGCGAATGGCGCCCTCGTTTGTTTGAGTATCTCGGAGGGACCCTCCGTGGGATGGACGCGCATTCACACGAGGTCGGCGGCGTGGCGGATCATGTGCATCTAGTGGTGTCGCTGAAGCCCACGCACATGATCGCGAAGGTGCTTCAGGAACTGAAGAAGGCGTCCTCCGTGTGGGTGCATGAGGAGATGCACGTGCCGGAATTCGCCTGGCAGGACGGCTACGCGGCCTTCACGGTGAGCGCGTCTGTGCTTCTAGAGGTGGTGGCGTATGTGCGCGGGCAGGAGGAGCACCATCGCACTCGCAGTTTTCGAGAAGAGCTGGAGATCATGCTGCGGAAATCCGGCGTGAGTTTTGAGCCGAAGTATCTGGATTGAAGAAACTGACTCCCAGGGGCAGGCATGATCATTTGGACGCTCGTGCTGGCATCGCTACGCGATGCGCGTGGATTTGCAGGTGGTGTGCGCGTTGTTCGAGGGGTGTCGCTACGCTCAACCCCTCGCTACAGGCTTTGATGGCTCCGCCATCAGCAGGAGGGCGCTTCCTTCCTCATTTCACGACCGCAATCCATAGGGCAAGCGCGAGCATGACGGAGCATATTTGGAGTGCGGCTGCGGTGGCTGCCTCTTTCGAGCGTCTCGTGGTGGGCGTGGGGTGGCTGCCTTGCGATGAACCACCGGCTCCCGCATTCGAGCGTCTACTGGCACGCGTGAGCTGACCGGCACGGCGAAAGCGGTAGCTGCGCTTCCCCCTTCGCTAAAAGCTACGGAGGACAAGCTGTTCCTCACTTCGCGACCGCACTCCATATAGGAAGCTCCTGCTCCTGCCCGAAAACGACCAACAAAAAAGCCAAGCGGAATAAACCACTTGGCTGTTTTTGAAGTTCTAAAAAAGGCCGGGATTACTCGGCGTTTTCTTCGACGTAGCGGACGACATCGCCCACGGATTGAAGCTTTTCAGCTTCTTCGTCAGGGACGTCGATGCCGAATTCTTCCTCGAAGGCCATCACCAGCTCGACGGTGTCGAGGGAGTCGGCACCGAGATCTTCGATGAACTTGGCTTCTTGGGTGACCTGCTCGGGATTCACGCCAAGCTGTTCAACGATGATGTCTCTAACTTTTTCTGTGATGTTCTCTGCCATAGATTGGGGGTGTTGGGATGGGGCGGAGCTTTAGCGGCTGAGTTTGCTTTGGCAAGGGGAAATTCCCGCCTTTTTCAAACTCAAAGAAGTGTCATTATTTTTCCACCTCTGCAGATGCGGATTCGGCAGTCTCAGATTCGCTGACTTTTTCGATCAGTTCGCCGCTGAAACTGGCCAGCAAACGCTCCAGAACCTTGTCTGCGCCGCCGTATTTCAGATCGTCAAACTCCGCACGCTTGGCTGCACCGCCCTGCACGCGGTACCACGCATACGCGTACCCCTTGACCTCCCAGTTGCGCTTGTCCACGCGAAACACATCGGCGTAGCGAACCTGCACACCCTCAGGTGTCAGCCAGTGATCCGACTCACCACGCAGCACCTTGCCACGATTCAGCAGGATGAGGATGCCCACGATCACCGCGCCGGCAAAGCAACCGTAGGCATAAAAAAACTGCTCGGCGATCTCACGCTCGCTGTAGAGCTTGGGCTCCTCCTCCCAGCCGTTCTTCGCGGCATAGCTTTTCCAACGCGGTGAATCGCCATCAACGCCGGTGGGCAGGCCCTTGGCTTTGGCATCCTCGATCCACTGGGCCAAACGCCCGTTTTTCTTGGCGTCCTCAAAAGAAGGCAGAAACTCTTTCATGAACCACTCCTTCTTTTGAGCGATGGCCACCACCTTGGGATAGCCCAAGAGCCCGTCGTAGAGAAACACGCAACCGAAAATCAGGCACAGCCCGGCCAGCATGCCCATGCGGCGGAAATACCACGGCGTGACGCGGCAGAGAATGGGCTCAAAAGCCTGGGGGGCGGTAGATATGGGAGCGGTTTCCATGAACGGCTGATTCAATCGCAGCCTCGTTGGGAAGCAACATGGGATTTTGTGTGACAATCTACGCTCAGATTTGGAATGCCCGCACGCTTCCCAAGTCAGCGCTGATGCGTAATCAATGGCAGAATCAATTCAAAAGAACCATGTACTTCGATCCCCTCTACCTCCTGCTGTTCCTTGGCACGATGGCGCTGTCCTTCTTTGCCTCCTGGCGCGTGAAAAGCGCCTATGCACGCTACTCACAGGTGCCCGCACGCTCCGGCCTCTCTGGCGCGCAGATCGCGCAGCGCATCCTGGACATCAACGGAATCCGCGATGTCACCATCAGCCCGGTCCGCGGCCAGCTCAGCGACCATTACGATCCCACGAACAAGCAGTTGATGCTCAGTGAAGAGAACTACTACGGCACCAACGTGGCGGCCCTGGGGGTGGCGGCGCATGAGTGCGGCCACGCCATCCAGCACCAGCAGCTCTACGCGCCGCTGCAGTGGCGCATGGCGGCGGTGGGCATCACCACCATCGCCGGGCAGATCATTCCTTTTGTGGGTTTTGGCCTGCTCTACTTTGCGCCGAAGATCGCGCTGCCGATCCTCGCCATGTGCTTTGGCATCGTGATGCTGTTTCAGTTGATCACACTGCCCGTGGAATTTGACGCCACAGCCCGCGCCAAGCGCGTCCTGGCCAGCACGGGAGCCGTCGCTCCTGGCGAGGAGACCGCCGCGATGAGCCGGGTCCTCGATGCCGCAGCGCTGACCTACGTGGCCGCCTTCATCAGCGCGCTGGGCACGTTCCTCTACTACGCCATGCTCCTGCTCGGCGGGCGCAGGAATGATTGAGACACGTGCGCTAACAAACCACCCCCACGCGGCGTATGGCTTCCATGCGCCGCGTTTTGTTTGCCCTCACCCTGCCCTGCCTCGCCCTCGCAGAGGATGTGCCCCCCATTCGTGGGCTAAGCCGCACAAACCTGCTGGAATACCATGCCAAGGACGGCGCGATAAAGACCGCCACCAGCGTGGCTGAATGGGAATCACGACGCAAAGAGGCGCTGGCGGGCTTTCAGCAGGTGGCGGGTCCCCTGCCCGGCCCGGAACTGCGCTGTGCGCTGGATCCCAAGATGCTGGAGGAAACTGACTGCGGCACCTACGTGCGGCGGCTCATCACCTACACCTCCCAGCCGGGCGGTCAGGTGACGGCCTATTTGTGCATTCCCAAAGCCGCGCTCGCCGGAACGAAGGCACCTGCGGTGCTGTGCCTGCACCCCACGGAGAACAAGATCGGCTTCAAGGTCGTGGTGGGTCTCGGGGGCAAGGCGCACCGGCAGTACGCGCAGGAGCTGGCTGAGCGCGGCTTTGTGACGCTGTCTCCCAGCTATCCGCTGCTGGCCGACTACCAGCCCGATCTGAAAGCGCTGCACATGCCCAGCGGCACAATGAAGGCGATCTGGGACAACCTGCGCGGCCTCGACTACCTGGACTCCCTGCCCTACGTTGATCGCAGCCACGGCTACGCGGCCATCGGCCACTCCCTCGGCGGGCACAATGCCATCTTTACGGCCGTTTTTGATGACCGCATCCAGGCCGTTGTCTCAAGCTGCGGCTTTGATTCGCTGCTGGACTACTACGGGGGCAATATCAAGGGCTACGTGCAGGAGCGCTACATGCTGCGCATGGCGGACTACCTCGGCCATCCGCAGGACTGCCCGTGGGACCACTACGAACTCATCGCCTGCCTGGCGCCGCGCCATGTTTTCGTGAATGCACCGCTGCGGGATGCGAACTTCCGCTGGCAGAGCGTGGACCGCATCGCGGCCGCAGCTCTGCCCTTGTTCAGACTTCATCAGGCGGAGTCACACCTGCAAGTCGTCCACCCCGACTCCGACCACGACTTCCCGGACGCCGAGCGCTTCGCCAGCTACGAGCTGATCAAGCGCGTGTTGCAGCCTGCTCAGTGACCGGCAGCAGCCTGCTCAATGACGTGCACCAGCTTCGGGCACAGCACCGAGTGGGAAAACTCCGCACCGAGCGCCCTGGCCGCCGCATTCACCGGCTGCGGCCCCAGTGCCATCGCTTCACGGATCTGCTGCACGATGCCAGGCACATCGCCATTGTGCGCTACGCGGCCCTGCGCGGGATCATGCAAGCGCCGCGCCAGATCCGCGCCGTGGCTTTGATCCGGACCGATGAATAGAAAAGGAATGCCCAGCGTGAGGATGTTGTAGATTTTGCACGGATGCACGATGCCCACAAAGGGGTCTCCCATTACCACCAGATGCAGATCCGCCGATGAGAGAGAACCCGACAATTTCTCCATCGGCTGATACGGCAGACAGGTGATGTTTTTGAGCGCCTGCGCTTTGGCAAACGCCTGCACCTTTTTGAACTCGCTGCCACCGCCGACAAACAGGAAGTGCAACCGCTCCTCTCCCTGCATCTCCTGCGCGGCAGTCAGCACCGCATCCAGCGGATGGCAGGGACTGTGATTGCCGGAATACATGACGATGAACTTGCCCGTGAGCCCGTGCTCTGCGCGGAAGGCCTCGCGTGCGGCAACGTCATATTGAATTGCCTGATCATGCGACCAGGGAGCATCGGTGTGGATGACCTCCGCACGCACGCCTTTGGCCATCAGGCGCTCCGCCATGAAGCGGTCCAGCGCGATGATGCGGGAGGCACGCCGGAAGCTCCAGTTTTGGATGAACGTGAGCGTGCGCTCGAAAATGCCCCCGGCTTTCAACCAGCCTGCGGCCACGGCTTCATCGGGATTCAGGTCCATCACCCACGGCACCACGGCGCCGCCTTTGAGCCTGGCCACGATAGTGCCCAGTGTGGAAATGAGCGGCGGCGAGGTCAGGCAGACTGTCACATCCTGCCGGGGCAGGAACAGCAGAATGCGCGTGGCATTGCCCCAGAATACGGCGAAATCCACCAACCGCCGCCACTTGGCCCGCTTGCCAAGCCCCGGCGTCCAGATGCGACGGATGTCGATGCCCTGCCACGTCTCACGCACAGGGTAGCGAATGTCCGGATTATCGTATCCTCTTGATGCCGCCACCACGGTCACCTGATGGCCGTATCTGACCAGTTCATGCGCCAGATCGGTCAGATGCTGCGCCGTGGCCGCGTGATCCGGATGGAAGCACTGGTTAAGCAGGAGGACTTTCATGAGTTAGATACTGAGGCCATAGAGCATCGAGCACCGAGAGGCGCGGCGCACTTATTGAATTGAAAAAGCATCGAATAATGCAAGCGACCTCACGGACCATGCCCAGCAGCAGCACTACGATGTGGCACAATCCGCCCCTCCCGGTGATATGCGCCTTTGGCCACTGTGGTTTTTTCTTTTCTCAAATGCGTCGTGACAACCTTGCGTTCACAAACGGCGAGATTGCCTGACGAGTCGCAGAGCCTTTCATAAAAAACCTTTAACCGCCTGGCGATGACGGACATGGAATGAAAATCCGCTGCAAACTTCTGCGCTTTGACTGACAAATCCCTGCACATTTGTTCATTCGACAGCAACGCGTTGAGAGCCTCCGCCAATGGCTCGGCTGCGACCGGGGTCATGCACACCGCACCTGCCTTGGCGGCTCCAATACTTAGCGCCACTTGATCCGTCGCGACGCAAGGCAAGCCGGCCGCCATGGCTTCCAGCAGCGCCATGCCAAAATTCTCCGAACGCGAAGGCAGGCAGAAAACGGTGGCCTTGGCCATCGCCTTCAGACGAAACCTGCCGAAAAGAAATCCGGTCCACAAAATGCTGTCTTCGATGGCCAGTTCTTTGGCCAGATTTTTCAATTCATCGATCAAGGCCGGCTCGCCATCACCGGCAATGATCAATTTCACACCGGTGTGCTTGGATTGAACCTGTTTGAACGCAGGCAGCAGGAGGTCGAGTCCCTTTTTCGCGTCGATCCTAGACAGGAAGAGAATGGATTTATCCGCCCTGAAATCTGGAAATTTGGTGTCAAACTGGATTGTTGAGGGGAGCTGATTGTAGGGGCATAAATCAAGGCCAAGCGGGATCACAAAACCAGGAGCCTTGATCTTCAACCGAGCGACATCCTCCGCCTCCTCATCACTGGTAAAGTGCAAAGCCTGTATGGCGTCGAGCATGGGCTTTTCCAGCCACTTGAACACCAGATTCTTCAGCCAGGCCTTGCGCCGCTCCATTCCCCAGCGGTTGAGAACTCCGAAGGGACGCACAACACAGGGCACGCCGGCTTTGCGGGCCGTGCGTACTGCCGTGAAGCTGGCAAAGTTAAACACCCCGTGAATGTGAATCAGATCATACTCATTCACGTGGCACCGCAGCCATCGAACCATTGGCAGCGACATTCCATGGCCAGGCCACTGAGTTGGAAAGCACCACCAATGCACACCTTCCTTGGATTCACCCCGCACTGATTTTGAGAAAGGACGAGAATCAACAGTCACAATGTCCACACTGACACCTTCATCGAGCAATCCCTTTGCCATTGCATGAACTGCCGCAACAGGCCCGCCGAAGGTAGGATCCATGGAAGGCATAACGTGTAAAATGCGCACATATACATTAACGCCGAACTCAACGAATAACTTTGTATATTATAGGCATAACCTTGGATTAACGATGATACACGCGGCTTTCTTATGTGACTATAAAGGATCGACACCTCAAACACGTTTTTGATTACTGTTCTGACCATGTTCCATTGTGAATCCTAAGCCTACATTTAGGCTGGTATTTTATCTTATCTCTATTCCTGAGAAGAGGGTTGTGCATGGAAAGCATGACTTGGCAGGTGTTGCAGAACCTCCTTCACCGAAGCCGTGAAACATTTCACCCCCTGATCCAACGAACAGGAAGCGACGGCCAGCCGGGCCTCCTTCTGCATGCGCTGAAAATCGGCATCAGGCCTGAGATTTGAAACATAAGGAAGGGTGCAATACCTGCGGCCGCCACCGAACTCGCGGCGGAATGCCTCATTGCCAAAATCGCTCGCAGCCCAGATTGCCACAGCATTGCGATGCAACATTCTGAGCAGCACCCTGCGCGCCAACACTCCCCAGATGCCCGACTGAAAAGCGTGGGGGATGTCTCCCCAGAACACCCAGGGACGCTGCATGCGAACGCGCTCCCGGATGGCTCGCAGCGCAAACCTATCCGCACCACCATTGAATACGACCAAATCAGCGCGGCGGACAGCCTCCAGCGCCACTGACCGCATTCCCGGGGATTCAGAAAGCATGAGGTGATCATGTGAAATTCCAAACTCATCCCGTTGTCTCTTTTGATCCCTGCTGGTGAGATAGATCGCTTCGAGGTGGAATTCGTTCGCGGCAGCCAAGGCATTGAAATAATCCACCTGACACGGGGAGGTCAATTGAGTCAGGATCACGACATGCGGCAGGGTGTTCAATTCATGCTGCCCTCCACTTACAACATCGGTGCCCGCTGAGAAACTCGAATGCCCCATCAGTTGATCCACCACTTTCGCTAGCATCGGTCGCACCCGCTCGTAGCCAAACTGACTGATCACGGCATTGCGGAGCAATTCAGGGGAATTCCAGACCGCCTCCGGCTGCCTCCTCCCCAGAGCCTTGCAGATATTTTCCGCAATGTTCATTGAATCATGGGGATCGACCAGGATGCCCAGGCGGCCTTGATCCAAGGCATCTACAGATCCGTCCAGATTCCCAGCCACAACAGGCTTGCCGGAAGCCATTGCTTCCAGAAACACGATGCCAAAACCTTCTTTGCAACTAGGCATCGCAAAAACATCACAGAGCTTGTAGTGATCAGGAAGTTCCTCCGCAGGAACATGGCCGGCAAAGATCACGCAGTCCTCCAGATCGGAATTTTGCACGATTGTCCGCAGGCGTGGCATATCATCCCCGCTGCCCACCACCAGATAGCGAAGCCCGGGAAATTGATTCCGGACATTGTGAAGTCCCTGCAGAATCTGACGATGCCCCTTGTATCGCTCGGAAACGGCCAACCGGCTCACCGTCATGATCACTGGCTGCTTTGGTGTGAGACCATAACGCATCAGCAGGTACGCGGGCTTGGGACCGATGGTGAACCGGGCTGCATCAAAGGTGTTCGGCACCACGCTGATTCTCTCAGGGGCCACTCCACAGGAACCTGAAACCTCATTGCGCGTATGATGACTGACGGCCATCAGATGGTCTGCAGCACGCATGGCCCTTAAGCGCAGTCCGCTTCGCAAATTCCATGCCTCAATGCCGTGCAGGACGCTCATTACCGGAATGCCGCACAGCCAGCGCAGCATGTGCAAGGCTGGCAGAAAATGCAGGTGGGTCGTGATCACACAGCGGGGACGCTTCCAAAATCCCACCGCCAGGCCGAAACCAACCATGGATAAAGTGCGAGACCACTTCGGATAGTGAACCATTGAGTAAAACTTCACCCCTTTCAGCCGGAGTGGATCTGCAAGCACAGGAAGGTCGTTTTTGACAAACACGTGGATTTCCAGACTGGGAAATGCTTCAGCCAAGGCCTGAACATAGACCCGTGAGAAGGCCTGAATGCCACCGACACCATCCTGAATGCCCGGGACCCAGACATGGATGCTGTTTCTTCTCATGATGTGCAATCACGCCAAGGCCATGCAAAACAACTCTTACATCCCACAAGTCGACACCAACGAAGGCAGAAAGAAAGGCGTTTAGCAGATGGCAGGATTCCTAGCAGAATGGGGATGGCTTCAGCCTGCCGCGGGGTTGCTCAAACGGAACTCAAGCAACTCCCCTCATTCGTGAATGAAGAGCCAGAATCAGACATCCCAATATAATTCAGCCTCTCAGTCGGTTGGAATGCATCTCCTCAAGAAATGCCTGGTAAGTCAGCGTTAAACCCTCTTTGAGTGAAATGCGGGGTTTCCAGCCAAGCTGGTTCAAACGCGTGGTGTCCAGCAGCTTGCGCGGTGTGCCATCGGGCTTGGATTTGTCCCAGACGATTCGTCCCTTGTACCCCACAACTTCAGCCACCATCTCCACGAGTTCACGTATCGTCACATCCGTACCACAGCCGACATTGACCAAATCCGGCGGGGCTTCCAATTGCAGCAGAAACGCACAGGCATCCGCAAGATCATCCGCATGTAGAAACTCCCGCTGCGGCCGTCCTGTACCCCATGCCACAACTTCAGGCAGCTCCGCCATCTTCGCTTCATGAAACCGCCTGATCAGCGCCGGCATCACGTGCGAATTCTGTGGATGGTAATTGTCGCCGGGACCATATAGATTCGTCGGCATGGCTGAATGATAGACAACACCGTACTGCTTGCGATAATGCTCCGCCATTTTCAACCCTGCGATTTTGGCGATGGCATAAGCTTCATTGGTTGTTTCCAGCGCCGATGACAGCAGGCAGTCTTCAGGCATAGGCTGTGGGGCCAGCTTGGGGTAAATGCAGGAACTGCCCAGAAACAAGAGCCGCCTCACCCCAGCCTTCCAGGCACCGTGAATGCAATTCGTCGCAATTGCCAGGTTTTCATAGATGAACTCGGCGGGATAGGTGCTGTTGGCGTGAATGCCTCCTACTTTGCCTGCGGCAATGATCGCTGCATCAGGCCTTTCAGCCAGGTAAAATGCCGCGACCGCCGCCTGATCTGTCAAATCAAGCTCCTTGCGCGTGCGTGTGACGATGGTCACGTCAGAAACACTTTGGAAACGCCGCACCAGCGCGCTCCCCACCATGCCTGTATGACCGGAAATAAACAGCTTCATCATGCTTCAGAGACGTTTCAGTTTGGCTTCGTGTTCAGCCAGCTTGAGATCGGCGTCCACCATTATTTTCACCAACTCTTTGAATCGCACTTTCGGCTCCCAGCCAAGCTGCTTGCGTGCCTTCGCCGGATTGCCAATGAGCAGATCCACCTCCGCAGGGCGCTCGTAGCGGGAATCATGCAACACGTATTGCTCCCAGTCGAGACCGAGCTGTGCAAACGCCTCCTGGCAAAATTCGCGCACACTGTGGGTTTCATTTGTCGCGATGACAAAGTCATCCGGCTGTTCCTGCTGAAGCATGAGCCACATCATCTCCACATACTCACCAGCAAAGCCCCAGTCGCGTTTCGCATCGAGATTGCCAAGATGGAGCATGTCCTGCAGGCCCAATTTGATGCGCGTGGCTGCACGGGTGATTTTACGCGTCACAAACGTCTCCCCGCGGCGTGGCGACTCATGATTGAAAAGGATGCCGCTGGAGGCATGCAGCCCGTAGCTCTCACGATAGTTCACCGTCAGCCAGTGGGCGAAAACCTTCGCACAGCCATACGGCGAGCGTGGCCAGAACGGCGTCTGCTCCGTCTGCGGCACCTCCTGCACCTTGCCAAACATCTCCGAAGATGAGGCCTGGTAAAAGCGCGTCTTTTTCATCAGCCCCGATTCACGGATTGCCTCCAGAATGCGCAGCGTGCCCAGCCCGTCCACATCCCCGGTATATTCCGGAATGTCGAAAGAAACCTTCACGTGGGATTGCGCTCCAAGGTTGTAGATTTCATCCGGCTGCAGTTCATACAGCAGCTTCACCATCTGTACTGCATCAGCAAGGTCACCGTAATGCAAAACTAAGCGCGCGCCATCGACATGAGGATCCTGATAGATGTGGTCAATCCGCCCTGTGTTGAAGCTGGAGGAACGGCGGATTACACCATGCACCTCATAACCCTTGCCCAGCAGAAGCTCAGCCAGATACGAGCCGTCCTGACCTGTGATACCGGTTATGAGTGCCTTTTTCATTTCAACAGTCTTATCAATGAATCAGGTCGGTGGACAACTGTTTCAGGCAAGTAAAAATCATAAGACTGAAAAGTTTAGAGTCTACGTTTGGCACAAAAAATTATTCTATGTCCCTAGCGCCACCTTTGGCCGCTGAATCTTCCACGACTTCAAGAAAGTGCCTGAGCGCAGTTTGAATGGCAAACTTGCTCACATACAACTGACGCGCCTGTTGCCGGGTCGCAATCTTCTCATCAGCGGATTTGCGTGACCACCCCTGCAACAACTGCAGGGTACCCGCCACAGTGTCCTCAGCAACCAGTCCAGCGTGATATTCTGCAACGAATGATGCCGTATTCACCTTGTCGGACAACAGTACAGGAACAGCGCACGCAAGCGCCTCGGCAACCACGATCCCAAAATTCTCCTGATGTGAGGGCAGAACCAACACTTCGGCGGCAGCCAGTTCACGCCATTTGCCTCGTCCTGCCACGCCGCCGGCAAATGAAACATCCGCGCCGATCTTCAACCCAAGGGCGCTACATTGTCTTTCGAGCTCTCCCTTAAAATGAGTGGTATACGGCGGACCGACAAAGCGGAGATGCACGGTCCTGCCGGGATCATCAGTTTCCTGCCAGAGCGCGAAGGCTTGTAGAAGCATGTCGCACCCCTTTTTGGGATGGAGCCGACCTAGAAACAAAAAGATCCGTCGTCCAGCCAGGGCAGGTTGGGCGCGATCAGACTCGGTTTTAAGTACATCCAAAGTATCCGGCGGTTCTTCAACCCCAAGCGGTACAATTACCTGCCCCCCACTAATCTTCCCCAACCTGGGTGCTGCAAGGCGGCGCTCATCCTCTGTGGTAAAGCAAACGCATGCCGCTTGCTTGAACACTTTACGGTAGAACGCCCACCAAACGGCCCATTTCAGCCACCGCGACTGCCTCAGAGCCCAAGGATCCAGCATGCCATGGGGAAAAACAAGCACAGGCACATTCGCTGCGCGCGCTGCCTTGGCGGCGGCCAAAGCATGATATTGCCAGAGGCCATGTATCACTACGACAGCGCCGGGAACCAGCAGATCTCGCAGCCCTGCCTTCCAATTCGGCGTCCAGCCCAACTTCGTTCTAGCAGGTCCCAGCAGACGCACTGGACAGGACCATTCACGGCCCCAACCAGTTTTTGGATCATCTGAGCTCAGCACAGTCGACCTTACAGAACCAGGCATCTGCGCCAGCAGTCTTACCGCTTCCGTCGTGCCTCCATGTTCGGGATCAATGGAGTGGATGACGTGAATAATCGACGAGGTCATTTACGAAGATGCTAGTGGTGCTGCCGGCAATTCAACAGACGGGCTAGAAATCAACTCTCTCAATACGTTTTCGAAATCAGCTGCAGTTAGTGCTGCCAGTATTAAATCGAAGATGAGAGCAAGGCTTAGCCCCAAATTGAAGACCGCACTACTTTTTCACACTGACCTGCAAAGGCTTTCGACCTGCTCATGCACAGTACTGACACTCCAGCGATTCAGGCATGCCATCGGAGTTAATGTGTTCAAGCAACGATTTGCAGGCTTACTCGCTTCGTCGCAGGGCTGGCAGCTAATGCGAGGTTCACGCAGCAGTTTAAATCGATCCTTATTCCAAGCCGGATCCCAGCTAGGTGAGGAGGGTCCAATCAAAATGACTCCAGGAGTACCCACCGCTGAGGCAATGTGCATGGGACCCGAATTGTTACCCACAAACAGCCTTGCCCCCGCAATTACACGTACCAGTTCATCCAATGAGTTCGTTTTTACTCGTTGCACGGCATGGCTCAGATTCTCATCTTCCCCTTGGGATATCCAGCGCACCGGATATGTCTTCACGAGTTGGTTTGCCAGCTCTATGAAATGGCGTAGAGGCCAGCGCTGATACGTACGGCTCGCGCCTGCATGAATAACAATCGCATTCGATTCATCGCGACCAAAAGCTGAAAGATCTGGCGCAGGCATGCTTTCCGGAAGAGAAAACTGCGCTCTGGCGATGCGCCAGTTGTGTGCAGCCACTGACTCTCCTACACGCATCGCTTCACGATGATGCAACAAGAAATTTAACACCCCTGAAGTTTTTGGCCCAATGCAAAGCTTCGCGCCGCTTAGCAACGCCAGCAAGTGGGCCACATTGCCTTGATCATCACCGAGCAGGCAGGCATCTGGTCTCAACTCACCCAGTTCGGCAGCCATTTGCGCCAGTTCCCAAGGCCTGCGCCACGCGCTGGTAAACTTCGAAGCCTCATACACACGAAGCTCCACCTGAGGACAGCATACTTCATACAATCGGGCAGCAGTTTTGCTTGTCAGCACCACGATGTGCCAATCAGGGTGTGCTGCCACGAGCGATTGAACTACAGGCAGGTAAACAACATTGTCGCCGAGCTGATTGACCCTGAAAACGACCGCTGTTATACTTAACTTCTTAACTAATTCTATTTTGCTATTTTGCTTGAAGCAATCTGATGCGCAATAGCGAGAAGATTTTAATGACTTCCTTGAGGAGGAGTTAATATTATATGCATTCACTGCCTCGCGCGCAGCATTCACAAATCTGATGCGTCCTTCCTCCAAAGTATGACTGTTAACACTCTCACTAGCTGCACAGCTTAAGCGAGCGAGCTCAGTGGATGACAAGATCGCCAGTCGGCACATGGCATTCTCGATGACATGCGCCTCGGAATTCGGCAGCAGCCAGCCGTTGAGATCATGCGTGACTAATTCCAATGCCGCTCCAGCATCCATCGTGGTAATCACCGGCAAACCAGCCGCCAAAGCCTCTGGCACCACCATGGCCCATCCGTCATGCTTGGTGGGAAGGCACAAAGCGTGTGCTTTCGCGTAAAAAGCAGGAAGTTCACGCCACTCGCGGAATCCCACCCATTCCACCTGATCAGCCACAGGCCGGAGAATCTCCCGCATTTGCTTTTCCAGTGGTCCGGATCCCAAAATGATCAAGCGTAGACAAGGATGTGCTTTAGCAGCTGCGTAGAACCCTTGAGCCAAGCCAAGCACACCTTTGCGTGAACTAAGCACACCTGAAAATAGTATCACACGCACATCGGAAGGTGCCGTTCGGGGCTCATTGCGGAACCTGCTCAAATCAGAAAAATAGGGCAAATTGACATAACTTTTATCCGCGCCCCAATCATTAAGATAGCCAGCGACTCCAGCCCTCCCGATAGCCCAGATTGGAGCTGCATTTTTCGAAATCGGATAGAGCAATAGTTTTCGGGCAAGACGCCCGAACCAACCGAGTCGCAAGAAACCCGGACGCTCGCCCCAAAACACCCAGGGCCGACTGCTGAGATGTCGAAGGTGAAGAGCCGCCAAGCCAAACCAATGGGTGTAGTAGTTGCAAACCGTCAGGTCGGCATCCAGCACCCAGCGGAACGCCAGCCCGATCAATTCGGGATGGCCTTCCAGCACGAGGTGCTCGTGCATCAGCGTCACCCGCCCCCAAGGATGCATA
This sequence comes from uncultured Verrucomicrobiota bacterium, assembly GCA_903838675.1. Lineage (GTDB taxonomy): Bacteria > Verrucomicrobiota > Verrucomicrobiia > Verrucomicrobiales > Verrucomicrobiaceae > Prosthecobacter. The sequence goes on from CAILZI010000144.1 coordinate 19,976, forward strand.
TCATGCTGGCGGCGCAAATAGATCACCCGCAGGCTTGTTTCGCCACTGGCAGTGATCTCATTGAAAAACTCCACCTGGTAGGGAGAAGTCAGATAGGTCACCACACAAACGCTAATGCGCCTCGCTCCTTTCTCGGCATTCTCATGAGAAGCTGAATTAATCATGCAGAAAAAGATGGAAAAAAAGCAATAGTTGTCGATACCCTCAGCGGCACACTTCGCAACAGCAGCCAAGACCAAGCGGTGATCGTCCGCACGGGCGCACGCAAGGAAAGATACTGACAAATGACTCGAGGCAGCGCCCAAAGCGAACGAAAAATGACACGCCACTCCCCGCTCCGCGCCAGTCGAAACAGACGGCGGAGGACGCTGCCAAAGGCCTGCGGAAGCAGGGGAAGAGGATAGCGTAACAGTGGGAACAGCACCGTGTTGATCATCATCGCCACCTGTGTGTCCTCGGTTTCGCGCAGAGGGGCTGGATGATCATGAAACACGCGCAGTTCACCTGACAGCAAACAACGACCGCCCAGGTCGTGCAGTTGAATGCTCACATCCACCTCTTCCAGATTGTAAGCCACCGGCAGAGGTAGATAGCCCTGCGTACGTAGGAACCAGTCCCGGCTCATCAGATGGCCGCAGCCTACGTATAGGGACTGCAACCAAAGCCCCTGTGAATCGAGAGACTCCATCGGCAAGATCGTGGCAGCAAATACTGCCGTTTCGGGATACCGCAAAATGAGAGTCCAGGCCCGTGCAAAAAAATCACTGTCAGCGGGAAACGAATCATCATCAAAATGGGCGACCCACGAGCAGCGCGCTTCGCGCGTCAGCCGGTTACGCGCGCCACCCGGACCGATGAGTACTGAGGAGTGCAGCAGCCGCACGTTTGGAAACTCGCCTTCCACCAATGCACGCAATCCAGCGTCATTACCATCCAGATGCACTAGAATTTCCGTCGGTGACGGATCGCAAGCCAGCAACCGGATTAAGGTCACACGCAGTTGCGAGAGGCGCCGACAGGCCGGCACAGCCACACTGATGGGAATAATCGTTTCAGGCATGATAGTTGGCTCCCTAGCCATGCAGTCTCGGCACTCGTGAACCACGGCCACGAAGGATCTGCTGCTGAGGACTCGATACAGGGCGAGCCCGACGCACCAAGGATTCCAAATTCGGAATCAAGCAAAAACCCCAAGCCGCACAGGCAAACACATTGGCGGTGTGGTTAAGTACGAAACTGCCAGGCAGCAGCAGCAATTCATAACAGAAAAAGCCTAGCGCAATGGAGCGGAACATGGATGGGGGAGAACGCTGGAAGGCCACCCAACACTGCCAGACCATCACGATTCGAAATACATACCATACAATAAAACCCGGCCAGCCCAACTCCGCCAGCACCTGCCCCGTCTCGGCATCATAGACCGGACAGCGCTTTTTAGGGGGGTCAATCTTGAGGGCACTGCGCATCGCCATGGACGCCGGGTGAGACATGCCTATGCCGAAGCCCATCAAATCCACCTCCTTGGCCGCGAACTTCACCGAATTGACCGGAAACATAATGCGATCAATGGTGGAGTCTCCCGCAGTAGATCGTCGGGTTTCAAAAGCTTCCAGCGCTTTGCTGAAGAAAATATTGACCCCAAACACGACCAAGCCCGCCCCGAGGAGCAGGTAAGGCAATGTATTGCGGCCCTTGCCCATTTTGGACACAGTGGAGGTGGCTCCCACGATGGCCCCGACAATCAACATGCTAAAGACCGCACCGCGTGAGCCCGCCATCAAACCATTGGCCACAAGCAGTGGGAGATTGCCCAACAGCAACACCCAGCGGCGTTTGTCATTGATGCCTGTCAGCAAGCCCAGGGAAAG